>CAZWZB010000008.1:87031-108772 GCA_964638835.1 uncultured Eubacteriales bacterium | reverse complement strand
TACAAAATGGGATAGAAAGAATGAGCAATAAACTTTGTAGTTTTATAAAGTTTTGGCAACGGTTGTTATTATTATAAAACAAGTGCTAGCTTCTATTATTATGGGTCTGCTTGGTCTGATAGCTGTTTTTAGTCGTAAGCAATTGCCACCAACTATTAAATATGGTGAATTTCCATTTCATTTGATATATGAATTTAATGGAGAGATATATGATATTGAAGATGTTGTTGTTTGTGAATTTGACGGATTTGATATCTCAGGTGGTTTTGGTGAGCGTCGAACATGGGATGAATATTTAAAAAGTGGAAAGGATAGAATTTCTATTTTTGTTGATAAAAATGTTCCCTCTGTTTTAAATCCAGAAAGAATTAATACACGTGCAGAAGTTTACATTGATTTCGGTACAGGAGAATATTATATGGGGGATCCAAATGGAAAGTCAGGTACACATGGAAAACCAAATATTTTTTATGTTGAACGTTATGATATTTCTGACAAAATAACGATGAATGATGCTACAAATCTTACTGAAAAGCAAGTCGAAGAGTTCTTTGGTATAAAAATAATTAAGTGGGATTTTAGTGAACCGATGAAAAACGAATTTAAATAATTTAATTATAAAGATGCTTTAGTATCTTTAAATTATAGTGGTAAAAAAATAAATGAATGCACAAAGTGCATTCATTTATTTTTATTAAAAAGACATATTTTTTGTATAACCTGTTTTGGATTTATAGAATATTATTATTCATTTTCTTTGATAAATTCTAAAATAGCACTTACAGCAATATTTTGCTGTTCATCAGTACTTATAGTAGCTTCTGGGTCGCCTTTCTGTTTACCATAGTTACCAAACTGTGCATGATTACCACCCTCAATTACAACAATATTATCTGAATAATTTATGTTTTTTTCTAAATTAGAATTAAATGTTCCATAAACAGTTAGAGCATTTTCAGCAGGATAATCTCCATATATATAAGCACCTAACAATATTAAACCATTTACTTTATCTTTGTTTTTTGAAGCATAACTACTTGCCATTGCACCACCCATTGAGTGTCCACCTATATACCAATTTTTAATATCAGGTAACTTTTCAAAAATCTTATCTGCTGCATTAACATCAAATATTGCCATATTAAAAGGCATTTTAACAAGTATACATGTTATCCCATTTTGTTTTAGTTTTTCTAAAATAGGCAAATATGCTATATTCTCTACTTTTGCACCAGGGTAGAAAATTAATGCAGTATCGCTTTTAAAAGATGGTGATAAAATTGTTAAATTGTCCTCAATTTGAAAACTATCATTATTATTCATTACTGTAATAGCCAAATCATCTGCCTTATAATAATCAGAAGCATAAATAAAAAATCCTGTTATTAGTGCTATTATTAAAACTGCAAATGATAATAATGTTATTTTAAATATTTTCTTTTTGCCTTTTTTATTCATAGATTAACCACCATTCTATACTATATAATAATAAAATTTAACCTATATTAGGTAACTTATAACTTATTTAAATTTTTTTTGTTAATAATGAATATACGATTAATAATAATTATCACTATAATAAATTATAAAAAAATATTTGTCAATGTATATTGACTAACAAGGAAAAACTTTACACACTAGTTTTAATGATAATTATCATTATCATAATATAAAAATTGAATAAATAAGCGAAACTTTTTTAGTTTAGCTTTTTTTTATTAGTTTAAAGTCATGTCGCACTTTATTTAAAGTGCGACATAACTTTGATTTAAAATAAAATTCCTTATCAAGGTATAAAAACCTTAATTTTATAAAAATCGGCTTGCTATTTAAATAATATTTGATATAATTATATTAAGATTATTTATATAATCTTTGGAATTAGAATAAAAAATTTAACCGAAAGGGTGATTTCATATGAAAAATATAGTATTTGTTAAGCTCATAAATATCAGGAGGGCGACTATACTTTAACCCTCCTAAAAAATTGGAGGAATTATTTTGAATCGTAATTTTATTGTTAAACATTGGTATGCTAGTGTATACGAACAGTTTGAAACCCAAACACATGACATTGATTTTTTATTTAAAGTTTTAAAAGAAAATACAGATAACAAACCCCAAAACATTCTTGAAATTGCCTGTGGTGGTGGTCGTATTTGTATACCACTTGCACAAGCAGGTCATACAGTTACTGGATTCGATGCTGATGAACATATGCTTCTAAATTGTTATAAACGTATGCAAGGTCTAAAAAATATTCGTTGTTATGTACTTGATGCAACAACGGATGATTGGGGTTTAGATTATGATGTAGTTGTTATAGCAGGTAATTTTCTTATAAATATTGAATCTGAGATGGATTATGCTACAGCACAAAAAAATATTCTTAAAAATGCTGCAAAAGCTCTTAGAAAAGGTGGTCATCTCTATTTAGACTTTGATTTACTTTACAACCCTATAGCATGTTTTAATCAATTACAAGAAAATAATTATTTTAGTGGGACTGATGATTTAGGAACGACAGGAAAAACTGTTGGTTATGGTAGTGTATATAATCCTATTACTCAAATATGTACAGGTGCCAATCATACGGAACTTACTACTAATAATGGTGAACAAATAATATTTCCTAATCATTGGTATAAACATATTCCAACACAAGCACAAGTTTATAAGTGGATAGAAGAAGCAGGATTAAAAATTGAACGAACATATCACAATTATACAGATGAGCCAATTCCTGAACCAGTTATTGAATCTACATATCGTGCAGCAATCTGGGCAACAAAAATATAATAAGATTTTTTTTAATTAATAAGTAAAAACCACTAGCCAAACTAGTGGTTTTTACTTATTAGTAGATTCTTTATGTATATTTGTAGAATAAGCTCTAAAAAAGTTTATTGAATTGTGTTAGATTATTACATATATTTTGGTAAATTTTTTCTTCGTCTTTGCTAAATTCATTTCCTAAATATTCAAGAAGAATTTTAATAATTAATGTTGGATTTACTCCTTGTTGAATCATTAAACAACCTTCTATAATTAAAATATTTTTTAAGCACTCTTTTCCATTATAATTACCTGATATCATATAAGCATCTGATACTTTTTGAACTATTTCAGGGTCTGTTCCATCTATTATAAGTGTTATAAGCTTTTTTAATAGGATTGGATAATTATTATTTTGAACTACATTTTCTAAAGCAAGTAAACCTTCTCTACGTGCTATGTTTGCTAAGTCTATAATATCTTTTATAGTAGAAATACATTCAATTTTATCTTCTTTACTACATTGTATTCTATTTGCTAAATATTTTATATCCATAGTAAGCGACCTACTTTCTTTTAATATTTATGAATTATAACCGTACTACCTGATTGTTCATATGTATTATTTTGTAATTTAACTATAAGTTCATCCGATTCAATAAGTTTAGATATAGTATTTGAAAGTTCGTCTTCCGATGTAACTATAATATCACCGGATTTAACAAGTTTACATACAGTATTTAAAATTTTATTTTGTGATTCAACTATATTACTTTCTAAATAAAAAGGTACTTCACTCTTAGTTGATAAATTATTCTGTTCATATAAATTTACTAACTCAACATTTACAATCTTTTTACCGGATGTTGATAGATTATCTAAAAATTTTTTTCTTATCTCTGAACTAGCACCTAATAAAGCGAAAGTAAGATTATCTATGTCAACATCTCTTAATATTCTTTGTATACTTCTATTATCCATATCATTAAATTGTTCAAGTAATATTGTTTTGTCTGATAAAGGATTAACTGCATTATTTAATTTTTCTAAAGTACTTTGATTTAAAATAACATCTTCAAACATTTTATTTTCTTCTTCAAGAAAATCAAGTCCTAAATATGCAAAAAGTACTGCATTGATTAATGTTGGATGTATTCCTTGTTGAAGCATCAAACAACCTTCCATTATAAGAATATTTTCTAAAAATTCTTTCCCATTATAATTACCAACTACTATATAAGTACTTGCTATTTTTTCAACTGATTCAACATCTCTTCCATCTGTTATAAGTAATATAAGTCTTTTTAATAAATATGGACAATTTTTATTAGCTTCAATTTGTTCTTCTAAAATAATTAATCCTTGTCTTCGTGCAGTATTGGCTAAATTTATAATATCTTTTATAAGAGGAATACATTCAAATTTATCTTCTTTACTACATTGTATTTTACTTGCTAAATATTCCATATCCATTTCAAGCAGCTCCTTTTTAATATAGTATTTTAAGTTTATCATATTCAATTATGAGAATCAAATAATAAATGTACAAAAAAATAGAAGCAAGTTTATAACTTACTTCCAAAATTTAAATTTTTAAAGATTATTATATATTTATAAACTATAATTATTTTAGAAGTATTACTTATAAAGAATCGCATTTTTTATTAAGACATATGTTATTAATTGTTTTATAATTAATAATTAATAAAACAAAATAAGGAGGGCTACTTGATGAATGAAAAAAGGAAAATTATTTTAAATGTTATAGAATATGTTGAAAATAATTTAGATGAAAATTTAAAATTAGATAATATTGCAAATGAAGTTAATTACTCAAAATTTCATTTAAATAGATTATTTTATGAATTCGTTGGATGTACTTTACATAAATATATCCAAAAACGTCGTTTAACAGAAGCAGCCAAAAAATTAGTTACCACTAATAAAACAATATCAGAAATAGCTTTTGAAGCTAATTATGAGTCTCAGCAATCATTTACCTTAGCATTTAGACAATTATATTTATACACTCCTCAAATATACAGACAATTAGGAGTTTTTATACCAAAACAAAATAAATATATACTAAATTTAAAATATATATATGGGGGTAGGGTTGCATGAATATTCCTTATGTTATTGAAAGAACAAATTATGGTGAAAGAAGTTATGATATATATTCAAGGCTTTTAAATGACAGAATTATTTTTTTAAATCAAGAAATAACAAATATTACTGCTAGTTTGATTATAAGTCAATTTTTATATTTAGAATCGCAAGACCCTGATGGAGATATTCACTTGTATATAGATAGTCCCGGCGGTTCTGTATCAGCTGGCTTTGCGATATATGATACGATGAGATATATTAAATGTGATGTGTCAACTATTTGTGTTGGTTTAGCTGCAAGCTTTGGTGCTTTTTTATTAGCAGGTGGTACACATGGTAAAAGATTTTCTCTTCCTAATTCTGAAATAATGATACATCAACCAATAGTTACAGGTGGAATTCAAGGGCAAGCTACAGATATAAAAATTATGACTGACCATATAATAAAAAATAAACAAAGGCTTAATAAAATTCTTGCTGAAAATACAGGAAATACAATTGAAAAAATTGAAAAAGATACTGACCGTGATAATTTTATGAGTGCTGAAGAAGCAAAAGAATATGGATTAATTGATACTATAATTTCTAAACATATTTAATGATTTATATATGAAAATTAGAAGGTGTTTACTATAGAATCATTCAAAAATAATTGTAGGAAAATGTAGGGGCGACCTTCGGTCGCCCCTGTTTTTTTTCGGACGTGCGTAGCACGCCCCTACATACAATAACGATTTAAATTTATTTTTTATATTGAATTATAAAAATAATAAAAAATAAATTTAAAAATTAAAATCAATCCTGTGTCGCACTCATAAATGAGTGCGACACGACTTTAAATTAAAAAAATAGTAATAACAATATTTTATTGTTTATTACTATTTCTAATATTTTATAAAATTTAACTCCTTAAATTTAATTAAGGAGTTTTTTATGTAATAAATTTTTACTGTACTTTATGTTTACGAAATTTATCTATTATAGAATATAATACAGGAATAAATATTAATGTAACTATTGTTGAAATTGATAAACCAAATATTACTGATATAGCTAATGGTTGTTGCATTTCTGTACCTTCATTTGTTGCTAATGCCATTGGAATAAGTCCTAATATTGTTGTAAGAGTGGTCATAAGTATAGGTCTTAATCTGTTAGGTCCTGCTTTAGTTAATGCATCATAACAATTCATTCCCGTATACATAAGTTGATTTGTATAGTCTACAAGTACAATTGCATTATTAACAACCATACCTACTAACATTACAAAGCCCATAAAGGCTGTTACGCTTACAGTATTTCCTGTTATAAATAATCCAAGTACACCTCCTGTTATAGCTAATGGTATTGAAAACATAACTATAAATGGATAAACTAATGATTCAAATTGTGATGCCATAATCATATAGACCAATAATATAGCAACAACAAGTATAATTTTCAAACTCTCATAAGATTCCATCATACTTTCTAATACACCTGTAAATTCATAACTATAACCTTCAGGAAAATTAAATTCTGCTAACTTTAATTCTAAATCTTTCATTACTGAATTTATATCTCTGTCAACAACTTTCGCATCAAGTGTAATATATCTATGTTGATTTTTTCTACTAATTGATAAAGAACTTTCTGTTTGTTGTATCTCTGCAAGTTCTGTTAATGGTACTGTAATTCCTTTTGGTGAAGTAATTGTTATATTTTTAATATCATTTATATATTTTGTAGTATCTTTATTTTGTCTTATTCGTATATCTATTTCAGTTCCTTGTATTTTATATTGTGATGCAACACTACCACTTATAGCTGTATTAACTACATTTGCAATAGTTGCTGCACTTATACCATAAGTAGATGCTTTTGTTCTATTGATTAAAATATTAGCTTCTGGTATTGAATCTTCTGCTGAACTAGTGATATTTGTCACACCTTCTACTTTAGAAAATAATTCAATAAGTTGTTTACCAAGGTCTTTAAGAACTTCTGTATCTTCTCCAGTTAAATCCATTGAAATTCCTGTATTACTCATAACTCCCATAGCTGAATTTGATGCTTCAACTGTTATCTTAGCTCCTGCTATAGTTGATACTTTAGTTTTTATTTCTTTAACCATTTCTTCAGTACTTTTTTTTCTATCTTTTTTATCTTTAAGGTTTATGTTGATAGTTGCTCTATCAGTACTGTTTCCTGATAAAGACATACCACCTCCACCAATATTTAAATAAATTAAATCTATTTCTTCTATATCATCTATCTTATTTAAAACTTCATCAACTACTTCTTTTGTTTTTTCAATAACAGTTCCTTTTGGTAATTCTACTCTTATTGAAGCTGAACCTTCATCCATAGTAGGCATAAAATCTACACCCATTAAAGGAATAAGCGAGAGAGAACCAACAAAAGTTAATAATACTAAAAGAACTACTTTCTTTTTATTTTTAAGTGACCAACTAAGAATTTTTCTATAAAAATTATCTATTTTATCAAGCCCTCTACCCCAAGCATCTAAAAATTTTGATATTAATCCTGTGGATTTATTTTGACTACGTTTCAAAATTTTTGAACATGCCATTGGTACAAATGTAAGTGATATAATAAGTGAAGAAAAAAGAGCAAAACTTACAGTAAAGGATAAGTCTTTAAATATATCTCCTACAGTTCCACTAACAAACATTAGAGGAACAAAAACAGCAATTGTTGTAAGGGTTGATGCTGTAACAGCCATTGCAACTTCTTTAGCACCAGTTTCTGCTGCCGTTTTACTATCCATTCCATCATTCCAATGTTTAAATATATTTTCAAGTACAACAACTGAATTATCAACTAACATACCTATACCAATTGAAATACCACCAATTGAAACTATATTTGCTGTCATATTATTTACATACATTAATGCAAATGTAGAAATAACAGAAGCAGGTATTGAAATACCTATTATTAATGAAGTTTTAGGGTCTTTCAAGAATATAAATAATACAACAACAGCCATTAATGAACTTTGAATAGCTGTCAATATAACATTTTTTATTGACATCTTTATATAATCTGATGTGTCAGTAAGCATATTAAGAGTTATATTCGTATACTCTTTTTGTATCTTTGTAATTTCAGCACTTACTTTATCTGATATATCCACTGTATTTGCATTTGATTGTTTTTGAACTGATAACATTATACTTGGTTTACCATTAACATAAACATATGAATCCATATCTTTTTGAACTTGATTTACACTTGCAATATCACTTATATAAATGGTCGTTCCATTAGATGTTGTTATTGGTAAGTTTTTTATATCATCTATTGATTTAAATTCTCCAACTGTACGAACCTGTAATTTAGTATCACCTTGATATATTTTACCTGTAGGATAATTCATATTTTCTGAAGCTAAAACTTGCATTAAAGTAGCAGTACTTATACCATATCCATACATTTTTTCAGGATTTATAATTACTTCTATTTCATTGGAAATACCACCTGAAATACTTACAGATGCAACTCCTTCTATTCTTTCAAGTCTGCTTATTATATTATCATCAACAAATGCATTTAACTCTGTTAAATTTAAATTTTCACTACTAACCCCAACTTCCATTGCAGAAGAATTAAATATATCTAATTTTAAAATCATAGGATCACTAGCATCATCAGGAAGCATATCTTTAATTATATCAATCTTTTCTCTCATATCAATTGCTGCTAAATCTAAATCTGTACCATCTGTAAACTGTACTATTACTACAGAGCTACCACTTGACGAAACAGATGAAATACTATCTACATTACTAACTGTACCTAAAATTTCTTCCATTGGTTTAGTAATAAGAGTTTCTATTTCTTTTGGTCCTGCTCCTGTGTAAGAAGTGTTTACTATAGCAATAGGAACATTAACTTTAGGCATAAGGTCTAATTTTAATCCTAACAACGAAACTGTACCAGCAAGTATAACTATAAGCATAACCATTACAGTAGTTACAGGTCTTTTTATAGCTTGTTTAGAAAACATTTTTATTCCTCCTCATTAGAAGAAGTTTCTTCTAAAATATTATTAGGAGTAGTTTCTTCTGAAATATCATTTTCAGATTCGATTTCTTCTAAATTAATGTTATCATTTTTTATTGCAACAACTTCTACATTATCTCCATCAGATAAATAGGTTTGCCCTTTTATAATAACATTCATTCCCTCTTCTATTCCTTCAACAATTTCTATTTCATTACCATTGTCAACACCTAATGAAACATATATTTTCTTTGCTATACCATTTTCTTCTATGTAAACATAAGTTTCATTATTTTTTGAAATTACAATATTTCGAGGTAAAACAATTGTATCTTCTTTTTTATCTCTTGTAAAATAAACTTCACCAAACATACCTGCTTTTAATGAATTATCAGGATTATTTATTTTAATAGTTACTCCATATGTACCAGTTGCATTTGAAGATGGATTTATTTTATTTATTACTCCTTGGAATGGAGTTTCTGAAATACTAGCAACTTTTATATCTACTAATTGATTTAAATTAATATTATTTATAATCTGTTCAGAGACATTAACTTCTATATTTACACTATTCATATTTATAATAGTAAATGGGGCTGCTGTTGTCTGTGCAAGAACTGTACCAGCTTTTATATTACAACCTGTTATAATCCCAGATATTGGACTTCTTATAATAGCATCATTTAATGTTTTTTCAGCACTTTCAATTTGTGCTAGTATAGAATCTTTAGATGCTTCAGCAATAGTTACTGCATCTTGTGCTTTTCTTTTATTTTCAGCAGGCATTTGATTTGCTGTTATACTATAAACATCTTTAGCTTGATTATAAGCTGTTTCTGCTTGACTATAACTTAATTTAGCTTGCTGGTATGCAACTTCTGCTTGACTTAAACCTAGCTCTGCTTGATTGTATGAAAATTTAGCTTGATTGTAAGCTGTTTCTGCTTGATTGTAGCCTAATTCAGCTTGTTCATGTGCTAATTTAGCTTGCTCATATGAAAGTTGTGATTGGTCATAAGATAATTTCACTTGGTCATACGAAATTTGAGCTTGATTATAAGCTGTTTCATATTGTTCATATACATTTTTTGAAATAGAATGAGCTTCATATAAAATTTTATTAGTTTCATAATTAGTCTTTGCATTTTCTAAGGATAGTTTTGCATTTTCCAGAACTAAATCTGTATTTTTTAAGCCAATTTCTGCATTTTTTAAAGTTATATCGGCATTTTTTAAACCAATTTCTCCATTCTTTAAACCAATTTCTGCATTTTCAACATTAAATTTAATTGTATCAAAACTTAATTTTGCGTTATTAACTCCAATTTCTGCATTAGTTAAATTTAATTTTGAACTTTCTAAAGCAGATAATGCATTATTAACACCTGACTTAGCATTTTCTATTTGTAATTGGACACCAGAACCATTTACTAATTCTAAATTTGTTTTGGCTGATTTAATATTGGCTTCTGTCGAACTTAGAGAAGCTCTTAAAACTTTTATATTGTTTTCAATATCTAATGTATCCATTGTAAAAAGTATATCACCCTCATTTACGCTATCTCCAATATCAAAAAATACTTCATTAACTTTGCCAGCTACTGTACTAAGTACATTTATTTCGTCTTGTGGTTTAACTTTACCTGAATAAATATATTCATTTTGAATTAAACTTTTTGTTACAGACATAACTTCTATAGGTATTTTATTTATTTCTTCTTTTAGTACTTCAGTGGTTTTATTAGCATTACAGCTACTTAAAACCAAACTAACGCAAGTTATTAAACATAATGTTTTAACTTTAAGTTTCATTTATAAATTTCTCTCCTTTATTTAATAATTTTATTATCTATATTTTATCTATTATATCATAAAATATAAAATAGTATATCACAAATTATTATACTCAATATACTTTTTAAAGTATGTTAAGTGCAAATGAATTTATTAATTCAAAAAATATATACAAAAGTAATTTATTGGTTCATATACTTTTGTATATTTTTCAAATTAATTTAATATAAATAAAGTTAAAATTCCTATTGATACTAAATTGTGTATATGATATACTTTATAAAAGTGTTAAATTGGAGATAATATAAGCAAACTTTTTACTTATAACAGTTTTAAATTTAACCAAGCATAATTTGGAGGTTTTTTAGATGAATGTACTAAGTGTAATATTGTCAATTTTATTTTTTGCAATAAGCGTTGGACTTATTGTTATAATTCTTCTTCAATCTAGTAGAAATGCTGGATTATCAGGTACACTTACAGGAATGACTGATACTTATTGGGGTAAGAATAAATCTAATTCTATAGAAGGTAAACTTGAAAGATACACTAAAATATTAGCAACATGTTTTATAATTGTAGCAATAGTTTTAAATGCGGTTATAAGATAAAAAAAAGATGATGAATAACTTATTCATCATCTTTTTTTCAATGCAAAATTTTCAATTTCATTAATTATAAATTATTTTTTTGGTTCTTCATATTTAACAATTTTTATTTCATTTATAATAACATCTTCTACAGGTTTATCATTTTCATCTGTTTCAACAGAAGCAATTGAATCAACAATATCCATACCTTCAAAAACGTGACCAAATACAGTATGTCTATAATCTAACCAAGGAGTTCCTCCATTTTCTCTATATGCTTCTATAATAGCATCTGGAAACATTCCTTTAGATTCACCTTTTTTATTTAAAGCACTCATTTGACTTAACATATCTTCATCTACTGTTTTAGCTTGAACTATAAAAAATTGACTTCCGTTTGTTCCGGCTCCTGCATTAGCCATAGATAAAGAGCCTCTTAAATTGTGATAGCCTGTTAAAAATTCATCTTCAAAAGGTTTTTTCCATATACTTTCGCCCCCTGCACCAGTTCCAGTAGGGTCACCACCTTGAATCATAAAATCATTTATTACTCTATGAAATACTTGACCATTATAATACCCATCTTTTGCATGAGTTGTAAAATTCTCAACAGCTTTAGGAGCTGCTTTTGGAAATAATCTAATTTTTATATCTCCTTTATTTGTTTTCATAATAGCTATTTCTTCACCATCTTTTGGCATATTTAATTGTTCAGCTTCTTTAACAGAGCTAACTGAATTAAATAATGAACTACAACCAGTCATTAATAATAAGCATGCACAAAGTAACATTGATAGTTTTTTTAACATTTACTTTATTCTCCTTTGATTTGTATTAAATTTTTTATTGCTTCTGCTATTTTAAAAGCAACCCCATCTGAAAATGGTTTAGGAAGTATATTTGTTTCACTAAGTTCATTATCAGGAATAATTTTTGCCAATGTTTCAGCAGTAGTAATTTTTATTTCTTCAGTTATTTTATTTGTTCTTGCTTCCATAACACCTTTAAATATTCCCGGAAATACAAGTACATTATTTACTTGATTAGGATAATCAGAACGACCAGTTCCTATTATTTTTGCACCTGCTTCTTTAGCAATATCAGGCATTATTTCAGGTATTGGGTTTGCCATCGCAAATATTATTGCATCTTTATTCATTGTTTCAATCATTTCTTTTGTAACCACATTAGGAGCTGAAACTCCAATAAATATATCTGAACCTACAAGAGCATCTTTAAGAGTTCCTTCTAATTGAGATAAATTTGTTTTTTCTGCTAATTCTTTTTGTGCCCAATTAGTCCAAGTCGCTCCTTTATGAATGACACCTATTTTATCACATAATATTATATTAGTAAAGCCATAATTTAAAAGAAGTTTACATATGGCAATACCAGCAGAACCAGCACCATTTATAACTACTTTAACATCTGTTTTAGTTTTATTTACAAGTTTAAGACTATTAATAATTCCTGCTAATACAACTATTGCTGTTCCATGTTGGTCATCATGAAATACAGGTATATCAAGTTCTTTTTTTAAGCGTTCTTCTATTTCAAAACATCTAGGGGCAGATATATCTTCAAGATTAATTCCTCCAAAGCTAGGAGCTAAAAATTTAATAGTTTTTATTATTTCTTCTGTATCTTTAGTATCTAAACATATAGGTATTGCATTAACATCAGCAAATTCTTTAAACAAAACTGCTTTTCCCTCCATTACAGGAAGTGCAGCCATCGGTCCTATATCACCCAATCCTAAAACTGCTGTACCATCTGTTACAACAGCTACTGTATTTCCTTTCATAGTATATTTATAAACATTCTCAACATCATCATATATTTTACGACAAGGTTCAGCTACGCCAGGTGTATATGCTATTGATAAATCTTCTGTTGTTTTTACAGTTGCTTTACTTTTTATTTCAAGCTTACCTTTCCATTTCTCATGCATTTCAAGAGATTTTTGATTTATATCCATTAATTATTTTCCTTTCAAGTATTATATTTTCAATAAAATTAATTTAGTAATTAATATTTTTAAAATGTTAAAAATTAGATTTTGTAATAACTGCAAAGAATTTAGTCATAAACGTAACCAATATAAATTTTAATACAAAAAAATTAGTCATAAGTGTAGAAATCGAGTCATAACTGCACACTAGTATTTTATTAAATTTAATTTTAGAAATAAACTAAATTATTTTTAATCTATGTTACAATAAAAATTTTTATATCTTTTCCCAACTAAGAGTACGTTCTACTGCTTGTTTCCATCTTTTTAACATACTTTTCCTTACTGCTTCTGTAGTTGTTGGATTAAATATTTTTTCTTCTTCCCATAAATCTTTTATTTCATTTATATCTTTCCAAAATCCTACAGCCAATCCAGCTAAAAATGCTACTCCAATAGAAGTAGTTTCCACACATTTTGGTTTTATAACTGCTTTACCTAATATATCACTTTGAAATTGTAATATAAAATCATTTTTAGATGCTCCACCATCAACTTTAAGTTGTGAGATTTTAATTTTAGAATCCAACTCCATTATATCAAACACATCTAAAGAGCAATAAGCTATAGCTTCAAGAGCTGCTCTAACAATATGTTCTTTTTTGACTCCTCTAGTAAGTCCAAGTATTGCACCTCTAGCATACATATCCCAATAAGGTGTTCCAAGTCCAGTGAAAGCAGGTACAAAAAATGCTCCTGCTGTATCAGGCACAGACATAGCAATAGTTTCTGTTTCACTAGAACTATTTATAAGTTTCATATCATCTCTAAGCCATTGTATTGCAGAACCAGTTACAAAAACACTTCCTTCTAATGCATATGTAGTTTTTTCTCCTATTTTCCAAGCTATTGTACTAATAAGACCATGTTGTGAAGAAACAATAGTATCACCTGTATTCATAAGCATAAAACAACCAGTTCCATAAGTGTTTTTAATTTCACCTTTCTCTAAACACATTTGTCCAAATAAAGAAGATTGTTGGTCACCGGCAACACCTGATATTGGTACTTCAAATCCTAAAATATTATTATCTGTAACACCAAATAAACCGCTTGTATCTAAAACTTTAGGTAATATTATTTCAGGTATATCTAATATTCTAAGAATATCTTTATCCCAAGTTAAAGTGTGGATATTAAATAACATTGTTCTTGAAGCGTTGCTATAATCAGTTGCATGTACACAACCATTAGTAAGTTTCCAAATAAGCCATGAATCAACTGTACCAAATAAAATTTCTCCATTTAAAGCTTTTTCGTGAGCATTTTCTACATTATCTAATAACCATTTAATTTTTGTAGCAGAAAAATAAGCATCAACTACTAAACCTGTTTTGCTTTGTATTAATGTTTCTAATCCTCTTCTTTTTAAATCATTACATATATGAGATGTTCGCCTGCATTGCCAGCTTATAGCATTATATATTGGTTCTCCAGTTTTTCTATCCCATAATATAGTTGTTTCTCTTTGATTTGTTATGCCAATCGCTTTTATATTTTCTGGTGTTAAATTATTTTTTTTAATAAGTTCTTTTAAAAGCATAAATTGAGTATCCCATATTTCTTTGGGATTTTGTTCTACCCAACCTTCTTGAGGATAAAATTGTAAGTATTCTTTTTGACATATATCACATATTTGTCCTAATTTATTAACTAAAACTGCTCTTGAACTTGTAGTACCTTGGTCTAAAGCTATTATATACTTCATAACAAATCCTCCTTAATGTTCCTTAACAATTACTATTTTGTAAATTGTTTTGTTGCTTCTGTAAGAATATTTTCATCTACTAAAAAAAACTGTGTATAGTTATTTACTTTTAATTTCAAACTTTCTAATTTAGAAATACAGTCATTAAAATTGTTATTAGATTTTTCTATATCATCATTATTATACAATATTCCATATTTCTTAATTGGAGTTTTAACAGCTTTTAAAATACTATGTATATCCTCTAATTCATTATAAAGCTTTTCTCTTTCTTCATTATGATTTTTAAAATATTCTCTTATATACATAAGTATTTTACCAAGTATATTTTTACCTTCTCCATTTAATGTCCCCCAAAAAGATTCTTTTGTTATACTCACAGCAACTAACTTTTGATTTTCTGTATCTAAAAGTTTTTGTAGTATATCAGGGTTTTGGCGGAATTTTTCAAATACAACTAATAACATTGCCCTTATTTTATCATTTTCCCACCCATCATATGCATGTACTTCACGCCCTATTGATTGAGCACTATAAGCATCTAATGTTGTAAATATATTTACTATTTGAATTTCCATAGTTTTATGTGCTTGATAAGCAGCTTCAGCATTTCCAAAACGTCTATCGAGAATAAATACATTACAACTATATTTATTATTTAAAAAGAAGTATGGAGCATCATTAAATCCCATTATCATAAATGTCACCTCAAAAATTAATAAATTTATACTATAGTCTATTTTATTGACTATAAATAGAAGTCTAAAGCTAAAAACAATATACTTTAGTTTTTAACTTTAATAATTATATAATATAATAAAACTTATAAATATTCAATCAAATTTTAAATATAAAATTAATTGATTACTTTATAAGATTAATACTATAATTATTTTTTTTATCAAAGTTGTGTCGCACTTAAAATTAAGTGCGACACAACTTTGATTTTCTTATTTTTAATTTTGTGTTGAAAAGAAATTACAAATAACTTATAATGAAAACAAAAAGTATGTATTTAACCTAAGGAGACGTTTTATGAATTGGATAGAAGTTTGTATAACTACAAAATCAGAAGCAGTAGAAATAGTTAGTGGTTTTTTATATGAATTAAATATTACTAATTTACTTATAGAAGATACTTCAGATATGATAAATTTTTTAGAAAATAATAATAATCATTGGGATTATATTGATGAAGAATTAATTAATAACAAAGATGATGATGCATATATAAAATTTTATGTTTCAGAAGATATTGACGGGAAAGAAAAATTAGTAGCTGTAAAAAATAATATACAGCAACTTAAAAATTTAGAAACTGAATTTAACATGGGAACATTAGAGTTAAGCATTATAAATGTTTCAGAAGATGACTGGGCTGATAATTGGAAAAAATATTATAAACCTTTAAGAATAGGCAATAGGATAATAATAAAGCCTACATGGGAAGAATATGTTTCCAATGATAATGATTTAGTTATAGAAATGGACCCCGGAATGGCTTTTGGTACTGGTACTCATGAAACAACTGCCATGTGTATAGAATCTTTAGAAAAATATATTAATAAAGATGATATAGTATTTGATATAGGTTGCGGTAGTGGTATACTAAGTTTAACAAGTGCAGTACTTTCTGCTAAAAAAGTTATAGGAATTGATTTTGATTCAGTTGCTGTAGAAGTTGCTAAGGAAAATGTTATTAGAAATAACCTTAATGATAAAATTGAAATATTATGTGGTAATTTAATAAGTGAAGTTAATTTTAAAGCTAATGTTATAGTTTCTAATATAGTAGCTGATGTAATAATAAAATTAGCTGAGGATATCAAAAAATTTATTTTACCTAATGGTATATTTATATCATCAGGAATAATAAAAGAACGTTTAGATGATGTTAAACTTGAATTTTTAAATCAATCATTTGAAATATTAGAGATTAATACTAAAGGTGAATGGGTTAGTATAGTAGTAAGGGTAAGTGTATAATTATGCATAGATTTTTTGTAGAAAATAGCAAAATACAAGGAAATAATATTTTTATATATGGAGAAGATATTAAACATATATCCGTACTAAGGATGAAAAAAAATGAAAAATTAATAGTTTGTGATAGACAAAATGTAGATTATAATTGTATAATAAAAAATGTAACTAAAGAATTTGTTGAAGTTGAAATTATAGAGCAGATAGTTAATGACACAGAACCTAAGATAAAAATAACATTATATCAATCACTTCCTAAACTAGATAAAATGGAATTTATAATTCAAAAATGTGTTGAAGTTGGTGTTAATAAAATAATTCCAATTATTACAGAACGAACTATAGTAAAAATTGAAGATAATAAAAAAAGTGAAAAAAAAATTGAACGTTTTAACAAAATATCTGAAGTAGCTGCAAAACAAAGTATGAGAGGTAAAATTCCAGAAATTTTAGATATTATTTCTTATAAAGAAGCATTAGAACAAACAAAGTTATTAGATTTAGCTCTAATTGCATATGAAAATGAGAAATTAAATAGTTTACGTTCTCTAATACAAAATTTTTCAGGAAATTCTATTGGTATTTTTATAGGTCCAGAAGGTGGATTTACAGAAAAAGAAATTTCAATGGCTAAAGAATATAATATAAAATCTATTTCATTAGGAAATAGAATACTTAGAACAGAAACAGCAGGGCTTGTTACTATTGCTAATATATTATATGAGTTAGAACATTAAATTAGTTAATAATTATGTTTACAAATATGCTCTATAATGTTAATATCTATTCAAGGAGATGAATAAATGTGGATACAACTATATTACTTGTAGATGATGCTATGTTTATGAGAACAGTATTAAAAAAAATGCTTGAAGAAGAAAGTTTTAAAATTGTTGGTGAAGCTAGTAATGGTAATGATGCTATTAGATTAGCAGGTCAACTTAAGCCAGATGTTATAACTCTTGATATCACTATGCCGGATAGAGATGGTATAAATTCTATAGAAGAAATTTTACACTTAAGCCCAAATAGTAGAATAATTATGTGTTCAGCTATGGGGCAACAATCAATGGTAGTTGATGCTATAAAAAAAGGTGCAAAAGATTTTATAGTAAAACCTTTTGAAAAAGCTCGTGTTATACAAGCTATAAATAATGTTATTAAATAATGTAAGTTTCATGAATTTATCTTACTTGATAAATTCATTAGAACTTTTAATTCTATATTGTACAATCCTAAAAAGTAATTATTAATAAATAATATAATTAATTATTCTATGACCAACTATCCATATGGATAGTAGTTTTTCACTCAATTTATAAAATTAATATAGATAAGGAAGTAAATAATGAAAGAGATATATTTTGATAATGCTGCTACTACTAAAACATCTTTAGAAGCTGCTAAAAAAGTTTTTGAAGTTATGGTTACAGATTATGGTAATCCATCTTCTTTACACCAAAAAGGCATTCGTGCTGAAAAAGAAGTAAACAGAACAGCTGAAATTATAGCTAGTGTAATAAATGCAAATCCAAATGAAATATATTTTACATCAGGAGGAACTGAATCAAATAATATAGCTATATTAGGAACAGCAGAAGGTTATAGTAGAAGAGGTAAACATATCATGACTACCCAAATAGAACATCCATCTGTTATGCAACCTTTTAAAGCTTTAGAGAAAAAAGGATTTCAAGTTACTTATTTAGATGTTGATTCAAAAGGTTTAATTGATGTACAAGATTTAAAAAATCGTATAAAATATAATACTACTTTAGTCAGTGTAATGTTTGTTAATAATGAAATGGGTGCGATACAAAATATAGAACTTATAGGTAAAAGCATAAAAGAAGTAAGTTCTAAAATTTTATTTCATGTTGATGCAGTACAAGGTTTTGGTAAATATAATATATGTGTTAATAAATGTAATATAGACCTTTTAAGTATAAGTGGTCATAAATTACATGCTCCAAAAGGAGTAGGTGCATTGTACATAAGAAAAGATTTAAATATAAAACCATTAATGTATGGTGGAAAACAAAACAACGGCTTAAGACCGGGAACTAAAAATGTACCTGCAATAGCCGGATTAGGAGTAGCAACCATTGAAGCATATAAAGAGTTGACTGCACATTATTATCATGTAAAAAACTTAAAACACAAACTATATAATGAGCTTGTAGAAAATATTACTAAAGTTCACATAAATGGAGATATAAATAATGATAGTCCATATATATTGAATGTTACATTTAAAGATTTACAATCACAAATTCTTTTACAGTTACTAGCAAAGGAAGGAATTAGTATTTCAGTTGGTTCCACTTGTTCAGTTCGTAATACTCATTCCGACCCTGTTACAGATTCCATTTTAAAAAGTTTAGGAATAGAAGATAGAGATATTGAAGGAGTAGTTCGTTTTAGTTTTTCTAAGCACAATACTATAGAAGAAGTTGAACAATGTGTTAATATAATAAAAAAAGTAGTACCTAATCTTAGAAAACTAAAAAGAAACTAAAGTAAAATTTAAAAAGGAAGTGTCTATATGATTTTTAAAGAAAATATAGCACCAATCTTAATTGTATTTGGACAAAGGAAGGATTTGTTTATATATTTAAAGATAAAGTAGTACTTGTAACTGGCTCATCAAGAGGTATTGGTAAAGAAATAGCATTTGCATTTGCACAACAAGGAGCTATTGTTATAATAAATAGTAATTCAAATATTACACAACTTAAAAACACATACAACGAATTTATAAATTTAGGATTTAAGTGTTGTTATATTCAAGCAGATGTATCTAAATATGAAGATGTTTTAGATATGATTAATAAAGTTTATTCTAATTATAATAAAATTGATATTCTTATAAATAATGCTGGAATATCACATATAGGATTATTCACAGATATAACAACTGAAAATTTTAATAAGATAATGAGTGTAAATTTTAATTCTGTGTTTAATTGTTGCCATTGTGTTGTACCTAAAATGGTTAATTTAAAAGAAGGTTGTATAATTAATATATCATCTATTTGGGGTAACTTAGGAGCTTCATGTGAAGTAATATATTCTGCTTCAAAAGGAGCGGTAAATTCATTTACTAAAGCATTGGCAAAAGAATTAGGACCTTCTAATATAAGAGTTAATGCTATCGCCTGTGGTGTTATAGAAACAGAAATGAATAATTGGCTTGATGATGAAGAAAGAACTACATTAATTGAACAAATTTCGCTTATGCGTTTTGGACAACCAAAAGATATTGCTAAGCTTGCTTTGTTTTTAGCATCAGATAATTTCATCACAGGACAAATTATAACAATTGATGGTGGTATGTAAAATTAAATAAATATAAAAAGTCAATAATAAATAAAAAAAGATGAAATAAAAAAATGTATTTCATCTTTTTTATTTAAATCTTAATAATATAAAAACTTAAATTCATTAAAGATTGAATAATTACAAGTTAAATATTAATATTAAAAATAAACAATAATATAGAAAATTAAATTAAACTATGTTATAATTTAAATTCAAGTAGCCTTAATTTATATTGTTTTTATAAGTAATGGAGGAACTATTAATGATAGATATATCTAAAAAAAGTTTAAAAGATATAACTTTTATAGATTTATTTTCTGGTTTAGGTGGATTTAGAATTGCTATGGAGAGTTTTGGAGGCAAATGTTTATTTGCTTCTGAAGTGGATAAAGATGCACAACAAGTCTATTATAATAACTTTTTAGATATGCCTAAAGGAGATATAACAAAAATAAATGAAACAGAAATACCAAAACATGATTTTCTATGTGCTGGTTTTCCTTGTCAAGCTTTTTCTATTAGTGGAAAACAAAATGGATTTAATGATGATAGAGGTAAATTGTTTTTTGATATTGTTAGAATTGTAACATATCATACTCCTTCAATTATATTCTTGGAAAATGTTAAAAATTTTCTAACACATAATAATGGTGAAACAATTAATTTTGTAAAAGAAACCCTTGTTAATTTAGGTTATGACGTTTACTATAAAGTTTTAAATGCTTCTGATTATGGAATAGCACAGAAAAGAGAAAGAATATATATTGTTTGTTTTAGGAAAGATTATAATATACATAATTTTGAATTCCCTACTCCATTTGAATTAACAAATCATCTTGAAGATTATTTATTAACCAATGAAAATTTAATACAAAATTGTATAGTTAATCGAACTGATATATATATGAATAATAAATCTGATGATACATATAGTAATAAGCCTATTAGACTTGGAATTGTAAATAAAGGTGGACAAGGTGAAAGAATCTATAGTACAAAAGGAGTTGCAATAACATTGTCAGCTTATGGAGGAGGTATTTTTGCTAAGACAGGTGGTTATTTAGTAAACGGAAAAATTAGAAAATTACATCCTCGTGAATGTGCTAGAATTATGGGATATCCCGATTGGTATAAAATTTCACCTAACAAAGCTTATACGCAATTTGGAAATTCAGTTGTTATTGATATTTTACAATTTATTATACTTAAAATAGTAGAAAGTATAAAAGGAGTTATTATATAAATTTAAAAGATTTAGGTTCTCAAACAGCAAAAAATGGATTTAAAAAGGAACAAGATATAGCAAACAAATTTAATAATTGGCATGAAATCCATGAATGAAGTTTTAAACTATTATCCAAAAGAGAATATCTACATTACAAAAAAGGCAGTCTAAATATAGGTAGCATTACAATGCAACATAAAGTTGGAGATAATAG
>CAZWZB010000008.1:79912-86931 GCA_964638835.1 uncultured Eubacteriales bacterium | reverse complement strand
GCAAACATGTTACAATTTAAATTAGACCTAACAGAATTATTTAATATATAATTCTTCAAATTTACTTAAATACAAATAATTAAGGTGATAATCATGGCGTTTAAAATTCGTGAAGCAGAAGCGAATGAAGAAGATTTAAAACAATTATTATTATTTTATAATCAACTATATGATGATATGCCAAGTTTAAACGAAGACATATTAAATTCATGGAAAGTATCTATTTCTTACGCTAAAAATAACAAAAATCAGTATATAATCTTTGGATGTATGGATGAAAAAATTGTTTCTTGCTGTACAATACTTATTATACCAGAAAAACGACCATTGTTTATAAAATCACAAAGACAGCCATTTGCAGTAATTGAAAACGTTATTACAGATGAATTATATCGTAACAAGGGCTATGGTACATTAATTTTAAACTCTGCAAAGAGTATTGCACAACAAAATAATTGTGATAAAATTGTTCTTTTTATAAAAAACGAGAAAGAAAAAATATTGAGCTTTTTTAAAAAAGCTGGTTATAAATTTTTTGAAAAAAGAGATTATGACTTCTGTAAAAAAATGGGTTATAATTCCCATAATGAAACAGCCTTTATTCAATGGTTATAACTAATAAAATAAATTTACTACAAGGTGATAATTATGGCATTTGAAATTCGTGAAGCAAAAGTAAATGAAGAAGATTTAAAACAACTATTATTATTATATACTCAATTACATAATAATAGTATGCCAATCTTAAACGAAAACATATCAAATTTATGGAATGAAATTATCTCATCTAAAAACCATCATATAATTGTTGGGTGTATTGATGAAAAGATCGTTTCTTCTTGTGTAATAAATATTATACCAAACCTAACTCATAACCAACAACCATATGCATTAATTGAAAATGTTATTACAGATGAATTGTATCGTAACAAAGGTTATGGAATGCTAGTTTTAAACTTTGCAAAAAATATTGCTAAACAAAATAATTGTTATAAGATTATGCTTTTAACAGGAAGTAAAAAAGAAAGCACATTAAATTTTTATAAAAAAGCTGGTTATAATTCAAATGATAAAACAGCTTTTATCCAGTGGTTATAATAAAAAATAAATTTAGGAGCGATAAAATGATTAAATTATATAATAGTCCTGTATATCTATTAAATGGTAAAGATATAGTAGAGGATAATAATAATGCTTATGAAGAGATAAAATCTAAAACTGGTAAAGAAATATCAAAAGAAGAAGCTAGTAAAAATACAATTGCTTATTCAATCTTAAAAGCACATAATACATCATCTGATATGGATAAACTTAAAATTAAATTCGATGCTTGTGCATCACATGATATTACTTATGTTGGTATTATACAAACGGCAATGGCTAGTGGTTTAAAAAATTTCCCTATACCTTATGTACTTACAAATTGTCATAATACGCTTTGTGCTGTTGGTGGTACTATAAACGAAGATGACCATATGTATGGTTTATCTGCTTGTAAAAAATTTGGTGGTATTTATGTTCCAGCCCATCAAGCAGTAATACATTCTTATATGCGTGAAATGATGAGTGGTTGTGGTAAAATGATTATAGGTTCTGACAGTCATACTCGTTATGGTGCTTTGGGTACTATGGCTATTGGAGAGGGAGGCCCTGAAATTGTAAAACAACTTTTAAATAAAACTTATGATGTAGATATGCCAGAAGTAATTGGTATCTATTTAACTGGCTCACCAAACTTAGGAGTAGGACCTCAAGATGTTGCATTAGCTATTATAGGTGCAGTTTTTGAAAATGGTTATGTTAAAAATAAAGTTATGGAATTTGTAGGAGATGGTGTTAAAAATCTTAGTGTTGATTTCCGTATGGGAGTTGATGTAATGACTACTGAAACTACTTGTCTTTCTTCTATATGGATAACTGATGAAAAAGTTAAAGAATATTATCAAACACATAACAGACCAGAAGAATATGAAGAATTAAATCCTAAAGAAATAGCTTATTATGATGGAATGGTTTATGTAGATTTATCTAAAATTAAACCTATGATTGCTATGCCTTTCCACCCAAGTAATGTATATGCAATAGAAGATTTAAATAAAAATTTAGAAGATATATTAGATAATGTCGAAAAGACCGCTCAACAACAATTAGATAATACAAAAATCAAATTTATGTTGAAAGATAAAATAAAAAATGGTAAACTGTATATCGAGCAAGGAGTTATTGCAGGTTGTGCAGGTGGAACTTATGAAAATATTTGCGATACAGCAGATATTTTAGCAAATGGTTCAGTTGGTACAGATACTTTCTCACTTAGTGTTTATCCAGGAAGCCAACCTATATTCTTATCATTAATTGAAAATGGAGCAATAAGTAAACTTGCAACAGCAGGAGCAGTTATAAGAAGTGCTTTTTGTGGACCTTGTTTTGGTGCTGGTGATGTGCCATCAAACAACAGTTTAAGTATAAGACATACTACTAGAAATTTCCCTAATAGAGAAGGTTCAAAACCAAGTAATGGACAAATAGCTTCAGTTGCACTTATGGATGCACGTTCAATAGCAGCAACAGCTTTAAACAAAGGACAACTTACTCCTGCTACAGATATAGATGTTAACTTTAGTAAACCTAAATATTATTTCAAAAAAGATGTTTATGATAATCGTATTTATAATGGATTTAATAAACCAGATGATACAGTTGAAATTAAATATGGTCCAAATATAACTCCATGGCCTGAAATGTCAGCTCTTACAGACAATATTGTACTTAAGGTTGCGTCTGTTATATTAGACCCTGTAACTACAACAGATGAACTCATACCATCAGGGGAAACATCTTCTTATCGTTCTAATCCATTAGGACTTGCTGAATTTACACTTTCACGCAAAGACCCTAATTATGTAGGAGCTGCTAAACAAATTCAAAAATCAGAAACAGCTAGGTTAAAAAATGAAAATCCATTAGAAGTAAATGTTGATTATAAGAAAGCATTTGAAACAATAAATAAAACTTTTAACATAGATGCACTTAAAACAGCAGTTGGAAGTGTTATATATGCAATCAAACCGGGAGATGGCTCTGCTCGTGAACAAGCTGCTAGTTGTCAAAAAGTATTAGGTGGGTTTGCAAATATAGCAGTAGAATATGCTACAAAAAGATATCGTTCAAATCTTATTAATTGGGGTATGTTACCTTTTATATTTAAAGATAAATTACCATTTGAAAAAGATGATTTCATATTTATACCAGAAATAAAGACAGCTATCGAAAATAAATCTAAACAAATAAAAGCATATGTAGTAAAAGATGAATTAAAAGAATTTACACTTGAAATATCAGACTTAACAGATGATGAAAGAAAAATTATTTTAGCTGGTTGTTTAATTAACTTTTATAAAGAAACAAACTTATAAAAGTAATAAGTTTAAAATATAAAAGTTGATATTTAATTATCAGCTTTTATGTAAAACGTTTGGAGGTAATGTATGCCCGATTTATATGAAATAAGAGCAGTTTATAATGAAAATACTATAACAGTATATCAAGCATACAATAAAATTATTGGACAAAAAGCAAGTGAACAAAATAAATTTTCTGAACCCTTTTCTTTTAATAGAATGACATGGATTAAACCTTCTTTTTTATGGATGATGGAAAGAAGTGGTTGGGGAAAGAAACCAAATCAAGAATGTATCTTGGCTATAAAAATTAAAAGGGATTATTTTGAAAAAGCTTTATTAGAAGCTATACTTACAAGTCCTGAAAAGAATGTATATAAAGATTCTGATGAGTGGAATAAACTTAAAAAGTCTGCAAGAATAAATGTTCAGTGGGACCCTGAAAGGGATATATACGGAAATAAATTAGAGTATAGGTCTATACAAATTGGTATAAGCCGTCATCTAATACAAGAATTTAATGATTTATGGATAGAAAGTATAGAAGATATTTCTAAATTGGTAAATAAAATATATAAATTAAAAATTAGTGGTAATACAAATAAAGGCAAATTATTTTTACCAGATGAAAAAATTTATCCATTATCTAATGATATTCAACAAAAATTAGGAATGAACAAAAACAAAATAATTAATTAAACTAACGGATTTTAAAATATCTTTAATTATAAAATTTTATAGATATTTATATATAAATAGGAGGATTAAAAATGAATTCACAAATTGAATTAGCAAAAGAAAAGTTTGGTAAACTTTTAGAACAACAATTACAAAGAGTAGCACAAATGAAAGAAGAAGGAGACTTTATTAATTATAAAGAACTTGACAAAATTATAATTGGTGTATGTGGTGGTGATGGTATAGGGGAAGCCATAACAGCCCAAGCTCAAAGAATACTTGAATTTTTATTAGCTGATGATATAAATAAAGGAAAAATTGAATTTAGAGTTATAGAAGGACTTACAATTGAAAGACGTGCTGAAGTTCAAAAAGCTATACCAGATGACACATTAGAAGAATTAAAAAAATGTCATGTTATATTAAAAGGACCTACAACAACACCAAGAAAAGGTGACCCATGGCCAAATGTTGAAAGTGCAAATGTTGCTATGAGAAAAGAATTAGACTTATTTGCAAATGTACGCCCTGTAAAGATACCAGAACAAGGAATAGACTGGACATTTTTTAGGGAAAACACAGAGGGAGCTTATGCTGTTGGAAGTTATGGTGTAAATGTAAATGAAGATTTAGCAGTAGACTTTACAGTTGTTACACAAGATGGTTGTGATAGAATTATAAGAGCAGCTTTTGAATTTGCTAAAGCTAATGGTAAAACTAGAGTTACAGCTGTTACAAAAGCTAATATTATTAAAACAACAGACGGAAAATTTTTAGATACATTTAAAAGAATATCTAAAGATTATCCTGAAATACAAGCAGATGACTGGTACATAGATATTATGACTGCTAAGCTTGTAGATGAAAAAAGAAGAAAAGATTTTCAAGTATTTGTATTACCTAATTTATATGGAGATATTTTAACTGATGAAGCAGCGGAATTCCAAGGTGGTGTTGGAACAGCAGGTAGTTCAAATATAGGAAAACGTTATGCAATGTTTGAAGCTATACATGGTTCTGCTCCTCGTATGGTAGAAGAGGGTAGAGACAAATACGCTGACCCATCAAGTGTAATACGTGCAGGTGCAATGTTATTAGCACATATTGGATATGTTAATGAAAGTAAAAAATTAGAGGAAGCTCTTGAAATATGTACTCAAAAAGAAAAGAAATTTGTTATGACTGGTAGAGATACTGGAGCAACTTCTGAAGAATTTGCAAATTATATTATGGATACTATTAAAACAATAGAAAATTAAGAATTATGTAACTCTTAGTTATCTATATAAAAAGATAGAAAAAGACGACCTTGCATTTGGTCGTCTTTTTCTATCTTTTTATTTTTTATCTCTATGAATAGTGTTTGTACTATTTTTATTTGTAGTCTAAATTTTTAATAAATCTTTTTTGAATAAAAAATCATTTTCATAAATAGTTTTCAATGTTACTAAATATACCATATATATTAGCAAATTTGTAGTTATTCTTAAAATATAATTTCATTATAAAATTGTTATGTATTGTTTTATTATAAAAACTTAGGATTTTAAATTTAACTCCGGAGCTTTAGCCGTGTATTTTTTATTCCTTTTTCTTAAGTATAAGTAGTAATAACTTATTCTATAAGCAAATAACTATGATGCATACATTAGATTTCCACAATCATTTGACCAATAAATTCAACAATTACCCGGGATTTGTTAACTTTATGGATACCTTAACAAACTCGTCATTACTACAATATTTATTCAATTAAAAAATTATTTTCAGTATTCAAGAAAGTTTCAATTTTCTGTGATAGCATACAGGGTAGGATTTTTAGGGTTAAATGTAGCACACAATAATACAGCTAAATTTGCCTATTACTATGCCGTTAACTAAATTAAACAACACTTGAGATACTAATTTATAATATGCAATAATAGTAAGAAATGGAACATTAAATTTACATTATATTATTCTATAATAAAAAAACAGAGTTTTAAGTTAAAGATTGTTTAAATCATATATTAATTATGGTATAATTACACTATTATAAAAACAGAGGTGGTTTAAGATTTACAAATTTATATTTTTAATTTTAATAACATTAGTAATAATCTCTTCCAAAAAAATTTATGTAATGCCAATTTCAGAAGAAAATATTGTACAAACATCAACAAACACACAATCAAACGTTAATGAATTATTTGCTGGAGAATGGGAAAGAACAAATATTCATAGTGGTATGCCATCTACTATTACAATTACTAATGTAACAGAAGAAGGATTTGATTTTACGGTGGAGGCTCTTTATTTTTCTCACACAGGTTATTTTGAAGCAAAAGCTAAATTTGTAGAAAAAAATAAAGCAATTTGTAATGAGATTGATGACTATGGTTATATTACTGAAACGGAAATTGAATTTACTTTGGAGAATAATATTTTGTCAGTACCATTCTTTGATAAACAAATAAGTTTACCACTAGGAGCAAATGTAACAATTGCTGGTGAATATACAAAAGAAGAGCCTGTATATACTAATGCAGAAGATTATAAACTTTTGGTACCAAACCAAGTTGTTGAAAACAGGATAAAAGAGTTATTAGATTATGATACATATATGGATTTTAATTTAACTGCACATGATGGTTATATAAATAAAATAGAATTACTTAATGAAAATTTATATAGTATACATATGCCAACAATGGGGTATTTATATTTTTATATTTTAGTTACTAATGAAAATATGATTTATATTTGGCATCCTGTAGATAATAAAATATGGTTTTATTCAAATGATAGAAATTATATGGATAGTGAAATTTTTAATTTAGCAAACCAAAAACTTAATTTTGAAGATAAAGTTTTTATTTTTAATAGAAAAGAAAATGAAGATAATAGTTTTTCATATGAGATAAATACAAAGATTAATCCTGAAATATCAACATTAATTTT
>CAZWZB010000008.1:67456-79812 GCA_964638835.1 uncultured Eubacteriales bacterium | reverse complement strand
GTTTTTCATATGAGATAAATACAAAGATTAATCCTGAAATATCAACATTAATTTTGAAAGTTAAAGGATATAAAGAAGAAGATAATTATAAAAATAAAGAATTATTAATTATTAATTCAGATACTAATCAAGTTATTAATAAATTTTATCTTTCAGATTATACTCTTTTTAATAAGGATATTCTAGGTGGTGTTTTGGATATAAAATTTATAGATACAAATTTTGATGGTTATAAAGATATTCAAATATTTGATACTCCATATGGTAGTTTGAATCAGCATTATATTTATTTGTTGTGGGATAAAGATGAAAATTGTTTTGTAGTAAATAATGAACTTAACTTAAACTTATTAGGACTTCCAACATTTGATGAAGAAAAACAACTCATTTATTCAATAACTAGAGGTTCAGCTTGTGACCACTGGAATTATACACATAAATATATTGATGGAGTATTAACAATGATTGAAAAAATATCAGATATTTTAGTTCATTTTAAAGAAGATACAGAAGAACAACTAGCTTCAATAGTTCAAATTATCTACCCACAACATGATTTTGAATATTACTTTGAATATTATATAGTTAAAAGATTAAATGAAAATACATTTGAGTATGAAATAATTGAAGAAAAGTTCTGTTTAATAGATCTTAACTCATGGGAAGTAATAAAAGAATATGATGCAAATTCAGTAATTGGAATGAAATTAAAAGAAATTGTTGATTGGGATTGGATGAGTTATTAAATATTAATGTTTAATTATTAAAATTTATAATTAATATTACTACTACTATAATGAAGTATTTATAAGAGCATAAGTGCTGTTTTTCAAGATGAAAATTCTTTTGAGTATACTTAAGAGAATTAAATTAACCTACACTATCATACACTTATGCCGAGAATTCCATAATAATTAGGGTTTTAGGTGTACAATAATGTAGGTAAAAATCCACTTTGAAGCAGTTTAAATATCGATTTAAAGAATAAAACTCGAAGCATAGTATAAGTAGCTTTATTCAATATGGTGAATAAATTCGTCAGAAAGCCCTAATTAACTGATGTCAATAAAATGACTATCCAACTCTAATTTTGGATAATCTATATCCGCTTAATACAATTGTAGCGACAAAAATTATTATAAGTGGTATCATCAAATAGATATCAAACTATATGCTTGATATCAGCTTAAAACCCCATGTAGCAGGGAATGCTTTGCCGACCAATTTAATTTACATTATATTATTATATAATTACACTATTATAAAAACAGAGGTGGTTTAAGATGTATAAATTAATATTTTTAATTTTAGTAATATTCGTTATAAGCTCTTCCAAAAAAATTTATGTAATGCCAATTTTAGAAGAAAATATTGTACAAACATCAACAAACACACAATCAAACGTTAATGAATTATTTGCTGGAGAATGGGAAAGAACAAATATTCATAGTGGTATGCCATCTACTATTACAATTACTAATGTAACAGAAGAAGGATTTGATTTTACGGTGGAGGCTCTTTATTTTTCTCACACAGGTTATTTTGAAGCAAAAGCTAAATTTGTAGAAAAAAATAAAGCAATTTGTAATGAGATTGATGACTATGGTTATATTACTGAAACGGAAATTGAATTTACTTTGGAGAATAATATTTTGTCAGTACCATTCTTTGATAAACAAATAAGTTTACCACTAGGAGCAAATGTAACAATTGCTGGTGAATATACAAAAGAAGAGCCTGTATATACTAATGCAGAAGATTATAAACTTTTGGTACCAAACCAAGTTGTTGAAAACAGGATAAAAGAGTTATTAGATTATGATACATATATGGATTTTAATTTAACTGCACATGATGGTTATATAAATAAAATAGAATTACTTAATGAAAATTTATATAGTATACATATGCCAACAATGGGGTATTTATATTTTTATATTTTAGTTACTAATGAAAATATGATTTATATTTGGCATCCTGTAGATAATAAAATATGGTTTTATTCAAATGATAGAAATTATATGGATAGTGAAATTTTTAATTTAGCAAACCAAAAACTTAATTTTGAAGATAAAGTTTTTATTTTTAATAGAAAAGAAAATGAAGATAATAGTTTTTCATATGAGATAAATACAAAGATTAATCCTGAAATATCAACATTAATTTTTAAAGTTAAAGGATATAAAGAAGAAGATGATTATGATGATGATTATAATTATAAAAATGAAGAATTATTAATTATTAATTCAGATACTAATGAAGTTATTAATAAATTTTATCTTTCAGATTATGATTTTTTTGATTATATTTCAGGTAGTGTTTTGAGAATAGAATTTATAGATGCAAATTTTGATGGTTATAAAGATATTGAAATACATTTTACTCCAATGGATTATTGGAATAGTGGTCATTTTTATTTATTATGGGATAAAGATAAAAATTGTTTTGTAGTAAATAATGAACTTAGCTTATTAGGACTTCCAACATTTGATGAAGAAAAACAACTCATTTATTCATGGTATAGGGGTTCAGCTTATGACCGCTGGTTTTATACATATAAATATATTGATGGAGTATTAACAATGATTGAAGAAATATCAGATAATTACATTCATTTTAAAGAAGGTACAGAAGAACAGTTGAATTCAATATTAGACTACACACAATATAGGTTTCAATATTATGTTGTTACAAGATTAAATGAAAATACATTTGAATATGAAATAATTGAAGAAAAGTTTTATTTATATGATCATAATTCAGAAGAAGTATCAAAAGAATATGATACAAATTCAATAGTTGGAATGAAATTAAAAGAAATTGTTGATTGGGATTGGATGAGTTATTAAATATTAATATTTTATTATTAAAATTTATGAGAGTATTAAGTAAAGAATAATATGTGTAGGGGACGCCGTCCCCTACACTATCCTTAGCAGTTTAAATACCGATTTAAAGAATAGAACTGGAACATATTATAAGTAGCTTTATTTCATAATGTGAATGAATTTGTCAGAAAGGGCTAACTGAAATCCACTGATATTATAAAAACTTTATATTTATGTATATTCTATTCAACTCTAATTTTGGATAATCTATATCCACTTAATACAATTGTAGCGACAAAAATTATTATAAGTGGTGTCAGCAAATAAATATCAAACTGTACGCTTGACATCAGCTTAAAACCCCATGTAGCAGGGAATACTTTGCCAACTAGTTCAAGTGGTTTTGGTAACAAATCGATAGAAAACATAATACCCGACAACATAAGTGACGGCAGGAAAATAAGCTGTGATAACATTGTAAGTTTTGATGTATTTTTTACAAATAATCCAAGTGTAGTTCCAACACTTAAACATACTGCAATAAAAATAGCAAGAGATAAAAAATATAATGGTACATTGGACGGAACTGTTGCATTAAAGGCAATTGGAGAGATAATAAATATTACCACACTCATAATGAACAAATGGACAAATGCTGATAGAAAATTGTTGACAGCCCCCACCCATAAAGGAATGCCTCCTATTTTATATGCTTTTTTGATTTCACTGCTATACAACTCCACAAGCGGAGTAGGTGAGCCAAGTATCGCTCCCATTGTAACACCAAACACTGTCATTGATTGAATTAATGTTTCGATTGCCATCGGATTTATTGATGTAAAAATGCCTCCCATAAAGATAAAAAACACCAATGGTACTACATAGTAAGTAATAAATACTCCTTTATTTCTTAGATCAAGTTTCCATTGCAGACCGACACCATACAAAAATATATTCATTATTTTCCCTCCCTTGCTATGTCCATAAAACGTTGTTCAAGTGTAGCTCGCTCAATTTTTACATCAATTACGGCAATTTTTTTTTGTTTATAATTTTCAAGCTGTGTGAACAAGGTTTCGCCGATATTGTCAGATGTAAAGGTATCCTCACCTTTATCTGTTTTTACATGAATTGTGCATTGCATACCTATCTGTACTGTTAACTCACTTGCCGTTCCAAGAAAAGCTATATTACCATCTTTAAGAATGGCTATTCTATCACACAGGCTCTCTACTTCTGCCATATCATGGGTTGCCATAATGATTGTTTTGCCTTGCTCTTTCAGTTTTCGTATTTGTTCATGGAGTGACACTCTGCCCTCAACATCAAGCCCAGCAGTAGGTTCATCAAGGAAAATAATATCAGGGTTTCCTATGAGAGAAAGTGCTAAATGCAAACGGCGTTTTTGCCCTGTTGACATATCCTTATATTGCTTATTTTTAAGTTCATAAAGTCCAAATGTGGTGAATAAAGTGTTATCAATGGACACTTTATTCCATTTTGAAAATAATTTCATTGCTTCAGAAACTTTAATATTTGAGGGAAGTGATGAGGATTGAAGTTGCACTCCCATGTTGCCATTTATAGTAATAGTTCCACTGTTATATTTTCGCAAACCTTCAATACATTCAAGTGTTGTTGTCTTTCCAGCACCGTTAGTACCTAACAATGCGAAAATCTCACCTTGTGTTACATCAAAAGATATACCTTTGATTACAGGATTGTTGCCATAACTCTTTATTAAGTCATCAACACTAATTGCAATACTCATAATTATTCACCACTTTCTTTATTTTGTTTTGCCTTATAATTGGATAAAAGTTTGCTGTATTTTTTGTCCTCTAATTTTGTTTTTATTACCATAAAAAGTATACCAATTGCGAAGCATACAGTTATTGAAATTAAAAAACTGAGCCATGCTTGCCAACTTCCAATAGGGAACCAACCAAACATCATAGAGAGCAACACTGCCATTATGAATGATAATATAAACATTAATGTCGTTCTCCAGAGTAGCAACATCCTTTTAGCAAAAAAATTGGAAAATAGCAAAGTTTTAATTCCTGCAGGTGTCAATGAAAAAATGAAAATTTGTAGCAACGATGAATAGGATAAGCCATCACGCCCTAAGCTTAACAAACCGCCTATTTCCTTTGTGGTATCGCCCACAAACCATCCCACAATAGACACCGCAATGACAGCGGTGGCAAAAGTAATCAATACTTGCTTAAAAAACTCAACAACCACGCTTTTATTTTCGTCCATTATTCATTCCTCCTTAATTTATTTTTTACAAATGTCGCATATTGTCTTGAGACGATTAGCTTTTCATTGTTTTCAATTGTAACAATAAGTCGGCCGTCAATATCTGATTTTAATGATTTAATCTTGTTAAAATTAATAATACTGGACTTTCCGGCACGAAAAAAAACATTTGCAGATAAAAGTTCTTCAAGTTCATATAGCTTAAGTGAACTTTCATACACATCTGCTTGTGTATACAGAAATGTCCTTTTGTCAGTCGTATCAATATAAAGAATTTCAGAAGCATCCAAAAGATATGTCTGATTGTTTTTTGTGCCTGTTAGCTTAAAATCTAATGCCTTGAGAGAAGCAATTACTTTTTCCAATTCCCCACTCATTTGACCACAGTTAATTGTAATTTCAGTTTCTTTAAAGTGACTATCAATATTTATGTTTATTTTCAATTAGCATACCTCCTAACTGCTATATTCATAGTATAGATGCATCTAAATTCAAATACAAGCGATTTTTCCTAAGTTACCAAAAACATCACCTAAGTTACCATAATCTAAAAATAAAATGGAGCATTACAGGAGATAAGACTAACTTATTGTGTTAAAAAAAATCGTTGAAAATATTTTTTGAAACTACCTTGACAACACCGTTCTAAGTATTACTAAAAATGATTTAATAGAAAATTATTCAATTCAAATTGTTTGTATAGGAAATTCTAAAATTATGATAGGAATAACAAAGTAAAGATATTTTAAATAAATTAATTCTTAATATAGATTTATTAGTTAAAATTAAGTTCAAAAATCCTTTACACTTGCAATGCAAGTGTAAAGGATTTTTGCCTCTTTATATTATTTTATTGATACTATTTTTATTAATTTTACAATGAATTCTCAGTAAAAAAAAATAGTTAAAGTTTATATTAAAAAAATAGTGTAAAAAGAATGGATAACCTTAGAGCTTGAAAATTACATGGTTAAGTGAAAAATTATAAATAAAATAATTTGATGGATTTTTAGAATATTTCAAAATACTTTCTTATGCATCTTTAATTAATCACTCTCAAAAATAAATAATGGTTATTACCCAAATTATAATTTAACTTTAAATAATGTTAATATTTGTAACAAATGCTATATTATATGGATTAAAATTACTTTAATTTTTTAAATTACAAAGCTTATACGGGGTAGATTTAAAAATTTATTTGAATTTATTTAAAAATAGAAATATAGTCTGTTTGCAAAACAATATATTGTGTCTTATACTTAGTAAAACACAATATATTGTTTTTTTATGATTATGCTTATTAAACTTAGTTTAATAAGTTTTATTATTTTAAATTTATTTCTTTAAGCAAAACTTAAAGTTTATTATTAAATTAAGGAGTAATATACATGAGATGTCCATTTTGTAATCACGAAGATACAAGAGTTATTGATTCAAGGTCAGTAGTTGAAAACAATAGTATTCGTCGACGTAGACAGTGTGAAAAATGTGAAAAAAGATTTAATACGTACGAAAAGATTGATATTATACCAGTTGCTGTTATCAAAAAAGATGGAACAAGAGAAACTTTTGATAGACAAAAATTGTGTAATGGAATTGTAAAATCTTGCAATAAACGACCAGTGTCTATGCAAGCTATTGAAAGTCTAATTGATGAAATAGAAAACAAATTACTTAACTCTTTAGATAAAGAAGTAGAAAGTAATTGTATTGGTGAAATGGTTATGGATAAACTTAAAAATTTAGATGAAGTTGCATATGTTCGATTTGCTTCTGTATATAAACATTTTAAAGATATAGACACTTTTATGAAAGAATTAGGCAAACTTTTAGAAGAAAAACGAGAGGAAGATAATAATGGTATCAAATATTAAAAAGCGTGATGGAAGAATAGCAAATTTTAATAAGGAGAAAATAACAAGAGCTATATATAAAGCAGCTGAAGCAGTTGGGGGAGATGACTATAGTATAGCTGAAAATATTTCAGATAAAGTTGTTAATTATCTATATAAAAACTATTCAAAAGATGAATGTCCTAGTGTAGAAGAAATTCAAGATATAGTTGAAAAAACATTAATTGAAACAGGACATGCAAAAACAGCTAAAGAATATATTTTATATCGTTCTAATCGCACTCGTGAAAGAGAAAGTAATTCAAGACTTATGAAGACATATCAAGGTATTACATTTCAATCTGCTGAAGATAATGATTTGATGCGTGAAAATGCAAATGTAAATGGGAACACTGCAATGGGAGCTATGCTAAAATATGGTTCAGAAGGAGCTAAAGAATTTTATCATATGTATGTGTTAAATCCCAAACATTCAAAAGCTCATAAGGATGGTATTATTCATATACATGATTTAGATTTTCTAACATTAACAATGACCTGTTGTCAAATAGATATATTAAAACTGTTTAAAGATGGTTTCAGCACAGGACATGGGCATTTAAGAGAACCACAAGATATAATAAGTTATGCATCTTTAGCTGCTATAGCAATACAAAGCAATCAAAATGATATGCATGGAGGACAATCAATACCAAACTTTGATTATGGTTTAGCTCCGGGTGTAGCAAAAACATATTTAAAATTGTATAAGCTTAGTATGGCTAAAGCCATAGAACTTTTATGTAATATAACACACGAAAGAGCAATTGAAATTGCTAAGGAGTGTGTTTTAAAAACTATAGAAAAAACAGGTATAAAGCCTACACTTGAAATGAATAAAGAATATGTAAAAGCAGAAAATGAATACCTTTTAAATGTATTAGATGAAGAAAATAAAAACCTTATTTCTAAGATACAATCCTTTACTTGTAAATGTACTACTGAAGAAACAAATGAAAGAACTTTTCAAGCAATGGAGGCATTTATACACAATTTAAATACAATGCATTCCAGAGCTGGGGCACAGGTACCATTTAGTAGTATAAATTTTGGCACAGATACAAGTGCAGAAGGTAGAATGGTAATAAAAAATGTTTTACTTGCAACAGAAAGAGGATTAGGTAATAATGAGACTCCTATATTCCCAATATCAATATTCAAAGTAAAAAAAGGTGTGTCCTTTGAGCCAAATGACCCTAATTATGATTTGTTTAAATTAGCTTGTAAAGTAAGTGCCAAACGCTTATTTCCTAATTTTAGCTTTCTGGATGCAGAATTTAATAAAAATGAAATTAATAATCCTATGTATGAGGTTGCATATATGGGTTGCCGTACAAGGGTAATGAATAATTCTTACAGTCCTGAAAACTCTATAACTTATGGTAGAGGAAATCTTAGTTTTACATCAATTAATTTACCATTTATCGCACTTATTGAACGCGGAAACATAAATAAATTCTACAATAGATTAGATGAAACCATAGATTTAGTTATAGAACAATTATTAGAACGTTTTGAAATTCAAGCTAAGAAAAAAGTTAAAAATTTTCCATTTCTTATGGGTCAAGGAGTATGGATTAATTCAGATAAATTGAAATCAAATGACGAAATAAGAGAAGTTATAAAGCATGGCACACTTACAATGGGCTTTATAGGAATTGCTGAAACATTGAAGGTACTTACTGGCTGTCATCATGGTGAATCAGATAATGCACAAAAAGTCGGTTTAGAAATAGTGGCTTATATGAGAAAGCGAATGGATGAAGCTACTAAAAAATATAATATGAACTTCTCACTAATAGCTTCACCAGCTGAAGGATTGTCTGGTAGATTTGTAAGTATAGATAAAAAAAGATTTGGTATTATACCAGGTGTAACAGATAAAGATTATTATACAAACTCTTTTCATGTACCAGTTTATTATCATATAAGTGCTTTTGATAAAATAAGAATAGAAGCACCATATCATAATCTTTGTAACGGAGGTCACATATCATATATAGAATTAGAAGGTAATCTAATGCAAAATTTAGATGCATTTGAGGATATAATAAAATGTATGGCTAGTTCAGGTATTGGATATGGTTCAATTAATCATCCTATTGATAGAGACCCTGCTTGTGGATATCATGGTGTTATAGAAAATGAATGTCCAAAATGTGGTCGTATAGAAACAAATGATTTACCTTTTGAAAGAATACGAAGAATAACAGGCTATTTAGTTGGTGATATGACTAAATGGAATGATGCTAAAAAATCGGAAGAAAGTGATAGAATAAAACATATAAATGTTATAAACTCAAACATTACAAAGGAGTAAAAAATGTTAAAATTAATTTCATGGAATGTAAATGGTCTTCGTGCTTGCATACAAAAAGGGTTTGTTGAATTTTTCAATGAAGTAAATGCAGATATATTTGCTATACAAGAAACTAAACTTCAACAAAATCAAATAGATTTAGAATTAGAAAATTATTATCAATATTTTAATTCTGCTGAAAAAAAAGGATATTCAGGCACAGCGATATTTACTAAAGTTAAGCCTATAAATGTTTTATATGGTATAAATATAGAAAAGCATGATACAGAAGGTAGAGTTATTACATTAGAATATGATAACTTTTATTTTGTAGTAGTATATACACCTAATTCACAAAGAGAACTTGCAAGGCTTGAATATAGAATGGAATGGGAAGATGATTTTAGATTATATCTTACTAATTTAAATAAAATTAAATCTGTTATTGTATGTGGTGATATGAATGTTGCTCACAATGAAATAGATTTAAAGAATCCTAAAACTAATAAAAAAAGTGCTGGTTTTACAAATGAAGAAAGAGATAAGTTCAATAAACTTATAGAAGCAGGTTTTGTAGACACATATAGATATTTATATCCAAATCAAGAAGATGCATATACTTGGTGGTCATATATGGGGAATGCTCGTAGTAAAAATGTTGGATGGCGTATAGATTATTTTTGTGTTTCAGATGATTTAAAATCAAAAATTAAAGATGCAATAATCCACTCAAATATAACAGGGTCAGATCATTGTCCAATAGGATTAAATTTACAGCTATAATATTAAATAAAGACTGGTGAAAACACCAGTCTAACTTTTTTTATTTATTCAAGTTCTTTAATAACTTCTGGTATACTTACTTTTATTTCCCCGTCTTCAATAACAAATAAAATTTCTTTAAAAGGTTCAGCTATAAAACGTACTTTTAAACCTTTTGACATTAAAATCTTTTCTGTATGTAATGTTAAATCCATATTATCAGTGCATTGGAAATATTGCCAATCGTCTAATAATGCCCACTCCATAGTAAAATTAGAGTTATTTAATGCATATGTTTCAAGTGAAAAGTTTACATTTGGAAAATCCATATTAAGTGATTTTAATTCTTCACGCTCTTTTAGTATCTTACTTTTTATTGAATCTACTGGTTTAAATAAAGAACGATAATCAAAAAGTGTATATCCATTTATTCTTTGTTCACTACGTATTTTTAAAATCATACGTTGTAAAATTTGACTGTTTGTTATAAACTCGTTATAACCTTCACTACCAACAGCACCTGCCCAAGAATCAGTAGTACCTATTTTATATGCAGGTAAACCAACATATAAACTCACATTATCTAATGCTATCATTTGAGCCCATTCGTCAACTGTTTCAGTAAATGGTGCACCGCTATTTTTAAATCCATAATAAATTTGAGGAGTTATATAATCAATAAAACCCGGTTCTGAAGTCCATCTTCTAACATCAGCCATTTGACTATTATAATTTTGAGAAACATTACCTTGTGGGCTAATTCCAAATACTAAATTTTTATTTTTTGCAGTTTCTGAATGAACAACATCATATGTTTTTTTAATTAATTTACTTACATTAGCAAGTCTCCAATTATTACGATCCAAATATCCACCATCTGCTATATATTCAGCATATGCTTGACCATCAAAAGATTCATCTAATGTAGGATAAAAATAATCATCAAAATGTATGCCATCTACATCATAATTTTCTACAACTTCTTTTACAACTTCTACAATATAATCAATTACTTCATCACGTGCTGGGTTTAAACTAAGTCCCAAACTTCCATTACTTTGTCTAAATTCTTGAGTAAAGTCATTCGCCTCGTTACCGGTCATTAACTTCCATATTTTTGCTTGATTATTATCTGCTAATAAATCTAAATTATTGTTTGATGCAACTCTGTAAGGATTAAACCATGCATGTATTTCCATATCATTTTCATGAGCTACATCTATCATATATTGTAGTATATCCCATGTAATTTCATCTCCTTGTTTTCCTCCAGATGGTGTAGGAGATATATGTAAAGAAGTAGGAGAAAGTTCCGAAGGATATATAGCATCACAGAATGGACGTACTTGTGCAACTATAGTATTAATACCTATTGATTTTAAATCTCTAAAAGTTTCAACAATATTTGCTTTAGCTACTTCTTCTTTTTGTCCTCGTATCATTATAGAATATCCCGGACGATTTTCAGCATATTCTATATATGATATCCATGCTGCTCTTACCTCTCTTATATTTTTTTCATTTATATTTTCATGTATTTCCTCAATTTCTTCCTCTTGAGCTTCTTCTATTTCTTCCTCAACCTCTTCTATTTCTTCAATAACTTCTTCTAATTTTTCATCTGGTGCTTTTTCTTCTTCTGTTTTATTTGTATCTTTTAATAATTTATTGCTATAATCTGCTTTTGGTCGTACTTTTATTTCTTCCTCAACCTCTTCTATTTCTTCTACTTTTTCAATAACTTCCTCTAATTTTTTATCTGGTACTTTTTCTTCTTCTGTTTTATTTATATCTCTTAATAATTTATTACTATAATCTGCTTTTGGTCGTACTGTTCTATTTGCATATACACTTACAACCCCCAATTGTAAAGATAATAATGATATTATACTTACAATTATTAAAAATTTCTTCATATGTTTTCTCCTTAAATAATATATTTCTAAATTAATTTAGATAAATATAGTATATTATAAGGCTTTATAAAAATCAATAATATATTTGGAATAATTTGTTTCATTATTGTTACGAAATAATTAAAAATAAAATTTTAAATGTATTTTCAAAATAAGGTTAGTTAATTAAAGATAGATTAAGAAAATGTTTTGAAACATTTCAAAAATATATAAACAAAATTTTATTAAAATACAACTACTTAATTAAGCAAGCAATTGTATTTTAACTTTATAAAAGTTATTTCATATAAGTCTAAAATTTTTTAATATTTTATCATATGTGTTTAAGTAAATTTTAAATAAATTTTTGGGAGTGTTAAATAAATAATTTAGATATTTTAATTAGTACTAT
>CAZWZB010000008.1:55463-67356 GCA_964638835.1 uncultured Eubacteriales bacterium | reverse complement strand
AAATAAATTTTTGGGAGTGTTAAATAAATAATTTAGATATTTTAATTAGTACTATGCTAAAATATAAGACTTCAAAAATCCTTTACACTTGCGTTGCAAGTGTAAAGGATTTTTGATTCTTAATAATATAAACGAATATAATAAATTCAAGGATAAATTAACAATACATATAAAGATTGTGACCTTTTAAAAAAAATAGTGTAAATAAAAATTAAATTTATATATAACATCAATCACTATAATATAGCCAAAAATGAATTAATAAATTATTGCAATGGCGAAAAATCTGTAATATTACTACAAGAATTAAACTTCAATTTGGAATGTTTGAGAGATATTCTATTATAAATAAAAAAACATCTTTACTATTATAATCAACAAAGTTGAAAATAGTAAAAATGCCTTGAGAGTGGTCATCAAAGTATCGATGTTATTATAAAACCAATATAAATATTTATTGTAAAATTTAATTATTTAATTATCACTCCCAATTTTTTATAATTAATAAAATTGAAAGCTATAATTTATATTTATCTTCTTGTATTAGGTCCTAACGCTTGTTTTTTTGCATTATGTTCCTGATTTTGATTTTCAGGCTTAACAGAGTTTGTTACACTATTAAATTCATTTTGATTTTCTAATTGTTGATTTATTTCTGTTTCTTTTCTTGTTTTTCTATTCTTAAACATATTTTTCACCTCTAAAATATTGTTTGATTATTTTTAAATCTTTATTAAGGTAAATTTTATTTATAAGAAGTGATATTGTAGCTTATAGAACTTATGTTACAATGATAATTGGAGTAGTATATTCTCTATTAGGTTTTCTTTGTTTTAAGTTAGGATTATTTAAATAATATATATCTGTTGAAATTATATCTTTGTTAAGCATATTTAAAGCATCTTTTAATAATAATTTGTTTGAATTTTTTAAATTAGTTATTACAGGAATAAAAGAATTATGATATAATTTAGATAAAAGGTGTTCACTAGATTTACGGAAACCCAAAACTCTTAAATAATTACAAGGTTTTAAATCATCTTTTTTTATATCAAGTATTATATGAAGTAATGCTCTTTGAATTTTTGTATAAGTATAACGTTTTGTTTTTACTTCTGATACTATATCAGATATATTAAAGTTAGTTTTAGCATAATTTATTATTCTATTTTCAATTCCTTCTGTTATATCAAGTATATCTGAAAGTTCGGATTGATTAGTTCTTAATTTATAATGTAATAATGCAGAAAAGTTGTCAAAAAAAATAGGGGCTATACCTTCTTCTATGGATTTAAGAAAAGTATCCAAACTGTCTTTAGGTATTACCTTACTTAAAAGTTCTTTATTATTATTTTTTAAAGCTAATCTTATAGCAGTAGCAGAAGCTATATTTTCTAATATATCTGTAGAATGATATTCTGCTATTTGTCTTTTGATTGTAAAAGGTTGTATATTACTATTTAGTTTTAAAAGTGCTTTTATATATTCTACAGCTAAAATATTATTAGGACTTGAAACACATTCATTACCAGTAAAAAGTTTCAATGCATTTGCTCTAGCAACTGGAAAGACAAGACCTTTTTTTAATTCTTGTTTAAGTATATTTTGATATTCATAAGGTTCATTACATAATATATTGGCTAGGTTTTTTATAGATTCAATATCATTTGTTTCTGAACCAAAACACATACTTGATACAATATTAGTACTATTCAATAATGATACTGCACCAAAAGCAAAAGATTCTGCACTTGATGTAGCATATACACATGGTAATTCAATTACAATATCAGCTCCATTTTGTAATGCCATTTTAGTACGTGTCCACTTATCTGTTATAGCAGGCTCTCCTCTTTGAACATAGTTTCCACTCATAACAACTATACAATATTCGGAATTTGTTATTTTTTTTGATTGCTCTATATGATATTTATGTCCATTATGAAATGGATTATATTCTGCAATAATTCCTGTTATTTTCATTAAATTACTCCAATCTTAATATTAAACTTATTGTATGATTAATGATATAATGGATTTTAAATCGTTTTATATTAAACACTCTCTTTTGTTTATCTGTAAACTATATCTCATTTTTTTATTTTTAAACATAATTTTTAAAGCTTAATTTATATTACTAGCTAATAAGTTTTCCGTTATAATATCATATTTTATCAAGATATACAACAATATCTCCCTCTAATAATATTTTTTATATTTATTTAAATCATTTTATTTAAGAAAATATTTTGTAATAAGTAGAGTAACTTCAATATGGTAGTAGTTCAAGCATTCTATTTTACATTATGATATAGATTAAAATTTAAATTGAATTTTTTATTTATAACTATTATAATGTTTTATAGTAATAAAAATTTAGGAGCTAAGTAAGTTTTCACTTCACTTAATATAATTTAATAGCTTAAACAAAGGGGGAATTGTAATTGAGTGAACTAAATATTATTTCCATTACATTTAGATTATTATTATCAATGATTTTAGGTGGAATTTTAGGAATTGATAGAGTAAGAAAAAAGCGACCTGCTGGACTTAGAACATATATGATTGTATGTATTGGTTCAACTTTGGTTATGCTTACTAATCAATATATAGTTCAAAATACTGGCAATTCTGACCCAACAAGAATAGCAGCTCAAGTAATAAGTGGAATTGGTTTTTTAGGAGCAGGAACAATTATTGTAACAGGACATAATCAAGTTAAAGGGCTTACTACTGCTGCCGGCTTATGGGCATCGGCAGCTATTGGATTAGCGGTTGGAGTTGGATTTTATGAAGGAGCTGTTTTATTTAGTATTGCATTATTTATAGTAATGAATTCACTTCAATTTTTAGACCGTTATATTAGTGCTAAATCAAGAATTATGACATTATATATTGAATTTTCTAAAACTAATAAAAATAGTATAAGTAATTTTTTATCAGAAGTAAGAAGTAAAAATATGATTGTATATGATTTTCAAATTAATAAAATTAAAGGTTTGGGTAATCATTCTGTGTCTGTAACACTTACAATTGAAATGGATAAATCATATCAACATACTGAAGTTTTAGGAATGTTTAGCTGTATAGAAGGTGTCACTTACATTGAAGAACTTCAATAAAAATATGTATTTTATTATATAGTTACCAAACTTAAAATTAAAAGAAGTTTGGTAACTTAAACTAAATGAGTTCAAGCCAACTCAAACAAAAAATTAAATACATTATAAATGTAGGGAAAGTAGAAATAATAGCCGTAAAAGTATTAGTAATATTCATCCAAGTAGGATAAGGTTTAACTTTTGAATTTTGTGCCATTAAAAACCAAATTCCAAGTACAATAGGTATAATACCAATTGCTATGAATATAAGAGTTTCAGGGTCAAATGATAAACCACCAAGAATTATGGGAACTATAGAAATTAAAATACCTGATACAATATTACATATAGCTAATATTTTTTGAGCTAAAAACCCACCTTTTGTATTACTAGTAGTAAAATTCTCTACTGACATTGGTGGTGATATTGGTTTAATATTTTTTTTTAAGCATTTTTGAATCCATGTAAGGTCTTGAGGAACATAATCTCCTATCTTACAATTTTTTGTGATAAGATAAGAAATAAAACTACCAATACAACCACAAATTAAAGCTAAAGGATAACCTATCATTCTATCTATCCCAGCAATTGAAACCATTGTTAGACAAATAAATTCAGGTATAAACCAAAGAACTAATGTAAGCCATACAAAACTTGTGGGTTTACGTCCACGTGATATAGCATTATATGTATTTTTATTACAAATCATTAAGAGTAAAAAAATCTCTAGCATCTTAATCCCACCTTTTAGACTTTTAAAAAATCCAATAATTATTAAAGTTTTGGTTTTATATTTAACAACTTTATATAATAAAAATTATACCATATAGAACAAATAATCGTCAATATATGATAAATCTTTTTAAAAAGTAAAACAAATATAAACAGTGTTATATTGCTTATCATTCTATAGTTTAAACTTGTATAATAAAATAGTAAGTATGGACTATATGTATTGCATAAAACTAGTTTATAGTATATACTTAGTAAAATTGAAAATGCTATTTAATTATAAATTCAAAACAAATCTAGTTAAAAGGAGTAATTTAAATGTACAATTTTGATGAAATCAAAAATTTCGACCCTGAAATAGCAAATGCTATTGAATTAGAATTGGGAAGACAAAGAAATAATATAGAGCTTATAGCTTCAGAAAATATTGTTTCTAAAGCTGTTATGGCTACAATGGGTTCACCTCTTACAAATAAATATGCTGAAGGTTATCCATCAAAACGTTATTATGGTGGTTGTGAATATGTTGATATAGTAGAAACTTTAGCTATAGAAAGAGCTAAACAATTGTTTAATGCTAAATTTGCTAATGTACAACCTCATTCAGGAGCATCAGCAAATTTTGCTGTTTTCTTTGCTGTTTTAAATCCAGGTGATAAAGTAATGGGTATGAGTTTAGCACATGGTGGACATTTAACACATGGTAGTCCAGTTGCTGTTTCAGGTAAACAATATAATATTGTATCTTATGGAGTAGAAGAAGAAACAGGACTTATTAACTATGAAAAAGTAAGACAACAAGCTATTTCAGAAAAACCTAAATTAATTATAGCTGGTGCTAGTGCTTATGCAAGAGAAATAAATTTTGCTAAGTTTAGAGAAATAGCAGATGAGGTTGGTGCTTACCTTATGGTAGATATGGCACATATAGCCGGACTTGTAGCAGCAGGTTTACATCAAAGTCCTATACCATATGCACATTTTACAACAACAACAACTCATAAAACACTTAGAGGTCCAAGAGGTGGAATGATTTTAACTAATGATGAAGAGTTATCAACTCTTATTAATAAAGCAATTTTTCCGGGAACACAAGGAGGACCTTTAATGCATGTTATAGCAGCAAAGGCTGTAAGTTTTAAAGAAGCTTTAGATGATTCATTTAAAGTATATCAACAACAAGTTATAAATAATGCCAAAGCTTTAGCTAAAAATTTATTAGATAGAGGATTTAATCTGGTTTCTGGTGGTACAGATAATCATTTAGTACTTGTAGATTTAAGAAGTAAAAATATAACTGGTAAGTTAGCCGAAAAAATACTAGATGAAGTTGGTATTACTTGTAATAAAAATGCAATACCTTTTGACCCTGAAAAACCTTTTGTTACAAGTGGTATACGTTTAGGTACTCCTGCTATAACATCAAGAGGTTTTAAAGAAGAAGATATAGTTGAAGTGGCTGATATTATAAATATGACTTTAGAAAATTTTGAAACTAATAAAGAAGAAGCAATTAAAAAGGTTACATCTCTTACAAATAAATATCCTATATATTAATAAAAAATAGAAATAATAAAACTTTAATGAATAAAGAAACTATAGCAATAATAGGAGGTGGTTCTAGTGGACTTATGACTGCTATTACTACCTCACAATTTTTAAAACAAAATAAAATAAGAGATGTAGAAGTTATTATACTTGAAAGACTAGATAGGGTTGGTAAAAAGTTACTTGCTACAGGTAATGGTAGATGTAATATTACTAATATTAATGCAAGTAAAAAATATTATCATGGAAAAAATCTTGATATTGTAGATAAAGTTCTAAAAATCTTTACTCCAAATGATACTATAAAATTTTTTGAAAAAATTGGTTTGTTATTAAATATAGAATCTGATGGTAAAGTGTATCCATATACTAATCAAGCTTCTAGTGTTCTCGATATACTTCGTATGGAAGCCAATTTTTTAGAAGTAAAAGAACTTTGTAATTTTGAAGTAAAAGATATACAAAAGCTTAATAATAAATTTATTATAAAAGATAAATCAAATAAAATACAAGAGGCATCAAAAGTTGTAATAGCAACAGGAGGGAATGCAACTCCTAACCTAGGTTCTAATGGTAGTGGATACAAATTATTTAAATCTCATACTTTAGTTAATATATTTCCTGCCCTTGTTCAGTTAAAAAGTGATACTCCATGTGTAAAGGCTCTTAATGGAATTAAAATAAATGCAATTGTAAGTGTTATAAAAGATAATAAAATTAAACGTAAAGAAGAAGGAGAAGTACTATTCACAGAATATGGTTTATCAGGAATTGTAATTCTTCAGTTATCAAGACTAATAGGAGAATATAATAACTCTATTAAAGTATCACTTGATATTATGCCGGATTTTAGTAAAAATGAGATTATAGATTTATTACAAAAAAGAGCAAGTGAACAAAGTTTTAAAACACTAGATAATTTTTTAGTAGGTATGTTTAATAAACGAGTTGGTCAAATGCTTTTAAAAACATCAAATATTATGCCACTTTCAAGATTGGCTAATAGTTTATTATGTAATGAAATAATTACTTTAGCTAATAATATAAAACAATGGACTTTTAATATTACAGGTACAATGGGTTTTAATAATGCACAAGTTACAGCAGGTGGAATTAGTACAGAAGAATTTAATCCATATACTTTAGAATCAAAATTAATCTCCGGATTATATGCAACAGGTGAAGTATTAGATATAGATGGTGATTGTGGTGGTTTTAATCTTCAATGGTCATGGTCTACAGGTTATATAGTAGGAAAAAGCCTTGGTAATTTATATTAGATTTATAATAAAAGTGCTAACTTAAAAATGTATATAAAAATATTCAAAATATATTAATATTATATTTTGAATGATTTTTTAATAATGTAATATCAACTAATTATCTACAAAGATGTATGATATGTAAGAAATTATTTTTTTTTAATTTAATAATATATTACATAATAAAAATTGTTATGTAATATATAAAACTTTAATGAAATAAAAATTAAGGAGAGGTTTGGTAATATGCCTAGCAAAGATTTTGATACAATATATGAAAATTATAAATCCAGAGCAAAATTTACGGTAGCATTAGCAAATTACAATAAGAGAAATAAAATTGAAACAGAAGAAGATTCGGAACTTACTTTAAAAGGATTATATTGGAATCCAGAAAAAAGAACATATGAAATAAATGAAGATAATATAAAAGACTTAGCATATAAGGAATATCTTTTACATAAAGAGGAAGAAGCAGAATGATTGTATATAACACTAAATAAAAATTGTACATATAAAATTTTATATTTTATAATGTTTAAACTAAATATTTTAGGAAAATATTATTTACATAAAGTCATAACCATCAGCTTAGCTGGTGGTTATATTTTTGGTCATATAACAACATTAATAAATGGTTGTTTATCTAACGTTTTCTTCTAATTTTTTTATTTAATATTTTCTCTTTAAACTTATTTGATCTGTTGCTATGTTATGTTGAATCTATATATTTTCTTATCCATTAATAAACTTTTATCTTTTAAATATATATATAGAATAAATGTAAAGTATATATTTTTTATTGCAATATTCTATAAATCATGATAAAATCATCAAATGAATAATTAGGATTTTAAGGAGGCTATTGAATGTCTGGACATTCTAAATTCGCTAATATAAAACATAAAAAGCAAAGAAATGATGCCCAAAAGGGAAAAATTTTTACACGCTTAGGAAGAGAATTAACTGTAGCAGTAAAGTCAGGTGGTGCTGACCCATCAACAAATAGTAGATTAAAAGATATTATTGCAAAAGCAAAATCCAACAATATGCCTAATGATACAATTGAAAGAAGTATTAAAAAGGCTGCTGGTGAAGATTCTAATATAATATATGAATCAATTACTTATGAAGGTTACGGCCCAAATGGAGTAGCTATTATAGTAGATGTGCTTACAGATAATAGAAATCGTGCTGCTGCGAATGTTAAAAATGCTTTTACAAAAGGTGGGGGCAATGTTGGAACACCGGGTTGTGTTTCTTTTATGTTTGATGAAGTTGGACAAATAATAATAGATAATGAAGATGGAAAACTTGATTCAGATGAAATTATGATGTTAGCACTTGAAGCAGGAGCAGATGATTTTACTGTTGAAGAAAATTGTTTTTCAATAATAACTAATCCAAATGATTTTTCACAAGTTCGACAAACATTAGAAGACTCAAATATACCAATGCTTTCAGCAGAAGTAACAAAAATACCTCAAACATTTACAAAACTTACATCACCTGAAGATATTAAAAAAATGAATAAAATACTTGATTTGCTAGATGAAGAAGATGATGTACAAAACGTTTATAATAATTGGGAAGAAGATGAAGAATAAATATAACCCTTTAAACTTAAGTTTAAAGGGTTATATTTATATGTAAATGTTTTAATACAATAGGTCGATAATATTTATAATTAAGACTTTTGCAGAAATTTTAAGGAGTTGTTTTTATGAACACTATACAATTAGGAAATATTACAACTTATATAGATGTAAGTAAATATGTTAAAGAAACAGTTACTGAACAAACACAAGTTGTTGAACAAGAAGTTAATATTCAAACAGAAATTCCAACTAAAGGTACAAAGCAATATGATGACCTTAGAACAAAATTAGTAAATGCTAAAGTAGCTATAACAGATGAGAATTTAAAAACCGCAAATTTAATGATAAAAAATGGAATTGAAGTTCAAAAAGAAAATATAGAAGCTATTGCTAGTATAAAAAAGCAATTAACATATGTAATAAATCATATTAGTGAAGAAGACGTTAAATCAGTATTAAACAATGAACTATCATTAAATAAAATGACAATAGATGTACTTGAAAATATAATAAAGTCAAACCCACAAGCAGGTAAAAAAAATGTAAAGGATGAAGAATTAAAAGAAGCAATTGATAAATATATAAAAGATAATGATTTAAAAACTAAACTTGATAAAAAAGAAATTGAAACTATATCAAAATGTATAGAAAAACTTATGATTGAACAATTACCACTAACAAATAAAAATGTTCAAACTATGGTTTCAGCTATAAATAAAACAGAAGAAATAAAAGCAATTGATGAAAATATTACTTTAAGCTTAATAAAAAAGGATAAACCTATAAGTATTGAAAATTTATATGTTGCAAAATATTCTTCTAATAAAAATTCTAATAAAGAAAAAAAACTTATAAGTGATAAAGATTTTAATTCATTATTACCACAAATAGAAAAAGTAATTCAAAAAGAAAATATTAAAGATAAAAATAGTGCAGTAAAATCAGCTAAACTTTTATTAGAAAATGAATTACCAGTAATAGGAGAAAATATATCTAAAATAATAGATACAAATAAATTTAAAAAAGAAGGTATTGATACTGATAAACTAATTTCCAAGCTTGCTGAAAATATCAAACAGGATAAATTACCAACTGATATAAACTTACAGGATATAATTAAGGAACCAATAATTAATCAAAATCAATCTAATAGAGTACAAAAAGATAAAGTAGAAAGCACTTCTTCTAAAAATCAATCTAACATAAAAGATAGTAATTATGATTACAATACTAATCAGCAAAAATATCAAAAAATATTAAATGATATATCTAAATACAATGAAAAAACTATAAATAAAGTATTAGATAAAGGTGGAGAAGAAACTCTTACACTTAAAAATTTACAATTAGCACATGAACAAATACAGCAAACATCAACACAGTTAAAACAACCTGAATTAAATATAAAACTTAATGAACAACCAAAAGATATAAAAACAGATGTAGAAAGAGAGTTAAAAGTAATAACAGCTAAACGTCAATTAGCAGAAATACGTTTGCGCTTAACCTCTGAAGCTATGACAACACTTTTAGATAAAGGAATAGAGGTTGATACTTTACAATTAAAAGATACAATAAAAGAACTAAAAGCAATAGAAAATGATTTATATAAATCTCATTTAAAAATGGCAGGAGCAGAAACAAACAACGAAAATATTCAAGAAATGAAAGATTTATATGAAAAATTATCTGATATCTCAGAATTAAGTGCACCTACATACAAAAATATACTTCAAAAAGAGATACCTTTTACAATTGATAGCTTATCAGAAGCAGAATTAGAAAACTTTAAAATAGAACAACAAAAATTACTTAAACAACAAGCAACAAAAAATTATGAATTAGCTCAAACCCAGCCAAATCCTAAATTTAAAGAGAATATCTCAAAAGTAGCTGAACAAATAGAACCTTTACTTGAAAGTTTAAATATAGAAGCTACACAAGACAATATAAGAGCTACAAAAATACTTGTAAAAAATCAAATGGAAGTAAATGAAGAAAATATTTTAGATATAAAATTAGCAGATTCTAAAGTTACAAAAGTTACAACACAATTACATCCTAATATAGTAGCAAATATGATAAGAGAAGGTTTAAAACCTGTTCAAATGAATATAGATGAAGTATTAGGTTATATGGATAATTTTAAAGAGCTTATAGGAGAGGATTTAACTGAAAAACTAGCTTCATATATATATGAAATGGATAAAGCAGGTGAATTAACTTCTTATGAACGTGAAAGTATGATAGGTATATATCGTATGCTTTACACAATTGATAAAACTCAAGGTAGAGCAACTGGTTTTATTGTAAAAAATGAAATGGATTTAACATTAAATAATTTAATGGAAGCTTCTAAATATTATGATAGAACATATGCAAAATATTCTGATATAGATATAAAGGTAGATGACAACTTTGGTTTTTTAGAAAAGGTAATAGTTGATGAAAACAACATAAAGCCTCAGATGGAAAGAGCCTATCAGGAACAAAAGCAAATCAATATACCATCACAAAATGAACAAACTAAGGTATTAAAACCACAAAGTAATCAACCTAAAGTATCTGAACTACAAGATAGTCAAATAATTGAACAAAAGATTAATTTAATAAATGAGTTTGCAAAAGTAAAACCTGAAACATTAGCAAAATTAATTAAACAAGAACCAAATATCGAACAACAACCTCTTCAAAATCTTTTATCTTCTATTGAACAAATAGAAAGTAAGGAACCACAAAATAAAAGCAATGAACCAAGTATATCCCAATCAAATATAGAGGAGATTTTAAAGTTCATTGATAATAATAAAGCTTTAAATGAAAAAGATAAACAACTTATTTTGAAGCTTCATAATACACTTGAAAATATTAAATCTAAAGAGATAGTAAATGAGTTAAAAGATAGCCCCCTTACTTTAGACAATTTAAATAATACAGTAGCTAAAATTAAAACTAATATTCAAGCAGAAGAAAAAAATATAGAAGCTAAAGTAAATACTTTAAATGAATTTATAGAAAAAATAAAACCTGAAACATTAGTAAAATTAATCAAACAAAAACCAAATATCGAACAACAACCACTTGAAAACGTTTTATCTTCTATTAAACAAATAGAAAGTAAAGAACCACAAAATAAAAACAATGAACCAAGTATAGCTCAATCAAATATGGGGGATATTTTAAAGTTCATTGATAATAATAAAGCTTTAAATGAAAAAGATAAACAACTTATTTTGAAGCTTCATAATACACTTGAAAATATTAAATCTAAAGAGATAGTAAATGAGTTAAAAGATAGCCCCCTTACTTTAGACAATTTAAATAATACAGTAGCTAAAATTAAAACTAATATTCAAGCAGAAGAAAAAAATATAGAAGCTAAAGTAAATACTTTAAATGAATTTATAGAAAAAATAAAACCTGAAACATTAGTAAAATTAATCAAACAAAAACCAAATATCGAACAACAACCACTTGAAAACGTTTTATCTTCTATTAAACAAATAGAAAGTAAAGAACCACAAAATAAAAACAATGAACCAAGTATAGCTCAATCAAATATGGGGGATATTTTAAAGTTCATTAATAATAATAAAACTTTAAATGAAAAAGATAAACAACTTATTTTGAAGCTTCATAATACACTTGAAAA
>CAZWZB010000008.1:0-55363 GCA_964638835.1 uncultured Eubacteriales bacterium | reverse complement strand
CTTTAAATGAAAAAGATAAACAACTTATTTTGAAGCTTCATAATACACTTGAAAATATTAAATCTAAAGAGATAGTAAATGAGTTAAAAGATAGCCCCCTTACTTTAGACAATTTAAATAATACAGTAGCTAAAATTAAAACTAATATTCAAGCAGAAGAAAAAAATATAGAAGCTAAAGTAAATACTTTAAATGAATTTATAGAAAAAATAAAACCTGAAACATTAGTAAAATTAATCAAACAAAAACCAAATATCGAACAACAACCACTTGAAAACGTTTTATCTTCTATTAAACAAATAGAAAGTAAAGAACCACAAAATAAAAACAATGAACCAAGTATAGCTCAATCAAATATGGGGGATATTTTAAAGTTCATTGATAATAATAAAGCTTTAAATGAAAAAGATAAACAACTTATTTTGAAGCTTCATAATACACTTGAAAATATTAAACCTAAAGAGGTAGTAAATGAGTTAAAAGATAACCCCCTTACTTTAGACAATTTAAATAATACAATAGCTAATATTAAAGCTAATATTCAAACAGAAGAAAAAAATATAGAAGCTAAAGTAAATACTTTAAATGAGTTTATAGAAAAAATAAAACCTGAAATATTAGTAAGATTAATTAAACAAGAACCAAATATTGAGCAACAATCACTTGAAAATCTTTTATCTTCTATTAAACAAATAGAAAGTAAAGAACCACAAAATGAAACCAATAAACCAAGTGTAGCACAATTAAATATAGAGGATATTTTAAAATTCATTGATAATAATAAAACTTTAAATGAAAAAGATAAACAACTTATTTTGAAGCTTCATAATACACTTGAAAATATTAAACCTAAAGAGGTAGTAAATGAGTTAAAAGATAAACCTCTTACTTTAGACAATTTAAATAATACAGTAGCTGAAATCAAATCTAATATTCAAGTAGAAGAAAAAAATATTGAAGTTAAAGTAAATACTTTAAATGAATTTATAGAAAAAGTAAAACCACAAACATTAGTAAAATTAATTAAACAAGAACCAAATATTGAACAACAACCACTTGAAAACCTTTTATCTTCTATTAAACAAATAGAAAGTAAAGAACCACGAAATGAAACCAATAAACCAAGTATAGCTCAATCAAATATAGATGAGGTTTTAAAGTTCATTGATAATAATAAAAATTTAGATGAAAATGATAAACAACTTATCTTAAAACTTCATAATACACTTGAAAATATTAAACCTAGAGAAATGATAAATGAATTAAAAGACCAATCTTTTACTTTAAAAAATTTAAATAAAGTTATGTCAGAATTTAAAATTAATAATCCAAATGAACTTATTAATACTCAAAATACAATAAATGAATTTATACAAAAATTACAACCAGAAATCATACCACAAGTGATAAAACAATTTAATGATATAAATAACACTCCAGTAGAAAATATATTAGAATATATTAATAAAACACCAAATTTAGAAAATATAAATGTTACAAATGAATTAACTAAACAAGAAAAAGAAATTATAAAAGAAACAACTGATATTATTAATTTATTAAAAGAAGTAGATAATTCAACCATACATAAAATTAATCCTAAAGAATTAACATTATCAAGTATAATAAATTCTATTGGAATAGATAAAGAACAATATGAACAATTTACACAACAACAAATTAAAGCTATTGAATATGACAAAAATATTATAGAGAAATTTATACAAAAAGCACAACCAGAGATTATATCTAAATTAATAAAACAATATCCTAATATAGAAAATATACCAATTGAAACTATATTAAAATCAATGGAAGAAATTAAAGTTGAGTTAAAATCAATAGAAAATAAAATTCCAGAACAAGCAAAAGAATTTATAGAAAACTTAAATAAAATAAATAATGTAGAACCAACTACTATTTTATGGATGCAAAAGCATGAGATGCCACTAACTATAGATAATATTCAAATTATGCAAAACTTTATAAAGGATTCTTTTTGGTTAGGAAAGGAATTAAATAAATTATCTAAAGATGTTAAAGAAAAATTTGAAAATGATAAATTATTAAATAAAGTTGTATCTAAAAAAGATCTTTCAGCTTTAAAGCAAGGAAAATCTGTAACAGAAATTTTAGATGATTTAAATAAAGAAATAGAAGAGATAAAAAAAGAATCTATAAAGCTTCCTGAACAAGAACGCCAAAGTTTTTGGAAACAATCTTCAACTATTGAGAAAGCAATAGAATTACAAAAGCAAATTCAAAAAGATGAAACTATATATCAAATACCAATAGAATTGCATAATGGATTAACTAATATGAATTTATATGTTATGAATGATAAAGAAGGTAATGGTAAATTATCTAAAGATGATATGAGAGTATTTATAGCGATGGAAACTGAAACAATGGGAACATTACAAATATATATGAAATTATCTGAAAAGAATGTAAGTTTTCAAATAAACTCAGATAACGCAGAAGCAACAAAATTTTTAAAAGCACAACAAACTGCTCTTGAACAATCAATAGAAAGTATAGGATTTATGGTAGGTAAAATGCAATATGGAGAAGAAGAAAAGAAAAGTCCACTAAAATCCCAAATACAATCTCAAACAAAACCAATAGGAAAAAATATAGCTAAAGATGGTTTTGAAATGGTCATATAATTAAAAAACCTCTCTAATCTTAACTTTTAAGAAAAGTGAGGTTTTTATTCTTACTTTGAATTTCCCTTTGAAAGTCGTATAACTTCTTTCCATGTGTCTCTTAACTCTTTCAAGTATTTTAAAACTTCTTTTAATATATCAACATCTTTTTTTAAGTTAGCTTCAATTAATCTTCTATAAATATAATCATACATTACTGAAAAATTTTTAGAAACTTCAAATTCTGTTTTTAAAGTTATAATAAATTCTTGAATAATATCTTGAACTCTTATTATAAGATTATGTGCATCTTCTGTTTTATTATTTTCAATTGCCATTATTGCTTGATTACAAAATTTTATTGCTCCATCATAAAGCATTAATGTAAGTTCTTCAGGTGAGGCTGTTAATATTGCATTATTTTTATATACTTGATATGGATTATTTGACATACATTACCTCTCTTAATTTTTTTTATCTATAAAATATGATTGTTGTATATTTGAGTAATTTACATATCCTTGAGTTACAACTTTTTTAGATACATTCATTTTTTTAAAGTCATTATTAATATTTTCTTGTAACTTTTTTATCTCTATAGAAATTTTATTATCTAATTCACAAATTTTTTGTATCTTTATGCGAATATCATCATCAATAATATTATTATCATTATTTATAGTTAACAATTCAGTTATAAGCTCTTCTCTTTCAGAAAGAAGTGATTCAAAATTTTCTAAATTCTCATTTTCAATAGCCATTAATTGCTTTGTTGTATTTATATATATATTATCTAAAATCTGATTTTTATATACAAGTATATTATTAGTATTCATAATATTTTAGGCTCAAATATCTATATGATATTTAAGCCATCCTCTTTCCTTTTTTTATTTTAAATTACTGTCCTAACATACCAGCTAATGAATTTGTTTGCCCCTTTAATTTAGACATCATAGATTCAAGATTAGCATATTTTTTACGTAACATATCTTCTCTTTTATCATATACTGTCCATAAATTATCAATTTGTTTTTCATACTCCAGCATATCATCAAAGATAGAATTCTTTTTATCAAATCTTGAACCTTCTATACCAGCTTTATCAATAAGCTTTCCTGGTTTACCAGAATTGTTTACAGATGTTGTAATATTGTCTGAAATTATATCTTTTAGTCTTTGCATAATACCAGATTCATTATATCTTTGGGTTTTTTGACTTGCTGTTAAATCTCTACTATAATCTATAGAGGATGATTTGTTAAATATATCTGCAATACGGTCTGGGTCTTGGGCAATTGCTGCTTTAAGTTTTTCTTCATCAATTTGAAGTGTACCACTAACACCACTGCTAGATTTCCATTCATTGGATGTAGTAATACCTATATTATATGCTCCACCACTAACACCATTTATTGCACCATAAAAAGCACCTCTCATATTAGATAAAAGATCTGTAAGTATACTGTCTCTCCTTAAAAGACCTGTTTTAGCTTTATCTTCAAGTTTATTGATTTGACTTTCAGATAAGCCTTCTTTTTCTTCATCTGTAAGTGGTTGATATTTTTTGTCATATTTTTCATTAACTTTAAGATTAATTTTCGCAACCATCTCATTATATTTGTCTACAAATGTTTTAATTCCTTCAAATATACCATCTACATCTAGCTTTGTGTTAACAGTTTGTTTTATACCACCTGTACCATTAGCATTAGCTTTTTCAGCAGCAGTAGGTTCTCTTAAAATTTTATACGTAAGTCCATTAACAACAAATTCATTAGTACTTCTATTAACTAATGTTCCATTTATATAAGCTTGTGCATCTTGACCAGATATTTTATTTGCAGCTGGGATGTTATTCATTCCTTGTATATCAAGAGTATTACCGGCACCTGTTTGCTTAGCCGTAAATGTAAATGAATTAGTAAGTTCATTATAAGACATTGATACTTTAGCATCAGTATTTGAATTAATAGTTTTTATAGCATCAGATACTTTAGTAGTTCTATCAAATAAAAATTCTTCACCATTTATATTTATTTTATATTTGCCATTTTGCATACTCCATTGGTTACCTATAGCATCTTGTAATGTATCAGAAGGACTTATACTATTAGTTGCATTTGCACTTAATCCTAATGCAGTAGCACCTTGAATTTGTATTTTTGAAGTACCAGGTGCGGCATTAAATGTAAGCATTGCATCTGAAGGCTTACTTAATGGGTTATATGCATCACCAGGACCAACGATCACTTTCCCTACACCTACTGCATTATCTATTTGTTGTTGTAGATAATTTCTAGTATTCCATGATTTTCCATTATTTTGATCTCTTGCTAAAGCATTATTATAATTTGTTACATCAAGTTCTATTGTTTTTGATACTCCATCTACTATTATAGTAAAACTATTGTTTTGATTAGTAATTGGAGCAAGAGCAGAAACGTTTTGTATGGATTCTATGGGATTACTAAGATTTTGAGTGGTTGCTGTTGCTGCTGTTGCACTTTGAACAACTTTTACCTCATTAGTACCTGTTGTAGCATTTGAATTACCTGTTACAGATATTAATGTACTTTTTTCTCCCGTTGCATCTACAGTAGTTGAAGTATATTTTTTATATGCAGAAGAAGACATCATAAAGTTAGTTTTATTTAAAACGTCCATAAATTGACTTTGGAAACCTTTTAGCAAACTTGTCATTTCTCTATATTGGTCTCTCTTCCATTCAGACAATTGCAATTTTTTCTGTGTTGAATCTATTTTAAATTTTTGTCGTGCTAAAGTAGCTTGTATAATAGAATCTGTATCTAAACCACTTGCCATACCAGTAAAAGCTATTCTGTTATTTAAACTTCCAGTCCTAGCCATAATATCATCCTTTCTTATGATTATTTAATTATTATCTTTTTACGTCAACAAATTTACCTGCCAAATTACACATATCAGCTATCATGTCTAATATTTTTTCTGGAGGTATTTCTCTTATTACATCTCCTGTTGTTTGATCCGTTACTTTTATAGATACTCTATTAGTTTCCTTATGAACAGAAAAACTAAGCTCTATATTAGGACCTACAAGTTTTTTATTAGCTGTTTCAATTACTTTCTCAATTGCTTGTTCACCAATAGATATTTCTTTACCAGAATTATCAACTGTTTTAAATAAAGCACTTAAATCAGAAGATACAGTTTTAAGAGAAATGTTTGGAATATTTTGATTTTGTTGAGTAGGTTTACTTACTGTTACTGTTTCAGTAGTATTTTGTGGTGTTGATTGTTGTGATGATATATCAGCTGTACTATAAGTATTTACAACACTTACATTATCTACTTTAGAAATCATAATTATCACTCCTAATAAAATTTATTAAAATTTCTATATTTTATATCGGATAATTAAAAAAAAAAGTTAATATATTTTACATTGAGTAAAATTAAAAATTGTATAAATGACTTTTTATAAAGATTTAATATTTATAGTTGAGATAATTTTTTTTCTATCATTTCATTTAATTCATCATATAATGGCTCTATAGATTCTTTAATTTCCTTTCTACAGATAAATATGAATTTTTTAAATTCATTTATGATTGTTTCAGCTTTAGTTAAAGCATTCTTTTCAAATCTTATTAATGATATTTTATCCCTTAAATATTTATAGTTAACTCTGTTCATAGGAATTACAAATATATTAAAAAATGAATTGTTATTAAGTTTTAAATATGCTTTGTCAAGTATAGGATAAATGGTTTCCAATTGCTTGTAGTTATTATTACGTACTAAAACTTTAATTTTATCAAGAATACTTTCAATTTCATTAGTTAAATTAACAAATTCTTTGTAATTTTCATTCATATTTTGATGTTGTTTTCTCAGATAATCAAAATTATATTGTGTTTTTTCTGTATTGTAGAAGTTATTATCTATAGAATTTTCAATTAATCTATCAGAAATTAGTTTTTCTAATTCTATAAATTTTGTGCCTTCTATATTGGCTCCACCTTTAGTTGTATTTATTACTTCCACATCACTAAAAGCTTTAATATACATTTCCATTTGATTTTTAGCTTGTATAAATCCAATTGAGGTATTTACATCATTACCATATACATCTTTAACTTTTAACGTAGATGTATTTATACCTTGTACATCTGTAGTAAAATTTCTTTCTTTATCTAAACCAGATGCATAATATTCGTTATTATAATATGAAAGATTTTGTCCAACTAAAAGTAGGGTTGAGCAGCCTAATTTACAAAATAATTCTACAGTAAGTATTGCTATGGAAGGTGCATCACTTATTACATTAAATTTGTTATTATTTTCATTCCTTAAATAGTAATCTGAAATTGTATCTTGAGATGTAATCATATGAAGTTTTGGACCCCTATAATTTTCTAATACTTCATATCCAATACTTGAACCATATATAAGAGGAAAATTATCTTCATTTCTTTCTATAAGTGATTTAAATACAAGTTCTATATTAGCTTCTCCTGGGTCATACGAAGTAGCAGCATGAGGTACAATTCCATTTCTAAGTAGTATATCTGTAGCAGAACCCACTGAAAATATATATGCCATATTATGTTCTTTTATATATTTTAAGTTTTCAAATTCAAAATTAAGGGAAGGTCCAGCAGCAACTAATATGCCTACTTTACCTTTAAATCTTTCTATATTTTCAGCAAATATATCTGGTGTATTAAGTGTATATTGAAAATTTTTAATACTATTTGTTGTCCATCTTTTTTGAAATCCATAATCTGTAGCTAGAGAACTTCTTTTTGATTTTATAAATATATTTAATTTATCCATAAACATTTTATACTGCTCATTGAATATTCTTCTATATGCTGGTATAACAATTATAAGAGTACTTTCTTCACCATTTTTGAAAACATTCTCTAGGAAATTAGAAATTTCTTGCTCATTCAACCCTAAACATATATTTTCCAAATACTTATAATTTATATTTTTATAGTTTATGAATTGATTAAATATACCTTCTATTGGTTCATATATAGAAAATTCTTTATTTGGATATTTTTCATTAAACTCTTCTAAAATATAACCTAAACCAACTCCATAAAAAAGAATATGGTTGTAATAAGGTAAAACATTTTCGTACTCTTTAAGAATTAATTTAGCTTCTTCTGTAGGATTATATCTACTGTGTATACTCATATAATTTGAATTATTTTCTACTAATAATGTAATATTATTATCAACAGAGTTTTCCAAACATAGGTTTAATTGTTCACTATCTTCATTATAATTTTTATGCTTATCATATATACTTTTAAAGTTTTCTCTTAAGAAATTTATATTATTTATTAAATTCATTAAATAACCTCCTGTATAAAATCAGCTAATTCATATCTTAATATATCACTAGCAAATATCCAATCTTTCATTTGTGTAGTAACTAATATATTACTAACTAATACATTAAAATATTCTATATTCTCATTTGATATTATTTTATTTGCCACAATTGCAGTTATTTCTTCTATTATATTTATTATATTATTTATTTCTTTATCTCCATCAGATTGGTATAACTTTTCTGATATAGTGTATATTTTTTCAATTAATTCATTATCCATAACGCACCTACCTATTATATTAATGTATATAATTTTTTCAATTTTACTAAGTTTTATATTATTTAAAAAAAATACAACAAGAGCGGGTTTAGTCTTGTCTTTTAACCCTCGACCTAACACCCGCCCTTATTTAATATACCCTTATAGTTTACTTTTTATTATTAATACTATTTAATTACTATTTTTATCTTAATAATGACAATACGCCTTGAGTTGATTGATTAGCTTGAGCAAGCATAGATTGTGCTGCTTGTTGAAGAATATTATTTTTGCTAAATTCCATCATTTCAGAAGCCATATTTACGTCACGAATACGAGATTCTGCTGCTTGTAAGTTTTCAGAGCTTACATCAAGGTTATTTATAGTATGTTCTAATCTGTTTTGAACAGCACCTAAGCTTGCACGTTGACTAGAAACTGCTTTAATAGCATTATCTATAGTAGTAATAGCTGAAGCTGCAGTTGTATGACTTGTTATATCTAATGCATTTTCAACATTAGTATTATTTGTACCATTTGAAACAGTAGCATTAGCTGTAAATCCAGTACCAGCACCAACAATACCTAATGCTGCTGAACGCATATCTCCTATTTCTAAAGTCATTGATTGATTTTGATTAGCACCAACTTGGAATCTTAAACTATTATCTTGTAAAATAGCACCAACTGCTGTAGTTATATTTTCTTTTTTAATATTACTATCTGCAGCTACTAAAGCATCTGGATTTGCAAAAGTACCTGTAGCAGTTGTAGCTCCAGAACCTGCTGTAATACCAAAATTAAATGTTACTCCACCTGCTCCAACATAACTAGTTATACCACTAGCTGTATCTGTAATAGTATCATTTACAGTAGTTCCATCTGCAAGAGTATAACTGATATGAAGTTGATTAAAACCAATTCCTCCAGATGAAAGACTTCCTGAGAATGTTAAACTAGTAACTTGTTTTGCACCGGAACCTGTTAAAGTAAGTGTAGATGTTGCAGTACTACCACTCATAGTAATAGAACCTCTTGTTGAAATTACAGAACCACTAGCTATAGCTGTATCAGCAGGAGCTGTAAGAGTAAGAGATTTACCTTTTGCATTGTCAAAATCCTCTTTATTTATAGTAAATTCTATACCATAAGCTTTAACAGTTACATTTCCAGTAGGGTCAGTAGATAAATTAGCACTCACACCAGAAATTTGTACTGTACCTGCACCAGAAGTTATTGCACCAGAAAATTTTACTGTACCGTCATTAGCAACAGTTATTTGAATAGTAGAACCTGAACCCATAGCACCACTTACTTTAAGTCCACCAGTTATAGAATTACCAAGAGTTCCTGTTACACGGAAGTCTGGACTAGTTAAAGTAACTCCATCCATATTAGCACCAGAAACCACTGTATCAGCAGCTTTTGTTACTCCTCTAGTACCATCTAAAAGTTTCATTGTATTAAACTCAGTAGTATTACCTACTCTGTTAATTTCAGATGTAAGTTGATTGATTTCTTTTTGAAGTTCTTCACGGTCGTCAGTAACGTTTGTATCATTGGCTGATTGAACTGCAAGTTCTCTCATTCTTTTTAACATACTATGTACTTCTGTTAAAGCACCTTCAGCTGTTTGTACTAATGATATAGCGTCTTGTGAGTTACGGGATGCCATATTTAAACCTTTTACTTGGTTTCTCATTTTTTCAGAGATTGCAAGACCTGCTGCGTCATCTCCAGCACGGTTAATTCTATATCCTGAAGATAATTTTTCTGTAGATTTAGATTGATCTACACCTATCATTTTACCTTGACGTTGAGCGTTCATTGCCATCATGTTATGTTGAATTATCATAATTAATTCCTCCTTGAATTATATAAATACATGTTCATCCTTGAACATTTTTAGTTTAATATATATAATAACTATTAAGTTCGGCCGTAAGTAATAGTTACTATATTATTTACACTATATATATCGGTGATATTTATTTTTACTTTAGTGTTTTTTAAAATTTTATTTATAGAATTTTTTGGTGATAAAAACTGTTGAGAATATTTATTAAAATATAAATCTAAGTATATAACTAAAGGTTGCCCCTATACTTGCAATGATAATTTTTATATAACTATAACAAACATTTATAAATTGATTACTCTTGAATTTATTTAATATAAAGTATAAAATCATTATAAGTAAAAGATATTATATAGAAGAATAGAAGAAAGGAGTATCATTAATGAAAAAGTTAATAGAAATATCAGCTATAGATATGACTATTTGTAAATTTGTAGTACCACTTATGGATAAATTAAAAGAGGAGGGATTTTATATTTCTGTTGCAACAAGTGATACAGGATATACTAATCAAATATTAAATAAAGGTTATAAAGTATATAATATAGATTTTGTTCGTAATCTATCACCATTAAAAAATATTAAAGCGTTTTTTCAAATTTTTAAATTATTAAGAAAAGAAAAGCCAACATATATTCATGTGCATACACCAATAGCAGCAGTTTTAGGACGCATAGCGGGTAAAATTACAGGTGTTCCATATATAATTTATACATTACATGGATTATATAAAAAACCTATCCTATTAATTATAGAAAAATATATATGTAGATATTGTACTGATTATATATTTACAGTTAATAATGAAGATAAACAATATTTAGTGAAAAATAAATTTATAAAACCGAATAAAATTAAGAATATAAATAGTGTTGGAATAGATACTTTAAAATTTAACCCAACTAATATAACAGAGCTTCAAAAACAAGAATTAAGAAAAAAATTAAAGCTCAATAATAAACCTGTAATAGGATTTGTAGGTAGGCTGGTTGAAATAAAGGGGTTATTAGAATTAGTAGAAGCTTTTATAAAAGTTAGAAAAAATATAGATTGCACATTATTATTAGTAGGCTCAACTGATTTAAAAGAAAGAGATAAAACAACACTTAAAACAGTAATTAAAAGAATAAAAGCAGCAGGAATAATAAAAGAAGTTATATTTGCAGGTCAAATAGAGGATATCCCTTTATATTTAAGTATAATGGATATATTTGTACTTCCATCTCATTGGGAAGGTATGGCGGTAAGTCCTTTAGAAGCCATGTCTATGGAAATACCTGTTATAGTAACTGATATAAGAGGTTGTAGAGAAGAAATAACAAAAGATACAGGTATACTTATACCACCATATGAAGTAGAACCAATTGTTAATGCTATAGCGAATTTATTAGCTAATCCCGAAAAATCTAAACAAATGGGAAAAGAAGGTCGTAAAAGAGTAAAAAAATATTTCTCTATAGAACAATCTATTTCAAAACAATTAGATGTATTTAGAAATTTAGAAAAGCTATAATGAATTTAATTTAAAAAAACACTGTAGGAATAATATTTTGTCATACTTACAGTGTTTTTCTATATGGTTTAACTATTGTCTAGTTTTTATTTCTTTAAATATATCTTCTAAAGTAATATCTCTTTCAACCATTGCAACCATTAAATGAAAAAATAAATCTGATACTTCATATATCATTTCTTTTTTGTCAGGATTTTTAGCTGCAATAATAACTTCTGCTGCTTCTTCTCCAACTTTTTTTAATGTTTTATCAATACCTTTGTCTAATAAATAGTTAGTATATGAACCTTCTTTTGGATTATTTTTTCTATCTATTATAGTATCATATTCTTGTTTAAGTACTCTAGCATCAAAATAAACAGGTTCTTTTACAACTTCACTAACTTCACTATTTTCATCTCTATAAAAACAAGAGTAATGCCCTGTATGACATGCAACCCCTATTTGCTCAACTAAAATAAGTATTGCATCTTTATCACAATCATAAAGTATATTTTTAACTAATTGATAATGCCCTGAAGTTTCACCTTTCAACCAAAGTTCTTTTCTACTTCTACTATAATAATGAACTTTTCCTGTTTCAATTGTTTTATCTAAAGCTTCTTTATTCATATAAGCAAGCATTAATACTTCTTTAGTTTTATAGTCCTGAGTAATAACTGGTATAAGCCCATTACTATCAAATTTAATATCTTCCATTATAAACCACCTTTATATTAATTATTCAAAAACATCGCACAGATTTATTACTAAATCGGAGAATATACTTGTTTTAAAATTTTTTATTATATTGTTACGTTCTTCTTCAGAATATCTTTCTAAAACTTCTTCTTCTAATTGAAAAAAAGTACCCTCTATTTCATATTTATTATCTTTTAAAATAAATTGCTCTATTATTTGATTTAAAGGGTCAACAATCCAATATTCCATAACTCCATATTTCTCATAAAGTTTAAATTTTGTATTTCTATCTCTAGCTGCACTTGATGGAGAAATAATTTCAACAACTAAAGTAGGAACACCATGATAACCATTAGAAGTAAATTTTGTGGTATCACATATAACCGATATATCTGGAATAACTATAGTATTTTTTTCTTCACCTAAATAAACATCTAAATTATCAGCATATACTTGACATCTTTTACCTTTTAGATAATTTTTAAATGTATAAAATATATTACCTATAATACGAGAATGTATTGGATTTGCAGATGGCGACATATAATATATTTTTCCATCTATTATTTCTTCTTTGAAGTTATTTAAATTGCTTAATTTATTTTCTAATTTGAATGTTTCACTCATATATATTACTCCTTTTTATAATCTAATTGAAACACCTTTTTTATCTAAATAAGTTTTAAGATTTGTTATATCTAATTCATGATAATGAAATAATGATGCAGCTAAAGCAGCAGATGCACCCCCTTCAGTTAATGCATCATAAAAATGTTCTTCATTTCCTGCTCCGCCAGATGCTATTACAGGTATATTTACAGCATTTGAAATTGCTTTTGTAAGTTCTATATCATAACCTAACTTTGTTCCATCACAATCCATACTTGTAAGAAGTATTTCTCCTGCTCCTCTTTTTTCTGCTTCAATTGCCCACTTGACAGCATTTTTATAAGTATTTATACGACCCCCATTTATATATGCTTCCCATAAACCATTTTCTTTACGTTTGGCATCTATAGCAACTACTATACATTGGCTACCAAATTTTTCACTAGCTTCGTTTATAAATTCAGGTCGATTTAATGCGGGTGAATTAATTGAAACTTTATCAGCACCAGCATTTAAAATAGCTCTTATATCGTCTATTGTACGAATACCTCCACCAACTGTAAAAGGTATAAAAACTTGTTCTGCTGTTCTTTTAACAACATCAATTATAGTATCTCTAGCTTCATGTGAAGCAGTGATATCAAGAAATACAAGTTCATCTGCCATAGCAGTATTATAAAATGATGCAACTTCTACAGGGTCGCCTGCATCTTTAAAGTCAACAAAATTTACGCCTTTTACTACACGACCATTCTTTACATCTAAACAAGGTATTATTCTTTTTGTATGCATATTACACAACCTTTTCAAATTTATTTGTAATTACTCTCTTATGGTTATTATGTATGTATTTACTTAAACTTAATATAAAGAATTATATATTAAATATATTTTATAGTCAACAAACTTAAAAAATTTGATAGTGTTAATAAAATAATTAAAATAAAAAATTATAAAAAAATAAATTTTAAAATTAATGTTGGTTCGCACTTAAAATTAAGTGCGAACTGGTTTTAAATTAAAATTAATATTAAAACAAAAATTCAAATTGTAAAAATTTTAATTACTAGTTATGATAGGGTTAAAATTTAATAATAAAAGAATTAAATTTAAATCAAAGTTGTGTCGCACTCATTAATGAGTGCGACACAACTTTAATTTAAAAAAATTGAATTTATATAGACAAACATATTGATAAATTTTAAATGGTATGATATACTATCAAAATATAATAAGGATTTTCCAAATTATAAATAAATAATTAATAACTAAAACACACATGTTTATTTTGACGGTGCCTGTAAAAAGGTTTAGTATATAAACATGGAGGTAAAAAACCAGGAGGTAATTATGAGCGTTATATCAATGAAACAATTATTAGAAGCAGGAGTTCATTTCGGTCATCAAACAAGAAGATGGAATCCTAAAATGGCAGAATATATATTTGCAGAAAGAAATGGAATCTACATTATCGATTTACAAAAAACAGTTAAAAAAGTGGATGAAGCTTATTTTGCTGTAAGAGAAATTATTGAAGATGGTGGAGAAATTCTTTTTGTTGGTACAAAAAAACAAGCTCAAGATTCTATAAAAGAAGAAGCTGAACGTTGTGGAATGTACTATGTAAATCAAAGATGGTTAGGTGGTATGTTAACTAACTTTAAAACAATTCGTACTAGAGTAGAACGTCTTAAAAAGCTCGAACAAATGGAAATCGATGGTATATTTGATGTATTACCTAAAAAAGAAGTTGCAAACTTAAAACTTGAAAAAGAAAAATTAGAAAAAAATCTTGGTGGCATTAAAGAAATGCAAAGAATACCTGATGTAATGTTTGTTGTAGACCCAAGAAAAGAAAGAATAGCTATCCAAGAAGCTCATATTTTAGGTATACCAGTAGTAGCGATTGTTGATACAAACTGTGACCCAGAAGAAGTTGATTATGTAATTCCAGGTAATGATGATGCGATTCGTGCTGTAAAATTAATAGTTGCAAAAATTGCAGACGCTATTATTGAAACTAAACAAGGTGAACAACTTACAGATATTAGCACAGATGAAGAAGAAGTTATGACTGAAGAATAAATATCGACATACCCAAAAGCTTTAGCCTAAATATGGGTTAAAGTTTTTTTAAAACTTTTTAAATATAAATTTAAGAAGATATAATTATAGATAAAAGTTTTCAAATATATAAACGGAGGTTAATTTTTATGGCTGTTACAGTACAAATGGTAAAAGAACTTAGAGAAATGACAGGTGCAGGAATGTTAGAGTGTAAAAAAGCTTTAGCTGAAACTGACGGAGACATGGAAAAAGCAGTTGAAAATTTAAGAGAAAAAGGATTGGCTGCTGCTACTAAAAAAGCAGGTCGTATTGCTTCAGAAGGACTTACAGCTACTTATGTTACACAAGATAACAATATAGCTAGTATTGTTGAAGTTAATAGCGAAACAGATTTCGTTGCTAAAAATCAAGAATTTAGAGATTTTGTTGACCAAATCGCTAAACAAGCAACTAAAACAACTGCTTCTAATGTAGATGAGTTCTTAAATGATAAGTGGGAATTAGATGAAAGCATTACAATAAAAGATGCTCTCACTCAAAAAATATCTATAATCGGCGAAAATATGAATATAAGACGTTTTACTAAATTTGAAAAACAACAAGCAGGAAATTTAGTATCATACTTACATGGACAAGGAAGAATATCTGTATTAGTTGAATTGGCTTGTGATAAACCTTGTGATATGGTTGTAGAAGCTGGTAAAAATATCGCTATGCAAATAGCTGCTTTAAATCCTAGATTCCTAAATAAAGAAGAAGTTTCACAAGATTTCATCGAAAAAGAAAGAGAAGTATTAACACAACAAGTTTTAAATGAAGTAGATAAAAGCAAACCTGCTAATATTGTTGAAAAAATGATAGATGGTAGATTAGCTAAAGAGTTAAAAGAAATGTGTTTAGTAGAACAAGTTTATGTTAAAGATTCAAAACTAACTATTTCAACATACCTTCAAAATGTATCAAAAGAAGTTGGTTCTCCTGTAACTATTAAACGTTTTTCACGTTTTGAAACAGGTGAAGGTTTAGAGAAAAAACAAGAAAACTTTGCTGATGAAGTATCAAAAGCTATTCAAGGTTAATAAATATTAATTAAAAATCTAGGGGAAATATAATTTTGTAACAAAGTTTTTGAGGGCGACCTGTGGTCGCCCCTACTCATATAAATTTGTTTCCCTTTTCTCAAATGATTAAATGTGAGGTAACTTTAATGTATAAAAGTATAGTTTTAAAATTAAGTGGGGAAGCATTGGCAGGAAATAAAACAACGGGATTTGATGAAGAAATTATTAAAAAAATTTCATTAGATATTAAAGAAGTTATTAATATGGGTGTTTCAGTTTCTCTTGTAATTGGTGGAGGTAATTTCTGGCGAGGTAGAAGTAGTAATAATATGGATAGAACAAAAGCTGACCAGATAGGAATGTTAGCTACTGTTATGAATGCTATATATGTTTCTGAAGTGATGAGAAATATTGGACTTTCCGTTGTAATTCAAACTCCTATAATCATAGGTACTATGACTGAACAATTTTCAAAAGATACTGCTCTCAAACATTTATCAGAAGGTAGCGTTATAATATTCGCTGGTGGTACAGGTCATCCATTTTTTTCAACAGATTCAATTACTGCACTTAGAGGTTGTGAACTTTCAGTTGATGCATTACTATTTGCTAAAAATATAGATGGTGTTTATGATTCTGACCCTAAAATAAACCCTAATGCTAAAAGATTTGATAAATTACCTTGTGAAGAAATTATAAGAAATAATTTAAAAGTAATAGATTTAACAGCAGCAAGTTTATGCTTAGAACAAAAAATACCCGTTGTAATTTTTGATTTAGATACCAAAGATGGAATAAAAAAAGCTGTATTAGAAGAAAACGTAGGAACTATTGTAACTGTATAAAATTAGGAAAGGAATGATTTTATGGCTAAAGAAATAAAAGAATTTGAAGAAAAAATGAAAAAAAGTATACAATCTTTTGAAAGTGAACTTAATACTATAAGAGCAGGACGTGCTAATCCTCATGTTTTAGATAAAATAACTGTAAGCTATTATGGTGTTCCAACCCCTCTTCAACAAGTAGGAAATATAACAGTTCCTGAAGCTAGAATTATACAAATACAACCTTGGGAATCAAGCCTTTTAAAAGAAATTGAAAAAGCTATCCAAACATCAGATATTGGAATTAATCCAACAAACGATGGGAAAGTTATAAGACTTGTATTTCCAGAGTTAACAGAAGAACGCAGAAAACAGTTAACAAAGGATGTAAAGAAAAAGGGAGAAGACGCAAAAGTAGCTATACGAAATATAAGACGTGATGCTGTTGATAGTTTTAAAAAATCCCAAAAATCAAATGAAATAACAGAAGATGATTTAAAAAGTTTGGAAACAGACATACAAAAACTTACAGATAAATGTATTGTTGATATTGAAGCAATTATTGAAAAGAAAAATAAAGAAATTCTATCTGTATAACAATTGCCCCTATAAGAATTATAAATTCACTATAGGGGGAATTTTTTTAGGAGGGTAAAAATGGCTTTTTTTGAGAAAAATACAACTTTAACAAATGAAAATCTACCAGAACATATAGCTATAATAATGGATGGTAATGGTAGATGGGCCAAAAGTAGAGGCTTAAACAGAATAATGGGGCATAAAGCAGGGGCGGATACATTAAAAAAAATAGTAGAAGAATGTGAAAGATTATCTATAAAGCATTTAACGGTATATGCATTTTCAACTGAAAATTGGAGTAGACCAGAAGATGAAGTAAATGCTCTTATGAATTTATTAAGAGAACACATTCAAAAATATATAAATGATTCTGATAATAATAATATTAAAGTTGATATTATAGGAGATACATCAAAATTAGCAGTAGATATACAAAAACAAATAGAAGTATTATACGAAAAAACTAAAACTAAAACAGGATTAAATTTTCATATGGCTATTAATTATGGTGGTAGAGATGAATTAATTAGAGCTATGAGAAAAATGTATAAAGATTTAAGAAATAAAAAATTTAATATAGAAAACATATCTGAAGAGGTTTTTGAACAATATATAGATACGGCAAATATTCCTGACCCTGAACTTATGATAAGAACAAGTGGGGAAGAAAGAATAAGTAACTTTTTATTATGGCAATTAGCATATTCAGAACTTTATTTTTCAAAAAAAATGTGGCCAGATTTTAGTATAGATGAACTTCATAAAGCACTTAAAGAGTATCAAACTAGAAATAGAAGATTTGGCAAAGTTTAAGAGGTGATAGTTTTGTTAAAGAGAATAATATCAGCTGTTTTAGGTATACCATTATTAATTGTACTTGTATTTTTTGGAGGTATATCATTAAAAATAGCAACAGCTATTTTCTCAGTAATTGGATTATACGAATTTTATAAAGCTGTTAATATTAATAACGAAATAAAAAAAATAAACAATATAGGATATATCTTTGGTTTAATATTTCCGTTTATTATATTAAAACTTAGTATTAATTCTTATTTTATATTTTCATCATTATTTATATTAATATTATTATTATCAATGATAAAAAATTATGAAAAACATAATATAAGAGATGTTACAATTACTTTTTTTGGTTTTTATTATGTTTGTTTTCTTTTAACTCATATTTTATTGATACGACAACAAACAAATGGGCTTATAATTGTATGGCTAATTTTTATAACAGCATGGGGAAGTGATACAGGGGCATATTTTACAGGTAAATTTTTAGGTAAGCATAAATTAGCTCCTAAATTAAGTCCTAATAAAACAATTGAAGGTTCATTAGGTGGTATTTTGTTATCAACTATACTTTGTATAATATATGGTTTAGTTATTAACAAAATGTTTTCTATTGACATCGAAAATTTAGCATTAAAGTTTTCCATTATTGGAATAATTGGTTCAATAATGGGTCAACTAGGGGATTTAACTGCTTCAGCTATAAAAAGATATACAGGTATTAAAGATTATGGCAACTTAATGCCAGGACATGGTGGTGTATTAGATAGATTTGATAGTATTTTATTTACTGCTCCATTAGTTTATTATTTAATAATGTTTATGGGATAGAGGGATAATATGACTAAAAAAATTTCAATACTTGGTTCAACTGGCTCAATAGGTACTCAAACATTAGAAGTTATAAAAAATTTAGATATAGAAGTAATAGGATTAAGTACAAATGTAAATATAGATTTATTAGAACAACAAATAAAACAATTCAAACCCAAAAAAGTTGCAGTAAAAGATGAAAAATGTTCACAGATATTAAAAGATAGAATAAAAGATAAAAATATAGAAATTCTATCAGGAATAGAAGGCTTAATTGAAATTGCAACAATAGAAGAAATAGATACTGTTGTTACATCTGTTGTAGGTAGTATAGGTTTATTACCTACTATAGAAGCTATAAAAAAAGGAAAACATATTGCTTTAGCTAATAAAGAAACATTAGTAGTAGCAGGTGAGCTTATTATGTCTATGAAAAATAAATATGGTGTTAATATTTATCCAATAGATAGTGAACATTCTGCAATATTTCAATCATTACAAGGTAATTATAATAACAAAATAAATAAAATTTATTTAACAGCATCTGGGGGACCTTTTAGAAATAAATCTTTAGATGAATTAAAATATGTTACTTGTTGTGAGGCTCTTAATCACCCTAATTGGAATATGGGAAGGAAGATTACAATTGATTCTGCTACTATGATGAATAAAGGATTAGAATTAATTGAAGCGAAATGGTTATTTGATGTTGAACTTGACCAAATAGAAGTTTTAATTCATCCTCAAAGTATAATACATTCTATGGTTGAATATGAAGATGGGGCTGTTATAGCACAATTAGGTGAACCAGATATGAGAGTTCCTATTCAATATGCTCTAACTTATCCTAATAGAATAAAAAATAATTTTCCTAAAATTAACTTTTTAGAAAAAAACAAATTGGAATTTGAAAAACCCGATGTAAAAAAATTCCCTTGCCTACAACTAGCATATGATGCTATAAAAACAGGAGGAACAATGCCTGCTGTATTAAATAGTGCTAATGAAATTTTAGTAGATATGTTTTTAAATAATAAAATACACTTTTTAGATATACCAAAAATAATAGAAAGTACTATGAATGCATATACTATAAAATATAATTACACATTAGAAGATTTGGAGGATGCTAATATATTTGCAAAACAATTTATTTATACTAAGTTAACTTGAAAAGTTTATTAAGTATATGGTAAAATAAAAATGTTAAGTAAAAAGTTAAGAGAGTATATACTTTTTACTTTCCTTATTAACACTTCCAAAAATTTATAATGAAAGAAGGGTAAAAAATGACAATTATTATGGCATTAGTTGTATTTAGCATTTTAGTAATTGTACATGAATTTGGTCATTATATTGCAGCTAAAAAAGCCGGTATATTAGTTGAAGAATTTGCAGTTGGAATGGGACCCAAATTGTTTGGCAAACAAGTTGGGGAAACATTATATAGTATACGCCTATTTCCAATAGGTGGTTTTTGTAGAATGCTGGGTGAAGATTCAAGTTCAGAAGATGAAAGAGCATTTAATAATAAACATGTATTTAAGCGAATGATAGTAATACTAGCAGGTGCATTTATGAATTTCTTACTTGCATTTGTAATTATATTTATACTTAAAAGTATGAATGGTTATATTGCTCCTGTGGTTGGAGAATTACGACCAGATTACCCTGCTGAACAAGTAGGACTTCAAAAAGGAGATACTATTATAGCTATAAATGGAAAAAAAATTAGAATCTATGAAGATTTAGCTATGCTTACAGATGAAAATAAAAATAATACTGCTGTAGTTACAATAAAAAGAGACAATGAATTAATAGATTATTCAATAACTCCTAAACTTTCAGAAGATGGTAGTCAATGGCTTATAGGTTTTGTACCGCAAAGTGCTGTAAAAGGAAACATATTTGAGATTGTAAAGCAAAGTTTTTGGAATTTAATATTTTATATTAAATATACTATATTAGGTTTTGTACAATTATTTACATTACAAGTATCAACTGAAGAAATGGCAGGACCTATTGGTATTATTAACTTAATGGGTGAGTCTTATCAAAGTGGTTTAAAACATAGTATCTCTTTGGCAATACAAAGAGTAGCACAAATAGCAGCACTTATAAGTGCAAATTTAGGAGTTGTAAATCTTTTACCATTACCAGCATTGGATGGTGGACGTTTTATGTTTTTACTTATAGAAGCAATAAGACGTAAACCAATTAGTGCTGAAAAAGAAGGTTTAGTACATTTTATAGGATTTGTAGCATTAATGATATTAGCTGTTTTTGTAGCTTATAATGATGTTATAAATTTATTGTAAATAAAAAACTACAATTAGTTTAATCTAATTGTAGTTTTTTTTATTTGAAAATTTTTAATTTTCTTTATCTATTGGAACTACTGCTAATTTTTTACCTAATGGTAATAATATTTTTAATAAAGTTGATACTTGAGGGTCTGTTTTCCCTAATTCCATTCGTGCAATTACAGGTTGTTTTACTCCACTTTGTGCTTCTAATTCTTTTTGACTTATTCCCTTTTGTTGTCTTGCTTCTATAATCTCACAAATAAGAGCAACTCTCAAATCACTTTCTGCTAATTCTTGTGGTGTGAATATTTGCTTTTCAAATTCAGCCCAATTATCACCTATTGGAGAATCTGAAAAATTTGTAATTTCATTCATGCATTTTACTCCTTTCTATAAAGTCATTCATGTTTCTTTTTGCTATCTCAATTTCTTTTTTGGGTGTCTTTTGTGTTTTTTTCATAAAACAATGTAATAATATAAACTTATCACCATTAAAACCCATAAATAAAATTCTATCTCTTAATGGTCTTAACTCCCATATTTCACCTTCTAAGTGTTTTATATAGGTTCTCCAGCTCTTGTTCCATATTTTTCTAATATCTTTAAATAATCTCTTATTTTGTTTAATTTTATTCTACTATCTTTATGACTATTATTTGCTAATTTTTTTATATATTCTTTTACTGGTTGTATATCATTTTTATCTTTGTAAAAAACTATTTCAAACAAATTTTTCCCTCCTCTCATAATAATATAATAACTTAAAAGTTATTAAAAGTCAATAACTTTTAAGTTATTATACAATATCAAAAATTAAATTTTAAAATATAATAATTATGTTCTTTGTTTTATTAAAAAAACTATTATATTTTATTTTTACATATATATTCTATATAAAATTCATTAATTTGCTATTGCAATATGCTATGTTGTATGTTATAATAAGTTATAAGAACATAAGTTCTAATAACTTATTATAATATTGAAAGAAGGAATAGTAATGGAAGGTATTACATTAAAATCAACAAAAGAGACTATATATCAAGCTTTAAAAGAAGCAAACACAAAAATTAAAGAATTAGAAAAAATAAAAAATAATCCTCAAGCAGAAATAAAGCAAAAACATAACACAGAAACTATTGTTCAAGCTGAAACTATTGTTTCAGAAAAAAGTTTAGCTAAACATCTTTCTGAATTAAATACAGCTTTTTCAACTGCTATAAATGAAGGAATAGATAAATATAATAAAGCTATGGAAAATATAGCTACTGTAAATGATGCTATAGAACTTAAACAACAAGAGTTAGAAGAACTCTATCAAATAGAAAAAGAATTTTTAAAATTCTCAGATGTAGTAAATGCTCAAATGGATGAAAAAGAAAAATTTGAGGAACAATTTAAAGAATTAAAAGAAAAACATCAACAAGAGTTAGATGATATCAAACAACAACTTGTAGAAGCTAAAGAACGTTTAAAAAATGAAAGTTTAGAGCTTAAAAAAGAATTAGAATTACAACATAAAAAAGAAGTAGAAGAATACGATTACAACATTAAACGTAAACGTAAACTTGAAGAAGATTCATGGACAGATGAAGTAACTACTAGAAGAAAAGAATTAGAATTAGAAATACATACTAAAAAAGAAGAAATGAATAAAGAGCAAGAAAAATTAAATGAACGTGAAGAAGCTTTAACTAAAAGAGAAGCTAAAATGACAGAACTTGAACAAAAAATAGAGGATATGCCAAATAAAATTAAAGAAGCTGTTGATAAAGCAGTAGAAGAAGCTGAAAAAGCTGCAAAACGTTCATATACATTTGAAACAACAATCTTAAAGAAAGATTATGAAGGTAAGATTAATTTACTAGAATCTAAAATAGAAACTCTTAATAGTAATGCTTTAAAAGATGCTGAAGCAATAAAAGAACTCCAAGCAAGACTTAATGATTCATATAAAGAAATTAAAGATATGGCTGCAAAATCTGTAGAAGGAGCTTCTAATCAAAAAGCATATACTACAATAGAAAGTACATTGAAAAATTTACAAAAACATTCTGAAAAATAAAATTAAAACCACCAGTTTAACTGGTGGTTTTTTTATAAGTGTATGGATTGATTTTAAACTTCAACAATTAAAGTTTTATGTAATTATTTATTTTGTAGCTTATCAGTATGAGGACCTGAAACATACCAATAAACTGCTCCTACACAAAAACCACCACCAACTATATTACCTAATGTAACATATGTTAAATTTTTTATATATCCGACAATTGTTATATCTGGTCCATGTTCTGAAACCAATGACATAGCAAGTAATGACATATTGGCTACACAATGTTCATAACCAGAACTTACAAATGCAAATAAAGCTAAAAATATAATAATTAATTTTGCAATATCTTCTTTTGTACGAGAACACATCCAAATACAAAGGCATACCATTATGTTACATAAAATAGCTCTAAAAAATAATTGTATTTCACTAGCATTCATTTTATTATGTGCATAATAATTTATATAATCAAGAGTTACTTTATTATCTAAAAGCCCTGATAATTTCAAAACTCCTACTAATAATAAACCTCCTACTAAATTTCCTAAAAAACATACTGACCATACAACAAGTGCATCTTTCCATGTTGTTTCACCTGCTAATGCACCTACAGTCATATACATAGTAGTTCCAGTAAAAAGTTCAGCTCCTGCAAATATAACAAGAGTGAGTCCTACTGTAAAGTTAGCTCCTATTATCATTTTTGTAGCTGGACTTCCTACTGCATGAAAAGGGGCTGCTATAGATAACACAAAAAACATTGCCATGCCTACATATATACCAGCTAACATAGCCATAACAAAATATCTAGGAAAGTCTTTTTTTATCATTTCTTTTTTAAATATTGCATTACTAATCATCTTTTTCAGTGTTTCGTTAAACATTTTAATCCTCCCTAATTAAATATTGCTTTTATTAAGGCAGGTATTAACCTGCCTTTTATTTTTATATTTCTGTTTTTGAAGAAACATCTTGAGCAAATGCATCTGCTGCTTGTTGAGCCGCTGTTTTATTTCCTCTATTTTTTATAAATGAATCTACTTTTGAAATTACACCCGGAACCATATCTATTATTTTATTTATGCTATCTTGACTTTTTACATTTATAAGCTGAACGTTTCCATTGTTGATAGCTATTACTGCACTTGGGGTTATTTTAGCTCCAATTCCTCCCGCAGCAGCATCTCTTCCTTCTTTTTCTTCTTTACTTTCAGTAGAACCTGCTCCAACTCCAAAAAATACATCTATAAGAGGAAGTAAAATTGTGTCTTCTACTTTCATTGGTTCCCCCACTACTGTTTTTGTTGATACATAGTTTTCCATTTTGCCAAATAAAGCATCTAAATTACCATTTAAATTAGTTCCCATATTATTTATTTTTCTTCCTTTCTATGTTTTATATATTTCCAAATTAATTTTCTTATTGATTTTCTTAATGCAAATCTTAATAAAGTAGACAAAATTTTAAAAATACTAAATGAACCTTTTGCTTCTAATTTACCTTTTAAAACTTTTCTTTTAAAGTTACCTTTTACTTTTATATCATTCCCAAAATATAATACTAAAATACTAGATATTGCTATGACATAACCTGTTTGAGCTGGATTATCACTACCAAATTCTATATCTACTTTTAATATTTTAGGAAATAAAGTTTTAAAAAGTTTTTTTATTAATCCAATACTTAAATTCTGTATATCTTCTCTATCAGGATAATTCCATACATCTTTTATTTTATCTATTACAGAATATTTTTTTATATCTTCTTCTACTTCTTCTTTTATTTTTTCCACTTCATCTCTTACTATTTCTTTTGCTTCTTCATTAATTTTTTCTTCTTTAGTTTCTGGTTTATGTTTGTATGTTATTTCTTCAGGTTTATATATAACTTCTTTTTCTTTAGGTTTATCTTTTATATTTATTTCTTCTTCTTCATTATCAAGACTTGATTTTTCTTCTTTGGGCTTTTCTTCTTTTGAAGTAAAATCTTCTTTATCTTTATAAAAAGGTCTTCCAAAAATCTTTAATATAACTTTTTTACTTTTGTCACTTATTCTATAACGAAAGTAAACTATTTTAAAAAACCAAGTCACTTCTAAATCAACATAAAGTTTGTTACTTTTTTCAGCAACAATACCATATTTTATTTTTACTAATAATACTATTGCTAATACAATAATAAGAGCTACTATAACCCATAATAATACTATCCCTAATATTTTTAATAATGTTAATAAAAATCCTAGTATTTTCACTGTTACACCTCTTTTTTGTATAATGATAGCAATATTTGTTTTATATTAGTTAATTCATTATTTCTCTCATATACTTCCTTAATTATTTTACAAATCATTTCTTTTGCTTCATCTTTATTAGTAACAATTCCTATAATTATATAATTAATATTTGAATATACTTGTTTATGTATTTCATGAGAGTGTATTATTTCTATTATAGAATTTGAGTTTTCATTTATACATATGCAATATATATTGACTTTACTTTGCTTTTTTTTAAGCATTTTAACAATATTTTTAGGATTTTTTATTCCATCACTTACATACATATTAGTTATAAACTCCATATTTTTCACTCCACCCATTAGTTTACTTTTTACCTATATAATTTGCAATTTAAAATTTATCTATATGGATTAATTGCCATTTTAACAAATTTTATACTTTTAATTTATTATTACAAATTATATAGGTTAATATACAAATTTTACACTAAGTTAATTTAAAAAAATATGCAATTAGCACTATCAAATTTTCAAACTAACTTCTTAAATATAACTTAACAGATTTTTAAATTTGATAAGTATATCTATGCTTTTTTTGTTTTGATATGTTTTAATACAACCATACTTAAAGCTGGCATATCTAAAGTGATACTAACTTTTTTTCCGTTACTTGGGGTTTTAGTAGTTTTAAGAACTTTATCATTTATAACATTTTTTCCACCATATTTAGCAGAATCACTATTAAATACTTCAATATATTCTCCTGAACTATCTACACCTAAAGTACGTTTATAAGTTACAGGTATAAAATTAAATAAGAATATAAGCTTATCGCTTTTTACTTTACCTTGTCTTGAGAAAGCTATAAAGCTCATTTTTCCATCTAATAAATCTAACCATGAAAATCCTGCTGGTAAATCATCAAGTTCCCATAGACATTTTTGAGTTTTATAAAATTCATTTAAATCTCTTGAATAGTCTTGCATTTGTTTATGATGTTCATAATCAAGTAAGTTCCAATCTAAGCTTCTTTCCTCACTCCATTCTGAAAATTGAGCAAATTCACTTCCCATAAACAATAACTTTTTACCTGGATGAGCATACATAAAACCATAAGCAAGCCTTAAGCTTGAAAATTTATCTTCTAGTTTACCTGGCATTTTATTTATCATAGAATATTTACCATGAACAACTTCATCATGTGATAATACTAAAATAAAGTTTTCACTATAAGCATAATGCATACTAAAAGTTAATTGTCCATGATGAAATTGGCGATATATAGGGTCTAAACTCATATAACGTAGAAAATCATTCATCCAACCCATATTCCATTTTAGGTTATAACCTAAGCCATCTTCTTCAACTGGTTTTGAAACTCCTGGCCATGATGTTGATTCCTCTGCTATCATTAATGCACCTGTGTTTAACTTTTCTATAGTTTCATTAAGTTGATGCATAAGTTCCACAGCTTCTAAATTTTCACGTCCACCATATTTATTAGGTACCCATTGTCCCGGACCTTTACCATAATCTAAGTACAACATAGAAGCCACTGCATCAACTCTTAAACCATCTAAATGATATTTTTCTATCCAATAAACAGCATTTGCTATTAAAAAGTTTTTAACTTCGCTTTTGCCATAATTAAATATTAAAGTTCCCCAATCTGGATGTTCTCCTTGTCTTGGGTCAGCATGTTCATATAAAGCAGTTCCATCAAATCGAGCAAGTCCATGTGCATCTTTAGGAAAATGAGCAGGCACCCAGTCAAGTATAACACCAATATCATTTTGATGACAATAGTCCACAAAATACATAAAATCAGATGGTGTACCAAATCTACTAGTTGGAGCATAATAACCCATTACTTGATAACCCCATGAGCCATCAAAAGGATGTTCTTCTATTGGCATAAGTTCTATATGAGTATAACCCATGTATTTAATATAATCAACAAGTTTGTGAGCTGATTCTCTATACGTTAAAAATCTATCTTTATCTTTATGCTCTTCATCTTTTAATTTTAACCATGAACCAAGATGTACTTCATATATGGACATAGGACTTTGAATATGATTTGTTTTTTTTCTCTTTTTAATCCATCCATCATCATTCCATTTATATTTATTAATATCAACTATTTTAGATGCTGTATTAGGTCTTAATTCTGCAAAATTTGCATAAGGGTCTGATTTTTTTAGAAGTATATCATCTTTTGTTTTTATTTCATATTTATAAATATCAAATTCAGAAAGTCCCGGTATGAATAATTCCCATACTCCAGAAGTACCTATTAAACGCATAGGATTTCTTCTACCATCCCATGCATTAAAATCACCTATAACACTTACTCTTTTAGCATTAGGAGCCCATACACCAAACAAAACACCCTCTACACCATCAACTACTATAGGATGTGCCCCAAGTTTTTCATATATTCTATAATTATTTCCCTTATTAAATAAGTATACATCATGTTCAGATATAAGGCAATTAAAACAATATGGGTCAACAAAAGTCCATTCATTATCTAAGTCATCTTTAGCTTGTAATTTGTATTTAAAAAAGTTATCAGTTTTTACTGTTGCTTCATAAAAACCAGCATCATCAATTTTTTTCATTTCGCAATATATATCATTATCTATACCTAATACAAAAATAGATATAGCTTGTGGTATAAATGCTCTTATAACAATTTCACCTCCTGTTTTTGTTTTATGCATTCCTAACACATCATGTGGGTTTGGATGTTCTGAATTTATAATTCTCTCCATTTCTTTTAAATCATTTTTCATTCTTTTGTTACCTCCCTACAATTTTATAAATTAAGTGTAAAACCCCATATTCTTAGGGTTGGAGATGCCCAAAGGCATCTTTAATACTACTTCTAAAAGTGGAGTGTTAACTTCCAGCATTATAGAACTATAAAAATATTCTATAAACATATTATAAACTAAATTTTGTATGTTTTCTACATCTTTTAAAATTTAATTTTTTGTTTAACACATTAAAATAAAAAATAGTGTTTACCAAAGTATAGATTCTGTTATAAAACAAACAACAATAATTTGGGTTTATAGCTAAATAAAGAAAGGAATATTAAAGGACTTAAAGAAACAAGAGAATTATTAAAAGATAAAATCAAAATAAAAGATATATGTTATATTTTAAATAAAAGATATTTTTTAAAACCACCAGCTTAACTGGTGGTTTTGACTATATTTTATAAGTAATCATCATCAACTATATCAGAATTATTTACTGTACAATGTTGAGATATAAAATTTGTACAACTATAACATGATGTTGGTTTATAACTACCTGAATAAGAACGTGAAGTATCATAATTAGAATTTATAGATGAAAAATATTTGCAATTTGAAGCTATTTTACTATATTTTAATTTATTGTTCATGATGCTATCCCCTTTGTATTATTATAAGTAAGTATATGGTTTTTGTAATATTTCTATTCAAAGTATTAAGTTTTTATTATGTTTAAATTTAAAAAAATCAAGATGTTTACTATTGAACAATTTAAACATAATAAAAGTAGAAGTATCTTTTTATATGTCATTATAAATATTAAGATATATTTATTAATACTAAATTCTTTTCGTACAACTAAAACATTTAATAATAATTTATATAACATTAATCATTTTTACTTAACATTATTGATTTTTTATAATACCAAAAACAAAATAAAATTAATTAGAGAGAGTGGTAATATAAAAATAGGAAAGTAGTAGGGGCGACCTGCGGTCGCCTGAAAGAAATTACAAATATGTATTATAATATTTATTTAAGTTTCGAATAAAAATAATTTTGAAATTTTGTTAAGACTTCTTTTAGAAGTCAGAACAAAATTTCAAGGCCTACAAAACAAGCCTAAATCCAGTAAATATAGGGGTAAATTGACCTCGAACATGCCTAATTTCACACAGACTTCTAAAAGAAGTCTTAACAAAAATTCAATAGTTATTTAATATAAATAAATATAATAAATAATTGCTGTATTTTATTTTCAATTATTTTATTAGCAATTCCAATTAATTATAATACTATGACAAGAATTAAACTTCAATTTATAGTGTTACTCTCTTAAATAAAATAAACTCATCAACCTTTAGTTATTCTAAAATATTTTCAAAAAAGTTACACAATTATATAATAAAAATACTTAAAATGCAAATTACACTTATTTAAATTTTATAATATAAATTTTTTTACACTATTCTATAATGACAGCATTATATTTAGAAAATATTTTATAGCTCTTGATATTTTTTATAATTTTGTGTACAATAAATGATGTGGAAAATAAAACTATAATTATTTTTCATTTCATTTTTAATGAATATACGAGAGGAGAAATTTAAAAATGTTAAACAAAAAAACAGTTGACGATTTAAAAGTAAAGGGTAAAAAGGTTTTAGTTAGATGTGACTTTAATGTTCCACTTAAAGATGGAGTTATTACAGATGAAAGCAGAATAGTAGGAGCATTACCTACAATAAAAAAATTAATCAATGATGGTGGACGTGTTATACTTTGTTCTCATCTAGGTAAACCAAAAAACGGACCTGAAGAAAAATATTCTCTTGCTCCAGTTGCTAAAAGATTATCTGAAAAATTAGGTAAAGAAATAGTTTTTGCTAAAGATGATAATGTAGTTGGAGAAAATGCAAAAGCTGCTGTTGCTAATATGAATGATGGAGATGTAGTATTACTTGAAAATACAAGATTTCGTAAAGAAGAAACCAAAAACGTAGAAGATTTTAGTAAAGACTTAGCTAGTCTTTGTGATATTTATGTAAATGATGCTTTTGGAGCTGCTCATAGAGCACATTGTTCTACAGTAGGAGTTACAACATTTGTTCAAGAAGCAGCTGTTGGATATCTTATGCAAAAAGAATTAGATTATTTAGGAAATGCAGTAGAAAATCCAGTTAGACCTTTTGTGGCAATACTTGGGGGAGCTAAAGTAGCTGACAAATTAAATGTTATTGAGAATCTTTTAAATAAAGTAGATACACTTATAATTGGTGGTGGAATGGCTTATACATTTATGAAAGCTCAAGGCTATGAAATAGGTGATTCTTTACTTGACCAAGATAAACTTGATTATTGTTTAAATATGATGAAAACAGCAGAAGAAAAAGGTGTTAAATTATTATTACCTATAGATACAGTTGTTGCAACTGAATTTGCTGAAAATGCAGAACATAAAACGGTTAAATCTAATGAAATACCAGCAGGTTGGCAAGGATTAGACATTGGAGAAGAAACACAAAAATTATTTGCAGATGCTATTATAAATGCAAAAACTATTGTTTGGAATGGACCAATGGGAGTATTTGAATTCCCTGCTTTTGCTAAAGGTACAATAGCTGTAGCTAAAGCTTTATCTGAAGCAGAAGGAGCTACAACTATAATTGGTGGTGGAGATTCAGCAGCAGCAGTTAACACTTTAGGTTTCGGTGATAAAATGAGTCATATATCTACTGGTGGTGGTGCATCTTTAGAATTCCTTGAAGGAAAAGAACTTCCAGGTGTAGTTGCAGTTAATAATAAATAAATAAAACCAATAACAAAAATATACGGGCGACCACAGGTCGCCCCTACATTTACTTTTATATTAACATACTTTATGGAGGATTTTAAAATGCGTAAAAAAATAATAGCTGGTAATTGGAAAATGAATAAAACACCTAAAGAAGCAATTGCTTTAGCAAATGAACTTAAAGAAAAAGTAGATTCGAATTCAGTTGATGTAGTATTTTGTGTTCCATTTTTAGATATACAACCTGTAATTGAAGTATTAAAAGGTACTAATATTTCTGTTGGTGCTCAAAATATGTACTATGAAGAAAATGGTGCATATACAGGAGAAATTGCTCCTAATATGCTTACAGAAGTTGGGGTTAAATATGTTATAATAGGTCACTCTGAAAGACGTGCATATTTTGGTGAAACAGACGAAATAGTAAATAAAAAAGTATTAAAAGCTATAGAACATAATTTAATACCTATTGTATGTGTAGGTGAAAGTTTAGAACAAAGAGAACAAGGTATTACAATTGATTTAGTACGTTTACAAACTAAAATAGCCCTAAAAGATGTACCTAAAGATAAAGCTTGTGATGTTGTTATAGCATACGAACCTATTTGGGCTATTGGAACAGGAAAAACTGCTACTTCCCAACAAGCTCAAGAAGTTTGTGCAGGTATTAGACAAGTGCTTTGTGAAATTTATGATAAAACTACTGCTGATACTATCCGTATTCAATATGGTGGTAGCGTAACAGCTTCAAATGCAACTGAGCTTTTTAATATGAATGATATTGATGGTGGTTTAGTTGGGGGAGCTAGTTTAAAGGCTGATTTTGAAAAGATAGTTAATTATTAAGGAGATAATTTATGACAACTGTATTAATGATACTTGATGGTTATGGATTAAATGACCATATAGAAGGTAATGCTATAAAACAAGCAAGCATACCTACTATGGATAAAATAAAAACAAAATATCCATTTGTAAAAGGTTATGCTAGTGGTTTAGATGTAGGTCTTCCTGATGGACAAATGGGTAATTCTGAAGTTGGTCATTTGAATATTGGGGCAGGTAGAATAGTATATCAAGAACTTACTCGTATTACAAAATCAATTTATGATGGAGATTTCTATACAAATACTGAATTATTAAAAGCAGTTGAAAACTGTAAACAAAATAATTCAGATTTACATTTATATGGCTTAGTTTCAGATGGTGGCGTTCATAGTCATTTAACACATATCTTTGCACTTCTTGAATTAGCTAAAAGAAATAACTTACAAAATGTATATGTTCATGCATTTTTAGATGGTAGAGATACACCTCCTACATCAGGTAAAGACTTTTTAGCACAACTTGAAGCTAAGATGGATGAAATTGGTGTTGGGAAAGTAGCTACTGTATCAGGTCGTTATTATGCTATGGATAGAGATAAACGATGGGATAGAGTTAAAATTGCATATGATGCTTTAGTATTAGGTAAAGGAGAAACTGCTACTTCTGCTTCTGAATGTATGACTAATACTTATGAAAAAGATATAAATGATGAATTTGTTTTACCAACAGTAATTTTAACTGATAATAAACCAACTGCAACTATTAAAGCAAATGATTCTATTATATTCTTTAATTTTAGACCTGATAGAGCAAGAGAAATTACAAGAGCTTTTTGTGATGAAAATTTTGATGGCTTTGAAAGAGAAAAAGGATTCTTCCCTGTTAAATACATTTGTTTAACTGAATATGATGTTACAATTGGTAATAAAGAAGTTGCTTTTAAACCACAATCTTTAAAAAATACTTTAGGTGAATATATTTCTTCTTTAGGTTTAAAGCAAGCTCGTATTGCTGAAACAGAAAAATATGCTCATGTTACATTCTTTTTTAATGGAGGAGTTGAAGAAGCAAATCCGGGAGAAGACCGTATACTTGTTCCATCTCCAAAAGTTGCAACTTATGACTTACAACCTGAAATGAGTGCTGTGGAAGTAACAGATAAACTTATAGAAGCTATTAAATCTCAACAATATGATTTAATAATAATAAACTATGCAAATCCTGACATGGTAGGACATACTGGAATTATGGAAGCTGCTGTAAAAGCAATTGAAACGGTTGATAATTGTATGGCTAGAGTATTGGACACAATAATTTCAGAAAATGCACAAATGTTTATATGTGCTGACCACGGAAATTCAGACCAGCTTATAGATTATGAAACTGGCGAACCTTTTACAGCTCATACAACAAATCCTGTTCCTTTTATATTGGTAAATTATAAAGATGGTGTTGGGCTTCGTGAAGGTGGAAAACTAGCAGACATTGCTCCAACTCTTTTGGATATGATGGGAATTGAAAAACCAAATGAAATGACAGGACAATCGTTATTAATTAAATAATTTCCGTAAGACTAATAATGTAAGATTATTAGTCTTACTTTTACTTTATTTAAATTTTACATTACATATAAATTTAAAGGAGTGATTTTATGCATGATATATTAAGTCAAGAACAAATAGATGAGTTATTAAAAATATTTGAAAAAGATTATTCTGAAAGAGAAATTTTATTAAAACAATTCTCTGAAAGAATTTTACAAATTGATATATTGAATCAAGACCAAATAGATACATTATCTGAAAAAGAATTTTCCGAAAGAACTATAAAATTAGATATATTAAATCAAGAACAAATAGATGAATTATTAACAATATTCCAGAAAGAATTCTCTGAATCTGAAAGGGAAATTTTATTAAAAGAATTTTCTAAGCAAAAGGTACATTCACATATAATTTTAGAAAAAAATACGGAAACTCACGAAGAAACAGATAGTTTAATTAACACCTGTGATATATTAACACCTGAAGAAATACATAATTTATTATGCCCTATTGGTATTCATGATACTACTGAAGAAGGTGAAAATTTAATTAAAGAAATAGATTTTTTAACTACTGAAGAAATAGATAATATAATTAAATCAAGTGAATGAGCAAAAAAATATTAAAATTATCAAATAATGATTATATAAAGTAAAAAATAATGTATTTTATTTGTCATTATTGACAATCCTTTATATGAAAAATTAAAATAAAGGAGAGTTAATTAAATGAAAGGATATATTGAAATTATAGATGTATTTGCAAGAGAAATTTTAGATTCAAGAGGAAATCCTACTGTTGAAGTTGAAGTTACTGTTGATAATGATGGTGATGAATTTGTTGGTAGAGCTGCTGTACCATCTGGAGCATCAACTGGTGCATTTGAAGCAGTTGAACTTAGAGATAAAGACGAACGTTATATGGGCTTAGGAGTGCAAAACGCTGTTCATAATGTAAATAATATTATCGCAAATGAAATTATAGGTATGAATGCATTAGAACAAGTATTTATTGATAAAACAATGATAGATTTGGATGGAACACCTAATAAATCAAAATTAGGTGCAAATGCTATATTAGGTGTATCAATGGCTGTAGCTAAAGCTGTATCAGAGGCTTTAGAAATTCCATTATATCAATACTTAGGTGGGTTTAATGCAAAACAATTACCTGTACCTATGATGAATATACTTAATGGTGGTAAACATGCTGATAATACAGTAGATTTCCAAGAATTTATGATAATGCCAGTAGGAGCTTGTTGTTTTAAAGAAGGTTTAAGAATGTGTGCTGAAATATATCATAATCTTAAAAAAGTTTTAAAACAAAAAGGTCTTTCTACTGCTGTTGGAGATGAAGGTGGTTTTGCTCCTGACTTAGCAACACCAGAAGAAGTAATAGAAGTAATTCTTGAAGCAGTTAAAATGGCAGGATATAAACCATATGATGATATAAGAATCGCTATGGATTCTGCTGCAACTGAACTTTATGATACTACAGATGGTAAATATCATTTTCCGGGTGAAAGTAAAATGATGTCTAAAGAAATTGTTAGAACATCTGAAGAAATGGTTGCTTTATATGAAAATCTTGCAAATAAATATCCTATAATATCTATTGAAGATGGTCTTTCAGAAGAAGATTGGGACGGATGGAAATTACTAACTGATAAATTAGGAAATAAAGTTCAACTTGTTGGTGATGATTTATTTGTAACAAATACTGAAAGATTGCAAAAAGGTATTGATATGAAAGTTGCTAACTCAATTCTTATAAAAGTTAATCAAATAGGAACTTTAACTGAAACATTTAATGCTATAGAATTAGCTCATAAAAATAAAATGACAGCTGTTGTTTCCCACCGTTCAGGTGAAACAGAAGATAGTACAATAGCAGATATTGTTGTAGCAGTAAATTCAGGACAAATTAAAACAGGGGCACCAGCACGTACAGATAGAGTTGCAAAATTTAATCAACTTCTTCGCATAGAAGAAGAATTAGGCAATATTGCTGAATATAAAGGTATTAAAGCGTTTCAAATATGCTAAGTAAAGTTGAAAACTGTTATAAGTATGAATGAATTTTGTACTTATACAAAGATTTCGACTTTGTATCTTTGATATAATTAACGAACAGTTTCTAAGTTCATTAAATATATCTCACAAAATCCATCTGTATAATAATATAGATGGATTTAATTATATAGATAAATTAGATTGAAAGAATTGGTGATTATATGACGAAAGCTAAAAAAACAAAAGAAGAATTAGAAAATGAAAAATTAAAATATGAAATAGCTGAAGAATTAGGTTTAATTGAAAAAGTACATGAATTTGGGTGGAAAGGATTAACTTCAAAAGAAACTGGGAGGATAGGTGGTATAATTACTAAAAGAAAAAAAGAAAAAGCAAAAAATGAGAATGAAAATATAACATAAAATTATAATTAATATAATTGTAAATATAACTCCTTAAGGCTTAGCTTTAAGGAGAAAATTATAAGAAAGTAGGTATTATTATAGAAGCTTATAAAAACTTTGCTCAAATATATGATTTATTTATGAGTGATATTCCTTACAATGAATGGATAGAATATTTAAAAAATATATGGACTAAATATAATTTTAAACCTAAATTAATAGCTGAACTTGGTTGTGGTACAGGTAATATTACTACTTTATTAGCAAAACAAAATTATGATATGATAGGAATAGATATATCCGAAGATATGTTAATTATAGCTAAAGAAAAAGCTTTAAAGCAAAGCTTAAATATATTATATTTATCACAAGATATGAGATATTTTGAATTATATGGCACAGTAGATTGTATTATTAGTTTATGTGATAGTATTAACTATATAACTAGTAGTGAAGATTTGCTTAAAATTTTTAAATTAGTAAATAATTATCTTGAACCAAAAGGTATATTTATATTTGATATAAATACAGAATATAAATACAAAAATATATTAGCTTCAAATACATTTGCAGAAACTACAAAAGACGCTGCTTACATATGGGAAAACTTTTATGATGAAGAACAAAAAATTAATGAATATTATATGAATTTTTTTGTAAAGCATAAAGTTAATTATAAAAGATTTGAAGAATTTCATTACCAAAAAGCATATAGTATAAATGAAATTAAAATGTTTATTGAGGAATCGGGACTTAAACTATTAGATGTATATGATGCTTTTACATTTGATGAACCTAAATTTGACAGTGAAAGAGTTTATTTTATAGTACAAGAGATAAAAAAATAATTAGAGCGTTAATTTATAGATAGTTATATATAAAAATCATGTATATTTGTATAGGGGCGACCTGTGGTCGCCCCTACTTTCCATTCTCTTCTCTTTTTCATATTTTCCTTGTAGAGAAAAATATTCATACTCTTTAAATCTCATATGTTGAACACTTCCAACAAAAATGATTGCACAAGAAAATATTTAGTTAATTTAATTATTAATTCCCGTTTTTTACTACTAAAAGCCATTCTTTATATTTTGTCAATGGACTTAGAGATATAGAACATTCACCATAATATAAAGCAAGAGACTCTGAACCGGGAGGAGTAAGTGCTGTAAAAAGATAATATGAAATCAAATAACTTATATGTGCTGCTTTTTCATTATCACTCTTTTTAGAAAGAAGATGAAATGTGTTTAATAAAACAAAAAAAAAGTTTAATCTTTCAATTTCTGTTGATGATGAGTAAAAACAATCTACATCATATGTAGAAACATTTAACACTTGATTTTCCGATATAAATGAATAGTTAAAATCGATATATAAATTCATATTACATCTCCTTTAATTATTTTACCCATGCAGTACTGATGTATTTTACTACACCTTGTGCATCTTTTATAAAACGTACTACTACTGTTTGTCCTTGATAAATAAGAGTTCTAATATATTGATTTCCTGTTTCATGTGTTTCATTACCATTTTGCAACACTTTTAGAAGTACAGGAACAATGTTACTCCAATTTGGCCCATTAGGTCCAGGAAAGAGCTTATTCCAATTGTGTTTAGATTGCAAAATGTGGTACTGTTTATTTGAGTCACAATTATCGATTGCACTGTTAATTGAATTGTTCCATGCTTGTTTTTGTGCATCTGACTTCAATGTATTAAAAGCACTAATTACATTGTTTGCAGAATTTGCAAATGCTCTTACAAATGCTGATGAAATTTGACTCATTTTAGAACTTACTACACCCCAATTAGCAGCTATAACTACAACTGTACTTGCTGATGCCGCTGCAAGCAAAATATCTCCGAATGGGAGAGGTCCATCGGCAATTGCAGCTACCATTCCAGCTCCCATTGCTTTAAGTGAGTAAAGTACTGCAGATGGCAATCCGAGTCCACTAAGCTCAGCCATTAAAATTGTCATAGGGTCAGCTGCAGCGTAAAATGTTTGAATTTTAGGTACTGAAGGTATAAAATTTTTGTCTATATATGTTTGATGAAATTTTAGCATATCTGGGTCATTAGATAATGATTTCTCAAATATTTCTTTTGCTTCTGGTGTTAATGAAAAATAGGCATCATGTGCAATTTTAATTTCTTGTTGATTACTAATAATTTCTGATGTTTTTATATAATTATAACTTTCAATAGCAAAAACTGGAACACCTAAACTAAATACCATTGTTAATGTCAATATAAAGCTTATAATTTTTGTAGTTAATTTTTTCATATAAAATCCTCACTTTCTAAAATTTAATAATCTTATATAATACTTTATAGCAAAAACTTAGAATTTAACTATCAATACTATTACTTAAATTTGAAAAACAAAAATTGGACATAGCAATTAAATTATAATTATATTTGAGACCACAAAAATAAAGATACTAATGCTATAGTTATGTCTTCTAACCAAGTAAATTTTAATGTTGTAGAAATGGATGAAATGTAGTCTTAATTCCTAACTTAAATAAATCATAATTCATAACAATATAATAATAATTTATAAATTTACAATCATACTCTTTTTTTACTTTATATGATTATTAAAGCTTATAATACTTATAACCATATTTATAATTAAGCAAATAAAACTATTTTACTAAAATATTTTATCAACCAAAGCACTACTATTATTATATTTATTTAAAATAAAGAGTAATCAAAAAACACTTTTTATATATGTATTAGATAACAATCATAGTAAAAATATATTTAACATCAATTGCCATACCATAAGTACTAAATAAATAATAAGAAACTATATGGTTAAATATAATGTTATATTTTTAAAAGCTAACACTAACCTCCTTTACAATTTATTACCTTGGTAATTTTAATTATACATAATTTTCCCTGTATGTCAATAGGGTATTTTAATTATTTTGGTGTTTATTGAAAAAATATAGTATAAATATAATAAATAAAAAGTATTTAAAGAAATTATTATTATACTATAAGAACGTTACATTACAATAACATTAGTTTTTAATGAAAAAAATATTAGTTTCATAATACTTAATGCTTTTAAGTAATAAAACTAATATTTTATATTTAAATATTAAAAAGTTCAGAAGCACTTTGCAAAGTAACTTTTGCTACTTTATTTACATCCACTTCTTTAATTTGTGCTATTTTTTCAGCAATATAAATTAAATTTTGAGAATCATTACGTTTACCTCTATTGGGTACAGGAGCTAAATATGGGCAATCTGTTTCTATTAAAATTTTATTTAGTGGTATAGCCTCTACTACTTCTACAGCTTTTCTTGCATTTTTAAATGTTATAATACCACCTATACCTATATAAAATCCCATATCTATATATTTAAGTGCCATTTCAGCACTTCCTGCATAGCAATGTATAACACCCTTTTTTACATTACTATTTTTAATTATATCAAAACAATCTTGACTTGCTTCCCTACTATGAACGATAACAGGTAAATTCAATTCTTCAGCTAGTTCAATTTGATTTTGAAACCAATATTTTTGAATATCAATAAATTCTCTACCATAATAATAATCAAGTCCTATTTCACCTATAGCTACAACTTTTGAATTGTTTTGACACATAGATTTAAGTTCATCTAAATCAGAACTTTGTAAATTTTGTACTTCTGAAGGGTGTACTCCTACAGAAGTATAAATATAAGAATATTTATTAGATAATTCTACACTTAATCTTGATGATTTCATACTAGCACCAACATTTACAACATATTTCACAGTACTAGGAAGTGCTTTTAAAAGTTCCTCTCTGTCATCGTCAAAAGCTTCATCATAATAATGTGCATGAGATTCAAAAAACAATTAATTCACCTCTGCTCCATCTGTTATATCTTTATCAATAGACAATACAGATAAATTTCCATTATCATCGGAAGCCGCTAATATCATTCCTTCTGACATAATTCCTCTTAGTTTAACAGGTTTAAGATTTGTAACTACTATAACTTTTTTACCAACCATTTCAGAAGGAGTATACCATTTTGCTATACCTGAAACTACCTGTCTAACTTCATTACCTATTTTTATTTGTGATTTTAACAATTTATCTGACTTTTCAACTTTTTCACATTCAATAACTTCACCTATTTTAAGATTTACTTTAGAAAAGTCATCTATAGTGATATAAGTTTCTTCATTAACTTCAACTTCTTTAGTAACTTGTTCTTGCTTAACTTCATTTTGTTTTTGTAATTCTTCTAATTCTTTTTTAATATCTATTCTAGGAAAAATTATTTTGCCTTTTTTTACTTTAGTACCTTTGTGTAATCCTCCCCATTTGCTTAAACTATCCCATTTTGTTAAGTTAACATCTGTTATACCTAATTGTTCTCTCATTAAGATTGAAGTTTCAGGCATAAAAGGTTCTATAAGAATAGAAATAACTCTAAGACCTTCAGCTAGATTATAAAGAACACAGGAAAGCTCAGCTTTTTTAGTTTCATCTTTTGCTAAAATCCATGGAGATGTTTCATCTATATATTTATTTGAACGACGCACTAAATTCCATATTTCTGTTGTTGCATCACTTAAAAGAAACTTATCCATATACTTTTCAGTATTAGCTATTGTTTCAGCTGCAATTTTTATAAAATCATCATCAAATGAAGTTTTTGATGTTTCTTCAGGTAATATGCCATGAAAATACTGCTCTATCATAGAAACAGTTCTTGATAATAAATTTCCTAAATCATTAGCTAAATCAGTATTTATTCTTTGAATTAAAGTTTCGTTAGAAAAATTTCCATCCTGCCCAAAAGCTATTTCACGAAGTAAAAAATATCGTATAGCATCTACTCCATAACGCTCTACTAATTTAATTGGGTCTACAACATTTCCTTTAGATTTTGACATTTTTTCCCCATTATCAATCAATAACCAACCATGTCCGAATATTTGTTTAGGAAGTTCTTCGCCTAATCCCATAAGCATAATAGGCCAAATAACCGTGTGGAAACGTAATATATCTTTACCTACTAAATGAACATTACAAGGCCAATATTTTTTATACTCACTATCATTTAAAGACATAAATCCAAGTGCTGTTATATAGTTTGATAATGCATCAATCCATACATATACAACATGATTTGGGTCAAATTCAACAGGTATACCCCATTTAAAAGAAGTACGTGACACACATAAATCTTCTAATCCTGATTTTATAAAACTTAACATTTCATTTTTTCTTGATGTAGGTTGTATAAAATCTGGATTTTCTTCTATATGTTTTATTAAAGCATCTTGATATTTTGAAAGTTTTAAAAAATAGCTTTCTTCTTTTGTTTTTTCTACATCTCTACCACAATCAGGGCATTTACCATTTACCAATTGTCTTTCTGTAAAAAATGTTTCACATGGTGTACAATATAATCCATCATATTCACCTTTGTATATATCCCCACTATCATAAAGTTTTTTAAATATTTTTTGTACTGTCTTTTCATGAAAATCATCAGTGGTTCTTATAAATATATCATAATCTATATTCATAATTTTCCATAAATCTTTTATCCAGGCTACTATTGTATCTACATATTCTTTTGGGGTTGTATTTTTTTCTTTAGCTATTCTTTCTATTTTTTGTCCATGTTCATCAGTTCCTGTTAGAAATTTTACATCATAACCCCTCATTTTTTTATATCTTGCCATAGTATCTGCTGCAACAGTTGTATAGGTATTACCTATATGTAGTTTGTCACTAGGATAATATATTGGCGTTGTAATATAATAAGTCATTTAACATACTCCTCTTATAATTCTTTGTTTTCATGTATCGCTTTTTTGTATTTTTTTAAACCATTAATTCTATTAGAAAATTCAGCAATAATACTTATTAAATCTTGTATTATTTCCTCATTAGGGCTGGTTACTTCATTATTGACAACTTCCAATTCACAACCAAATCGTTTTATAAAATTGTCAAACCAGTCATATCCAAAGCGTACAAATCTATCTTTATATGAAATAATAATTTTAGAAATACGCTTTTCCTGAATTTTATTTAATAAATAATTCCATTTTTTTCGATTATAATTTAATCCACTATCAATATCAGTTATTACTTCATCAACAATATAACCTTTAGCATTAGCATATTGCCTTAAAAAGTCAATTTGCTTTTGCAAATCATCTTTTTGTTTATTAGTTGACACTCTTGCATAAATAACAATACTTTCCGCTCTTCTATCCTTTTTACCTAAAAATTCCGATATTTGTTCATCTGTATAATAACGTCTATTAGTCTTTGGGTTTCTGAAAGCAATAAGTTTTTTTTCTCTGTCCCAACGTTGTAATGTATTAACTTTTACATTCAACATATCAGCAACGTCTTTTGGCTTTAATATACCCATATAATCACCTCTAGTAAATTATAACATATAGACATAATTAGTCAATATATTTATATATGCTTACATTGTTACTATTACTCCGTTATTTATTACATTATAACCGTTTAAGTATATATTAATAATCTATTTTGAAACTAATTGGTTAAATTTGTATTTTAAATAACATATAATAATTGTGATTAGTAAAATCACTATAGTATTTAGTGTTTTATTTTTATATTTTAGTAATAAATTATAAGTTTTATAAGATATAAAACAGAATATAATTTACAAATAGATTAATTATTTACTTTATTAAACGAAAAATATTAATAAATAATAAAAAAACTTACTAAAAATTTTTAGTAAGCGATTATGTACAATAATTATACTAATATGACTAATGTATTTAAGTAGTTTAATTTTTATTTATTATTTATCTTTATATTCTGGTTTTTGTCTTAAGAATTCTGCTACTTTATCTAATTCAGGATATATTTCTGCTTTTGAAAGCCCAAATAATTCTAGCTGTTTAATAATGCTTTCTTTTTTTTCACCATCTACTATAATTTTTGTAAAATTTTCCGAATTTAATTTCTTTCTGCTTAAACCAAAAATTAAAAAAGCTCCATTTTGTCGTATAATTCTTGCATTATTTTTCTTAGGAATAAAAATAAAATTGATTAGTAAATCCTTAGGTATTATAATGTTTTCAAAAGCAGGTTTTTCTTTTTTTATTTCATGTAATAATCGTTTTATTATTTTTTTGCTATTAAATTCTACAAAGTTATTATAGTGAAGTATAGCTAACCTTTTTATTTCCTCTTTTTCTTCATATGTGAATCTTGGTAAACTTGAAAGAATAGATATTGCATCACTATCATAAGATTTAACTTTCTTATGTATACCATTTTCACCAGGACGTAAAATATAAACAGCTCCATCATCTTTATTCTTTTCTTCACATACAAAGTATAATGCAATTAAAGGATTTGTGGTTACATCCATCATTCTTGTTGGTACACCATAGTGTTGCATTTTTGATAATATTTCGCTATGTGACATAATTGAATCAAATTCATGAGAACAACGAACTATTATTTCATCATATATCTTATCTTCTGCTATTGGCATTTCTCTTAAAACAGATGGAGATAAATCATAACTACATTTTGATTGTCCTCTATAAAATACATTTTCATCTTCTTTATTAATTTTTAAAGATAATTGTTCTAAAAACGACTGAACATCAGTTACTTTTATTACTTCTTCATCCATAATGTAAAACCCTCCAATGTATAAAATATAATTTACTGTTATTCAAACATAAATTTTATTATTTTTATATATTTAGATTATTTTTAAAAATAAAGTGTATATTTAAATAGCATTTTAAATTTTTATATACTTAAAAAATATAATAAACAAGTATTTAGTTGTTATGTATTGTTTTAATTGTTCAAATGCAATACATGTACTTAGTTTAATATATTTAGTATAGACTAATTGTCAAGTGATTTTAATGCTATTAGGTTATCGTTGTATATAATCTATTTTCAATATTTTGTTTTTTTATCATATAATAAAATTCATGGTTCAGATAATATTTGCGTTTCAAATTTAATTCAAGTTTATTATGTTGATTATTCATTCCTTAACGCCTTATGTAAAAAATATATTATCTACATTTTTTTGTTTTGAGTAAGTATATTTTTAATATTTTTTATATCCTTTATTTGACCTGATATTTTAAATTCTTCTAAGTTTTCTTTATCTGTTTGAGATAAGTTTAAATCTGTTTTATATTTTTCTATAATTTCTTTTTCAACTTCTAATTTTTCTAATATATATTTAAGGTTGTAAATTTCTATACCATAAAATTTTTCTTCTGCTAAAATTATACTATCATTATCATCTGATAATATAACAGGAATATTTAGTACATATGCGTAAATTAAACATACTGTTTCGCCTAGGTTTTTCTGTCTTTTAAAAATACATTCATTTTCTAAATTGTAATATATAGAATGTTCATTAAATAATCTTAGTATTATTTTTAACTTGTTTTCATCAAAATAAATTTTATTTCTTAATGACAAATATATTCCTAATTCTTGCTTTAAAATTTCTCTGCATTTCATTAATGAGTATTTAAAATCTTTAGGAGAATCTTCGGATTTATTATTTAATTCAAATTTTACAGCATCAGTAAAAATAATTTTCTGATATAAATTAATAAACGCACTAAATATATCTGTATCTCTTGTGACTTTAATCCAAATATCTGTATCACAGATAGGGTATTGTTTTAAATTATCATTAGTCATATTTAATTACTATCCCCCATTAGATACTTAAGTAATTTTTCTTTTTCAAAGAATTCATAAATATATTCAACTTCCTCTTTACTTACAATTTTCTTTTTATAATTATTTATTAGATTGTCTTTAAATTCAGAAGGCAAATAATATGTATCTTCTATAGAATTTAAATTACTACCATATCGTTTAACTATTTTCTCTACTACATCATAGTTACCCCTAAAAAAGCGTTTCATATTGTCAGGTATTTTTGGTATATATCTCTTATGTTTTTCATAATCAGATAAATTTTTTAAATCATTTATAGCATATAACATCGCTTGAAATGTAACATTAAATTTTTTTTGTAACTCAACAATATGTTGTTCTGTAATTTCTGAATTACCCATAAGTCTTAATTCGTTAATCGATTTTATTAAATCATATCTTGGAATTAAAATATTACTAGCAAATATATTTGCTCTTTTTTCTATTTCATTTGCTACTTTTTGTTCCATGTCCTTTTGGGAACAAAATAATGATGTTGATATTTCATAATAAGCATGATATAATTCGTGTACAAATGAGAAATATTGTCTTCCTAATGGTTCATTAGTATTTATATAAATACACTTATTTGTTTTATTTAATTCTTTTTTAGATAAAAACATACCAGAAATATTTAAATTGTTAGGAAATCTTAATAATAAAATATTATCTTTTTTTAACATCAACTCAAAAATATTTGATTTTGATTCATTTGATTGCCATTCTTCTGGTATATTGAGATTAAATTTTTTTCTAAAATCTTCGATATTGTTTAGTATTTTTTGCACATTTTCACCCCCTAACTATCCAGCCTTTTTTGTTTTATCATTTCAGAAAACAATATATCAACCATTATAAAAAAATTGTTTATATCTTCATCTTTAGTATTTTGTTCACTTCTCAAACTTAAATTAGAATCATCCTCTAATAATTCAGTCAAATTATTAAAATCTATGTCTAAATAATCAGATGCTATTTTTAACATTTCAAGATTATAAGACACATTTTCTTTTAACATAAAATTAATCAAATCTAAAGATATCTTATATTTTTTTTTATATAAGTTATATAAATCTTCTTTATTTAGATTTTCTTTTTTCATCTTTTCTTTAATTAGCTGTGAAATTTCTTTATCATAATATGCTGGTCTAACATTACATAATAATTTACCACTCATATTTATAACCTCCGTTTTATACTATAAGTTATAAGCAAGGAAATATTATAAAATTCCTTGCTTATAACAATTAAATATTCACCAATTGTTGTACGATAGCAGAAAAATCCTCTTCTTGTTGTGTATTTAATGGTTTTTTGTTTAAAGTGTAATATTCAAAATATTTATACTTACCTCTTTTATTTATAGTAATATTCAAACCTATTTTTTGTAATTTAAATTTAAGACATTCAAATTTGTTTTTAGATATATTTCTATAGAATCTTATTATATAACTATCATTTATAATTAAAGTTGAAAATTTTTCATTAACTTTAAACTTTAAACTAATATTTTTTTCTTTTAATAGTTTTTCTTTGTTTTTTAATATTTTTTCTAATAAACTAATTTTTTTGACACATTCAATATTTTTATAAATGATTTTTTCATACATACAAATTAAATTGTTGTATTGTAGATTTAATTCCATATCAATTAGTTGATTTTGTTTACTAGTATCAATATTTAAAAACCCTTTTTCTATACTGGAAAATCCATTTAATAATCCATATAAACCAAAACCTAAAAAATTATTTTTTATATTATTTTCTCTTAAAATTTTAGAAAACTCTAATATATTATCATATTTTAAAATTGTTGCATAAAAATTTTGCATAATATTAGATTTTAAATCTTTTATATCTAATCCTAATTCGTGTTTTATTATTCTTTTATATATTAATTGTAAATCTTCTATATATTTTTTCTTATCATTATAACTATTATCTTTTATATTATAAGCAATAGATTTTATTAATTGTTCTATTAATTGTAAAGAGATACTTTTTAATTCTTTTTTTAGTTTTAAAATATTGTTTATAATTAAGTTGAAAACCTTAAATTCATTTTCAGAATCAAATTCTATATTGTAGCTATTAAAATTAATTTCTTCATTATCAATATTAAATAATATATTTTTTCTTGTCTTTTTAGTTTCTTTTATGTTTGTTTCAATTAATTCATTCTTAGACTTTATGAAATTTTTTAATATTGTTTTATTACTTTTATTTGAGTATTTTTCTATAGATTTTATACAATTTTCTAATTCATATATAGCAAATTGGTTTTCAATTTCAATCTTAGTTTTATTAATTAATAAGGGGTTACTATAATAATAACTATAATAAAATCCTTTTATACAATTAAACATAAAATCCTTTTCAATTTCAGATTCTTTTATTGGATTTACTAAAGATTTATACTTATCATTTACATATTCTAAATTAATTATGAATTTACTATCAGATACTATTTCTATTTTATTTAAATATTTATTATATAATTTAGTTTCTGAAATGAATTTAGCTTTATTTAATATTTTGTTATGCTCATCTTTATTTTGAACTAAAAATTTAGTTTTTTCATTAAAATATATTGTTCCACTATATAAAAATATTCCTTTGTTAATCTCGATTAGTTTTGAATCTTCTTTTTTTAATTCTACTTTTATAATAATAGGATACTGCTCTAATTTAGAATCTTCTAAAAATGAGAAAGGGGGTATTTTACTATATAAAGTTATATAATCATTATTTATACTTAATTCAGTTGTGAAATGACGTTTAGTGCCAAAACCTTTTACTGCATAAAAAGTTTTAGGACATATACTTTCAATTGCTAAAAAATCGTTAAAATTTAGAGAAGATGTTGGTATGTATAGTGTCATTGATTGTTCACCTCCTCAATAGGAATGTATTCACTTAATTTATTTGAATATGTTATATATACCATTTTTGTAGCTCTTGTAACAGCAACATATAAAGCTCTATCCCAATTCGATTTTTTATACTTATCTATGAATTCAGCTTCACACATTGGTAGAAAGACATGTTCAAATTGTAATCCCTTAGAACTATGATAAGTCATAATTTTTGGAGAAGGAGTAATAGAATTTAAATCTTTTACAACATGTATATTCTTTTCTTCTTCTTTTTCAATATATTTATAATCTGGTTTAATATTTTTAAATTCCAATATTGATTCTTTTACTTGTTTAACATGTTCATTATATGGTACTAATATACCTACATCTGTTAATTTTTCACGTTCTATCATATCAACAATAAATTGTATTTCCTCATCAATATTGTTAAATCGTTTTATGTATGGATATACACCATCTGCATTTTTACACTTAGTTTCTAATATACCATTATCATTAATTATTTTTCCTGCAAAACGGGCTATCTTTTTTGGTAGCCTATAGTTATATTCTAAAGTATATACATTTTCTTTTTTTATAGATGCTATTTCTCTTATTTCTTCTAAAGTTATACTATTATTAAAATCACCAAAAATTTGTTGTTCATCATCACCAAAAAGCATATAATTTCCTTCAAATAAATTTAATATGTTTGTTAATTTATTTCCTGATATATCTTGCACTTCATCAATTAACAAGAAATTACATTTAAATATGTCATTTGATTTTAAATATTCCTTTAAATAAAATATTTTTTCTTCAAGTAAACTTTCATAATCTATACTATTATCATATATAGACATTTCATAAGAACAACCTTGTATAAAATCCTTTAAAGTAATTGTATAAACAACAAAACTTGCTTTTTCACTATCTCTGATTTTAGATAAAAATTTATGTATTGCTATTATAGTTTTTCCACTTCCAGCACAACCTTTTACTAAATAATTATCATCTTTCAACTGTAATAATTCATATTGTTCATCATCTAATTCACTTTCATTAATAAACCATTTTGTATGAACAGCACTATTTTGTTCTAAGTAAGCAAGAAGTTCTTCTGTATTTGTCATTTTTAATATCTCCTTTTTATTCAATATCTTGAAGTATAATATTTAAGTCATAATTATTTTTATCAAACTCACAACGTCCAAGTAATATATCTGGTATCTTTTGAACTATAATATTTTTATATCTATTTTCGCATTCTTTTTGATATGATTTTGCACAAATTAATAAATGTTCATTTTCTTTCATATCACTATGTATTTTGTCTATATATTCTATTGTTAAAAATGATGTTGTTGTAAATATAAAGTTTGTATCATTTCTATGTCCTTGTTTAAAATAATAATTACTATCTGGTGAGTAAGTATAACCTTTATGTAATGCCATAGCAGCAGCTAACATTTCTATATTGTAATCTGGTGAAATTATAAAATTACCAAACATATCTTTATTAAGTAGTGATGGAGCTAATTCATAAAATTTATACCCTCCTCCACCTTGCCAATTAACACTTTTTGAAATACCACCTTGTTCACCATCTATAACAGCTTTTAATCTTGGTATAACATGAGTATAACAATGTTGTCCTAATTCAATACCTATATACTTACGATTTAACTTTTGACATACAGCAGCAGTTGTACCACTTCCTAAAAAACTATCAAGTACTAAATCTCCTTCGTTTGTTGCAAGGGTTAGTATTTTTTGAATTAAACGTTCAGGTTTAGGAGTTGCGAAAACGTCATTTGAATTAAAAGTTTTAACTTCTTTTTTAGCTTCTGTATTGTGCCCAACTTCTTCATAACTCCAAACAGTCATTGCAGTTATACCTTGTTTAACTTCTGTTAAAAATCTTTTTAGAGTTGGAACATTATTACCATCCTTTCCGAACCAAATTCTATTATCCGCAACTAATTCATTGAATTTTTCTTTATTTACACTCCAACATCTACTAGCTGGAGGTTTTACTATACGCCCACTTGGTAAAATTATTTCATAATCACAATTAGAATTATATGTTTTAACAGATAAATCACTTGATGTCCAATCACCTCTTGGGTCGCTATCTATATTTTTATATCTATTATTCATTTCTTCTGTTCGAGGTAATAAATTATGACGCCATAATTGTTTATTTTTTGCATAAATTAAAATATGGTCATTTGTTTCTCCCAAACACTTCATCACACAAAACTTTTAAATATGCTTGCTCATCATCATCAATACTAATCCAAATACTACCATCATCACTAAGTAAATTCCTTAAAAGTTCAAGTCTTGGTTTCATTAGATTTAGCCATATACTATGTTCTAAATTATCATTATAATGTTCAAATGCACTACCTGTATTGTAAGGTGGGTCTATGTATATACATTTTACTTTACCTGCATAACCTAACTGTTCAAGTGATTTTAATGCTATTAAATTATCTCCATGTATAATCATATTTTCAGTATTCTGTTCGCCATAGCTTTTTTCTTCATTGTACAGTAAAATTCGTGGTTCAGGTAATATTTGCGTTTCAAATTTTCCATTCCAATATAATTGAAGTTTATTATGTTCATTCATATATTAATCCCTTTCTTTTTATAAACATACTATATAAGGCAAACATTCAGTTTGCTTTATAATTAATTATTATAATCTTGATTAAATTCATTTTCAATAAGTGATAGAAATGTTTTGTTTCGTGAAATATTTTCACTATTAATTATAACATATTTCCACTTCTTTTGTCCTTTAATATTTAAGTTATTAACATTTTTGCAATATTCTAATGCTGATTTTTTCTTTGCTATCACTTCAGGGTTAAAAAGCTGATTTTGAGCTTTGATTTCAACCATATATATATAATCGTTAGTTTCACATATAAAATCAGGTTCATATAAATGACTTCCATTCCACCTTATATTAAATTGACGAAAAGCAGGTCGTAACCATTTTGTTACTTCATCACTTATTTCTAAAATAATAGCAAAAATTTGTTCAGGAACACTATCAAAGAAATTAATATTAAAATAAGATTTTAAATATCCATTAAAACCACTAGATAACATACTACCATCAATTGGAGTATTACAATTTAATATTTTATCTTCTTTATATTTTGTATAACCTTGCTTTAGTATAGGACTTATTTTTCTTTTCAATCTTACTTCAAATTGTTGTTCTTTTGTTTTAAAATGTTGCATAATTTGTTTATAAATTTCTTCTGCTATATCTTTCTTTTTAAAAAATATCATGTTTTCAATGTCTTCATCTTTCATATAACTTTTAAAATAATTTATTGCTTGATTTATAAGTTTATATAAGAGATTAGAACACATTGTATAATCAATTTCACTATGTTTTAAAATTTCTTTTAATATGGTTTTTTGTGGTGTATCGTTTAATGTATTATTACCCTCCATACTTATTTTAGTAATTTCATGTGTACTTAAATTTTGTACAATCATTTCATTAGAAAGTTTTGTATAGTGTAGGTTTAAAGTATATAAATCAAAATCTAAAAATTCATATGTAATTTCATTTATTGGAACTAATTCTATTTCAGGTATATCTATTCTATTTTGTTGTATGTATTTTAAATATATTTCATTTATTAATTCTTCAAATTTTTCTATATTTATAAAAGATACTTGCTTTTTATCTATATTTTCTTTAGTTATTCTAATTACTTCTTCTTTTATATTGTCATTATTAAGGTCAGATAAAGTATTTATGTTTTCATTTGTATTGATAATTTCTTCTGCCACTTTTTCAACATTATAAGCTAACTGTAATTCTGCTGTTAATTGCATTTTTTCTAGTTCACTTGTAGTATTTTCTTTTGTTTCAGCAACAGTATCTATATATTCATCAAATTTTGTTTTAGTAATAATAGAAACTTTTGTTTTATTAGGTTCAATTAAACTATCAATATCAATTATATTTTCTCTTTTTATAATAGAAGATTCTTCATTAGCAGCATTTATTAATTGTTCAAAACGTTCATGCACTATAACAGTTAATCTATCTATAGTTTCTATTCCTGTTCGTTTGCCATAAGGTAAGCGTAAACCACGCCCTATAGTTTGTTCTATAAGAGTAGTTGAATTAGCTACTCTAAGAGGTACTATTGTATAAAGGTTTGAAACGTCCCAACCCTCTTTTAGCATATTTACATGAATGACTACTTCTATTTCATTTTCTTCACTTTCAAGTGAAATTAATTTTGAAATATTCTCATCTTTTTCTAATCCTTTTTGGTTTGAATGTAATTCAATAACTTTGTTTTTATATTTTCCATTATAACATTTATCTGATTGTATATAGGATTTTATTTCTCCTGCATGTTGAGTATCTTTACATACTATAAGCATAAAAGGTTTTACATGTTTTTGTCTTGAATTTACAGAATAAATTTCAAGTTCTACTTTAGTAAGTTCATGTATATATAATCCATCACGAATTTTTAATTTATCTAAATCTGTATCACTATAGTCTTTAGCATTAAAATTAACTTTTGTTGCAACTGTAGGATTTTTTACGTAACCATCTGTAATAGCTTTTGCTAGTGAATACTGATATACAATATTTTTAAATGATTGAGGTAACTTTTTACCAATTTCTATTTGAGGTGTTGCTGTAAGTTCAAGCCCTAATATTGGATTTAATTCATTTAAAACTTTCATTCCACGGTCTGCTCTATAATGATGACTTTCATCAGCTCGTGTCAAGACTAAACTAAAAAAATATCTATTTTTTGTTGGTAAAACAAAAACACTCTTGAAAAATAAATGCTCAAGAGTGTTTTCAAACAATATTTTATAAACAAAATGGGCAGTTCAATATCTTGCTTAAAATCCTGCTAATATGGATAATGTGAACCTAATTATTATCATTGAAGTTGTGTTGAGCATATCTACTTGCCTATCTACCAATATATAAAATCATACATTTAATTTGTTTACTAAAAATAGTTGCACAGTTGCAAAATGATATTTGTCTTATTATAAGGATTGGAGTTCTCTGGTAATAAAATTCATAAAATCATCAAGCATTTGATTTTCGTCATGATCTCTAGTTGTGTGAGTTTTACATTCAAATATAATTTTTTTTACTGCTTCTAAACTGTTATAATCAGGGCGTTCTTCATACTTTTTAAGATAGCATAAAGAAAGATTATAATATATTTGAAATGCCATATGTTCCAACTTGATTTCTTTCAAAAAAATCAATTGCTCTTTATACCAATCTATTTTTTCGATCAAATCTCCTTTCTTTTCAAATATTAGCCACATAATCGTCATCATTTCTTCAAGTGCCACACTAAATATCGTACTGTTTTTTTCAGCTTGGTACAATATTACAACTTCTTTTAGAATTAGCAGAGCTTTTTGATAACTTTCATTTTCATAAGCGTTATTAATAGTTGCTTGTCGTTTTAACATTAGTGCTTGACTATGTCTGACCATACAATAATATTTTGTGTATTTGTCCTTTGTAACGATGGTTAAAGCTATATTGTAAATATCACTCGCTTTATTAATCCACGACAAATCCTTTTCTGCTGTTGCTTTTAATGAATATAAGTCACCTAGTCCCTTTTGTGTTTTTGCATATCCAACTGGATTTTCTAAAGGATTCCTATATTTTAAGGCCTCAACATACCCTTTTACGCCATCCAAAAAATATTTATTATCATTTGTTTCCTTGTATAATTGTGCGTTAGTCGTCGCAATATTAGTTAAAGTCATAGCTAATTCTCTTGGATGAGATTGGTTTTTGTAAACTTCAAGTGCTATACAATAATTTTTTAAGGCATTTTTTAAAAGCTCGGTTTTGTTTTCATCCGTAAATGATGATTTCTTTAAATATATATTTCCTATATTTAGATACGTTTGTCCATAGAAGGTTGGATTCACTTCTATATGGGCTATTGGCACATCTAAAGCCTTGTTATAATATTCTAAAGCTTTATCAAGATAATGATCTCCTGTGTATAGCTCAGCAGTTTTAAAATAGGTTCTTCCAAGGTTATGTAATAGGCGGAAAGCTGTTTCATTTGGCAAACAGTCGTTATAATCGTACAAATCTTCCAAGATTTTGTAGCTAAATTTATATATTGTTTCGATTCAATTAGAGGAGATATGTCATACAAATTTTCATATGCTAGTGCTAAATCCAACAGAAAATCATATCGTTGAAAAATGTAATTATTATTATTGGAAATTTTATAAACTATCTCATTAGTTAAATCAATCACTTTCCCATAGCATATTTTTGCATCTTTATTTTCCGCATATTCAATATATGCTCTGATAAAATACCTGTATATATCAATATCAATGTCTTCAATTACATCGCCAATAAGATTTTGGGCTTTCTCAAAATAATTTATTGATTTTTGCAAATAATGCATGACTTGATTTATACTCTTTTGATTTATTGCTTGCGTAATATAGCAAAAGCCTAAGTTGTAATAAAATGCTTTATCATCAACATTACTTCTGCCAATATATTCAGTTTCTATCTCTGTAAGTATCTCAATAGCCATTTGAAATTCATCATTATTATAAAACATTATTGCTTTATTATGTTTTTTTTTTACCTCCTCACTGATAGCATTCATTTCGGATTCAGATTTTAGGAGATCATCAAATATACCTTTGCATGAAAATACATGATTACAGAAATTGACGGCAGCCTTTGAAGCTACTTTTTGATTTTTTTCCTTATCAGTATCTTTATTATAGGCCCAATCGCAAATAGCTTTAACTATAATCCATTCATTAACACCATGGACTCTGCAAATTGAATATATTCCGTATGCTTCCATTTCACCTCCGATGGGCGAGAAATTTTGAAAATCATTTAACAGTTTTTGCTTAAAGCCCTCATTATTAATCAATTTTGAACCTGTTAACATTGCTCCTTTATGCACTCTTGAATTTTCAAAGTCATTAATTGGATATATCCAATCATCATCGTTACAAAAGGCATTAAACAGCTGAAACCCCACTTCTTTAGGATCTTCCTTATATAAGTTGTCATTTTCTCTTATTTTTTCAGAATCATAATTCAGAATCTTTTTTGAAACCAAAACATCTCCAATTTTTTGCGTACATTCATTGGCACCAAAAGCTATGCCCACCATTATAACACCTACAGGTTTAATCTCTCGAATCAATTCACCTACTAAAGGAATGGATTCGGGATTTGTGGTGCCTTGCTCATTAATATGAATATGTGCCACGCTATATAATCCAAATTTGCCTATTTTGTAGGATTTTGCTTTTATAAATTCCGTTTTCTCAACTACAAAAAAATCCTCAAATGCTTCTTTCTCGTTATCATTCGCTGTTACAAATAAAAATAGGTTACTCACAACTTCACTCCTTCTATAAATCGTTTCATTTCCTATGCCATTCCTTGCTTTATTTATCAGTTTTTCAGCACATATAAATCCTTTAGAAGTAAAACTGAACGCATTAATGATATTTCTCGATTGTTTTGCTCGTACTATTCTTATATATTTTTCCTCTTCAAGTGTATTTAAAATCCAATCCAAGTCCGACTTATCATTAAGATATAGAAAGTTTGGATTATTATACGAAAGTTCCGCCTGTATAATTTTCATCATACAATTTTTTTACATAATCATCGATTCCAACCAACATCCTTAACCATTCCC
>CAZWZB010000007.1:12127-119627 GCA_964638835.1 uncultured Eubacteriales bacterium | reverse complement strand
TATATAGCAAAAAAGCCCCGAATGGGGCTTTTTTATTTATTTAATATTAGTTAAAGATTTGATAATCTTTTGATGCTCTAGTTTCTTCTTCAGGGTTGAATACTGCTGTTTTTGTTGAATCATTCCAACCGTAAGAAACACCTAATGCATTAGCAATGAAAGCTATTGGAACAAACATTCTACCATCTTTAGAAATACTTGGGGTATCCATAGGAACTACTGTACCATTTACAGTCATTACTTTTTCACCTAATACAAGTTGGATAACACGATCTCTAGTATAAACAGTAGCTGTATTTGTATATTGATCCCAACTAACTACAGCTTGGAATAATTCTGATATAGCTCTAACAGGTATCATTGTACGACTATTTTCTATATATGGAGCTACATCCATAACAGCTTTTGCATCTTTTCCACCAACAACAGCATCTTTACTTCCGATTGAAAGTTTAACTTCTGTTGTATATATACCATCTTTATCTGGAGCTGCTGTTATTATATTCATAAATTTTTCATATTCAAAATGATCTGTTCTAAAGAAACCATCTGGTAATATTTTTTGAGCAGAATCATTTTGAATTACTGCACTTCCTCCAATGTTTAATGAATAATAACCTTCAGCTGGAATACGATTTATTGTTATACCTACATTTGTAAGTTTAATTGTACTTGCTTCTTTATAACTTGAACGAGTAATATCAACTACAATAGAACCTTTTGAAACTGTAACGCCTCTTTTTGGAATTTTAATATCGCCTGTAGCTTCAATTTGAGTTCCTTTTGTAAATTGAGAACCTTCTAAAGTAGTCTCTGGGAATATTACTAATTCACCATTTTTAAGAGCACCTGGGAAGTTTTCTTTAATAGTAACATCACTTAATATTATATCTTGATAACCAATTTTAACTTCTTTTGTATCAAAAGATACTGTAACTGGATCCATTACATTTGCTACAACTACTTCCATATCTTCAGCAAGACTAGGACCTGTTGCAGTTAATGTAACTTTGTCATCATTATAGTTAGGGTCTATACTTACCCAAATATTCATTGTAAGTTTACCTTTTTCTTTATCTTTTATTTTTAATCCTTGGATTGAAAGTATATTTTCATCTAATCTAAGAGCTTCATCTACAGGACCATGACCTTTTAAATTATTTGTACTTTCATGACTAACACATACAGAATAAGTATTTTCTTTATATGCACCATCTTGATAAGCAATTTGATCATTTGTTTTTACAGTAGCTGCTATTATTTTAACACCTTCTGGAACTATAAAATCTGTTCTTCTATTAGAAATCCATGCTGCATTAACTAATTCTTCAAAAACAACTTCTACAACCTTTTGGTTTTTATCAAATTCAGAAGAATTATGTTTTATTGAAACTTCAGGAGTTTCTGTTTCTAAACGACCTGTAAATAATGTAGGAATTTCTGTTTTAGTTTTATCAAATTTAACAGTAAAGTTTGAATATTTACCTACAGTATATGATTCGTTTATTTTTGCATCTCCTGAACCATGTATATTACTGTTAGTTCCTACTTTATAAAGAGTATATCTAAGATTAACATCTCCAAGTTGAGAATCTCTTGTTGAAGCAATTTTAATGCCTTCTATTATAATAGAACCTAAAGAACTTTGAGCGTTTTTGCTTGCTTCAGTAATTTTAAATCTAATTGTAGCAGCTTCTAATTCCTTTGGATCATTTTCTCGAGATGGGTTTCCTCCTACAGGATAAAGGTCAGCTTTAGTAACAACAGAAGTAATTTTAGCATCTGTTACATCTAAATCAAAATAATTTGAGGATAAAAGTTTTAACTCATATTCACCTTCTTCAAGTTTACCAAAACCAGTTTCACTTATTACCATTTTATCAACATTTAATATCCCTGTAAATGCTTTATCACTAGCTGGCTTAGTTGATACATATATATTACCTTCAGTAAATGCATTAGCTACTATAACTGAACTTTCAGAAACCTTACCATTTGTTGAAGTAATATTTACTTTAACTTGACCACCAGTAGCTTTGATATTTAGAGGAATTCTTAAATAACCATTTTCTACAAAAGCACCTGATTGACTACCATTACCAACTCCTAATGGATCTCCTCCAATTAAAGTGTTAACATTAACAATAACTTTCTTAGCACTTTCTGTTCTTGTTATGTAATCAACACCAATACGATTATATGTACTAGAAACAGAAGTTAAATTACTAATACTATCAGCTACTAATTCATTTTTGAGACTATTTAATGCAGTTGTATCCTTAACATTATCTAATTTATCAATATATTTTTTTACTAAATCATATAATGCATCATTACCATATTCTCCAGCTTTACTAATTTCATCACTAACAGTACTAAGACTGTAAGGGAATTGATTACTATCAATTTTATTAATTTCTGTTTTAACTAAAGATTTAGCTTGATCAAGAGTATATACTGAGCTAGCAACATCATTAACTATAGATTGAAAAGAATCATTAAGAAATTTCTTACCATCTATTATTTGATTTTGATAAGGTACAACTTGAGCATCAGTAACTCTTTTAAAATACTGATCTTTACCCATATCAACACCACTATCAAATAACCATTCTGCATTTTCAAAAGTTAAAGTTAATTTATCACCTGAACTAAAAGATAAATTATCTCTAAGTTTAATTTGTAATACAGGTGCTTCTTCATTTGCAAGGTTTTTGTATTCTTTATCTTTATTTACTGTTGGAATTGTAAGCATTGTATTTGAAGATACAGCAAATGCAGATGTTGGCATCAATGTAGCTGCTAAAGTAGTAGCTAAAATTACTGATGCATTTCTTTTAAATTTTTGTTTCATTTTGTTTCCTCCTTTTATTTTTTCTTTTTAAAATTAAAATCAAGTATCGGTCTAATTACCAACCTTAACCACGTTTTAAATTATAGCATTTTGTTTTCACATCGTCAACTATTATGATTAATATGTAACAATATTGTAATAATGTATGTTGAATAAATAGTTAATAATGAAAAACCAATACTTATTCTAGTTCTAAGTGAATAGCACTTATTACTTATGCATATTATAATATCTAATTCGACTCTTTGCAAGCGTTTTTTAATTCTGTAATAATATTTTAATATTTTAAATATAAATGCAAAGAAACTTTTTATACCCATATGCAATAAAAATAATTACTTCAATTATAATTCAACTATATTAGATTTATTTTTATTTATATTTATTATTTTGTATGCAAAAAAACTACAAATTTTTTTAAAATCCTCTTTACAAATATAAATTCTTATTGTATAATTCCAATATGAAAAGTTAATTCTAGTACATAGTATGTAGTTTAGTTAACTAAAGTTTTTAACGTCAAAATAACGCTTTATATACCCACCTAATCACCAATTTTAGAGCGTTATTTTTTTTTATCTTAATTATATCTTTATCTAAATTAATTTTGTCAAAGACTTAGAGGCTGTATTAATTTAAAATATACAGTTTCTCTTTATCTAAATAAAGACAACCATTTTGAATTGATAAAAATTAAGATAATAAACTACTAAATTTTATTTGGTGGTTTTATTAATAACAGTGTTCATGTATATAGTTTATATTAAGTAGGGACAACAATTAGTTGTTCCTACAATTTATAATAAATTGTATTTGTTTTTTTCATAAGTTATAATAGTACAGTAAATATAACTTTTTAATCATTCTATTATAAATACTTTCAAAATGAAAAGTAATAAAAAATAAATTTTAAAAATCAATCCTGTGTCGCACTCATTTATGAGTGCGACACAACTTTAAATTAAAAAATAGTAATAAACAATATTTTATTTAATTATAAAATAATTAAATAAAATATAACATACATACTTTTTTTACATTAATCAAATAATAAACTATAATATGTAGGGAAAATTCCTATTAATGAGAAAGAAGAAATAGAAACAACAGAAGATTTTTTAATAATAAGGAGTGAAATACTATGGCAGTTGAATTAAAAAAAGGACAAAAGGTTAATCTTGAAAAAAAACAAAAGCAAAATCTTGGAGAAATACTTATTAATCTAAATTGGAACCAAGGTCAAAGTAAAAAGAAAGGTTTTTTCAGTTCTTTAATGGGTACAAAAAATATTGATTTAGATTTAGGTTGTCTTTATGAAATGAAAGATGGAAGTAAAGGTTGTATTCAAGCATTAGGAAATGCATTTGGAAGTTTAAATTCTGTTCCATACATAGCTCTTGATGGAGATGATAGAACAGGTAGTTCATCTGAAGGAGAAAATCTTAGAATTAATGGTGATATGATTTCAGAAATAAAAAGAATACTTATTTATACTTTTATTTATGAAGGAGTAGCTAATTGGCAACAAGTTGATGGAGTAGTTACAGTTAAATATCCTAATAGTGAAGATATAATTGTACGTATGGATGAATACAATTCAAATGGTAATATGTGTGCCATTACATTATTTGAAAATATAAATAATGAAACATTTAGTGTAGAAAAAGTTGTACACTTTTTTAATGGTCATAAGGAAATGGATAAAGGATTTAATTGGGGATTAAATTGGGTAGCAGGTAGAAAATAATAAATATATTAAAAATTTAAGAGTGTTAAATAAATAATTGAAATATTTTTAGGAACGCATGAATATATTTTTTATAGTAATATTCATATATGTAGAGAACAGATTTATCTATTCCTAATTTAAAGTTTTTCAAAAAATTTAATAAAATATTGTTTTATTTTTTAATTTAAAATTGGTTCGCACTTAAAATTAAGTGCGAACCAATTTTGATTTTTAGATTCTTTTTTACTTTCTGAATGTTTGTTATTTAGACATTTCGATGATTGTTGACAAATAAGTTTTATTGTATTAAACTAATGATATTTAATATTAAGTAAGGAGATGATTGAAATAAAAAATTTTAAATTCGATGCGAAATATGTTAAAGTAAGTGCTTATGCATTAGGTGTAATTATACTATCTATAAGTTTTAAAAGTATTTTAGATAATTTCAATTTTATTGGTAGTTTTTTTAAAAAGTTAATTAACATTCTATCCCCATTTTTTATAGGTTTTTTTATTGCTTATTTACTTAACCCTTTAATTAGATTTTTTGAAAAGAATATACTTATTAAAATAAAATTTTTTAACAAATATACTAAACTTAAGAGAGGTGTTTCTCTTATAACTTCATATACTCTTGCGATTACTTTAATCGTTTGGTTTATATCTTATTTAGCACCCGAAATAGTCGATAATATAATGAATTTATTTAAAGTACTTGCAACTAATATAAATTCAATTATTACAGATATAGAGAAATTTCTAAATGAAAATCCAAATATTTTTTCGGATATTTTTTCAGGCAATACAGAAGAATATAAATATATTACTTCTCAACTTAATAATATTTTGAATACTCTTTTAAATACCCTTTATCAATTACCATCAATGCTTACTACTACACTTAGTTCTTTTATATTAGGAACTATGTCATTTGCTTCAAAATTATTAAATTTAGTTTTAGGAATAATTATATCAATTTATATACTTGCTGATAAAGAAAAGTTTGGAAGACAATGCAAAAAAATTATATATGGTTTACTATCACAAAGTACTTCTGACAAAATAATGAATATTATAAGTGATGCAAATAAAATATTTGAAAATTTTCTTATTGGTAAAATTATTGATTCTACTATAATAGGAATAATATGCTTCGTAGGTCTATATTTACTTAAGATACCATATACATTACTTATAAGTTTAATTATAGGTGTAACAAATATGATACCTTATTTTGGACCGTTTATTGGTGGTATTCCTGCCGTTTTAATAACTATTATTGTTGATAGTCCAATATCTGGTTTATGGGTTCTTTTATTTATTTTAGCATTGCAACAATTTGATGGTAATATACTTGGACCTAAAATACTTGGGGATTCTACAGGTCTTAGTCCTTTTTGGATTATATTTTCTATAACTATAGGAGGAGCATTAGCAAATGTTTTTGGTATGTTCATAGGAGTTCCTATTTTTGCTGTTATTTACAATATGTTTTCACAATTTATAAACAAAAAATACAATAAAAAGTTTGAAATTCATTCAAATATTAAAGGGGATATGAAATGACATCAACTCTTTTTTCAAATTTGTTTATTTTGATATTAATTATATTACAATTAGTTGTGCCTATAGTTTTTGATATTCTTAATATACCTAATTTGACTGTACTTATTTTAGCTGAATATTTAATTTTGTTTATACCATCTATTATTTACATTATAGTTACAAAACAAAATTTAAGTACAGCATTACATTTAAAACCTATAAATTTAAAAAGTTTATTATTATTATTATTGTTTTCTATAATAATACAACCTTCTATGAGTTTATTGGCTGCAATATCTTCTTTAGTATTTCCTAATAATGTATCTGAATTTATTATGAGTTTAAATGAATTACCTTTATTATTAGCTTTATTTATATTAGCTATTACTCCTGCTATTTGTGAAGAAATTGCTTTTAGAGGTGCATTTGCATCAGGATACAAAAATATTAATATAAAAAAAGCTGCTTTAATGAATGGTTTAATGTTTGGTTTCTTGCATCTTAATGGACAACAATTTTTATATGCATTTGTTATGGGAATATTATTTACTTATATAGTTTATATAACAGGTTCCATATTTTCTAGTATGTTAGTTCATTTTATTTTTAATGGAGGTCAACTATTAATTGCAAGAATAGCTACTACATATCTGCCGGATAATCAAGCACAAGAAATATTATCTAATCCAGATATAAATGCAATGTTTATAAGTATTGCGTTTTATGCGTTCTTAACTATTGTTACAATTCCATTAATATATCTTATTTTAAAGAAACTTAAAGAATTTAATAAAGAAAATGTTAATATTGAAGAATATGCAATTAATAACTTTACACAAAAGGTAATTAATTGGCCAGTATTTATTATAACAATTATATATGTTATAATAATAGTTTTGCCTCTTTTCTTAACTTTTTAAATTAAAAAAAATCACCAACAATAAAGTTGGTGATTTTTTTAATGATGATTTGTATTTGTGTGATAAGTATGACCATCATTACTATAATGTGCAGAATAAAACTTGCCATTATGAGTATGGTTATAATTTAAATTACAATCACTTATGTTACATACAGAATAAGATTTCTTATTTGTTGTATGATGACTTCCTGCAAAAGCTGTAGTTGAAGAAGCTAAAACAAACATCATAACAAACATAGGTATTTTATGTTTTAAGCTTTTCACTATTAATTCACTTCTTCCATAAAGTTTTAATATTTGTAAAATGTAAATTATACTTTAGATTGATGAATTATTATAAAATCCGCCACCACAACCGCCGCCGCTGCCGCCACAAGCACCAAAACCATTAGCAGCACGATATTCAAGCATTTCACGACAATAATCTAAATAATCATCTGCTTGTTGTTGAGTTAACTTACCAGCTTTTACAAGTGAATCATAATATGTTTTTCTTTGAGCAAGTATTCCTTCAACATCAATAGTTCCATCTGCATTATAATTTGCTCCATTATATCCGCCCATACCCATTCCAAATCCTCTAGCATATGCTGGTATTGCTAAAGAGCTTATTACTACTGTTGCTAATGTTAAAGTTGCTATAAATTTTCTTTTCATAATTATTACCTCCTAATATTTTAATTTTATATTTTTATTTTCTTTACACTTTAATAATAACTATTAATTGTGTCAAAAGTATGTTTTTTGTTTGAAATATTTCGTATAATGTAAAAGTATTTTTAATTTGTTCTTGGAATAATATTATATAGGTGATATAATAGTTAGTAAAATTTTAAAGCTTATAAGCTATAAATCTTAAAATTAAAAACATAAAAATTAAGGAGATACAAAAATGGATTTTTTAGAATTACTAAAAGCAATACTTTTAGGTATAATACAAGGAATAACTGAATGGTTACCAATAAGTAGTACTGGTCATATGATTTTAGCAGATGAATTTATAAAATTGAATTTTTCTAAAGATTTTGTTAGTATGTTTCTTGTTGTAGTACAATTAGGTTCTATTCTTGCAGTTGTAGTATTATTTTTTAATAAATTAAATCCTTTTTCACCTAGAAAAAAAAATAATGAAAAGATGGATATAATATATTTATGGATAAAAGTATTAATAGCTGCTATTCCAGCAGGTATAATAGGAATTTTGTTTGATGATTATATTGATGAATTATTTTATAATCCTATAACTGTAGCAACTACTTTAATAGTATATGGTGTATTGTTTATAATTTTAGAAAGCACAAAAAAATTACCTAAAATTAAAAGTTTTTCAGAACTTAGTTATAAAACAGCTTTTTTAATAGGTATATTTCAGGTTTTAGCATTAATTCCCGGAACATCAAGGTCAGGGGCTACCATTTTAGGAGCAGTTTTTTTAGGCACATCACGATACATAGCAGCAGAATTTTCATTCTTTCTAGCTGTACCTGTGATGTTTGGAGCAAGCGCATTAAAACTTGTAAAATTTGGTTTTAATTTTACACCAGAAGAATTAATAATTTTAATTACTGGAATGGTTGTAGCTTTTGTTGTTTCTATATTTGCTATAAAATTTCTTATGGAATATATTAAAAAGCATAGTTTTAAAGCATTTGGGTATTATAGAATTATATTGGGCATAGTTGTAATTTTATATTTTTTAGTATTATAGATTAAAATTTTTTAAATTCATGTATAAATTTATTAAAAATTCCAATAATATATGTGTAACAAAAAACACATATTCTTAGGAGGATTTTAAAATGAACAATAATTCAAACAACAAAAACAATATGAACAATAATAATTCAACAAACAAAAATAACAACAATGCTCAAAATTGTAGATTTGAAGCATCTGATGAATTAAACAGCATGAACAATAACAATTCAAACAACAAAAACAATATGAACAACAATAACAACTCAAATTCAAAAAACAATAATAAAAACTAAATTACATTAATATAAATAAGACTAATAGAAAGTAAGATTTCTTTAGTCTTATTTTTAGCTTCATACAAATTCAATTTGTATAAAATTTATATAAACTTAAATTAAATTTTATCGTATATTATAATATGTGAATAATAATATGTTAATAAATTGTTCATATATTAGTAACAAATATATGTTAAAATAAACTAGTCAATAACCCACTATCCATATAGATAGTAATTTTATGCTTAATTCATAAAAAACAAAAGATATATAATGTTTATTTATTAAGGAGGATTTTTATGAAGAAATTAATAGGAAGTATAATAATAATGCTTATTTTGGCACAACCGGTATCAGCGGAATGTGTTAATGATTTTGAAACTGTTTCCATACATATATTTCAAGAATACGAAAATTATCAAACTTTAGATATGTACGAAAAATTCCTATTAAAAGAAGAAGAAACAGAAACAATAGAAGATTTATCCTATAATATGAATACAATAACAAACTTATTAAAGTTAAAAGCTGAAGTAGTTTCAGAAGTTAAAACAGTTATGAATGAAAAATCTAAAAATAGACAGATAATGACCGAGGAACAAATAAATAAATTTCAAGAATTTTCTAAGTTAACTCAAGAAAAGAATTACAAAATAAAATCATTATTGGAAGATATAGAAGCTAATAAAAACTTAAAAACTATTCAAGAAATAATACTTGATGATAATATAGATTATATTAAATTATCAAAAGAAATAAAAAGAATTAAAGAGCAACAAGAATTATTAATGGATGATTTAAGCAATATTATTTATGCGGGAAATACTCTTTTAGATTTATTATAGATTAAAAAATAAGCCTCCAATTATATTGGAAGCTTATTATTTTTTTTGTTTACTATAAAACGATTTAAAGATGTATCCCAATATCCCATCTTACAAAATATTATTTATAATTAAATAATGGTTTTTATATATTTACAAATAAACTAAACTATTAAATAATAAACTATACAAGCTGGAAACTAGTCCATACAATTATTGTAATGATATTATACACAATTTTATTATAAACACTTATATCTTTGGATTTGGGAAGTAAAATTAGAGTAGATTGTTAACTATATGCCTTTAATTCATAAGTTGTTTTTGATAGTTCATCAAGAAGATTTTTAATATTTTTTGCTGTTGATATACTTGTATTAACTATTCCCTTATTATTATCTGCACTTTTATCTAATTTATCTGAATAAATAGCTATTTCATTAAGAACATTTTCTACTAAAGTTGCGGATTTTTTATATGTTTCAGCTAATGTTCTAATTTGTTTAGCTATTATTTGAAATCCTGCTCCAAACGCTCCTGCTCTGGTTGATTCTATAGAGGCATTAAAACCTAAAATCATTATTTGGGAAGCAATATCTTTTAAATCTTTAATTGATTGTTTTGTTTTTTCTATTTGTTTTGTTTCTTGTTCAGAAATAAAATAAATATCTTCTATACTATAAACTATGTTATTTAAATTATCAAAATTTACATCTATTAAGTTAGATATTTTTTGTATATTATCTGTTAATTTATTTACACATTCTAAAATTTTTTTGGAAGTATTATTTGTTATAAGTTTATCATGAGCTGTTTTAGATAAAGTATTAGCAACTACATATAACAGTTCTGCTGCAGCATTAATTTGTTTTTGAGAAACAACATTTACTTTATCTAAAGCTTTTAAATATTCTTCAGGATTAATACCAAGCTCTATTGCTATTTTAGTAAATTTTTCTTTATTGGGCTCTGCTGGAATAACTTGCCCTCCTAACATTGAACCTAAATGTTTACCATCAACAATAATAGGGCAGGAAAAATCCATAAGACCTGCATGGCAAGTATATACAACGAATTTTTTAGTTTTAGCACATTTTTCGCCAGCTTCTACATCACATTTAATACATCTTTCCAAACCAATCTTTGAATTTCTGGTGTATTTAGTACAAAATTCTCTTCCGTTACTTAATTGTGTTATAGGTTTTCCATTAATATCTACAGTTAAAGATGCTAAACCTGTAGCATTTGAAAAGGCATCCTGAATAGATTGCAATGAATGTATATCAATAATATCTAGTAGTGTGATGTTATTTGTTTCTTTATCCATTTTTTGCCTCCTAAAAATTTATTACTTTATAATATAAAACTAAAAATAGTATAAAAAAATAATATCACACTTTTATTACATTGTCAAAAATCTATTGTTCATTTAGCTTTGTTTACTATATTCTTCTAACTCTTTTATTATTTTTGATAACTCATCAAGAAGATTTTTAATATTTTTTGCTGTTATTATACTCTTATTTACTATTTCTTTACTACTATCTGCACTTTTATCTAAGTTATTAGAATAAGTAGCTATTTCATTAAGAATACTTTCTACTAAAGTTGATGATTTTTTATATGTTTCAGCTAATGTTCTAATTTGCTGAGCAATCATTTGAAAGCTTTCCTCAAATTCTCCTGCTCTAGTTGATTCTATAGAAGCATTAAAACCTAAAACCATTATTTGAGAGGCAATATCTTTTAAATTTTTAATTGATAATTTTGTATGTTCTATTTGTTTTCCTTCTTCTTCAGAAATAGAATAAATATCTTCTATACTATAAATTATATTCTCTAAATTTTCACAATTTAATTCTATTAAACTAGATATTTTTTGTATATTATCTGTTAATTTATTTACACATTTTATAACTTTTTTTGATGTTTCTTGTACTATTATACGTTCATGAGCTGTTTGAGATAAAGTATTGGCTACTATATATAAAAGTTCAGCAGCGGCATTAATTTGCTTTTGAGGAACTACATTTACTTTATCTAAAGCTTTTAAATATTCTTCAGGGTTAATACCAAGCTCTATTGCTAGGTTATAAATTTTTTCTCTATCTGGAGGTTGAGGGAGTGCTTGCCCTCCAATCATTGAACCTAAATGTTTACCATTAACAATAATAGGAGAAGAAAAATCCATAAGACCTGCATGACAATTATATACAATAAAGCTTTTAGTTTTAGCACATCTTTCACCAGCTTGTGCATCACACTTGGTACATCGTTCTAAACCAATTTTTGTATTTCTAGTGTACTTAATACAGAAATCTGTACTATTACTTAATGTTGTAATGGGTACTCCTTTATCATCTATTGTTATAGATGCTAATCCCGTAGCATATGAAAATGCATCTTGAATAGATTGTAATGAATTTTTGTCAATAATATCTAGTAATGTGATGTTATTTATTTCTTTATCCATTTCTATTTCCCCTCATTCATATTATAAAAATCTATTGCTCATCTAACTTTAATACACTCATAAATGCAGCTTGAGGTACTTCAACACTTCCGATTTGTCTCATACGTTTTTTACCTTCTTTTTGTTTTTCAAGCAATTTCTTCTTTCTACTTATATCCCCACCATAACATTTTGCAAGTACATCTTTTCGTACAGCACTTATGGTTTCACGTGCAATTATTTTACTACCAATACAAGCTTGAATTGGAATTTCAAATAAATGTCTTGAAATTTCTTTTTTTAGTTTTTCAGTTATCTTTCTTCCTCTTTCATATGCTACAGATTCATGTACAATAAAAGATAAGGCATCAACCATCTCTTTATTAACAAGTATATCTAGTTTAACAAGTTTAGATTCTTTATAACCACTTAAAGAATAATCAAAAGATGCATAACCTCTACTTCTTGATTTAAGAGCATCGAAAAAATCATATATTATTTCATTTAATGGAATATCATATTTAAGAACTGCTCTTTGAGTATCTATATATTCCATTCCTTCATATTCTCCACGTCTTTCTTGGCAAAGCTCCATAATAGCTCCAACATATTCAGTAGGTAATATTATTTCAGCTTTTGCAATTGGTTCTTCCATCTTTTCTATTAAAGTAGTATCTGGCATATTACTTGGATTAGATATTTCAAGTAATTCACCATCAGTTTTATATATTTTATATATAACAGATGGAGCAGTAGTAACCAAATCTAAATTATATTCACGCTCCAAACGTTCTTGGATAATCTCCATGTGTAATAAACCTAAAAATCCACAACGAAAACCAAAACCTAATGCTACTGAGGTTTCAGGTTCAAAAAATAAAGAAGCATCATTAAGTTGTAATTTTTCAAGTGCATCTCTTAAATCTTGATATTTAGCTCCATCTGCTGGAAATAATCCTGAATAAACCATAGGATTTACTTTTTTATAACCCGGAAGTATTTCATTAGTAGGATTATTAACATCTATAATTGTATCTCCTATTCTTGTATCTCTTACATTTTTAATACTAGCTGCTATATATCCAACTTCACCCGCTTTAAGTTCGTCTACTGGAATAAATCGTCCCGGTCCAAAAACACCAACTTCTACTACATCAAACATTTTTTCAGTAGCCATCATTTTTATTCTTGTACCTTTTTTTACTGTACCGTTAAATATTCTACAAAATACAATAACACCTTTATATGCATCATAAAACGAATCAAATATAAGTGCTTGTAATGGTGCATCTATATCACCTTTTGGAGGTGGCATAACTTCAACTATTTTTTCTAATACATCTTCTATATTAATAGAAGCTTTAGCAGATATTAAAGGAGCATTTTCTGTATCAATTCCTATTACATCTTCTATATCTTGTTTAACTAATTCTGGATTAGCACTTGGTAAATCAATTTTATTTATAACGGGAAGTATTTCTAAATTATGGTCTAGTGCTAAATATACATTCGCTAATGTTTGTGCTTCAATACCTTGTGCTGCATCTACTACTAATATTGCACCTTCACAAGCTGCTAAACTTCTTGATACTTCATAATTAAAGTCGACATGTCCCGGAGTATCTATAAGATTTAATATATATTCTTTGTTATCTTTTGCTTTGTATATTAGACGCACAGCTTGGGCTTTTATTGTTATACCTCTCTCACGCTCTAAATCCATATTATCCAAAACTTGTTCTTGCATCTCTCTTTCGGTCAAAAGTCCTGTCATTTGAATTAATCTATCTGCTAATGTTGATTTACCATGGTCTATGTGTGCTACTATACAAAAATTTCTTATCCTTGTTTGTGATTCATAGGACATTAAAAAATCCTCCTTAAAGTAATTTATACTTAACAAACTTAAAAGTTCGTTGCTTATAATGTCCAATTATATCATAAATCTAAATCTTTATTCAAGTATGTTTATAATAGATATAAAAAAGAAAGTATTTTATTGAATAATATTTTTATAAAGTACAAATCCATTTTCATATTATTATTCTATTATACTTCAACAATATTTTTATTTTTGTATAGTTAAATTACTTGACACATGGAATTAAATATAATATAATACTCATGTTTAAATTAGCCACTTTGAAATTCATTAGCCCCGAATTTTAACATATTGGACAGAAACTATTTAATATTAGGAGGAAATAAAATGAGATCAACATACATTGCTAAGCCAGCAGAAATTGAAAGAAAATGGTATGTTGTTAACGCTGAAGGACAGACATTAGGACGTCTTGCATCAGAGGTTGCAAAGATTTTAAGAGGAAAACACAAGCCTATTTATACACCACATGTTGATACAGGTGACCATGTAGTAATTATAAATGCTGATAAAATAAAAGTTACTGGTGATAAATTAAATCAAAAAATGTACAGACACCATACAGGTTATGCTGGTGGTTTAAAAGAAAAAACTTTAAGACAAATGATGGAAACAAAACCAGAAGAAGTTCTTAAAAGAGCTATTAAAGGTATGCTTCCACATAATAGCCTTGGTAGAAGTATGTTTAAAAAACTTCGTGTATATGTAGGTCCTGAACATGACCAACAAGCACAAAAACCAGAAGTTTTAGAAATTAAATTTTAATAGGGAGGAGTATTTTTAAATGGCGTCAGTAAGATATTATGGTACAGGTAGAAGAAAATCATCAGTTGCTAGAGTATATTTAGTGCCTGGAAATGGTAATGTTACAATAAACAAAAGAAATATGGACGAGTATTTTGGTTTAGAAACATTAAAATTAATAGTACGTCAACCATTAGAATTAACTCAAACTTCAGCTAAATTTGATGTTTTAGTTAATGTACATGGTGGTGGATATACTGGTCAAGCAGGTGCAATTCGTCATGGTATATCAAGAGCTTTATTAGAAGCAGATGGAGATTACAGAGCTACTCTTAAAAAAGCAGGATTTTTAACAAGAGACCCAAGAATGAAAGAAAGAAAGAAACCTGGTCTTAAGAAAGCTAGAAAAGCACCACAATTTTCAAAAAGATAATTTTAAAGACACTCTATTTTATAAAGAGTGTCTTTTTATAATAAAACTTGTTAAGGATTTGGCAAAGTATGTTTTGTATAAAATGCAAAGAGTGTTAATTAGGGGCGACCTTCGGTCGCCCGTTAATAGACTGGAATTTTCAGTGCTACCAAAGCTTGTTATCTTTAAATTATTTTATAATAAATACTCTCAAATAGAATTAAAATTATTATAAATAAAATTGTTGCAATTAGAAAATAAATTGTTTAAAATAAGTAATATAATTTTATTATTAAACTAAATGATATAAAACTAATAATTATTACAGGAGGTATATTTGTGTTTGAAAATAAAAAAAGACTTGGAATATTAACTAGTGGTGGAGATGCTCCGGGGATGAATGCTGCCATTAGAGCAGTAGTAAGAACTGCTGTAAATAACAAGTTTGAAATATACGGTGTAAAAAAAGGTTATAATGGTTTGTTAAATGGTGACTTATTTGAAATGACAGCTAAAAGTGTTTCAGATATTGTTCAAAGAGGGGGAACAACTCTTTTAACTGCTCGTTGTCAAGAAATGTTAAAACCAGAAGGTCAAAAGCGTGCTGCTGAAATATGTAAAGTATTTAGATTAGATGCTTTAATTGTAATTGGTGGAGATGGTTCATTTAAAGGAGCAAGAGCAATTTCAGAACATGGAGTAAATGTTATAGGTATACCTGGTACAATTGATTTAGATATTGCATGTACAGATTACACAATAGGTTTTGATACTGCTGTTAATACTGGAATGGATGCAATAAATAAAATTAAAGATACTTCAAGTTCTCATGAACGCTGTAGTGTAGTTGAAGTTATGGGAAGAAATGCAGGATATATTGCTCTTTGGTGTGCTATAACTGGAGGAGCAGAAGAAGTTATAATCCCTGAAATGGGTGACCTTAATACTGATAAAGTAATAAAACAAATTCTTTCAAATAGAAGTACAGGTAAAAAACATAATTTAGTTATTGTTGCTGAAGGAATTGGCGGAACAGAAGAACTTGCAAAAAGAATTGAAGAAGTAACAGGAATTGAAACAAGAGCTACTATTTTAGGACATTTACAAAGAGGAGGCTCACCAACAGCAGTTGACCGTATGCATGCATCTATGATGGGACATCTAGCAATTGAATTAATAGCACAAGATAAATATAATCGTATAATTGCTTTTAGAGATGGAAAATATGTAGACCTTGATATAAACGAAGCATTAGAAATGAAAAAAGAAGTAGATACAAAATTCTATGATATAATAAAATTACTTGCAATATAAATTAAAGAAAGCAGGGATATTATGCACAAGACTAAGATTGTATGTACATTAGGACCATCTACAAGTGAAGTAGATATTATAAAAAAACTTATTAGGAATGGTTTGAGTGCTGCTAGAATAAATTTTTCACATGGAACATATGAATCTCATTCAGTAGTAATCAATAATTTAATACAAGCAAGAGAAGAGTTAAATTTGCCAATACCTTTGATACTTGATACTAAAGGTCCTGAAATAAGAATAAAAACATTTAAAGAAGATACTATAACACTTGAGCAAGGAAAATCATTTACACTTACAACAGAAGATATCGAAGGAGATAATACAAGAGTAAGTGTAACTTATAAAAATTTACCACTAGATTTAAGACGTGGTAGTAGAGTATTAATTGATGATGGATTAATAGAACTTAGAGTAAAAAATATAACTGAAACAGATGTAGAATGTCAAATAATAAATGGTGGTGTTTTAGGTTCAAGAAAAGGTGTCAATATTCCTGATGTATATGTAAACTTACCTTCTTTAACTGAAAAAGATATAGAAGATATAAAGTTTGGTATAGAAATGGGGTTTGATTATATTGCTGCCTCTTTTGTTCGCTCTGCAAATGATGTAATAAAAATAAGACGTGTACTTGAAGAAAATAATGGTAGTCATATTGCAATTATATCAAAAATAGAAAGTAGAGATGGCGTTAATAATATTGATGAAATATTAGAAGTTTCTGATGGAATTATGGTAGCAAGAGGTGACTTGGGCGTTGAAATACCTCCCGAAGAAGTACCATTAGTTCAAAAAAGACTTATTAGTAAAGCAAATCAAAAAGGTAAACCTGTTATAACAGCAACCCAAATGCTTGAATCTATGGTTCATAATCCACGTCCGACACGTGCTGAAGCAAACGATGTTGCAAATGCTATTTTTGATGGAACAGATGCTATAATGCTTTCAGGTGAAACAGCAAAAGGGGCATATCCTGTTGAAAGCGTTAAAATGATGGCAACTATAGCAGAAACAACTGAAAAATCTATAGATTATATTGAAGAAATGAATAGAAATCATGCAACATTAAGACGTGATATGACAAATGCTATAAGTTATGCTGCTTGTGCTACTGCTAATGACTTAAAAGCAGCTTGTATAATTACAGTAACAAAAGCTGGATACACTTCAAGAATGGTATCTATGTTTAGACCATTAAGCCCAATTTTAGCGTGTTCAGTTGATAAGTATGTTTGGAGACAATTAAATTTAGTATGGGGTTGTATACCAACTTTATTTTCAACAACATACAACAATACAGATGATGTATTTAATGATGCTATTCAAAAATCTATTGATTTAGGTTTAACTAAAAATGGTGATTCAGTTGTAATAACAGCTGGTGTTCCTGTTGGTGTAGCGGGTACAACAAATACTCTTAAAGTTCATATTGTTGGTGATGTTATGGTTAAAGGAACTGGTTTAGGTAATAAAGTGGTTTCTGGAAAAGGTATAATAATCAAAGTAGTTGAGGAAGCAGAAAAATTTTTTCAAAAGGGAGATATTTTAATAACATCTGAAACAAATAATGATTTTTTACCCTATTTAAAAAAAGCATCTGCGATAATTGTTGAAGCAGGAGGAGATAATAACCACGCTGAAATAGTTGGTAAAGTTTTAGATATTCCTGTTATTATTTCAGCAAAAGGAGCAACTAATCTTATAAGAAATGGAACTTTAATTACAGTAGATAGTAAAAAAGGTTTTGTTTATAATGGAATACCACAAAACTTATAAAATATAATATATGTTAATAAAAATAAAAAAAGCCTTGTACAAAGGTTTTTTTTATTTTATAATTTTAAAAAATAAGAATAACATAGAGTTGTACAAAGATTATGTTTAATTTATGTTTACAACTTGTATAAGTTAGAATATTATAATTTTTATTTAATATCTTTTTAAATTTGACTCCGGAGTATTAATTTTAAATTGTGCTTTTTGTTCTTTTTTCTTTAGTATAATATAACAGTAATAATAACTTATTCTATAAGTAAATCATCATTATAAATCAATATTTAGATGATTTTTAACATAACTGTGGTGCATGCATTAAATTTCCACAATTATTGCTTTATTGATAACATCAACAGTATCTAGAATTTGTTGATTTCATCAATACTTTAGTATAAATTATTAGTTACAATATTTAATACATTAATTAAAATATTATTAGTATCTAAGAAAGTTTCAATTTTCTGTGATAGCATACAGGGTAGGATTTTTAGGATTGAATGTAGCACACAATAATACAACTAAATTTGCCTATTACTATGCCGTTAACTAAATTAAACAACACTTGAGATACATAATTTATAATATGCAACAGTGATAAAGATTGCAACAATAAATTTATATATAATCAACATATTTGTAAATTATAGTTGTTCTACAAAATCTACAATACAATATCCATCAAGAAATACATTAATAATATTATTTTCCGTTCCATTTATGTATTCATAACCAACCTTATCTTTAAAAACAAAATAATCAGGGCAGTTGATAAAACTCCATTTTAAATAATCTAATTTAGTTGAAGTTAAGCTAATATTTTAACTCCATTATTATTTATTTCTAAATTTAGATATGGAAAGTCATTTTCTAAAATAGAAGTACTATTTTCAGTAGCATAAAATATATTTGGGGTAAAAGTAAAGGCGACCTGTGGTCGCCCCTATCTTTTAAATGATTTTATAAAATACCTTTAGTAGAAAGTACACCTTCTATTCGTTCATCTATTTTTGTTGCTTCATCTAAAGCACGAGCAAAAGCTTTAAACATAGCCTCTGCTATATGATGATTATTAACTCCATCTAATACTTTAATATGCATATTAATACCACTATTAATACATACTGCTCTAAAAAATTCTTCAAACATTTCTGTATCAAAATCACCTAATTTACTAACTGTAAATTTTGCATTTGATACATAAAGTGGTCTACCTGATATATCAACAGCACATAAAACTAAAGCTTCATCCATTGGAATAATAGAAGAACCATATCTTTTTATTCCAAGCTTTAAACCTAATGCTTCACTTATACATTTACCTAAAACAATGCCTATATCTTCTATTGTATGGTGGCAATCAACATTTAAATCGCCTTGTGCTTTAACTCTTATATCAAAAAATCCATGTTTAGATAAATGAGTAAGCATATGGTCTAAAAACCCAATACCCGTATTTATATCATTAAATCCTTTACCATCTATATAAAACTCCATGTAAATATCTGTTTCTTTAGTTTTTCTTTCTATTTTTGATTGACGTTCCAATATTGCACCTACTTTTCAAATACTTTATATAACTTCTTAATAAGTTTTTCATTTTGTTTTCTTTCACCAACAGTAATTCTTGAAAAATATAATCCATTTGATGATTTAAGTTCTCTTATAAGTATCTTTTTGCTACTTAAATATTCTGATATATTTACAATAGATTCTACATATATAAAATTAGCTTCTGATTTATATACTTTAAGTCCTTTAATACTTTTAAGTTGTTCAAATAGCCATTCTCTTTCTTGTTTTATAAATTCAATACGTTCTTTATAAACTTCAGAATTTCTTAATACTTCTATTGCAATTTTTTGAGATAAAGTACCTAAGTTATACGGAACTTTTACGATTTCAAGTGCTTGTATAAATTCTTTATCTGCTATACCATAACCTATACGTAAACCAGCTAATCCATATGCTTTTGAAAATGTTCTAAGTACAATTATATTGTTATACTTATTTATATATGGAAGCATAGTTTCATTAGTAAACTCTGCATATGCTTCATCTATTATAACAGGACAATCAACATTATCTAATATTTTTTCTATATCACTACAACTTATAGTTACACCTGTAGGATTATTAGGAGTACATAAAAATAAAATTTTTGCATCATTTTCTTCACAAGCTTCTATAATTCTATCAGCATTATAACTTAAATCATCATTAAATTTTACTTCAACTATTTTAGCTTTATTTAGTTTAGCAGTAATTGAATACATACTAAAAGATGGTGATGGTACTACTACAACATCAGATGGTTCTAAAAATATTTTACATATATATTCTATAAGTTGGTCTGAGCCTACACTACATATGATATTTTCTACATTAACATTGTACCATTTACTTAATTCTTTTTTCAGTTCAATACAATCTGTATCAGGATATAAATTTAAATTTTCTTCATCTTCAAACCATTTTATAATATTTTTTCTAACTACCTTAGGTAAATTAAAAGGACTTTCATTAGCATTTAATTTTACTTTATATTCTATTTCAGATGCATTATATGGTTTATGGTCTTTTAAATCACTTCGTATCCATTGTTTCATTTGAAAACCTCACTTTTATTGAATTAGCATGTGCTGTTAAACCTTCTGCTTCAGCAAATGTTACTATATCTTTATATAAAGGTTTTAAAGCTTCTTTACTAAATGATATTATACTTGATTTTTTTATAAAGTCATCTATAGATAATGGTGAAAAGAATTTGGCTGTACCTCCTGTAGGTAATACATGGTTTGGTCCTGCCATATAATCGCCTAATGGTTCAGGTGAAAAATGGCCTAAAAATATAGCTCCTGCATTTTGTATTTTAGGTAATATTTCAAAAGGTGAGTTTGTACAGATTTCCATATGTTCAGGAGCAATTTTATTTGAAAGTTCTGTTGCTTCATCAAAATTTTTAACTATAATAACTGCTCCAAAATCTTGTAATGATTTTTCTATAATGTCTTTACGTGAAAGTTTTGCTGTTTGTTTTTCTAATTCTATATTTACTTTCTTAGCAAGTTCTTCACTATCAGTTATAAGAATAGAGGACGCTAATTCATCATGTTCTGCTTGAGATAATAAATCGGCTGCTACATATGTAGGATTTGCTGAACTGTCAGCAAGTATAAGTATTTCGCTAGGTCCTGCTACAGAATCTATATTTACATATCCATATACAGTTCGCTTTGCTAATGCAACATATATATTTCCGGGTCCTACTATTTTATCTACTTTAGGAATACTTTCTGTACCAAAAGCAAACGCTCCAATTGCTTGAGCACCACCAACTTTATAAATTTCTGTAACTCCTGCTTCATTTGCTGAAACAATAGTTGTATAATCTATACTTCCATCTTTTTGTGGTGGTGTAGTCATAATTATTTGTTTAACTCCTGCAACTTGAGCTGGTATTACATTCATAAGTACAGAAGATGGGTAAGCCGCTTTACCTCCTGGAACATATACTCCAACCTTTTCAAGTGGACGTATCATTTGTCCAAGTATTTCACCATTTGGATTTGGCTCAATCCAACTATTAAGTTTTTGCTTTTGGTGAAAATCTCTTATTCTTATTGCTGATTTTTTAATTACTTCAATAAGATTTTTGTCAACTTGAGTGTAAGCATAATCAATTTCGTCTTGTGTTACTTTTATAGTGTTTTCATTTAAATCTACTTTATCAAATTTAGATGTATACTTAAATATGGCTTTATTTTTATTCATCTTTACATCTTCTAAAATATTATTAACGTCTTCTTGGACATTACCATATTCTAATTGTGAACGATTTAATATTTGTTTTATTAATTTATTGCCTTCTTCTGTATTATAATAAATAAGTTGTAACATTTTATCCCTCCTGATTATTTTCTTTTTTATAAGTTTGAATTTCTCCTACTAGTTTATGTACTGTTGTGTAGAGGTTCATTTCTTCAATATCTCTTTTTAATTATAATTATTCACCACCAAAGATTGTATCATAATCAAAAATTGGTATAGCTCCATATCTTCCTTGTAAATAATCTTTATTGAAATCTTCATTTTCAGATTTTTTAAAATCTGATAAAGCATATAATTTAGATACTCCTGTATTGTCTTTATCTATAAAAACAATTTCATCACGTCTAAACTGTTTATCATTTAAAATAGAAACATCATGAGTTGTAAATATTAATTGTGCATTAGTATTAGCATTGTCTTGAAAAATATCAACAATAAGTTTAGTCAAAAGAGAGTGTAAGTTAGCAGTTATTTCATCTACAATAAAAACTCCTCCTTGTTCAATAACTTCAACTATATATTGGATATATAATAAAAATTTCAAAGTACTATTAGATTCTTGATTTAAATTAAAATATTGCTTTCTAACTATATTTCTATTTTCATCATAAACATTGTGAATTGTTTTTATAACTTGTTTTTTATTTCTTTTACCAGTCTTTTGATTTATATTTCGTTCTGTTTGAATCTCTATCCCATCTATCCCAACATCAATTTGTTTTAAATATTTTTCAACTTTATTAAAATACATTTCATCCTTAAATAATTTCTTATTTAAAATAATTCCTATATTCATATCTTTCATGCCTAAATTAAAAAATAATTCAAAATAAATATGATACTTTTTTGATATAAATTCAACAAAATCATCTAAAACAATCTTTTTATCTTCCTCTTGTCCAAAAAAAATCAAGATTGAAATGAACAAACGTTCATTAGAAACTTTTTTATATGTTCCTATAATTTCATTATATTTTTCACCAAAAGAAAGCATTGTATTTTCTCTTTCAAAAACTTTTTCATCATCAATATAATACCATTCACTTATTACTTCTTTAGTAGTACATTCAAATCCATATTGAAACTGTTTTTGATTATAATAAAAAATAATTTCTAATTCGGATATATCATTTACATTACTATTTAAAAGAAAACTTTCTAATTTACTAAATGAACTAGCTTTAAAATTAGTATCTTGATTATTAAAAGACTTTTCTAAAATATATTGTTTAAAAAAGAACATTGCAGAGATTAAATTAGATTTCCCTGATGCATTAGGTCCATAAATAGCTGTAGACTTAAGAACTTTTATATCATCATGATTTAAAATATGTGTTGGGTGTTCTGTATATTCGGTTGCTCTTAAATCTAAAATAGTTTCATCTTTAAAAGACAAAAAGTTCTTTACTTTAAACATTATTAACATCTTAATACCTCCTATCAAATTTTACTATAAAGTATTACCATTAATAATATCTCATATTTCAATAGAACGCAAATTTTTTAAATCTTCTATCAACTTTGTTATTCGTTCGTTTTCCATTTTCATACTTACTCTATTTACTACCATTCTAGCAGATATAGAACATATTTCTTCTAATATTATTAGTCCATTTTCTTTAAGAGTTGACCCTGTTTCTACTATATCTACTATTACATCAGACAAACCAACAATAGGTGCTAACTCTATAGAACCATTTAATTTTATTATTTCTACAGTTTGTTTTTTCTTATGATAAAAATATTCAGTTGCTATTTTAGGGTATTTTGTAGCAACTCTTAAATTGCAACTTCTTGTAAGTTTATCTTTACTTTCCTCAAGACCTGCTACTACCATTTTACAACTTCCAAAACCTAAATTTAAAACTTCATAAAGATTTCTTTTCTCTTCTAATAAAGTATCTTTTCCAACAACACCTATATCAGCAGAACCATACTCAACATATGTAGGAACATCACTTGCTTTTGCTAAAAAGAATTTAAGTTTTAATTCTTCATTAACAAATATAAGTTTTCTTGATTTACTTTTCATTTCTTCGCAAGGCATACCTACTTGTTCTAAAAGCTCCATTGTTTGTTCAGCTAATCTTCCTTTAGCAAGAGCAAAAGTTAAATATCGCATAAAGTTACTCCTTTTCTAAAATTTCATTTATAGTGGTTTTAATAACTTCTTGAGTTTGTATATTTATAATCTCTATATTTTGATTATCTATAAAATAAAGTATTCCACCCATATTTTTTGATTTGGCATATTCTATATTTTTATCTATATTGTCAGTTATAAAAGAATTTTCTATATATACACCTTTACTTCTAAGTTCTTCTGCTGTTTCTAATGCTTCTTTTCTACTTTCTTTAGTATAAACTAATAATGTATCTGCTTTGTTTATATATACTTCTAAATTTTGCCTTTGAAAAGCATTTACAAGTTCATTAATTCTTATAGCAAAACCTACAGCAGGTATATCCATACCAAATTCTTTTATAAGTTTATCATAACGCCCACCATCTAATATAGAAAAGCCTGTTCCATATGTGTAACCTCTAAAAATAATTCCTGTATAATAATTTAGATGAGTAATCATTCCTAAATCAAATGAAATATATTTTTCTATTTTGTATTCTTTAAATATAGAATATAAATTTTCTAATTTTTCTATTGCATTTAAAGCTCTTTTATTTGTTATTAATTTTTTTGTTTGCTTTAATATATCTATTGAACCTACAAGTTTAGGAAAGTCTATAAATATTTTTTTAACATTCTCTGATATATTTGTATTCTCTAAAATTTCTTCTAATGCTATATAATCTTTTTTATCTAACATAGTTTGAACTTTAATTCCTGTTTCTTCATCAAATCCAGCTTCCTCAAGTAATCCTTTAAAAAATTCAACCTGACCTATATCTATTCTAAAATCTTTTAATCCTGTTAGTAAAATGCTATTTACTGCTACAGAAATAATTTCTGCATCAGCATCTTCTGAATTTATTCCAATAAGTTCAATTCCAGCTTGTGAAAATTCTCTAAGCTTTCCTTGATAGTTTTCGTTATATTTGAAAGCTTTTTCTACATAACAAAATCTTAATGGCAAATCTTCTTTTTTGTAAGAAGTAGCAACAACTCTTGCTATAGGTAAAGTCATATCTGCTCTAAGTGCAAGTATTGAACCATCTCTATCAAAAAATTTATACATTTGTTCAGTTGGTATACTATAAGATTCATCAGAAAAAATTTCATAATATTCAAATGTAGGAGTTTCAATATTGTTATAACCATATCTATGGAATACTTCTTCAATAGTTTTTTCTATCTCTAATTTTATAGAACAATCAAATGGTAATAAATCACGAACTCCGTCGGGAGTATGAAGTTTGTTATTTCTCATAAATTCACCTTTCATTCATTATACTTTAGCGTAATGCATTAATAAATTGATTATATATTATTTATTTATGTGTGTCAATTAAAATTTATGAAAAAAATCTAATATTAAAAATATCGAGACCCCTTCACCTACTCTATTATTGTAATAATTAATTAAAACAAATACATTAATATTTATTTGAGTATATTATCTAAATTAAATTCAGTGTGTTTTGTTATACATAATTACATAGGAAATTTGAAATTCAGATTTTAAAATTAATTATGTCTTTTAGTAAACAATCTTATTAAATTTTTATTATAAATCATTACTGTTATTACAACTATAACAATAAGTTTTTATAATTAACTTAATTAAGTATAAAATGTGGAAAAGCCCTTGACAAAATTTATATTTGGTGATAACATATGAACCGTGTGTATAAAAAATATGCACTTTGTTATATTAAAAATTAACAGCAGATGTATTGTACAAAATTACAAGGAGGTGTGATTAATGCCAACATTTAATCAGTTAGTTAGAAAAGGTAGAAAAACAGTTGAAAAGAAATCAACTGCACCAGCTCTTCAAAAAGGGCTTAATACTTTAAAAAAGAAACAAACAGATATATCTTCTCCACAAAGAAGAGGAGTTTGTACAGTTGTTAAAACTGCTACACCTAAAAAACCTAATTCAGCTCTTAGAAAAATTGCCAGAGTTCGTCTTACAAATGGTATTGAAGTTACTGCTTATATACCAGGTGAAGGACATAACTTACAAGAACATAGTGTTGTTCTTATAAGAGGTGGGAGAGTAAAAGACTTACCTGGTGTTCGTTACCATATTGTCAGAGGTACATTAGATACAGCAGGCGTTGCTAAAAGAATGCAATCTCGTTCTAAATATGGAGCTAAAAGACCAAAACCAGGTCAAGCTGCTGCAACAAAGAAAAAATAACTTAATAAATATGAAATTGCCTAGTACTTGTAATATACAATCATCTGTTGTGTTATATATAGAACGGATAGGGTTGGTACAGTGCTAAGGCATGAACGTTAAGCATTAGGCTTACCGAGTACCGATGATATTAATTTTTTTAAGGAGGGAAGATTATGCCACGTAAAGGACATGTAGCAAAAAGAGATGTACTACCTGACCCAGTTTATAATAGTAAATTAGTTACGAAATTAATAAACTCAATTATGTTAGATGGCAAAAAAGGTATTGCACAAAAAATAGTATATGGTGCATTTGATATAATTGCTGAAAAAACAGGAAAAGAAGCTTATGAAGTATTTGAAGAAGCTCTTAATAATATGATGCCAGTATTAGAAGTTAAAGCTCGCCGTGTAGGAGGTGCAACATACCAAGTTCCTATAGAAATTAAACCAGAAAGAAGACAAACATTAGCACTTCGTTGGTTAACTATCTATAGTAGAAAACGCGGAGAAAGAACAATGCAAGAGCGTTTAGCTGCTGAATTTTTAGATGCTTTAAACAATACAGGTGGAACTATTAAGAAAAAAGATGAAACACATAAAATGGCTGAGGCTAATAAAGCATTTGCACATTATAAATGGTAAATTAACGTTTAATCCTGTTATATATTACATATAGCAGGATTAATAATTAAATAAAATTAAGGAGGAGTAAATGTGAGACAGTTCCCACTTGATAAGACCAGAAATATTGGTATTATGGCACATATAGATGCGGGAAAAACAACTCTTACAGAACGCATACTTTTCTATACAGGTCGTACCTATAAAATCGGTGATACTCACGAAGGTACAGCAACTATGGACTGGATGGCACAAGAACAAGAAAGAGGTATTACAATTACATCTGCTGCTACAACAGCACAATGGATGGAACATCGTATTAATATAATAGATACACCAGGACACGTTGACTTTACAGTAGAAGTTGAACGTTCGTTGCGTGTATTAGATGGTGCAGTTGGTGTATTCTGTGCTAAGGGTGGAGTAGAGCCACAATCTGAAACAGTATGGCGACAAGCTGATAAATACCAAGTACCTCGTATGGCGTTTGTAAATAAAATGGATATCATGGGTGCAGATTTTTATAATGTTGTATCTATGATAAAAGAAAGATTAGGTTCAAAAGCTGTACCCGTACAACTTCCTATAGGTAAAGAAGAAACATTTGTAGGTGTTATAGACCTTATGACAAATAAAGCGTTTTACTATAGAGATGATCAAGGAAAAAATATAGAAGAATTAGAAATTCCTGAAGATATGCAAGAGTTAGCAGAACAATACAGACAAGAAATGATAGAGCATATTTGTGAAGCAGACGAAGAACTTATGATGTTATATCTTGAAGGCGAAGAACCAACAATAGAACAACTTAAACAAACTTTACGTAAAGCTTGTATAGCAAATGAAATTGTTCCTGTATTCTGTGGTTCAGCATACAAAAATAAAGGAGTACAAAAGCTTCTTGATGGAGTAGTTGCATATATGCCAGCTCCTGTTGATATTCCAGCTATAAAAGGTATAATACCTAATACAGAAGAAGAAATTGAAAGACATTCTTCAGATGAAGAACCATTCTCTGCTTTGGCATTTAAAATCATGAATGACCCATTCGTTGGAAAACTTGCTTTCTTTAGAGTATATTCTGGAACATTAGAATCTGGTTCATATGTATATAACTCTACTAAAGAAAAGAAAGAACGTATTGGTCGTATACTTCAAATGCATGCTAATCATCGTGAAGAAATTACAAAAGTATACTCTGGTGATATAGCAGCTGCTGTTGGTTTAAAAGGTACTACTACTGGTGATACTTTATGTGATGAAAATAACGCTGTTATACTTGAATCTATGAATTTCCCAGAGCCAGTTATATCTGTTGCTATTGAACCTAAAACAAAAGCAGGACAAGAAAAAATGGGTATAGCATTAGCTAAACTTGCAGAAGAAGACCCAACATTTAGAGCACATACTGACCAAGAAACAGGACAAACAATAATAGAAGGTATGGGTGAATTACACCTTGAAATTATTGTTGACCGTTTACTTCGTGAATTTAAAGTTGAAGCTAATGTTGGTAAACCACAAGTTGCTTACAAAGAAAGTTTCAGAAAAGCTGTTGATGTTGAAGGAAAATATATTAAACAATCTGGTGGACGTGGACAATACGGACATTGTAAAGTTAAATTTGAACCAATGGATGCAAATTCTGAAAAATTATACGAGTTTGTTAATGCAATTGTTGGAGGAGCTATTCCAAGAGAATATATACCAGCAGTTGATAATGGTATCCAAGAAGCAATGCAAAGTGGTATACTTGGAGGATATCCAGTATTAGGAATTAAAGCTACTTGTTATGATGGTTCATACCATGATGTTGACTCATCTGAAATGGCATTTAAAATAGCAGGTTCAATGGCATTCAAAGAGGCCATGAGAAAATCAGATCCTGCACTTTTAGAACCAATTGTAAAAGTAGATGTAACAGTTCCTGAAGATTATATGGGTGATGTAATCGGGGATATTAATTCACGTCGTGGACGTATAGAAGGTATGGAAGCTAGAAACGGTTTACAAGTAGTACATGGATATGTACCACTTTCAGAAATGTTTGGATATGCTACAGACTTACGTTCAAAAACTCAAGGACGTGGAACATATTCAATGGAATTCCATCACTATGAAGAAACACCAAGAAATATTCAAGAAAAAGTAGTTTCTTCTAAAGGCTCAACAGAATAATTATAAATAATGCTTGCAAAAATCAATAAAATTTTATATAATAAAAATCACTAGTGGTAAAATCCACATATTTAATTAAGGAGGCAATTTTTAAATGGCTAAGGCAAAATTTGAACGTAACAAACCACATATGAACATTGGTACAATTGGTCACGTTGACCATGGTAAAACAACTTTAACAGCTGCTATTACAAAAACACTTCATGACAGATATGGAACAGGTGAAGCAGTTGCATTTGAAAATATCGATAAAGCTCCAGAAGAAAGAGAACGTGGTATTACAATAAATACTGCTCACGTTGAATATGAAACACCTAACAGACATTATGCTCACGTTGACTGTCCAGGACACGCTGACTATGTTAAAAACATGATTACAGGTGCTGCTCAAATGGACGGAGCTATCCTTGTTGTTGCTGCAACAGATGGACCTATGGCTCAAACTAAAGAACATATTCTTTTAGCACGCCAAGTTGGTGTTCCAGCTATAGTAGTATTTATGAATAAATGTGATGCTGTAGATGATGAAGAATTATTAGATTTAGTTGAAATGGAAATTCGTGAAGCATTAGATAAACATGATTTCCCTGGAGATGATACTCCTATTATAAGAGGTTCTGCTTTCCAAGCTCTTCAAGATACTAAAGGTGCATGGGCAGATAAAATTATTGAATTATTTGAAGTAATTGATTCATATTTCCCAGAACCAGTTCGTGATGTAGATAAACCATTCCTTATGCCAGTTGAAGACGTATTTTCTATTACTGGACGTGGAACAGTTGCTACAGGTAGAGTTGAACGTGGAGTATTAAAAGTACAAGATGAAGTTGAACTTGTTGGTTTAACAGAAGAAAAACGTAAAGTAATTGTTACTGGTGTTGAAATGTTCCGTAAACTTCTTGACCAAGCTCAAGCTGGAGATAACATTGGTGCATTACTTCGTGGTGTTCAAAGAGAAGATATCGAAAGAGGTCAAGTTCTTGCTAAACCAGGAACAATTACACCACACACAAAATTCAAAGGTCAAATTTACGTTTTAACTAAAGAAGATGGTGGACGTCATACTCCTTTCTTCAATAATTATAGACCTCAATTCTATTTCAGAACAACAGACGTTACAGGCATTATCAAATTACCAGAAGGTATTGAAATGTGTATGCCTGGTGATAACATAGCAATTGATGTTGAATTAATAACACCAATCGCTATGGATGCAGGTTTACGTTTCGCTATTCGTGAAGGTGGAAGAACTGTAGCTTCAGGTACAGTTACTGAAGTTATTGAATAATAAATTAAAAAAATCTTTTAACAGTTTTTGTTAAAAGATTTTTTTATTAAAAATTTTATATTTTTATAAAAAGGGTGATAAAATAAATATGATAGATTATAACTTGCAATTTGAAAAATTATGTACTTTATTAAATCTAGGAGAAATTATTTATAAGCCACAAACTTTACTTGGTGGGCATATGCATAAAATGTTTGCTATACAAACAACAAAGGGCAAATATGCAATAAAAGCATTAAATCCACAAGTAATGTTACGACCTTTAGCTATTCAAAATATTATTGATTCGGAAAAAATAGCAAACATTGTAGCAAAAAATATTTCTGCTATTCCTGCAAAAATTTATAATAATAAAAGTATACAAGAATTAGATGGTCAATATTATTTAATTTTTGATTGGTGTAATGGTGAAAGTATTTTTGGAAATGAAATAACAACAGAACATTGTGTAAAAATGGGTGAAATACTTGGAAAATTACATACTACTGATTTTTCAAAACTTAATTTAGTGAATAATAATATAGTTGATGAACCTATACCAGATTGGAATAGTTATCTACAACAAGGAAAACAATGTAATAAGGCATGGGTAGATATAGTAAGTGAAAATATTGATAAGTTATATAAGTGGAGTAATGAATTATATTATGCATCAAAAATATTATCCACTAATTTTGTAATTACACATGCTGACTTAGAACCTAAAAATGTTATTTGGAATAACAATGAAGCTTTTATTATTGATTGGGAAGCAGCCGGCTTTTTAAATCAAATGCATGATTTAATTGAAACTGCTATGTATTGGACAAAAGACATTAAAGTTGATAAAAATAAATTTTTAGCTTTTATTTATGGATATAAAAGTATTATCCAAAATATTAAAGCTGATTGGGATATTGTTTTAAGTAAAGGATTTTCTTTACTTGGATGGCTTGAATATAGTTTTAAACGTTCACTTTGGATAGAATGTACTGATGAAACTGAAAATGTAATGGGAACAGAACATGTAACAGGTACAATAAATATGTTATTACAATATGAAAAAGAAATTCCAAATTTGAAACAGTGGTTAAATAGTATATATTAAAATTTTTAATAATAAATGAAAATATTATAAAATTTTTTATCAACACAATATCCTAATTCTCTAAATGTATTTTTCGTTTTGCTTCACAATGTTCTCATATAAAAAATAATAGAGAGTTGCACTCTTGTGGTTATTCGCAGGAACAAAAAATCTATATGAAAAAAATCTTAGTAGTAATGTTTTTTCTCAAAAGAGCTTTGTATATTTGTGTTGACGTTGACGTATTTACAGTTATATGCTATGCTGTTAGCATACGAGTTATACGATGGTGAGATTTTTATATAACAGGAGGTACAAAATGGTATTGCAAACAGAACGATTGGAGTTAACTCTTTTAACACCAACTCAATTAAAACTATGGATTGAAAATATTCCGGCACTTGATAAAGAATTAAACTGTGTTTATAAGGCAGAGCCTATAGAAGGTTTTTTCCTTGAAATAGTAAAAGGGCAATTAATAAAGGCACAACGTGATCCAAACAATTATTTGTTCCACAGCTTCTTTTTCTTAATTCGCAAATCTGACAGGGTTGTTGTAGGTTCAGCAGATTTTAAGAATCTCCCTAACGAAAATGGTGAGATTGAAATTGGCTATGGGTTAGTGAAAGAATTTGAACATAATGGCTATATGACAGAAGCAGTAAAAGTTATGTGTGAATTCGCAGCAAATCGAAATGATATTTCACATGTCATTGCAGAAACCGATGCAGATGGCATTGCTTCCCAAAGAGTTTTAGAGCGTTGTGGATTCAAAAAGTATAAGGAAGAAGAAACCATTTGGTGGAGGTTATAAGTATTTGATAAACCACCACCAAATCAGAAGACGGATACCTCACCGAAGAAAAGAAATATCCATTTTCTTTATTGCACTATATTTTGCTGCAAAATCAAGCCGTTTGTTTCGCTTTTTTCAGTATACTACCAACAATAAAAATGTTACAAGTACAATAAACATGTTGTTACAATATGAAAAAGAAATTCCAAATTTTAAACAATGGTTAAATAGTATATCTTAAAAAATTCTTTTGTGACGATAACATTATTAGTGGTATATTTTACACTTAAATTATTTAGGAGGAATTAATATGAAAATTAATAATCTATCTTCACAATTTAATATTTTAAATAAGACTAATAAAAGTTTTTCTTCAAATCAAAATGTTAATAAAACAAATCTAAAACAAATCGAAAAACAAGAAACTTCAAAAAAAAGTAGATCTTTATTTCAAAAAATAGATAATACTTTATATGAGATTCAAGGAACAATTGGACGTATGAGTGAATTAGTTAAATTAGGTGATAATGAAACATTGTCTTTAGATGATAAGGAAGATATTCAAATAGAAATTGATAATTTAAAAAGCGAAATAACCAAATCATCTAAAAGTGAAGAATTTGATAAACTTTCAAAGTTAACAGACAAACTAAGTTCAAAACCTGAATTTAAAGACAATAGTGATATGCCTATATTAAAACTTACCTCAAATCTTACAGCAGAAACACTAGGACTTAATAATGTAAGTATATCAAATGTTTCAGGAAGCGTAAAAGTATGTAAAGATGCTATTAATTTAATTTCAAGTATAAGAACTACAATACATAAATATAAAGATGAACTTGAAAATATTTCAAATGAAGCAGGTATTAAATTGGAACAAGAAAATAATTTACAGCCTAACTTTATCATTTATTCAAAAACAAATAGTAAAATAAATATGCAAGAATCTTTTATTAATCAATTAAATAAATATAATCTTTCAATATAATAATATTATAATAAAAAAATCTCTTAACAAAAATTGTTAAAAGATTTTTTATTGGTTACGAAAGTAACATTCTATCATTCTCAAGTGCATTTCCACTTGCCTTTTCAAACTTACTAAGTAAATCTTCTACTTTAAGATTTTTCTTTTCTTCTCCTGAAATATCTAAAACCACTTTTCCTTCTAACATCATAATAATACGATTACCATAATGAATGGCATCTTTCATATTGTGAGTTATCATCATACTAGTTAAATTATGTTCTTTTATTATTTTATTAGTAAGTTCAAGAACTATTTTAGCTGTTTTTGGATCAAGTGCTGCTGTATGTTCATCTAATAAAAGTAATTTAGGTTTTTTTAATGTTGACATAAGTAGTGTAAGAGCTTGCCTTTGTCCTCCTGATAATAAACCAACTTTAGAACCTAAACGATTTTCTAAACCTAAACCTAATGGTTGTAATAATTCTTTGTACATTTCTCTTTCTTTGTTTGTTATTCCCCAACTTAAAGTTCTTTTTTTACCTCTACGATATGCTAAAGCTAAATTTTCTTCTATACCCATTTTTGATGCTGTACCCATCATAGGGTCTTGAAATACTCTACCTAAAAGTTTAGCACGTTTATATTCAGGCCATTTACTTATATCAACATCATCAATAAATATTGAACCACTTTCAACCTGATAAACACCTGCTACACAATTTAGCATAGTTGATTTTCCTGCACCATTACCACCAATAACTGTTACAAAATCACCTTCATTTAGTTTTAAGTTAAGTCCCATCAAAGCTTTTTTTTCATTTACAGTTCCGATATTAAATGTTTTATTTATTTGTACAATGTTTAACATAAAGAGCCCTATACCTTTCTTAAATTTTTGAAGTTATTTTTGAAAACTGGTAATGATAAAGCAAGTGCAACAATCAAAGCAGTAAAGAGTCTTAAGTCTGTAGGCTCCATTCCTAATTCCAAAACTACTGCAATTATTAAACGATAAACTATAGAACCTAATACTAAAGATATTAAAGTATTAATAAAATTTCTTGTTCCAAATAATACTTCACCTATTATAACAGAAGCTAATCCAATTACAATTGTTCCAGTTCCCATTCCAATATCAGCGAATTTCTGATTTTGAGCAATTAAAGCACCTGACATAGCAACTAAACCATTACTAATAAATAAGCATATTATTTTCATAACATCAGTATTAACACCCTGAGCTCGTATCATTTTTTCGTTATTACCGGTAGCTCGAATTGAACAACCTATTTCAGTTCCAAAGAACCAATACAAAATTCCAATAACTATTATAATACAAATTGTACCTACTATTAAAACTGTAGTATCATTAGATAAATTAAAACTAAAACTATTAAATATAGTTGGCTCCTTTAATAAGGAAATATTTGCTTTACCCATAACTCTAATGTTTATAGAATATAATGCTATCATTGATAATATACCAGATAATAATGCTGGAATTTTAAATTTTGTATGTAATAAACCCGTTACAATACCACATAATAATCCAGCCATAAAAGCAACAAATGTAGCTATAAATGGGTTAACTCCACCTATAATAAGTTTTGCTGCAACTGCTCCTCCTAGTGCAAAACTTCCATCAACAGTTAAATCTGCATAGTCTAATATTCTATAAGTAAGATATACACCTATAGTCATTATAGACCATATTACTCCTAGTGCAAAAGCACTTTGTAATATACCCAACATTAATACTCCACCAATCTATTATTTTTTATAATTATATTTAGGAACTTTTAGAAAAGTTTATTAATTATATAAGATATTGTATAAATTTAATGTTAATTTTTTTAACAATAAAATATATTTTATAGAACTTTTTTTAATTTGTCAATATGCAGTGTTAAAAAAAAGAATATTAATACAAAATATTGCACAAAAATCATATTAAAAATATTACTAAATTTTGTACGTTTAAATTATAAAAATTACTGCTATAATCAACAAATTTGAAAAGCGTTGTTAATTATAATTGAACTTTTATATAAAGTTATTATAATAACTTTATATAAAAATATTGTTCTGGGAGAAATGTATTAAATGAAAAAACATTTAAATTTATTTTTAATATTTGGGCTTATAATAGTTATTATAACTTTAGTTAATTTTTTCGTATTAAATAAATATTCAACACATCAAAATTATAATAATAATGATTATCAAAAATTATTTAGATTTTTAGAGTTAAAGATTGTTACTAGATAGTTTTAAATAAATTTGTTAGATACATATTTTTTATGAAAGTATTATATAAAACATATATCTTATATTGAAATAATAATAATTCTATGTTAAGATTAATTTTATTGAAAAAAGATATTTAGCTAATATTTACATTATAATAGGTTTGAATCATATAATATTTTTTATTTTTAGGAGTTGATATTATACAAATTAATAAAAGAATTTATTTTTACTTTATATATTTATTTTACGGTTTTGTTTTTTTATCTTTTATATATACAATTTTTGAAATGAATTTTAGATTTTCTACTATAGAAAATATTGAATTTTTATATTGTGTAGTAAATGTAATAATTTCTATTTTGGGGATTATTGGGGTTTCAAAAAACAATACTCTTAAATGGGTTAAAGTTTTATCAGTAATTATTTTACCTATTACAGTAATTATTACTCTTATTAACCCATATATGATACCACTTTTGCTTGCTAGTATAATTATAATATTTATAACCAAATCAAAAGCCTGTAAAATTGTTATAATTAGTATATTTATATTGCCTGTATTATTTTTAGTATTGTTATATTCATTAGTAGTATCTATTGAGCGTGATGCAACAGAAATTGTGGAGAAAATATATTCACCAAATAAAGAATATGTAGCAGTTATTGAAGAAATAGATTTAAATGCAGTTCCTGGTGGGGAAGTTAATGTTTTTATAAGACCTGTAGACTCTAATAAACCTTCTATAATGAAATATCGTGGCGATTGGGGTTTTATACCTAAAGTTGAGTTTAAAGATAATAATACTATTTTAATTGATGGAAAAACGCTTAATATTTATGATAAAGAATTTATAGATGAGAAGTGGAGATAAGTAACACTAAATATAAAAAATAAAAGAGCTAATAATAAACTAGCTCTTTTATTTTATTATAATTTATTTAATATTACTTTTTCATTGACTGATATAACAAATTCTTCAATCTTTTTATAATCTGGTGTATCTGGCAAATTAGTAGTATTCTTTGCATATTCAAGTTTATTTTCTAAATCAGATATTAAATCAAAAAATTCCTGATAATATGTTCCATCAGATTTTTGATATTTTCCATTGCGAATAGACATCAGTAAATCTAAATCATTTTGTCTATATGTGTTTATTTGTTCTTTTTCAACAATATCCAAACACATAAGGTATAGTCGAACAAGATGCATTGCATGTTTATTAAGATGTGCATTATCTTTTTTTCTATTTCTTTTATTAAGCTTACTATAATCTTTAATAATATTGTTCATTTCTGCCCAAATATTCTTATAATCTCTTAATGGATAATGAGTTAAATTTACATCTAAAAAAATTTCTGTTTCTAATTCTTCATTCATTGATTTATCTATTTTTAGTTTTATAGAACCTTCTTCAAATTTAGTATATCTATTTTCAAAATCTAACATTGCAGATTTCATTGAAGCCATCATATGACGTTCTTTTTCTTGTTGAGTGTAATTATCTCTAGCCAATGAATTTTGTAATCGTCTTAATTGTTGAATTGCATAACCGCTAAATGAAGTTATAGCTTTTTTTGATAAGAATAATTTATAGTTATCTAATAGACTTTGCCCAATAGGTGTTATATTAATATAATGTTCTGGTTTACAACCAAGTAATTCTATTGTATTAGGATTACAATTTATAAGTAGTTTTATTAGTTTATTAAAACTATAAATAACAGTGTCTGTTTCAATATCTATAAATTGTTCAAAATCACTCATCCCTATTAATTCTTCCTTTCGATTTAAAGTGCAACCTCTTATATCAATATCAGATGAAGTGGTATTTGTTCCATAAGCATGACTACCACCAAAAGTTAAAAATATAATATTATTTAAATGTTTATTTGTTTTAAGAAAATCATATTTAGATTGATTTACTATATCTTTGATGTTAATTGACATTTTACTTTCCTTTCTTCATTTATATATACAATTATTTAAGAGTAGTTACCAAATTATAGATATTATTATAAAATTAATAACAATAAATATTTATTGTAGAGGCGACCTGTGGTCGCCCGCAAAAAATCTAATGAATTATTGATAAAAATATAATAATCTCAAAAATTTTACGGACGTGCGAAGCACGCTCCTACATACATATTGGTAGTTTTTCTATTATAGATGACCACTCTCAATTATTTTAGTATAAAAAGTTTTTATATTTTTGATAATTTAAAATTAAATTTAAGATTAAAACTGGTTCGCACTTAATTTTAAGTGCGAACCAACATTAATTTTAAATATTTATTATTTGTTTATTTTAGTTCTTGCAGAAATTGTGATTTAACAACTTTATCTTCATATCTTGAATCTATTGTTGAAATATATAATAATTTTTTTGCTCTTGTAATACTAACATAAAATAATCGTCTTTCTTCTTCAATTTCATCTAATGATTTACTTTTTTCATGTGGTATTACTCCAGAAACTACACTTGAAATAAATACGGCATCAAATTCTAAACCTTTAGCACTATGCATTGTTGTAAGAGTTATAGCATCAGATATATTTTGTTTTTTTATAATTTGTTGGTTTTTAAGCTCTGCTGTGAAATCTTGTATATGAGTTAAAAATTCTTCATGTGTTTTATAATTTTTAGCAGATTCTTTTAATTCATCAGCTACTTCAAATAAACCTTTATATCCAACTTTTCTAAACTCAGCATACTGTTTTATATATTCATTATAATCTACTATTTCTCTAATATATTTAAAAGCATCAAATGGATTCCGTCTTTTTATAGCTTTAAGATGAAATTCTAATTCTTCTAGCTTTACTCTTTGCCATACTTGAGTACTATGTGAGTGAAGTATATTATATAATAGTTGTCCCGGTTTTCTTCTTGCTTCTTGTATAATGGATTTACTTATATATCTTTTTGGTTTGTTAATTATTCGTTCCAAGTCATCATTTCTATTTAAATCTAATGATAATTTTATATATGATAATATATCTTTGGCAACCCAATGGTCATATATATTTGGCATTTCATCTTTTATAATAAATGGATAATTCTTGTCCATAAACTTATCAACAAATACTCTTGCTTGAATATTAGTTCTAAATATAACAGCGATACTATTCCATGGTATACCTTGTTTGTGTAATTTACCTATATAATTTGAAATATTAAGAGCTTCTTCTTCAATATCATTTGAACTTAAAAGTAATGGTTTTTTACCTTTACCAGCAATCCCTACTATTTTTTTATCATAACGTTGTTTATTATTTATAATTATTTTATTGGCAACTTCAATAATATTATCAGTAGAACGGTAATTTGTATCAAGAATTATTGTTTTTACATTATCAAAATCTTCGGGAAATCTTAATAAAAATTCTGGTCTAGCTCCCCTAAATTTATATACACTTTGGTCATCATCTCCTACAATAAAAAGATTTTTATGTTTAGCAGAAAGCATACTAATTGTTTCATATTGAGCTTTATTAATATCTTGAAATTCATCTATTAATATATAATCAAATTTGTTTTGCCACCATTCTAAGCAGTGTGCATTTTCTTGTAATGTTTTAAAACATATATATAACATATCATCAAAATCAAGTTTTCTTTTTTCTTCTTTGAAAGCTTCATATTTACTAACAATGTGTCTGAAATCTTTAATATCACACACTTCTGTTTTATAAGAACTAATATCTATAAGTTCGTTCTTCATTAAAGATATTTCTGATGAAACATCTTTTAAAAATTCATCTTCATCTTGATAATCAATTTTAAGTTCGTTTATTATGTTTCTTAAAAGTATTTTACGTTCATCTTCTTTTAAAACATTTTCAAGTTTATATCCTAAAGTACTTCTTAAAATTTTAAAAAAAATAGAATGAAAAGTACCAAAAGTTACATTATTTGAAAAAGTATCATTTTTTATATTTTTAAAACGTAAAGTCATTTCTTCTGCCGCTGCTTTAGTAAATGTAATAACTAATATTTTTTCAGGAGAAACATTATAAAAATCAATAAGTTGTTTTACCCTATAAGTTATAACAGTTGTTTTTCCACTTCCCGGACCTGCTAAAACCATCATAGGACCCTTATCATGAAATACAGCTTCTAATTGTTTTGTGTTTAATTCCATTTTATCACTCCAGTTTACGTTCATGTTTATATTCAACAAACTTTAAAAAATTTATTAATATAAATCCAAAATTTTTATTTTTAATTATATCATAAATTCTATTTCCGTTGTATAAAAAATAATGTATAATAAAAGTAGAAATATTTAATGATTTTTTACTTATAATTAACATTAAGAAAGGATTGATTTTATGAATAGTATTATAAATATATTTGCTCCTGTATTTGCCCTTTTAGGTATTGTAATAATTTTTAACACAATTATTAAAATGAGTGTTAAGAAAAATGAAAAGAAAAAATCTGAATTTATAGAAAATGAAAGAGAAGCAGCTTTTTATAGAAGTAAACCTATTGAAGAAGAAAGATATATTAAACCTAATATTGAAAACTTTAAAGTAATGGACAAAAAAGAAAATTATACAGATGAAGAATTATATGTATATAATTTACAACAAAAACTTATAGAAATTTCACAAAAAACAATGGCACATTTCACAGAAAGTAATATTGAATTAAAAAAAATGTATGGTATTAACAATTTAGAATCTATTATACAATGGGAAGAAAACTATACAAATTTTCTTCATAAAGCTAATTCTTTTGCAAAAGCATTAAATCAATTAAACAAGAAAGAAGAAGCTATAAAAATTTTGGAAGAAGCAATAAGAGTTGGATTAGACTTTCCTCAAAGCCTTATATTTTTAGCGGATATTTATAATGAAACAAATAATAAAGAAAAATTAGAAAATTTATATCAATTGACAAAACAAAATAATAATAATAATATGATTAAAGTTGTTACACATATTGAAAAACTTTTGACGCAAAAATAAGTATATAATATTAGATATAGTCGAATAAGTTAGTATTAAATCTATTATACCTTTTAAATGTTTATATTAAACAAATACTAGAGGTTTTAAATAACCTTAAATAAAAAGGAGAGCTAAACAATGAATATTGGAATATTTACTGAAACATATTATCCTCAAATAAATGGTGTTGTAACTTCTATTAGAACATTAGAAAAAGAGTTAAATAATTTAGGTCATAAAGTTTATATATTTGCAACAACTCACCCTGATGCTACCCCTAAACCAAGAGTATTTAGAACACCAAGTATGCCGTTTTGGTCAATGCCATCTCATAGAGTAGCATTTTCATTTTCACCTAAAGTTTTAAAAACTATAAAAAATTTAAATCTTGATATTATACACACTCAAACCGAATTTCCTTTAGGGCTTCTAGGTAAAACAGCAGCCAAAATTTTTAATATACCTATGATTCACACATATCATACAATGTATGAAGATTATGTTCATTATATATTAAAAGGGCATGTAGTGACTCCTAAAATGGCAAAAGATTTCAGCAGAATATTTTGTAATAGTGCAGAAGCTGTTATTGCGCCTACACAAAAAGTATATGATGTACTTCATCAATATGGAGTAACACGTGATATAGAAATAATACCAACAGGTATTGAATTAGCACCTTTTAAACAGTCTTCATCTACAGATGAAGACGTAAAACTATTAAGAGAAACTTATAATTTAAATAATACACCTGTTGTTTTATATTTAGGAAGATTAGCAAAAGAAAAAAGTATTGATGTAATAATAAAAGGTATGAATGAATTATTGAAAAAGCTACCTACAGCAAAATTACTTATAGTGGGAGATGGTCCAATTAGGAGTAATCTTGAAAAATTAGTTACAGAATTAAATATTGCAGATTCAGTAATATTTGCAGGTCAACAAGCTTGGAAGGATGTTCCTAAATTTTATCATTTAGCCGATGTATTTGTAAATGCATCAACAACAGAAACTCAAGGCTTAACTTATGCAGAAGCTATGGCTGCACAACTTCCTGTAGTAGTTAAACAAGATGAAAATATTAAAGGACTTTTAAAAGATGATGTTAATGGTAGAATTTTTGTTGAAGATTTTGAATTACCAAATTTACTATATGAAATATTAACCAACAAAGAAAAAGCAAATTTATTAACTACACAAGCATTCAAAGACATAGAACCTTTTTCATCAGAAAAATTTGGAAAAGATGTTGTTAACTTATATGAAAAGGTCATAGAAATACATAAGTTAAAAAAGCCACATTATGCCATTCCTAATTTAAGATTAAAAGAAAGATTTAAAAACCCTTTAATTGTTTTCAAACCAATACAAATAAAAGCTATGAATAACTTAAAAAAAATAAAAGATATTTCTATAAAACGCACTTTTAATTCAAAAAAATAATTCATATATTTACAATAAATCTTAATCTAAAATAGTCAATGTAGTTAGGAAACTATATTGACTATTTTATTATTATCTTAACCAATAAATTTTACAATCTTTAGTTCTATCCATATATCCATACTCAATTAAATAACGTCTTATAATAACATAATCTTCATAAATAGATTTTAAAATTTCATTTACTTCTTTTTCTGCATATTGTTTATTTTTTTCAAATTTTTGTATTATTGTTCTTAATATAACTATTTTCTTTTTTTCTTTAGATGAAAATATTTTTAATTTCAAAGGTTCTAAACTTTCAAAAACATCTTCCATAATTTTTTTTGATTCTTTTTCTGTTATTACATATCTTTCATCAACCATTTTAGCACCTCCATGAATAGATAATAATTCATTGTCATTTGATTTTTTATTTTCTTTTAATTGATTTTCTGTCATTTGCCAAATTGCTAAATACATTTTAGCTGACTTTGCTTTTTCTCTGAACATAAATTTTTGATGGCGAACTGTTGAAGGTGTAACTTTAAGTTTTTTTGCTATTTCATTATCAGATAAACCTTCATAAAACAAATTTAAAAGTTCTTTTTGATTATCAGTTAAAGAAATATATTTATTATCAGAATCTAAAAGTTCATCAAATCTATTTGTATGCTCTGTTTCGATATGGATTTGTATAGCATTAATTGCATCGAAAAATCGGTTCTCCAATTTAAATATTTCTCCAATTTTAAACACTTTTCCACAACTTAAACATATAAATTCATTTTGTTTACTAACATATCCTTTTGTTATTTCTTCTTGATTTAATGATTCTAAATCAAACATTTTAACACCTCATTTATATAATTAATAAATATATTATAATTTTATTTATTAATAATGTCAATATCATATTTAATTATTGTAATGAAAGCTAAAAGATATTCAAAGATGCCCCAAAGCTAAAAAATTTTTTAAAGAAGATATCTATAAATAGTTATATAAAAAAACTATAAGATGTTTAAATGATAAATGAATATTCACTTATTTTTATATTACCAAGTTTAAAAATTATTTGTGTGCAAACCCTAACAGGTTCAAAAAACAAGGGAGGGTTTACACAATTTTTAAAAATATTATAGGTTAAGTTTAATAATTTAATTAAAATTTATTACAAAAAGATTTAAAAAAGCTTGACTTTTATAAAATATATGGTAAAATTTTAAATATAAAGTTTGAATTTGTGTAAACCCAAACAGGTGCAGAAAATTGGGTAGGGTTTGCAAATTAAAGGCTTGGAAGCCTTGCTACAAGAGGGCTATAGAATGACGCTATAAAAACTTTGTACCTGAAAAAAGGATTTGAAACTGTATATTTTTTTCTAGCTTCAATTAGTATTTTGTTATAAAAACTTTGTACCTGAAAAAAGGATTTGAAACTCCACTCCTGCATAAAGTAGAACTCTGGCATAAAATCATAAAAACTTTGTACCTGAAAAAAGGGTTTGAAACGTTCTTTAGTTATATTTTTTTGTTTCAACACTAATAAAAGAATAAAAAATTTATACCTGAAAAAAGGGTTTGAAACTTTTTAGTTATTTTATTTGTTATATAAGCATATATAATTTTCTTTAAAATAAAAAGCAATCAGTAAATTACTGATTGCTTTTTATTATTTTAGCTATATTTGATACTAATAAAGTTAAATTATATTTTGTTGATGCACTATAAGGAATAATCTTGTTCTTATCTATATTTAGAATTTTGCTTACATCTATCATCTTTTTGTTAATGTTTTCAAGTTGTTGGAATGATAAATTTAAATTATCATTCCTATTAATTGGTTCTACTTTATCAGCAAAATTTAAACCAACTACAACTTTTTTTCTTTCATTTGTATCTTTAAACATATATTCAAACAAAGATTTATCAAGTGAAAAATCTCTTTGGTCTGCTCTTAAAACATATACAACACAATGAGCTTTCTTTAACATATCTCTATACCATTCATAATATTGACTATCCATATCATTTGATTCACCAATTCCCGGCATATCACATAATGAAAAGTAATATTGTCTTTGAGAGTTTATAAGATATTCAGCAGAATATAATTCTTTTGTGCAACTACATACATCATCAGTATTAAATACATTTTGTCCTACAATAGCATTTAAAGTTGAGGATTTACCATAACCAGTTTTACCAATAAACATAGCTTGAATATCGTAAGATACCGAACCAGATTTATTCCATCTAATAGTATCACTTTCAATAATATTAAAGTTTTTAAAAAATCTAAATTCTGTATAAGAATTAATTAATTTATCAATATCTTCTTCATAATTTATAATAACACGCAAACCCATTGTTACACCTCCTCTCATATTTTAAACTTCTATTGTGTTAAAATGGCCATTTCCATGGCCATGGTATTGGTGGGAGTTCTTTTATAACATCTATTATTTTACGACCAATATTTATTGCACCATCTATTACATCTCCAATTACTTCTGTAAAACTCTTTTTTATTTTGTCTTTAGCTTTGTCAGAAAGATGTTCTTCTTTAAATTTATCTGTTAATGTTACAAGTTTATCTTTAGGTAGTGCAAATACTATTTCATCAACTAATCCTGTTAGATTATATTTTTCATTTGCTGAGATAGGTATTATTTGAGATTTCCTTACCCCAAAATTTAGTATTAAATCATCAATTTTTCTATGTATATTTTGAAATTGTTTAGGGCTAGGTTCATGTTTATTTCTATCCCATTCTTGAAAAGGTTGAATTTTATCTACTTGGTTTAATACAAAGAAGAACGCTTTTCCTTCTGTAATATGTGGTTTTACTATATCTTTATAAAATGTTTCATCAGAAGTAAGTGCTCTATCATCTCCTTTAATTACCCACAATACCAAATCTAATTCTGGTAATAGTTTTGCATAAAGCTTTTTATATTCTTCATCTCTGTCGGAACTTTCTCCAACACCTGGAACATCTATTAATTTTAAACCTTTTTGACCCATTTTAAGTAAAACTTCCTGAGGATTTCTTGTACATGCAGACACATCACTTATTTCACATAAATCAGCACCAAATAAAGCATTACATAAACTTGATTTTCCTACTCCTGTTTTACCAAAAACCCCTACTCTAGGTTCATATGATAACACAGAATTTATTTTATCAATAATAGCTTGTTTTGCTTTTTCATTAATATTTATACCTCTTTTTTGTAGTTGTTCAAAAAAATCTTGATTCATATTTCATTCTCCTTAATATTTTTATTTTTGTTAAGATAACAGCCTCATAAAAGAAGCTGTTATTATAAAAAACTATTAGCTTACTTTAAATTATCAAATATTTTTTTCTTTTTTTCTTCAAATGGTTTTCTATAGTTTTTAGAAATATTAGCAGTGCTACAATCTAAATATTCTGCTATAAGCTTATCTTCATATTCTAAATTAGGTACTTCTTTTTGCTTATTTTTTATAAACTCAATATAATCATTATCAATATACTTTTCCAATTTATTTTCAAGCTCTGTATCTATTAGGAATTTATTTTCTAAACATATATTTGTTAAAAATAGTTTATATACTTTTTGAGTCTTGGATGTTTCATTTTTTAATATACAACTAAACCATTTACAAATAGTTTCTTGATTCTCTAACCTATCAAACTCTTTTTGTGCTGCTTCACATTGTACACTATCAAATAGAGTGCTTTCTTTATTATCTTCATATTGCAATTCATTACCACTTATACAAATGGAATTTTCATTTTTTTTAATTAATTTTTCTAACATCTCTTTTATTTCTTCAGGGTTTTCAAAATTTCTATCTGAAGTATAAATATCTATGTAATCATAATCCAAATCACTTTTATCATTTGTTTTTAACTTTTTAATATATTTCTTAAAATCTTTAAATAGTGGCGACCAACGAGGAACTTTCATACCTCCTCTTTGCTTTGATATTTGTTCCATTTTTTCATAATAATCATGCTCTAATGTGAATGCTCTTTCAAAATAATTTTCAAATACGCTTTCATCATTACCATCATGTTTAGGGTTAAAGTTTTCAATACAATATTCAATTTTTCTCAAAAATATTTCAGAATTTAAGTTGTCTTTTTTTCTTTTTTCCATGATTTTAAAGTATTCGCTTATTATTTCTATTTTTATAAATTTAGCTTCATCAGATGTTTTATCTAATTCTGAATATCTTAAGGCTAAATCATTTATTTTTGCTTTATCATTGGACATATATATAACCCCTTTTCATTAATTTTATACTAAACTCCTATTACTCTTAATAAAAGTTCTTTTGGATTTTTTACATCCATTTTACTAAGATTTTCAACAATAGAATTTATAAAAAGTAAAGAAGTCACATCATATATATCAGCGTTTTCTGTTCCAAAATCCATAGAACCATAAACAATAGTATTTATGTCTACATTTTCTTCAATCTTATATGCAAAGTTTAAAGCAGAAAATAAAATCATAGGGGTTGTTTTTGTACCATAAGTCATATCAGCATATATTATTTGTTCATTTCCAAGTGCTTTTACAATATCTGAATACAATTTCATATGAGATATTTTGTTTTCTTTTTCATATTTTTTTACAAACTTCATTGTATAATTAAAAGTTATCTCTTTTTTAAATTCTGCAAGTTCTGCTTCTAAAAATTTAAGATTTCGGTTTGCGTTTTCGGTTTCAGGTGTTATAACCAATATTTCAATATTATCATTTTCTTCTACATTATTAGCTATCAAGTGCATTATAGGAAATCTAGTTGGTTTTTCATAAGCTATAGACTGATTACCTTGTGAATTGTACTGTGTGCTTTTTAACTTTCCCTCTGGTTGAAGGGGTACTGCTGTTATAAATACTTTTTTCATAGAATTACCTCCGATATTTTTTTATTTAATAATTCTTATATATTACCCATCTAACAAATTCAGCAACTAATTAACTAAAAATTTTATTTTTTTATTTACCACTAATAATAATTACAAATGTAAACATTAAAATCACCTCTATATTTTTTATTTAATAATTCTTATATATTACCTATCTAACAAATTCAGCAACTAATTAACTAAAAGATTTATTTTTTATTTACTACAAATGATAATTAAAAATCTAAATATTAAAATCATCTGTAATATTTTTTATTTATATATTAACTATCTAACAAACTTAGCAATCAATTAACTAAAAAAATAATTTAAGATTTGAAAATATTAAATAAACAATGATATAATTATGAGAAAAGTATAAAGTAGGGGCGTGCTTCGCACGTCCGTTTAAAGAATAAAAACGTTGTGAATTTTAATAATTTATATATTCAACATTTTATCAATGGCTTAACAAGAAGTATAATCATATAAAATAGAACGGACGACCAAAGGTCGCCCCTACTCTTCCATCTATCTTTTACTAAACACTCTCAAATTTATTTGTTGTGCAAACCCTAACAGGTTCAAAAAACAAGGGAGGGTTTTCACAAATTTTAAAAATATTATAGGTTAAATATAAGAATTTAATTAAAATTTGTTATAATAAAGATAAAAAAAGCTTGACTTTTATAAAATGTATGGTAGAATTTCTATTATAAAATATTAGTTTGTGCAAACCCCAACAGGTGCAGAAAATGGGGTAGGGTTTGCAAATTAGGGGCTTGGAAGCCTTGCTACAAGAGGGTTGTAGAACGACGCTATAAAAACTTTATACCTGATAAAAGGGTTTGAAACATGAAACACGTCTTTACCGTAGAGCAAACGAGTCAGCGAATAAAAACTTTATACCTGATAAAAGGGTTTGAAACTAAATAACTACATTTCATATTGACCCCATTTGTATGCATACTGATAAAAAAGGATTGGAACTGTACGGGAAAGTGTCCCCGATGTCCCATTAAATATAATAACCTTATACCTGATAAGAGGGATTGAAATTTTTCTATTTATATAAAAATCCATTACTAATAAAACAAATTTATTTAAAAATTAGAATGGAGGTTTTTTATTTTATGCAAACTATATACTTATATGATGATGGAATGACTATTACAAAACAAGGTGAACGTATAAATGTACTAATGGGCAAAGAAATTTTAATTAGTGAGCCTATTATAAATTTATCAGATATAGTTTTAATGGGAAATATACAAATAACAGAGCAAGCTTTAAAACTTTTAATAACAAATAATATAAGTATAACTCATGCTACAAAGTCAGGACAAATTTATGCATTTACAAATACAATGCAATCTGAAAGATGTACTTTAAGACTTATTCAGTATGAGTGTTTTTTAAATTATGAATTTAGGTTAAGTTTAGCTAAAACATTTTGTAGGAAAAAAGTTAATGAGCAGAAGAATTATTTATTATCTGAAAAGCGTAGAATCTCTAAAGAATATATAACTAATATAAATAAAACGTTAGTTAGATTAGATAAGTGTAAAACTATAGATGAAGTTATGGGAATAGAAGGACAAATAGCAAAATTATATTTTAGTGCATTATCTGAAATATCTATGTTTAAAGAAAGAACCCGACGACCTCCTAAAGATATTTTTAATTCATTATTAAGTTTAACATATATGATGTTAGAACACAAAATAAATATGATACTATTTTCTAAAAAGTTAGATACTTCTATTGGATTTTTACACACAATAAATGATGGTCGTGCTTCTTTATCATTTGATTTTTTAGAATTGTTTCGTTCAAAAGCAGATAAATTTGTAATTTTAATAACAAATCGAAAGGAGTTTACAAAAAATGATTTTGAAGTTGATTCTGAAACCAAAGGAGTTTACTTGAATAAAGATGGTTTTAAAAAATATATAGAAAAGTATAATATTGATATAGATTCTGAACTAAAAAAACAATGCGATTTATTTATAAAAGCAATAAAAAATAAGGATGTGAAAATATTTGCAGAAGTATAGGTTTATTATTGCTTATGATATTTCAAATGATAAAATTCGTACTGAATTTTCAAAAAAGTTAGATACTTATGGTTCAAGAATTAATTATAGCATATATGAATTTTTATTAGATAAAAAGAATTATGAAAAGTTAAAAGATGAAATATCTGCTTTTTATAAAAGATGTGTACTTGGTAGATACCATTTAAATGGTCAGAGTTTAAAAATTATAATTATACCTATATGTGAAAATTGTTTTAAAAATAAAGTTGCTTTTGGTTGTGATTTTTTGAAAGAAAATAAACATATAATTTTATAAAGATTAAATATTAAAAAGCAACCAGTATTTCTACTGATTGCTTTTACATTATTAAAATTTAATAAATTTAAATATTGCTTTAATAATAAACTTACTTAAATATGTAAATGGTGATTCTGTATAAATATATTTTGATGATAGAATTTTATTATTATTTTTCATAATTATTTATCACCTTTAATTATATTTTTTACAGATATAACAACTGTTATTATAGTTGTCATAGCAGTTAAAACTTTTTCGGCTTTATTAAATACATCTGCTATATCCTCTAATTTATTATTTGAATCTGACATATTATACATCTCCATATTAGTTATTTGTTTTATCTGATTTTCTATCTATTTCTGTTCCAACTTTATTTCCACCTAGAAAACCTATAACTCCTCCAACTACAGCACAAGGCACAGTTCCAACTATAGCACCTACAGGACCTCCAATAGCAATACCTATATGTGCACCCTTTGTAGCACCATAAATAGCTCCTGCTATCATTCCACTAATACTACCAACAGCTTCTGCTTTTCTTGACATAAAAATCTACTCCTTTTATTATGATTTTGTTTAATTATGTTTAATGTTTAAATTATAGTTTAAGCAATAAACACATAATTAAGAAATTTTCTTATAAAAAAGTTTAATACTTTACAAAATATATCAATAACTAGCGATTTAATACAATTCATATTCTCCATAATTTTTATCTCCTTATTTTAAATTAAATTTTTGTTTAATATTATCTATATATATTATCTTACTTGCTTTATCATCAATTAACCTTTTTGTTATTTTAGTAAGCAATTATAATACTTATATATTTATAATCTGACAAACTTAATAAGTAATTAACTTTTTGTTAATCACTTTTTTTTATATATTGTCTGTATATATATTAAATCTATTTTTTATTTTTTTAATTAACTTTTTAAATATAAATGTTGAAATAAATATTAAAAAACTTTTGTGCAAACCCTAACAGGTACTAAAAATAGGGGAGGGTTTGCACAAATCTTAAAAATATTATGGATTAAATATAAGAATTTAATTATTTTTTGTTATAAAATTATTAAAAAATACTTGACTTTCATAAAAAATATGATAAAATTTCAATTATAAAAGTTGAATTTGTGTAAACCCCAACAGGTGCAGAAAATGAGGGAGGGTTTACAAATTAAAGGCTTGAAAGCCTTGCTACAAGAGGGTTGTAGAACGACGCTATAAAAATTTTATTCCTGATAAAAGGGATTGAAACCCTTGCTATATATTGTCCTATACCCGATTTCCATTCTATAAAAATTTTATTCCTGATAAAGGGATTGAAACACCCATGTTAAAGCTAACCTTAATTTAGCTTTTTTTATAAAAACTTTATACCCAATAAAAGTAGGGGGCGACCTGCGGTCGTCCGTAATGAATTTAATGAACTATTGATAATTATATAATATCAATAACTTTGCGAACATTTCCATACATTCCTACATACATTGGTGATTTTTCTATATAACTATTTATAGATAACTAATATTTAAATACATAGGAATTTTTCAAAATTTCTTTTTAAATATGAAAATAAACAATAATAAAAACCCTACCTCTTGCAAAAGTGATAGGGTTTATTTATATTAATCAAGCATTTTTTTCTTTATATAAGATTACTTTTAATTTAAAAGGTTTTCTATAATTTTTACAAAAATTTTGTGGACTACATTTATAGCCTTTACTTTGTAAATATTCTACTATAAGCTTATCTTCATATTTTATATTTAATTGTTTTTTTGCTTGTATAAATTTTATATATTCATAATCTATATATTTTGATAAATCATTCTTGCCATATGAATAATTTTCTAAAATTAAATTTGTTAAGATTAACTTATATTTATGTACCTTATTTTTGGTTTCATCTGATAAAATATACTTGAATATTTCAATTATTGTTTCTAAAGTTTCAATCTTTTTAAAATTATTTTCTGCTTCTTTACAAAGGATTTTATCTTTAAATTCTATATGTTCATTAATACCATATCTATTAAACAATATTTTTTTTGCACCATCGGGATTTTTTAATTCCCTAAATAAAATATATTCTTCTATATATACTTTAATTGTAGAATTTGGTTTATAAATTTTTATTTGACTTAAATATTTTTTAAAATCTTCTAATATATTTTTTTCACTAGGTAAAAGTATACTTTTTGTTTTTTCCGTATTGCATTTAGCTTTTTTATATGCTTTTTCAAAAAGATGTTGAAATGGGATATTTTTTTCAGGGTTAAAAGTTTTAATAGTATAATTAATTTTTTCTATAAAAACTAAATTATCAATTTTGTTCTTTCTTGTAATTATTATTTTATAAGTTGTTAATATTATTTGTTCTTTAATTTCTTTTGCTTTGGGTGTTTCTTTATTTAAATAATAGTAAGTTATAGCTAAATCATTAATTTCATTAAAAGTTAAGTTCATTTCTAAATATTTTAAATGTAATATTTCTTTCTCCATATCCATGCTAAAAACCTCTTCCGTATTATTTTTAATAATTACTTCAGATTTTTGACATCCATTTGTTGGAGTGCTAAATAATAAATCCATTAAAATGTAAGTTTATTTATATTTTATGTAACTAAAAAATAGCATTAAAATATATTTTATGCTTAATGAGATTATATTAAATTTTAATTTTATATTTTATTACACAATTATACTTATGCTAATTACAATTTTTATATAAATATTTTACAGTTTATTCGCTGACCTATTATTTATTCAAAAATCATTTTTCGTTATAAATTATCTATTATTGTTTTTATATACCATTTATCATTTTATCTACCTCCATTAAAAAAGATATTTTTTATAATATTATAACACTATAATAGTAAATTTTACAAGCACTTTAAAAAATATTTTAAAAACCTTGACTTTTAAAAAAAACATGATAGAATTTTAAAATAAATATATCTGATAAAAGGGTTTGAAACTAATTTATTATATATTCAAAAATCATTTTTTGTTAAATAAAATTTTCCTGATAAAAGGGATTGAAACTTACATGCTTTGGTATTATATGGTGATGGATTACATAAAAACTTTATACCCAATAAAAAGATTTGAAACAAAATGGTTAGTAATCAAAGCTAAGAACTCGGAATCATAAAAAAATTATACCTGATAAAAGGGATTGAAACTCTTGATATTGCTCAACTATCATTGAACTCATTATGATAATAAAAAACTTATACCTGATAAGAGGGATTGAAACAAAACAAAATTTCTGTTTTGGTTGTTACGATAATCATAAAGCTTTATACATAATTTAATTTATTTGATAATATGATAAAAAATATAAAGAGGAATAAATAATGATAAAAGATTATTTAAGTAATATAATACCATACATACTATCATCTATCCCCATAATATTAACAATTCGTATTTTTTTATTTTTAAACATGAAAAAAAATAAGAAGTATACCACAACACTTCATGAGTTAGGGTTATTCTTTTTTTTAATTACTCTTGTGGGATTAGCTTCGCAAACCATAATACCAAAACAAAATATATTTTCAAATTTTATATATAGGGGAGAAATTAACTTAATACCTTTTAAATCTTTTGTTGATTACTATAATAAAATTTTTATCGATAAAAATATTAATTATTTTATAATAAACTTTTTTGGAAATATAGTTTGGTTTATACCAATAGGTTTACTTATACCACTTTTATTTAATAATATAAGTTTTAAATATGTAACCCTGATAAATTTTTTTATTTCTTTATTTATTGAAATATGTCAATTACCACAGGAAAGAACCACTGATATTGATGATATAATTTTAAATACATTAGGTGGTGTTTTGGGTTATTTAATTTGGACTATAATAAATAAATATTTCAAAGACTATTGTAAAAAATTTAAAGTGAAAGAACTTTAAATCAGTGTAGAGATATATTAATTTAAGATGAAAAATTATGACAGGTATAAAAATAAAAAAAGGTTTGTACATTAAAAGATTAAAAATATTGCTACAAGGGAAATTAAGAATAATGCTGAAAAATTAAGAAGATTAATTAAATAATAGTATAATATAAATTCGTCTGTAGATGGTTTTTAATTTATATTTACTTTTTATACAATTAGAATATTATAATTTTTATTTAAAACTTTGATATATTTTTATATTAAAATTTAACTCCGGAGTTTTAACTCATGTTCCTTTTTCTTTAGTATTAATAATAACTTATTCCCTAAGCAAATAATTATGGTGCATGCATTAAATTTCCACAATTATTATATTAATTGATAACTTCAACATTATCTAGAATTTGTTGATTTTATCAATACCTCAGTAGAATCAGTTATTACTAACAAAATTATTGAAATATAAATGGGTAGTATCCAAAAACTTTTAATTTGTTTTAATAACATACAGGGTAGGGTAGTTAGGGTTAAGTTCGTGCAAGAAATAATACATCTAAAAGAGCCTATTACTATGTTGCAAACTAAATTAATAATGGAATTTGAGATACTAGTTTATAATATACACTAATGGTTAAAATTGTTACAATTAACTTATAACTTTATAAAAGAGATTGAAATTATTAAAATTCTTATTTTTAGAGCTAGTTGGCAAAGTGACAAAAATAAAAAATTTATTCCTGATAAAAGAGTTTGAAACTTAAATTCTCTAATAAAATCTTCTGATAATAGTGTATAAAAACTCCCTACATAATAATGTAAGGAGTTCTGTTTTATTTTTTCTTATAATTTTTATTTATTACCTTTTTACCACCCATACTAAAATTAGAAAATATATCTTCTAAGTTTGCTTCTTTTTGTACATCCTTTGATTTATTATTTTGATTGTTATCAATTGATTTGGTATCTTCTGTTTTGTTTTCTGGTTCTTTTATTTCTTGTACAGTTGGCAATTTAACTCTCGATTGGTATTCTTTTTTATCTAAATCCATATATCTAGTTAGTTTGTTATCTGGTGTGAAAGTTTTCATAATAAAAAAATCTCTAATAGTAGGTATTGTTTGTATTTCATCAGGTTGCTTATTTAATTCTTTTGATATTTTTTCTATATATTTATTTATATACTCACTATAATGATTTGTATTATATATATCAAATGTAAAACTATCTGTATTATACATCTTCTTATAATCTAAAAATTTTAAAGTATTTATTTTTACTTTTATTCTTCCATAACCATAAGGTTTTGCTTGACCAATATTTTGACTGCAATCATCATTTAATTTTATACTCCATAGTAATAAGCCTAATTCATCTTCATTAAGATTTTTAAATTTTACTGTTCCTACAAAGTTAGTACCTGATTTTAAAGCTCTTATAGTTGTAGCTATTTTAGTATTTTTTAATATTTGATTTTTAATTGTCTCGTTTTTAAACCAATATTGTTTTATACCTCTTATTTTAAAACCTTCAGTATTGTAAGTAGATATTTCTTTATCTTTTTGCATTAGATAATCTAAACAACTGCTTGGTTTTGGAGATGATAATATTAATTGAGTTTTTTCTTCAAATTCTTCTGCTCCATTAATTATAATATCTTCAAAGTAAACTCTTGATTTATAACTTGAACTTCCATTACTATATCCAAAAATTGAATTTGCATAGTCTAATATAAAGTTTTTATGCTTATTATTAATTCCATCATGTATACTTTTATCATAAAATAATCTTAAATAAGGTGTAAAACCAAAGTATAACCTACCATTATAGTTTATATAAAATACAGGTTTAATTTCTCCTTCTTGTGGCAGTTGGAAGAATTCTTTATTAGGTAACAGCTTTTCTTTATTTTTATAATCTTCTTCATAAGAAACTACATCTTTTATTGGTATATCAAATTCAAACATTTTTTCATTTATTTCAGCTATAATATACATAACTTTTTTATTATTCATGTAACCAGAACTTATAATATAACCATTATATTTATACTTGTTTGGTTCACCTACAGCAGTAATTCTTCTTTCTGACTTTTCAAAAGATACTTTTTCAAAAAATGGGTTATAATTTCTGTTTTGTTCACCTTTTATTATTTTCTTACCGTTTTTATCTGTAGATGGTATAAATTTAGTGTTTTGTAGTTTAGATTTATTTTCATTTATTAAAAAACTAAAAGGATTTTGTTTTTTTGTTCTTTTAAATTCATCATATGCTTTTAATATATCTATTTCTTTTAGTATGTAATAATTAGGTTCTTTTGAAGTATCATTTTTTTTGTCATAAATTAAAATATATTTGCCATCTTGTTTTTTTATATATCCAGCTTTAACATTTGTTGTTACACTAATTTTATTTATTTGTTTTACTCCAAGTACTTTATTATATTGGTCTTTTAATTTATTTTCTAATCCACCAATTTTTGATTTGCCTCCTACCTGTCTATACATAAAGAAATAGTCTTGTATATCTTGACCAATACTAGAGAAACCTAATATTTGCATATTACTACGTACTAAGCCCCTAAAACTACTACCAGGAATTGCATATTTACCATCAACATTTTTAAAAAAATCTACTTCTTTTTGACCATTTGAAATAAATATAGGACCTTCTGCTGTTATTTCTATTTCTATTTCACCTGATAGTAATTTATCTGTTATTTTATTATGTGCTGGTAATTCATTTTCATTATTATATCTTGAATATACATCTTTATATAGTGGTACAAAATTGTATGGAGCTCCTGTATATGATTGATAATTTTTTTGTTCACTCATAATTTTCACCCCTCTAAACTTTCAAGTCGTGTTAATTTTATAAAAGCTTGCCCATCTTCATCATAGTCTAAATACTGTTTTACAACTAAAGTGTTAGCAATGTTTTTAAAGTTTTTAGCAAGTTCATATTTTGTAAGTATAAAATCATTATTATTTGTATCTTTTACTAAAACGGCTTTCATTTCATCATTATAATTAAATATATGTATTTCAGAATTTTCATCAAAAAATCTTGCTTCAATAACTTGTTCCCAATCTACATTTGGTATAGAGTTTTTAAATACTTTTAATTCACTAAGCATATAAACCAATCCAAAGTTATAGTTTTTACTTAAAGTTTTTGCTTGTTCCAGATTTAAGTATTCAATATCTACCATAATTAAACACTCCTTATTTTTTCAATTAATTCTAAACATTCTTTTATAAATTTATTGTCTATATCATTTTGTATATTTACAATTTCTTTTGTGCCTTCAAAAACTTTTATATTACAATTGGATAAAAAACCTCTACCTATATTAGCAGAACTTCCTATACTAAACACACCAACACTTAAATCTCTAAATGCTAATAAAAGTAATCCACAAGCAATTTTTTGTTGTTCTTCATTATTTGAATTTATATTTACTTTTAAATTAATTTTTCCTGTAACTGGTCTTTCTGAAAACAATGCACTTTCTATAACACTAGCTCTAAATTTATCTATTTTTATTCGTGGAATTACTTTATCTTTTTGTTGTTGTAATATCACTTCTGAAAAATATATTGTACCTGCAATAGTTTTATTATTATCTGATGTACCAAACATATTGTTTATATATTTTTCATCTATATTCATATAGTTAGCTATAGTAGATACTTGATTTCTTATAACTCCTTTAAATGAACTTCCGGGAATAATATAATCGCCATTACCATTCTTTATATGAACTGAATCAGGAGGGTTATCAATATTTTCTTCAAATCCGGATATTGACTTTATTAATAAAGATTTATTTGCATTAGCTTCAAATATTATTTCATACCCTTTTGTTTGATATAAGGAAGCATTTATTTGTTTTGTTATATCTGTATATTTTGCACTATTTGACATCCATGCTTTTAAATCTTCTTTGTTTTTTAAATTAAATTCTTTTTTTAATATTTGTGATAGTTTAATTTTACCACAACCATTTGATTTTTGGCCACCTAATAAAATTTCACCTTTGTTTAATGCTGTTAATGCTTCTTCTATAACATCATTATAATTATCATACAAAAATATCTCAAATGAAAACTCTGAACCAGAAGATACATATTCTGTATCAAATTTTTGTCCTGAAATTTCATTAGTTCCTTTTAGTTTTACAGTAGCTGTAGTGCCTGTTTTTTCATTTATTTTTACTCTTGGTCGTAACTCTGTTTTTAATTTATCTATATTAAATATACCATCTGTAAGTACTATTTTACTTTTTTCTGTTAAACCAAATATATTTACTCTTAATTCATTACCTTTAGTTTTTTCTATATAATCTGCAATAGCACCTTTAATACTGCTTCCTTGTATAAATGGTTCAAGTGTTGATGGATTAATTAAAATCTCTGATTTATCACCTAATGCACTTCCAATATGTAAAGATTCTTCACATACCGCTACTATTTTATATTGTGTAACAAAATTGTATTTACTGTTCATAATCTTCACCACCAATTCTATTTTTATATTTAATCCAATCTTCTAAAAGATTTAATTTTATTAAAATAATTTCTTTATCTGATAGTAATTCTGATTTATTAATTGTACATATAGTTCTTTCAGGTGAAATATTTAATATACTTTCTAAATCGTCGTTTAATATTTGAGTTATAGTTTTTCTTACTTCTTTAAATTTTCTACCTACATTTTTAGTAGCTATATGTTCAAAAAAGTTTTCAAACTTTGTTTTTACTTGACTAGTTTGATATTTTAACATACAAGTCATTGAGAGTATTATACCTAATTGACTATTTGATAAACCATCAGGAATTTTATTATTAGTTATATATTCTTGTGTCTTTTGTTTTATAGCGTTCATATAAATTCCTTTTGCAATTAATTTTAATACTTCCTTATCTTCTTTTGTTATTTGTTGTGGTAAATAAATTTCTTGTTTAATATTTTCTAACTGTTCTTTGTATTCTATTTTTTCAAAGTCTTTTAAAAATATAACTCTGCCACAACCTTCACAACGTTTTAAACCTATACCTTTATCTTCTATATTTTTTAAAACATTGATATCTGGTTTTTTTGATAATTTGAGTTTAAAAATACTTCCACTTTCATACATTGGAATAGATGGTGTTCTACTACCCCAAGTTTTATTTATATTACTAACTTGTATGATAGAAGTTGAGCAATATTCAATAGTATCAAGGTTAAATTTTTCTTTAAAAAATTCTTCATCAATACCACAAACTTCACCATATTTATTTACCATAGCAGTATTAGACAATAACATCATATATATGTTTGTTTCTAAATTATTTTCATCTATAGATAAGTTTTCAAATGGTTTGCCTGTAAAATTATCTTCTATTTCTATACTACATTTTCCGTATCCTGAAAATTTAGAACTTCCTATTCTTATATCATTTGATTTTAAAGCATTTATTATTTGTTGTTCTAAACTTTCATCATCAATAGCAATATAGCCTTGAAAATATTGTCCTTTTTTTAAATATTCACATCTATATATATCTTTATTTTCTATGTTTATACGTACATTTTCTCCAAGTTTAGGACTTGAATAGATTATTTTTTCGTCTTTAAAAAAACAAAATTTACCTAGTTTTGCTCTTTTATAACCACTTTTAAATTCACCATTTATAACTACATTTGAAAGTTTTTCACCTTCAATTTTACTTTCATAAAAACATTTGGGTGAGGGAAACATTTCCACACCATTAAAAGGATATGCATTTAAAAATCTAATTTTATCAGATAGTAAATTTTCTTTATAATCTTCAAAGTCATTATTTTGCTTTATAATAGTATTTATAACAAAGCCTCTTATAGAAGAACCGGGAATATATTCAACTGTTTCATATTGTGCATTTTGACTTGAGCTTGCTTTTAAAATTTTTAAAGGCTCAAGAGTTTTTAATTTGTATTTTATATATTTAGTCATTATTTCGCCTCCAACTCTGAAATTTCTACTTTTCCAAACCCACGAGTTTTCATACTTCCTAACCACTTTATACATTTAAGTGTATTTGAAACCAATATTGTATCTTGTTTATTAACTTCTATTTCTCCATAAAATATTAAACCAAGTTTTAAACATCTACAACTTCTAAGTGAACCCTCTTTACTTAATCCATCTTCAATATTTGTAAATACTCTTGTACTACTTAATGCATCTAATATTTGTTGCTTAGTGTAGTTTTCTTGTAACAATATAGCTTTTACATTATGTGATAATTCAAAATCTGAAAATTTTAATTTTCTAGTACTATCAAAATTTATATCATCTTGTATTGTACTTTCACCAAATAGTAATTTTATTTTATTTACATCATCATTTGTCCAGTTTATATAATTTATTAGTTCTTCTTTAAATATTCCTTTAAATGTTGAAGCTTTTAAATAAGGAAAGCCATTTTCATCCGTAAGTATTGAAATATCTTCTCTACCAGGAATACTAAAACCAGAACCAAATATAGTATCAGATAATAATTTTATTTTAACCCTCATTTTTTGCACTCCTTTCCATAGCAATATAATTATCTAATATTTCTATAGAGTCAAATATTAAACATCTTTCTTTATCTTCTGTAGTTGATGTTTTTATAAAAACTGTTTTTTCAAGTTTCGTTTTTAATTCTTCATCTGTAGTTATTGGTTTAAATATGCCATATAACGGATTTAGCATTAAATCTTCAAGTTTTTTTGACTGTATATAATATTTTGTGCTATTTTCACCTTGTTTTAAAACATTTCTAAGTTCTTTTAATTTTCCTCTTGCATAACTAGCTTTTGGATTTTGGAATTCAAGTGTAAGTTTTTTAAAATTAAAATATTGTACTATTGAATTATTATTTTCTCCACATACTACAAGAGGTCGTAAATCCAATCTTTTATTATCATCTGTATTATACATATCTTTTATTTCACTTATATTTTCTTTTAATTCTCCAAAGTTTATATGCCAATCTATAGCAGATACATTTGTATTGTTTAAGTTTGCTACAAACTTTTTAGCATTACTACAAAGGGCTTCTGCTAATTCATATGCACGATAAAAAGGGAACTTTGTATGAACAATAGCAACACCAGCACAAGCAGAATAATTTTTACCATCAACAGAATTTATTTTTGAATTAAGTTTTTCTAAAAATATAGTAGCACATTCAATACCTATTCTTCCTTCTGATACAAAGCAAATATCATCACCAGCTTTTATAATTTCTCTTATTGGTAAATTGTTTTCTTTTAAATTAAGTATTGATAAATTATTTTTTTCTATGTTATATACAACTTCGTCTACCATTTCAGAGTAAGCTTCTTTAAAATGTTTATCTATTTCATTACTAAATTTTGAAGATATGGTTTTAAAATTTTGCCAACTAGTATTTAGTTCTTGCTTCTCTCTTAAATCTGCTATTCTAGCACCCATAGCATTGCCATCTATATGTACTACTGCTATAAAATTTGTTTCATTTTTAGAACCCCCTAAACTTTCAAATTCGGTTACTAGCGAATAACCTTTTGGTATATAAGGAGTAGTTTTAATTGTTTCATTTCTTTTTGGACTTATTTTTTTAGGTTTGAAAGTTTCACTATCAAATGCTTCTATTCCAAAACTATTTTGATGAAATGCTGATTTTCTAATTGCTTTTTTCTTTTCTAACTCTTTAGCTAAAATATCTAAATTTTCAGTAGGTGTTTTTGAAAAGTTATACTCTATTGTTTTAATAAAAATTTCTAATCCATCAAAATCTTCTAATATTGATTTAGAAATTGTTTTAGCAAATTCTTTAGCTTGTTCAATTGTGTCAAACTCTAATACAGTATGTCCTCCTCCTGAATATACTAAATTTTGTTCATTATAAATAGTATTTTTACATTTTTGTTTGAAATACTCTGAATTTGTAGCAAAACAAATATTATTTGAATTTTCAATATTATTTTTTAGTTGATTACTTTCAAAAATATATGCTTGCTTTTGAGAAACTTCTAAAATGGTTAAATATTTCATATTATTCCTCCTTAATTAAAAATAATAGTATAAGTACATAAGCACTTATACTATATATCTACAATATTAACTTTTTAATTAACTTCTTTGTAAATTATTCTTAAAGTTGTAGGGTGTTAATAATACTAATACAAGCAGAATAAGTTTACAATAAACAGAATTTATTTTAGATTTAAAATCAAGTTTTTTAATGATTTGAAACTAAATAGTAGTTTTTATTTTATTTATCTGCTCTATAGTTAATTTAGTCAATTCTGAAATCTTGTCTATAGGTAGTCCTAATCTTAATGCATTTTTAGCAACTTCAATTTTATTTTGTTCAATGCCTTGTTCAATACCCTCATTTGTAGCTTGAGATATCAAACTATTATAATCATATAAAGCTTTTTGTCTTTGATTGTATTCTTCACGTTTTTGTTTATCAAAAGATATTTTTTGTAATTCTTCATATGCAGTAGCCATTTAATAACCTCCTCGTTTTCAGAGTATTAACTAAATAGTAGTCTTTATTTTGCTTATCTGCTCTATAGTTAATTTAGTCAACTCTGAAATCTGGTCTATAGGTAGTCCCAATCTTAATGCATTTTTAGCAACTTCAATTTTAGTTTGTTCAATACCTCGTTCAATGCCTTGTTCAATACCTTGTTCAATACCTTTTTCAATACCCTCATTTGTAGCTTGAGATATCAAACTATTATAATCATATAAAGCTTTTTGTCTTTGATTGTATTCTTCACGTTTTTGTTTATCAAAAGATATTTTTTGTAATTCTTCATATGCAGTAGCTATATTTTCATTTTTTGTTGCTAACATCTTAATAACCTCCTCGTTTTCAGAATATTCTATAAAACCTGCCCACAATAATAATAAATCATTACTTGTTTCCATATTATCAGGTAATTTTGTTAATTCAATTATATGCCATTCCATTTTATCAGTATATATTGTATGTGTTTTGTCATTTCTTATATGAAATGAGTTATAAAATTCTTTTTCTTCTAGTAAGTCAAAATTTAAAATACTTATACTTATTACCTTTTTTAAAGTTTCATATTTTGCACCTGCTTCTATAGACTCAACATACATTTTTGAACTATAAAATAAGGTTCTATCTTCCCAATATTTAAATGGTACTACTTGCATTTCAATATCTATTTCTGTATCATCATTTAATTTTAACCTTACATCTAATATTCCAAGCTTGTCATTTTGTTGTTCTTGTCTTAAATATGAGTTTAATATTTGTGTGAATTTAATGTCTGTTAGAGGAATTTTTAATACTGCTGATATAAAACTATTACGCACTTTTTCATTGTTCATAAGTTCTTTAAATGCAAAATCAATTTTTAAATTCATTAGTTTATCTTTCATTCGTATTCACCCTTTATTGTTAAAATTAATTTAATTTTTAACCCAAGTTCCCATATGTAGTCAATCTAGTTATTTTAAATTTAGTTAACTATAGTATAACATACTTATCTATAAAATCAATAATAACGTTCTAGGTTTTTTTAAAAATATCCTTTTATAAGCACACACACTTTTTTATATAAAATTTGTTGTATAAACCCTAATAGGTAGTAAAAATAGGGGAGGGTTTGCACAAATTTTAAAAATATTATAGATTAAATATGCAAATTCAATTAAAATTTGTTATAAAAACATTAGAAAAAGCTTGACTTATATAAAAAACATGGTAAAATTTTAAATATAAAATTAAAATTTGTGTAAACCCAAACAGGTGCTAAAAATGAGGGAGGGTTTGCAAATTAGATGATTGAAAGCCTTCATACAAGCAGGTTGTAGAACGACGCTAGAATTATTCCTGATAAAAGGGATTGAAACTTTAAAACTTGTTCTTCAGTTGCAGTTTCACTTAAAGGATAAAAAACTTATTCCTGATAAAAGGAATTAAAAAACCTCAATTTGAGCTTTTAAAGATAGATTATTTATATACAAAAAGACAACCTATAGTTGTCTTTTTGTATATATTTATTTTTTTACATAAAACTTTCTTGGACTTAATAAAGACAACATTGCTTGTTGTAAACTTTCATTAGGTTCTATAATTAACTTTACCATCTTACCTTCATAAGATAAACGACCAACATAAGTGTTTGGTTTAATTTTTCCACTACTAAAATCTAAAGTTTTTTCTAAACTTTTAAATTCGTTAGCATGATTTTTATCTTCTATATGTGCTATAATTTCTATAGCTCTTACATCTGATGAGAAAACTCGTTTTCTTCTTGATTTATTTATAATACGGTCAATATCTAATTCACCATTTGTATAAACATATTCATATTCAACATTTTGCATTGTAAGTAAAAAATAAGCTCCTCCTAGAACAACTAATAATATAACAGGAAATAAAATTCTTACAATTGAAAATACTATTAACATTGATGATATTAAAATAATTAAAATAGCACCAACAATGATTCCAGCTTTTATTAAATTATTTTTTGGAGTTATTTCTTTTTTTACTAATTGTTCTTTAAAAACATCACCCAAATTTATCACTCCTCTAAATCATAGTTAAATGAACTTTAATAAGGGCGAACTAAGTTCGCCCTTATTTTTAAATCAACTTATTTTTAATATTCTGTTCTTTTTGTATAAGTTGTATGCAATAAATGATGTGCTTTATGTCCATTAGGTTCTCCAAGATATTCATCATAAATCTTTTTAACTACAAGATTTTCATGTGATTTTCTAACCATAGAGTTTTTATCTTCACTATATAAAGCAGATGCTCTATTTTCAAACACATCTTTTTCCATTAATGTTTTTGCATCTACTATAGGTTGACCACCACCAGTAACACAACCACCAGGACAGCCCATTACTTCTATAAAATCATATTCAACTTCGCCAGCTTTAATTTTATTTAAAAGTTCACGTGCTTTACCTGTACTACTTACAACAGCACCTTTTAATGTTAAACTAGGTAAATCAATTGTAAATTCTTTTATTCCTTGTTTACCACGAGTTTTACTATTAAATGTTATATCTTCACTAGATGCACCTGTTAAAACTTCTGCTACTGTACGTAATGCAGCTTCCATAACACCACCTGTTGCACCAAAAATAACACCTGCACCTGTTGCTTCACCCATAGGGTCATCAAATCTTTCATCTGCAAGATTTATAAAATCAATACCACATTCTTTAATCATTTTTGCAAGCTCTCTTGTAGTAAGAACAGCATCAACATCACGACGACCATCTACTTCCATTTCAGGTCTTTCGATTTCATACTTTTTAGCTGTACAAGGCATTACAGATACTACATAAATCTTACTTGGGTCGATACCCATTTTTTCAGCATAATAAGATTTAAGTAAAGCACCAAACATTGTATGAGGTGATTTACAAGATGATAAATTATCTACAAACTCAGGGAAATAGTGTTCACAGAATTTAACCCAACCTGGTGAACATGATGTAATCATTGGTAATTTACTCTTATCGTTATTTTTAAGACGATTAATAAGTTCAGTACCTTCTTCCATAATAGTAAAGTCAGCACCTGTATTAGTATCAAATACTTTAGTAAAACCAATACGTTTTAGAGCAGCTACCATTTTACCAGTTACAGGAGTACCTATTGGCATTCCAAATTCTTCACCTAAAGCAGCACGTACAGCAGGAGCTGTTTGTACAACAACATGTAAGTCGTCATTAGCTAATGCATTCCATACTCTTTTAACATGACTTTTTTCTGTTAAAGCACCAACAGGGCAAGCATTTATACATTGTCCACATAATATACAAGCAACATCTTTAAGAGATTTATCAAAAGGAGATGCTATATGAGTTTTAAAACCTCTTTCTTGTGCTTGGATAACACTTGTTGTTTGAACATTTTTACATGCCGCAACACAACGTCTACAAAGGATACATTTATTATTATCTCTTACTATAGATGCCGATTCATCATCTACTTTATATTGAATATTTTCTCCTTCAAAAGGTATATCTGTTATACCAAGTTCTTCAGATAATGTTTGAAGTTCACAATTTTGATTTCTAACACAAGTCAAACATCTTTTATCATGATTAGAAAGTATTAATTCAAGAGTTTCTTTTCTTGCTTTTCTAACTTTAGCAGTGTTTGTATATACTTCCATACCATCACTTACTGGATATACACAAGATGCTTGTAATGCTCTACCGCCTTTAACTTCAACTAAACACATACGGCAAGCACCAATTTCATTAATACCTTCTAAGAAACATAATGTAGGAATATTTATATTTGCGAATTTTGCAGCTTTAAGAACGGTATAATTACTTGGCACTTCTAATTTTTGTCCATCTATTGTAATTGTTACTTTATCCATTGTTCACACTCCCTAAATTATTTTATATATATTGCCCCAAATTTACATTTTTCAATACAAGCACCACATTTAATACATTTACTATTGTCAATAACATGTTTTTCTTTAACTTTTCCGATAATAGCATTAGCTGGACATTGTTTTAAACAAAGAGTACATCCTTTACATTTATCAGCATCAACAAAATAGCTAAGTAGTGATTTACATTTTCCTGCTGGACAACGTTTTTCATTTATATGAGCTTCATATTCATCTCTAAAATGTTCTATTGTACTCAAAATAGGGTTAGGAGCTGTTTGTCCTAAAGCACAAAGTGATGAAGATTGAATAGTTTTAGCTAATGATTGAAGTTTTTCGATATCTCCTTCTTCACCTTTTCCATCTGTAATTTTTGTAAGAAGTTCAAACATTCTTCTAGTACCTATACGACAAGGAGCACATTTTCCACAAGATTCATCCACTGTAAACTCTAAATAAAATTTAGCTATGTCAACCATACAGTTATCTTCGTCCATAACAATAAGTCCACCTGAACCCATCATAGAACCAACAGCTGTTAAAGAGTCAAAGTCAATTGGTGTATCTATTAATGATTCTGGAATACAACCACCAGATGGTCCACCTGTTTGAGCAGCTTTGAATTTTTTACCGTCTGGAATACCTCCACCGATATCAAATACAACTTCTCTAAGTGTTGTTCCCATTGGAACTTCAACAAGTCCTGTATTATTAATTTTTCCACCAAGTGCAAATATTTTTGTACCAGTTGATTTTTCTGTACCAATAGATTTAAACCAATCAGCACCTTTTAAAATAATTTGAGCAATATTTGCATAAGTTTCAACATTATTTAATACAGTAGGTTTTCCAAATAATCCTTTTACAGCAGGGAATGGAGGTCTTGGTCTTGGTTCTCCTCTGTTTCCTTCTATTGAAGTCATAAGAGCAGTTTCTTCTCCACAAACGAAAGCACCAGCACCAAGTCTTATTTCTAAATCAAAATTAAATCCTGTTCCAAATATATCTTCTCCAAGCATTCCATATTCTCTTGCTTGGTCAATTGCTATTTGTAAACGTTTAACAGCTATTGGATATTCAGCACGAACATAAACAAATCCTTTTTGTGCTCCAATGGCATAAGCAGCTATAGCCATGGCTTCTATAATACAATGTGGGTCACCTTCTAAAACTGAACGGTCCATGAATGCACCTGGGTCACCTTCGTCAGCATTACAAGCAACATATTTAACATCACTTTGAGAATTATAAGTAAATTGCCATTTTAAACCTGTTGGGAAACCAGCTCCACCACGACCACGAAGACCTGACTTTTTAACTTCTTCGATTACTTCTTCTCTAGTCATTTCTGTAAGAACTTTAGCTAGTGCAGAATATCCATCAGCACCTATATATTCTTCTATATTTTCAGGATTTATAACACCACAGTTACGTAATGCTAATCTTAATTGTTTTTTATAGAAATCAACTTCATTTAAAGATTTTATAGAATTATCTTCTGCTATTGTTTCAGAATATAAAAGTCTTTTTACAAGTCTTCCTTTTAAAAGATGTTCTTCAACTATTTCTGGTACATCTTCTACTGTAACAAGTGAATAAAAAGAGCCTTCTGGATATATTATTATAATAGGTCCTAATGCACAAAGTCCAAAACAACCTGTTTTTACAACTTTAACTTCTTTATCAAGTCCTTTTGCTTCTAATTCAGATTGAAATTTATCAACTATTTTATTTGCACCTGATGATGTACAGCCTGTACCTCCGCACACCAACACGTGTGAACGATAAAACTCCATTTTTCTACCCCCTCAGTAATTAATTATTCTGCATTTCCTATTGTGTATTCTGATACTACTTTATTATTTACAATATGTTCTGCTATAACTTTCTTAGCCTTATCTGCTGTCATTTTGACATATGTTACTTTTTCTCCATCAGGTTGAATAATTTCAACTATAGGTTCTAACCTACACATACCAATACAACCTGTTTGAGTAACTGCTATATCTTGTAAATTTCTTTTTTGAACTTCTTCAAGAAGTGCTGTCATAACTGGTCTTGCTCCTGCTGCTATTCCACAAGTAGCCATACCAACTAAAATACGATAACCTGCTTGGTCTTTTCTAATACCTACTGCACCTTTATTTTTTTCTCTTATAGCTTTCAATTCTTCTAATGTTTTCATAAAGTCACCTCGTTATTATTTATATTTATCTAATATAGCAAAAACTTCACTTGGTTCAAGTTTACCATAAACATCTTCATTAATAGTTACAACTGGTGCTAAACCACAAGCTCCAACACAACGCATAGATTCTATAGAAAATAATCCATCTTCTGTAGTTTCTCCTGCTTTAATTCCTAATTTTTGTTCTATTTTTTCAAGAACTTTATCTGCTCCTTTAACATAGCAAGCAGTTCCCATACAAACACCAACTTTATATTTACCAACTGGTGTTAAAGAAAATCTTGAATAAAAAGTTACAACACCATAAACATCCGCCATGGAAACATTTAAACCTTCTGCAATCATTTTTTGAGCTTCATATGGAACATAACCTAAATATTCTTGAACTTCATGAAGAACAAGCATTACTTTTCCTTCTTTGTCTTTATGAGTTTCAATAATTTGTGTTAACTTGTCTACTTGTTCTTTATCCAAGACTTCATTACAACACTTACACATAAATAAAATCCTCCTTAAAATGTATACTTATTAAACTTGAAAATTGTGTAAATAAAATTCATACAAAATTTTTAAGTTTAAACTCCCACTTGTTATAAACAAATTTTTTAAATTTGTTCATTAAATATAAATAATTTCTTAAACATTTGTACATTTCATACAGTAATTTTATAACATACTAGAACTTAAATATAACTAAAATTAATATTTTTCCTGTTAATCATGTTTTTATTTATTATAAGTTACATATTACTGTATACATAATGAGATTATAACATATAAAAAAAAAAAATAAAACTATTGTTAATAATTTAACACAATTTTTAAAAGTTTATTTTATCAAATTACATCTAATTAAAATTATAATAATCAAATTAATTATAAATAAAAAAAATTACACACTATTAAAATATTTAAAAGCATTAGTTAAAAATAAACTAAGAAAGTATTTTGAAATGTGAGAGAGTTTGTTTATATATAGTTTTATAAAAGAATAATAATTGGTTAAATTATTTTATTCATGTACTCTTTTTTCATATCTATAGTTTTGAAATTCTAAGACACCTTTAGTTCAAAATTCATTTTACATTTTTTAAAATCAATAAAATAATATTAGGTTTCAATTTTTATAAAAACCTATTTCTTAATAACCACTCTCAAATATTTTTTATTGTTAGTAGTATTAATATGAAATAATTAAAATTAAAAATAATAAAAAAACAAAATTAAAAATCAATCTTGTGTCGCACTTTAAATAAAGTGCGACACGACTTTAAATAAAAAAATAGTAGAAACAATATTTTATTGTTCATTACTATTTTTTATTGAGGGTGTTAAATTATATATTTATAAATAGATTATTAAATAATAAAAGAAACATCAAAGACGCCATCTCCTATAATCCATAAAAATTTATTCTTTCATTTGTAATTATATTATTCTTTATTTAACACTATCTTATTATTTAGTACTCTCAAATAATAAATTTATTACCATTATAGGTCATGTGAAAATTGTTACATTTACAAATAACTTAACTAAGATAACATTATTTAATTTTTGTGATTTATATACAAAAATAATAAATACATTATAAATCCATTGACAAATTATACTAAAATATTTTATAATATTTAATGAATATTTTTAAGAAAGGAATAAATTAAATGAATAAAATGAATCGTAACGCTTTAAAGAATCATTGTATTAGTAAATATGTATCAAAAATAATTAAAGAGGAGATTAAGGTGTCTTATGTTAGAAATAATTAAAGGTTTTTTCAACAACTCTGAAATTTTAGGGGGAGTAGATATATTAATAAATATTTCTCTTTCTACAGTCATGTCTATTTTTATTTATTTGGTGTATGTTAAGTTTGGATATTCATTATCTAATAGAAAACAATTTGGTAAAGTATTCTTTTTAATAACTGTATGTACTACTGTTATAATTTCTATTATAAAAGCTTCTATAGCTTTATCACTTGGACTAGTAGGAGCATTATCTATTGTTCGTTTTAGAACAGCAGTAAAAGAACCGGAAGAACTTGTTTATTTATTTTTATGTATAACAATGGGTTTAGGTTTTGGAGCGAATGAACGCTTACTTACATTAGTAGCTGGATTATTTATATTATCTATAATCACAATTAAAGGTTTATTTACTTTTAAAAAAAGCAAAGAAGATACTTTCAATTTTAATATATCTTCACAAATAATATCTCAAGATATAATATTAGAAAAAGTCAAACCTTTTTCAAGCAAACTTGAACTTAGAAGATTTGATAGCAATCAAAATAGAACAAACTTACTTTTGAATGTTGAATTTTCATCAGAACGAAAGCTTCAATCATGTGTTGAAGAGTTAAAAGCTATTGACCCTAATATAAGTGTTAGTTTTATATCTAATCGTTCTACAGTTTAGAGGTGTTTTTAGATGGTGATAAAAGTAAAAAATGAGTATAATACTTCATTATCCTATCACATAAAAAGAATACTGAAATATATTTTAATATTTTTATGTGTTACTATATTATTTGTAATAACTATAATAGGACTTTTTGATGAATATTTCTCAAGTAAAATAGAAAGTCCTAATATTAATAACTTAAATTATATAACATTAGATGGTACTGAACAAATTATAAATTTCCCTAATGTTACAGGAACAAGCATAAATTTTCAAAAAATACAACATGATAACTATCTTAATATTCATTTGAGTGATAACGATACATATAGAATAGATTTTTTAAAAAATGGTAAAGGCGAAAGTATTTATATAAATACTACTTCTGCTATAGGAGGAGTAATTGGATATAAAAAAATACTTCACCTTATACCCGAAAATATCACTAAACGTGGGTATAATAGTATTATTATTTCTCCTATTAATGGTGATGGTTTTTATTCTTTTTCACATTTTGAAATACAAAATATAGTTGGACTTAATAAAACAAATTATTCTGATTATGATATATTTGATTTTGAAATCAAAAAAATGGAATTAGAAATAAAACCTAAAGATATAAAAAAAATTGAAGAAAAAAGAAAAGCAGCTTTAAAACTTGGTGTATTAAATGCTGTAGATGATGACTTTGTTAATGTTACTTTAAAAGGTGAAGGTGAAAAATATAAAGCTAAAGTAAGATTAAAAGGTGACTGGACTGACCATTTAGGAGGAGATAAATGGTCACTTAGAATAGAACTTAAAGGTGATAATTGTATTTGGGGACTTCAAAAAATGTCTATACAACCTAAAGAAACAAGAGTTGGGATTTGGGAACGTCTTATTTATGAGTATTATAGAGAACAAGGCGGAGTTGCTTTAAGATATGATTTTGTAGATGTAGTTATAAATGGTGAATACAAAGGAGTCTATGCACTTGAAGAAGGAATGGAAAAACGTGTTATAGAAAATTCACTTAAACGAGAAGGTCCTATATTAAAGATAAATGAAGATTTATTATGGGAAGAAAGAACTTATGCACCTGGTGGAGCAGGATATTTTAGATATCAACAACAACCTATAGAGCCATTTTCTATCAAAAAGACAATAGAATCAAGTAATCTTTCAAAATATGCAGATTACGCAATTGATAGATTTTCAAAATTTATGGAAGGAGAGCTAAGTTCTAGCGAAGTTTTTGATATGGATTTATATTTAAAACGATTTGCCATTTTAGATATATTTATATCAGGACATGGTATGTTTCTTCATAATACACGTCATTATTATAACCCTGTTACTGCAAAGCTTGAACCTATACCATTTGATGACCTTTCATTCTCTCCAACATCTTCTTCCATATTGTTCCATGAGGATATAAATGCCTTTTCATTTTTTGATACTATAGAATTAAAAGAACAATTTTTAACTGAACTTAAACGACTTAATAAAGATTATCCTAATTTCATAAATCGTCAAAGAGCTGATATTCAAATGTTAGAGAAAATAATAAAACGTGATGATAATGATTTTGTATTTAACTATGATGCATTGGAAGCTAGAAGGGAACAAATTGATACTTGGTTTATAGACCAAGGAGTAGATATATCTTCTTCTGTTACAACAAATAGTAATAGTATTCTTACTATTACTAACAATAATGCTTTATCTATATATATAAATGATATTTTGTTTAATGGGGAATCTATATATAAAGAAGATTTTAAACCTATTGAAGTTTTAGGAACATTAAGTAGAGCATTAACTACAATGGAAATTAAAATTCCTCCTATATTACAAGACACTAATACTAAAGTATCTGTAGAATATAGATTATTAGGTCAAAAAAATAGTGTAAAAAAAGATGCTAAAATATTAGACTATTCATTTTATTTTGCAGGTCATGCTTATGGTGCACCTGGAGCAGTAGATGGATTACATAAACCATTACTAGAGTATTTTCCTACTATAGCAAAAAGTGAAAATATTGAATTTGGTATTTATGGTGGTAATTTTGTAGAAAATTCAAGTGAAGAAGAATTTTTAGAATTTATAGAAACTGTAAATACTACTAAAAAACCATTTTTTGTTGCACCTGGAAATCATGATGAGGCAAATACAGAATTATATTTACAATACTTTGATAATAAATATTATAGTTTTATTCATAATAATAATTTATTTTTAATATTAGACCCTGATGATTATAGTTGGAGTATATCAGATGACCAAATAAATATGATAAAAGAACAAATATCTTTAAATCCTGATGTCAATAATATTTTCTTTATTTCTCATCAATTACTTTGGTGGGAGGAAGATGATCCTAGATTTAATTATTTTGTAACCAATTCATTAGCTGGTAAAAATGATAAATCTAACTTTTGGCAAAATGTTTATCCTATTTTAAATAGTACTGGTAAGTCTATTTATTATTTTGCAGGTGATGTAGGAGCATTTGATAATGGATATAGTGTATTATATGAGCAATTTGATAAATCTACTTTTGTTGCAAGTGGTTTAGGAAGTTATACTAGAGATAATATAATTATAACTAATGTATATACAGATGGAACAGTTGATTTTGAACTTATCGCATTAAATGGTGATAATCCTCAAGCTTTGGGTAATCTTTATGATTATAGGAGGTCAAGTTTAAATGAATAAAAATTATGAATTAATGAAATTTTTATATGGAAGTCTTAATTTTTTAAAATCATGTTTTAATGTTCTAAAATTTGGCTTTAATGTTTTAAAGTTAAACTTTAAAAGAATCTTAATAACCCTATTTTCTATTATAATATTTATTTGTACAAGTGGAGCTATAATTTATTCTGCTAAAAAGTATGTATATTCATCTTATAATAGTTTTAAAAGTGAAATGTTATTTACTAATTATCAGACTTTTAGTATAAAAGATTTTCAACCTTTTGACCCATATGTTCCAGACAAAAAACCTATCCCTATACCTAAATATGTTGGATTAAGTATAAACCTTGAAGAAAAATTATTCTTACCTTATATTGAAGTTATGTTAGGAGAAGGTGAATTTACAATTGACTTTTATAATGAAAATACACCTATTGCTACTTTATTAGTAGATACTATAATACCAATAGAAGAAGATGAAGAAATTCAACCTGAAGAAATTATACTACAAGAGGGAGAACAGCTTGAAGAAGAAATAGAACTAGATGATAATGACCCTGCAAAATATCTTATATCTGAAGGAACAAAACAAATATTAACTATACCCTTAGAAGCACTTGCATTAGGATATGATAATATTAAAATAACACCTAAAAGCGGTAGAAATTTTTTTGTTGCATATGTTGGTTTTTTAGAACATCCAAAAGATAATATACTTACCTTAGAAGCTGCTCCTTTAAACAAAGCCAATAAATCAGCTTTTAATTTAACAGGTTTATTTGCCTATTATGAAAACTATAATGAAAATACACTAACATTAAGTATTACTAGTGTTTCAAATCACAAAATAGAACTTATATCTATACAAAACGAAAGTGGTAAACAACTTATTAATTTTAATGAAAACAAGTTACTTGAACCACATAATAAAGTAAAAGCAAATTATATAACTTATACATTCTTAGACGCTCCAAAAAAATTAGGAACTAATAAAAATGATATTTATATAAATTATAAATATGTTGATAGTGATGCTATAAAACAAACTAAAGTAAACCCCTTTTCAAGACGAAATGAAACTGCTTTTACAGAAACTCTTATTAGTACACAAGATAATACAGATGAATTTGATTTTATAGTTAATGATGAATATGTTGTAAAATTTAAAGGTGAAGAAATAATAATTGATAGACCTTTGTTTATACCAAGTGGTAAAACTTTCGTTTTAAGTAAAGGACAAACCATAGACATAAAAAATAATGCTTTTATTGTTTCACGTTCACCTGTATATTTTGCTGGTAGTGAAGAGGCTCCAATATTAGTACACTCCTCTGATAGTAGTGGAACAGGTATAGTAATTATGGAGTGTAATTCTAAATCTAAAATAGAATATACAACATTTAATAACCTAAGTAATCCTTCAAGTGGGTCATGGTTATTAACTGGAGCTGTTACGTTTTATGAATCAGATGTTGATATTTTTGATAGTAATTTTTATAATAATCGTTGTGAAGATGGACTTAATATAGTGCGTTCAAATTTTAATATTATCTCTTGTCATTTTAAAAACACTTTTGCTGATGCTTTTGATTCAGATTTTTCTAAAGGTGTGTTTGATAATTGTTTATTTGAAAATACAGGAAATGATGCCTTTGATGTTTCAACTACTGTTGCTACAGTTAAGAATACAAATTTTATTAACATAGGTGACAAATGTATAAGTGGTGGTGAAAATAGTACCTTAGAGTTGTATAATTTAAATGGTAAAAAAGCTGTTTTAGGAGTTGCTGCTAAAGATTATACTTATATAAAAGGTGACAATATTATTTTTGAAGATGTTACTATTGGAGCTATACTTTATAGAAAGAAACCAGAGTTTGGACCAGGATATATGGATATTACCAATTTTAAATTAAAAGGTAGAGTAGATTTAGAGTATCTTATGAGAGATGGTTCAGAATTGCGTTTAAATGGAAAAAATATTATACCAAAAAATAAGAAAAAAGAAGCAGTTATATTTGAAAAAATTATAAATGGAGAAAAATTATGATAAGATATGAATTAAAATATTGTTTCGATGAACATATGTATGATTACATCGAAAATGTAATTATTAAAAATCCTGCTATTTTTAATGAAATTTATAATACACGTCAAATAAATAATATATATTTTGACACTCTATCCTTTGATGATTATAATGCAAATTTAAAAGGTAATGATAAAAGATTAAAACATAGAATTCGATGGTATAATAATTTTTTAGGTTATATTGAAAAACCTATATTGGAAGCTAAAATCAAAAATGGCAATGTTGGATATAAAGAAACATTGGTACTACCTAGTTTTAATTTTGATTATAATTTTAGTTATAATAATTATATAGAGATTCTAAAAGCTAATATGTATAATGGAGATTTAAGCTATGATAATATGATTTCTCAATTGAATTTAAAAACTCCTGTAATGATTAATAGTTATGAACGCAAATATTATCTTTCTGCTGATGGAAATTTTCGTTTAACACTTGATAAATTTATAAAATATTATTCTTGTACAGAGAATGGATTTTATGATGAATTCGGCATTTCTGATAATAAAATAATTTTAGAATTAAAATATGAAACTCAATTTTCAAATGTTGTTTGTAATATAACAAATCATTTTCCATTTAGAGTTTATAAAAATTCAAAGTATGTAAATGGAATAGAAGCGTTATACCATCAATCATTATCTATTAAAGGAGGTTTTTAATATGCTTTTATTTTGGATTATAATGTTGTTTGTGCCTCCTATTATATCTGTTGTAATATATCTTAAGCTATTAAAAAAAGAATTTGATATTTATACAGATTGGGTTGTATATTTAATTTTTACATTCTTATTGTTATTATCTAATTTTACTGTTATTACTATAGTATCATATCAAAGACTTATAATGTTTCAGCAAGAACAAGTTAGTTTTATTTTTAAATATTGTTTTATTTCATTAATTTTTGCCATTGTTTTTCCTTATTTAGGTTATACATTCAGAAATTTCGATTTAGATAAAGTAATATTAATGTTTATACCAAGAAAAAAATCAGATTATAAAAATGACTTTGAAGATTCCATACATAAAATAAATAAATTCTATTTTAATTTACCTACAAAAGAATTAAAAAAATTACAAGACATTATAAAAACAGCTGAAAGAGTAATAATATTTTCAGAATTAGAATTTGAAGGATTAAATAAAACCTTATTATATAATATTAATTACGATGAAATACGCGAAACAGATTTTATTGTATATATAACTTCTGATTTGAATTTAAAAGATAAAAACATCATAAATCATAAAAATTTAGTTTTTATACTACCTAATAATCTTGATATAAAAACGAATTGGTATATAAATCTTCCTATAGAAAATTTACATCCATATACTTTTCAAATTTGTAATATAATAAATATAATTATAAATAACTCACTATCCGAGTTTCATGTTTAATTTATAAATAAAATATTACAAATAAAAAGTATTATCATAGGAAAAGAATTTACTTTATAAATATGAGAGTGTTTCTGATAGAATGATTTAAATTATAGATTTTTTGTAGGGGCGTGCTTTGCACGCCCCTTTTGTTATCTCCACAGTAATTTTGAAACACTCCTAATTGAAGTTTAATTCTTGTAGACGTATTTAAAAATTTTTCGCCATTTTAATAATTCATTAATTTATTTTTGGCTCTATTATAGTGATTGACGTTATACATAAATTTAATTTTCCTTTACACTATTTTTTTAAAAAGCTCACTATATTTTATATATATTATTAATTTATCCTTGAATTTATTATATTTGTTTACGTTATCAAGAGTCAAAATCTCTTTACACTTGCGTTGCAAGTGTAAAGAGATTTTGAAGACTTAATTTTGAGTGTATATAAAATAAATAGCATATGCCTCTTATTTTTGCAATAATATATTAGTAATATATTTTGTGGAATAGGAGGCTTTTTATGTTATGTCTAAAATAACAATAGGTATTAAAAAGAGATTGTTATTATTTTTATCTATTATTGTTATATCTGTTATTTTGATTTATATAAGACTAATATTACTTCAATTCATAGATGGTGATATGTTACAAAGGAAAGCGTTAGAACAACAGACTAGAGATAGGCTTATATCACCAGTGAGAGGAAGTATATTAGATAGAAATTTTGTAGGAATTGCATTAACAGAATCAGTTTCATCTATAAGTGTAATACATTCACAAGTTAAAGATTATGAAAAAACAGCACAAATACTATCTGAAAAATTAGAATTAGATTATAATACTGTTTTGAAAAAAATAAATAATAGAGTAGCATTAGAAAGAATAAAAAATAAAGTAGATAAAAAATTAGCAGATGAAATAAGACAATTAGCACTTCCGGGTGTAGTTGTAGATGAGGATGTAAAAAGGATATATCCATATAGTAATTTAGCATCTCAAGTAATAGGTTTTGTAGGTAAAGATAATCAAGGAATAATAGGTTTAGAATCAAAATATGATAATTATTTAAAAGGCAAGGAAGGAAAAATACTAACAGAAACAGATGCTAAAGGTAAAGAACTAAAAGATAGAATAGTAATGAGAGTAGAACCAGAAGCAGGTTATAATTTAATAACTACTTTAGATGTAATAGTACAACAATATGCTGAACAAACATTATCAAAAGTACTAGAAACAAAGCAAGCTAAAAGAGGTGCTATAATTGTAATGAACCCACAAAATGGTGAAATATATGCTATGGCAAATAAACCTGATTTTAATTTAAATGAACCATTTACTATAAATGATGAAAGTTTAAATTCTGTTTGGAATAGCTTAACTAGCCAAGAAAGAAATAATTATTTAAATAATATGTGGAGAAACTTTAGTATAAATGATAGTTATGAACCGGGGTCAACATTTAAAATACTTACATCAGCAGCAGGACTTGAAGAAGGAGTAGTAAGACCGGATTCTCCTTTTAATTGTTCAGGGATACATACAGTAGGTGGAGTAAACATAAGATGCTGGAGGTATCCAAGAGCACATGGGTCTGAAACATTTATTCAAGGAGTACAAAATTCTTGTAATCCAGTATTTATGCAAGTAGCAGAAAGAGTTGGTGTAGAAAAATATTATGAATATATGAAAAAACTTGGAGTATTAACAAAGACAGGTATAGACTTACCAGGGGAAACATCAGGTATAATGCATAAATTAGATAATATTGGACCAGTTGAACTTGCTACAATATCTTTTGGTCAATCATTTCAAATAACACCATTACAATTATTAAAATCATCATCTATAGTAGTGAATGGAGGATATGATATAACACCTCATGTTGGAATGAAAATATTAGATGTACAAGGAAATATTATAGAAGAAATTAAAAATGGAAAAGGTGAACAAATAATTTCAACTAAAACATCTGAAGAAATGAAAATTATTCTTGAAAGTGTTGTTTCTGTTGGAACAGGAAATAAAACATATATTCCAGGTTATAGAGTAGGCGGAAAAACAGCTACTTCTGAAAAATTACCTAGAAGGTCAGGAAAATATATAGCTTCATTTTTATCATTTGCACCTGCTGAAGACCCTCAAGTTATGGCATTAGTATTAATTGATGAACCACAAGGTGTATATTATGGTGGAACAGTTGCAGGTCCTGTAATGAAAGAATTATTAGAAAATACATTACCATATTTAGGTATAGAACCTAAATATACAGAAGAAGAATTAAAAAACAAAGTAACACCAGAAGTAGAAGTTCCAGAACTTACAGGTAAAACAATAGAAGAAGTAAAAAAACTTATAGAAAAATCAAATTTAAATTTAGATATTAAAGGAAATGGGGATACTATTATTAACCAATTTCCTAGAAAGGGTGAATATGTGAATAGTGGAACTAAAGTTATAATATACACTCAGTAAATTTTAATTTTTTTAATATATTGTTAAATTAATTTAATAAAATTGAAAATTTTTATTGAAAATGTTTTATATATAGTTATAATTCTAATAAGGAGGATATCATATGAAACTAAGCGAAATTCTTAGAAATATTGATTATAGACTTCTACATGGAAATGATATTGATATAACTAACATTACATATGATTCAAGAAAAGTTACAGAAGGTTCTCTTTTTATATGTATATCAGGTTTTGTTACAGAAGGTTGTAAATATATCAATGAAGCAATAAAAAATGGTGCAAAAGCTATTATGCTTGAACATTTTATGAATTTAGGAGAAAATATAACTATAGTGATAGTAGATAATACAAGAAATACTATGCCTAAAATAGCATCAAACTTCTATAATAACCCTTCTAATAAACTTAAGCTTATAGGAGTTACAGGCACAAATGGTAAAACTACAACTACATTTTTAATTGAGAATATATTAAAAAGTTATGAAAAAAAAGTTGGTATGATAGGAACAATTGAAACTCATATAGGAAATAAGATTTTAGAGTCACAAAGAACAACACCCGAGTCTTTAGACTTGCAATATCTTTTATCTGAGATGGTTAAAGAAAATGTTGAATATGTAGTTATGGAAGTGTCTTCACATTCATTAGTATTAGATAGAGTTGTAGGTTGCAATTTTGATATAGGGATATTTACAAATCTTACACAAGACCATTTAGATTTTCATAAAACTATGGAAAATTATATAAATGCTAAATCACAATTATTTAAAATGTGTAGGCTTGGTATTATAAATATTGACAATAATTATTCAGACTATATCAAAGATATGGCTACTTGTGATATAATAACTTTTGGTATAGATAATAATGCTAATTTTAAAGCAGAAAATGTTAGGCTTTGCCAAAATGGTGTTTATTTTGATGTCAATATAGATAGTAAAAGCATAGATTTTTTTGTACCTATACCAGGTAAATTTAATGTTTATAATTCATTAGGAGCGATAGCTGCTTGTTATAACATAGGAATACCAATTGATAAAATTAAAGAAGGTCTCAAAAATATAAAAGGTGTTTTAGGAAGATGCCAAACTATACATTCAAATAAAGGTTTTAGTGTTATAGTAGACTATGCTCATACTCCTGATGGACTTAAAAACATTATAACTACAATAAATGAATTTGCTAAAGGTAGCACTATTGTTATATTTGGTTGTGGAGGTGATAGGGATAAAACTAAAAGAGCTATAATGGGAGAAATAGCAGGTAACTTATCAGATTTTTGTATTATTACTTCTGATAATCCACGTTCAGAAAATCCAGAAGATATTCTTTTTGACATAGAACAAGGAATTTTAAAAACTAAATGTAAATATATAAAAATTGTAGATAGAGAGGAGGCTATAAAATATGCTTTAAACATAGCTGAAAAATCAGATATAGTTTTAATAGCAGGAAAAGGACATGAAAATTATCAAATATTTAAAGAAAAAACTATACATTTTGATGATGTTGAAATAGTTAAAGGAGTAATTGAATGGAACCTATAAGATTAACAGATATAATAAAAACAGTTAAAGGAGAATTGTTAAATAGTAAATCTGAAAATTTAGATAATATTTATATTAAAGATATAGTAATAGATAGCAGAAAAATAACAGAAGGAAGTTTATTTGTACCAATATTAGGAGAACATTTTGATGGGCATGATTTTATAATAGAAAGTATTCAAAAAGGTGCAATTTGTGCCTTGACTGAAAAAAAGGAAACTGCTATAATTGAAAGAAGCATGGTAATATATGTCAACAATACAATTAAAGCATTAGGTGAGTTAGCAAAGTTTTATCGTTCTAAATTTGATATAGATGTAATTGGGATAACAGGTAGTGTAGGAAAGACAACTACAAAAGATATGATTTATTCTGTATTTAAACAAAAATATTCTAAATTATTAAAAACAGATGGGAATTATAATAATGAAATAGGGTTACCTCTTACAATATTTAAATTACAAAAAGAAGATAGTTTAGCTATATTAGAAATGGGAATGAGTGATTTTTTAGAAATAGATTATCTTAGCTATATATCTAAACCTAATATGGCTGTTATAACAAATATTGGTACTTCTCATATAGAAAACTTAGGAAGTAGGGAAGGTATATTAAAAGCTAAAACAGAAATATTTAATTATTTAGATAAAAATAGTATAGCTGTTTTAAATGCTGATGATGACATGTTAATAACATTAAAAGATAAACTAAATTTCAAAGTAACTTGGATTGGAATAGAAAACAAACTTGGTATATATGCAGATAACATTCAATCAAATGGATTAGAGGGAATAACATGTGACATTCATATTGATAATCAAGTAATTAATGTAAATATTAAATCCCCTGGAAAGCATATAATATATGCAGCTCTTATAGCAACAGCATTAGCTAAAGATAAACTTTCTTTAGAAGAAATAAAAAAAGGTATTGAAGATTTTATTTCTCCTAAGATGCGAATGAATATAATAAAAACCAATAGTTTTACCATTATAAATGATGCTTATAATGCAAGTCCTCAATCTATGAAAGTTGCTTTAGATGTGTTAAAAAATTCTGGCTCCAATAGAAAGGTTGCAATATTAGGAGATATATTTGAATTAGGAAACCATGCAGAAAAACTCCATAAGGAAATAGGGGAATATATATCAGATATTGATATTGTAATATGTGTTGGAAATTTAGCAAAATATATTTATGAAAATATAAGCTTTAACGGAACAAAAATGTATTTTGAAACACAAGAACATTTATTAGATAAACTACTAGAAATTATAAATAAAAACGATATAATATTAGTTAAAGCATCAAGAGGTATGTATTTGGAAAAAACTATAGATAAAATTGAAAAGGTGGAATTATTATGAATTATTCATTGGAAACAGCTATATATGCAATATTAATTGCATTTTTTGCCAATATAATTATAAGTCCAGCTATGATACCATTTTTAACAAAGCTTAAAGTAGGTCAATACCAAAGAGATGATGGTCCACAAACTCACTTAAAAAAAATGGGTACTCCTACTATGGGAGGATTGATTATTTTAATAAGCATGGTTATTGCTAGTCTTGCATTTATAAAATCTAATACAGATGGATTAGCTGTATTACTTGTAACTATTGGATTTGGTATAGTTGGATTTTGCGATGATTATATAAAAGTAGTAAAAAAGCGTTCATTAGGGCTTAAACCAATGCAAAAAATAATTGCACAACTTGTAATTACAAGTTTATTTGGTCTATATATCTTGAATGGAACAGATATAGGAACAGATATTTTAATACCTTTTACAAATAATAAATCTATAAATATAGGAATTTTATATATACCATTTGTATTTTTCACAATTATATCTACTGTAAACAGTGTAAATCTTACTGATGGTTTAGACGGCTTGGCTTCAGGGGTAACAGTTATAGTTTCAGTATTTTTTTGTATAGTAGCATGGGTAACAGGAAGTAGCACATTACCTATTGCAGGAGCTGCTATAGGTAGTCTTATGGGTTTTTTATTATTTAATTCTTATCCTGCTAGAATATTTATGGGTGATACAGGTTCTTTAGCATTAGGTGGATTTATTTCTGCAATATCAATAATATTAAAAATGCCAATGTTTATATTAATTGTAGGTATTATATATGTGTTAGAAGCATTATCTGTTGTTATTCAAGTTACATATTTTAAACGTACTGGTAAACGTATTTTTAAAATGGCACCTATACATCATCACTTTGAATTATCTAATTGGTCAGAAACTAAAATAGTAACTTTGTTTTATACCATTACAGCTATTGCTTGTTTAGTAGGATTTTTAGCTGCAAAAAATATATTGTAATAATTGTTTAATACAATTATTGCTTCATATATATTATAAAAATTATTAGATAAAAAGTATAATTTTCTTCTATTTAAAGTTAACATAGAAGAAAATTAATCTTTTTATTTATTATTTTACTAACACTCTAAAAATAAATAGGAGGAATACAAATGCAACTAAGAGGAAAAAAAATATTAGTAATAGGCATGGCTAAAAGCGGAATATCTGCAGCATTGCTTTGTAATAGGCATGGTGCACAAGTTACAGTTTCTGATAATAAAACAGTTGAACAATTAGGGGAACCTATAAAACTTATTATGGATAAAGGAATTAAATTAGCATTAGGTAAATCCGCTGATGATTTAATTGAAAAACAGGATTTAATAGTTATAAGTCCAGGTGTTCCTATAGATATATCCTCATTAGAACTAGCGAGAAAATTAAATATACCTATTATAGGTGAAATAGAATTAGCATATAAATTTTGTAAATCACCTATAATAGCTATAACAGGAACTAATGGAAAGACTACAACAACTATGCTTACCGGTGAACTTATTAAATCCATTAATGATAATGTAGCAGTAGTAGGAAATATAGGTGAACCATTTTCAAATAATGTAGAAAGAATTAATGAAAATGGTTATATAGTAGCAGAAATAAGTAGTTTTCAGATGGAAACATCAAAAGAGTTTAAACCTAATATAAGTGCAGTATTGAATATTACACCCGACCACTTAGATAGACACAAAACATATGACGTTTATATAGCTGAAAAAGAAAAGATTTTTGCAAACCAAACAGAAAAAGATTTTTGTATATTAAATTATGATGATGAACTTTGTAGAAAGATGAAAGGTAAAACTAAAGCACAAACTATATTTTTTAGCAAAAAAGAAATTCTTAAAGAAGGTGTATATTTAGAAAATAACATCATTAAAGTTAAAATAAATAATTTATTTGAAGAAATATGTAACATAGAAAATCTTAGAATTTTACCCGAAAATGCTATGGCCAGTATAGCTATTTCAATTTGTGCAGGTGTAAATATAGAAAGTATTAAAAATATTATAACTAATTTTAAAGGTGTAGAACATAGAATAGAATATGTTGATACATTAAATGATGTAGAATATTATAATGATTCAAAAGCAACCAATCCTGATTCTGCTATAAAAGCTATAGAAGCTATGAGAAGACCTATTGTATTGATTGGTGGAGGTTATGACAAAAATAGTGATTTTACAGAATGGATAAAAAGCTTTAATAACAAAGTAAAAAAACTTATACTTATAGGAGCTACTGCATCAAAAATAAAAGATATAGCAGATAAATTTGGAGTTAGTTGTATTATAGCAAAAGATTTTGAAACTGCCTTTGAATTGGCATACAATACAGCAGAATCTGGTGATTGTGTATTACTTTCTCCTGCATGTGCAAGTTGGGATATGTTTTTGAATTATGAACAAAGAGGTAATATATTTAAAGAATTTGTTTATAGTTATAAAAAAATATAATAATTTTAATATTTATAGTTACTTTTCTGTAAGGGAGTTGAATACATGACTAGAAATACTTCTACTAAGAAAATACAAAATAAAGGTTCTACTAACAAAAATACAATAGCTAAAAAACCTAAATATAAACCAATCACTAATAGAAGTAATTCTAATAGAAACAAAAGACAAACATTATCTACTTCAAAAAAAAGTATTAAAAGACCTATTCCCAATAAAACAAGGTCACCTAAAATAAACAGAAGTGTAACTAAACAAGTTATGAAACCAAAACAAATTGATTATGCTATATTATTTACTGTTATTATGCTTGTTATATTTGGAATTGTTATGGTATTTAGTTCAAGTTATTATTATGCTATGACAGACCCTGACTTTAATGATAAATATTTCTTTATTGTACGACAAGTACGATTTGCAGTTTTAGGTTCTGCAACAATGATATTTATGACATTTTTTGATTATAGAAAATTAAAAAAATATTCAATTATTTTATACATAGCTATTAATATATTATTAATTTTAGTTTTAATATTATCTGCTGATACAAATGGTTCAAAAAGGTGGTTATTTGGTTTCCAACCATCAGAGGTAGCTAAAATATCTATAATTATTTTTATGGCATATATAATAGATGAAAACCCTAAAATAGTAACAACATGGCAGGGGTTTTTAACCTGTATGATATTTATAGGTATACCGTCAGGGATAATAGCAATTGAAAATTTAAGTACAGCAATAGTAGTAGCTGGTGTAGGTGTTACTATGCTGTTTATAGCAGGAGTTAAAATTACATATTTTCTACCAATGGTTATACCTATAGGAGCAGCTGGAGCATTTTTATTACTAAATGAAAAATATCGTTATAGAATGGCTCGTATTACAGCATGGTTAGACCCATTTGCTGACCCTACAGATAGTGGATACCAAATAGTACAATCTTTATTTGCAATAGCATCTGGAGGACTTTTTGGTAGAGGATTAGGGCAAAGTGTACAAAAATTAGGCTATGTACCAGAACCATATAATGATATTATATTTTCTATAATTTGCGAAGAATTAGGTCTTATTGGAGCAGGAGCAGTTATATTATTATTTATTATACTTATTTCAAGAGGTATAAGAGTTGCATTAAAAGCTAAAGATTTATTTGCATCATTATTAGCAACAGGTATAACAAGTATGATTGCTATACAAGCAGTAATAAATATTTCTGTTGCAACAAATTCTATTCCAAATACAGGAATGTCACTTCCATTTATAAGTTATGGTGGTTCTTCATTGCTAATACTTATGGCTTCAATGGGAATTTTATTAAATATATCAAGCTATACAAAAGCCTGATTGTAACAAATTTTAATATAAAGCATATTATGGATATATATTCCCTGACGATTTCAGGAGGTGCTTTATATGGGCAAATATCATATTTATGGAGGACAAAAACTACAAGGTGAGATTTCGATTTCTGGTTCAAAAAATGCTGTGCTTCCTATATTAGCAGCAACAGTATTAAATTCATCTACAAATTGTATTCATAATTGTCCCCAAATTGTTGACTTTAAAACTATGATAGAAATACTTAAAAGTATAGGTTGTAAAGTAATTTGTGAAGGCAATACAACAATAGTTGATTCATCTTGTGCAAATTCATATGAAGTTCCAGAAAAACAAGTAAAGGAAATGAGGTCATCAATAATTTTTCTAGGCTCTTTAATAGGAAAATTTAAAAAAGCTATTGTTACCTATCCAGGAGGTTGTGAACTTGGTGCTAGACCTATAGATTTACATTTAAAAGCTTTAAAACAGATGAATGTAAATATAAAAGAGGAACAAGGATTTATTATATGTGAAACGGAAGAACTTTTAGGAAGCGATATAAATTTAGATTTTCCAAGTGTAGGAGCAACCGAAAATATTATGTTAGCAGCAGTTTTAGCAAAAGGAAGAACTATTATAAATAATGCTGCTAAAGAACCTGAAATTGAAGATTTACAAAACTTTTTAGTAAGTATGGGAGCTAAAATTTATGGTGCTGGTACAGAAAAAATATATATTGATGGAGTAGATAAGTTAAATGAAGTAGAATATACAGTTATGCCAGATAGAATTATTGCAGGTACATTTCTAACAGCAGGAACAATTACTAGTGGAGAAGTTGTATTGAATAATGTTAATATAAATCATATGTCTTTAATATTATCAAAATTAAGAGAATGCGGCTGTAATATTTTAGAAAGTGAAAATCAAATATATCTAAAAGCACCAAAAATATTAAAATCAATTGATATAATAAGAACATATCCATATCCCGGATTTCCAACAGATATGCAACCACAACTTATAACGTTATTAACATTAGCAAAAGGAACAAGTATTATAATAGAAACAGTATTTGAATCAAGATATAAACATATACCTGAATTAATACGAATGGGAGCTAATATATCTGTAGATGGTAGAACAGCTATAGTTAAAGGGGTAAAAGAATTAAGAGGTGTAGAAGTAACTTCAAAAGATTTAAGAGGAGGAGCTGCTCTTATACTTGCTGGTTTGGTAGCACAAGGTGAAACTATAGTGGATAATTCAAAACATATAGAAAGAGGATATGAAAATATAGAAAAAACTTTAACAAATTTAGGAGCTAAAATTTGTTTTGTTGAATAATAGGTGATAAATATGCAAACAAAAGTACCAAAGAAAAAATTATCATTAACAAAAATATTAATGATTGTTATTGTGTTAATTTTTTTTATATTAATTCTACTTAAATCTTCTTTATTCCAAATAAAAGAAATATCTTTTGAAGGAGGAGAAAAATATTCAAAAGAAGAAATATTATCTAAAATAAATATAAATGATGAAACAAATATATTTATGGTTAGAGCTAAATATTTAAAAAGACTTTTAGAAAAGGACCCTTATATAAAGACTGCTAATATAAAATTAAAGTACCCTTCAAATATCAACATAATTATAAAAGAAAGAAAGGTAAGAGGATATGTACCTTATATGGGTTCATATCTATACATAGATGAAGAAGGCAGAGTTTTAAATGTAGATATATCATACAGAGAACAACTACCAGTAGTCAAAGGGCTTGATTTTGAACATTTTCGTATAGGAGAAATTTTAGAAGTTAAGAATATTAATTCTTTTGATGTTGTTGTAAAAACTGCTAACATGATGATAAAATATCAATCTGAATATGAAGAAGTAAAAGATATTGTAGAGATAAATGTTAGTGATTCAAAAAATATTCACATATATATTAGAAATGGCGATTTTTTATTAGGCGATTCAACAGATTATGATTACAAAATAAGGTTAATGCTTTCAATAATTAAAAAAGCTCCGGCTAAAAATAAAGGCTTCATAGATATTAGCAACCCTAATAAAAAAGCATGGATATGGGAAAATTTAACTTAAGTTTTAAAGTAAATTCATCTAGTGAATATGTTACTTTATTGCTTAAATTATTTTAAATTTAATTAGTTATAAATACAAGTTTAAATCGAATTCAAGTTAGTTTATTATAAATAAAAAAATTAGTTGAATTTAATCATGAAACAAGATATTATATAATTATACAAGTTAATATATAGTTGTTTTATTATAATTTAATAAATACATAGGATAATAATGTTTTACATTTTGATACTAAGGGGGATTAATAAGTGTTAGATTTTGATATGACACAAATGAATGTTGCACAAATTAAAGTAGTAGGTGCTGGTGGTGGAGGTAATAATGCTGTTGATAGAATGATAGATGATAATCTCCAAGGAGTAGAATTTATTTCTGTAAATACAGATTGTCAAGCATTAGCACGTTCAAAAGCACCTGTTAAAGTTCAAATAGGTGAAAAACTTACTAAAGGATTAGGAGCAGGAGGTAACCCAGAAATTGGACAAAGGTCTGCTGAAGAAACAAGAGAAGAAATAGAAGAAGCAATAAGAGGTGCAGATATGTTGTTTATAACTGCAGGAATGGGAGGAGGAACAGGTACTGGAGCTGCTCCTGTAATTGCAGCAATTGCTAAAGAAATGGGTATGCTTACAGTAGGAGTTGTAACAAAACCATTTACATTTGAAGGACAAAGACGAATGATGAATGCAGAAAGAGGAATTCAAGAATTAAAGAAAAATGTAGATACTTTAGTTATTATACCCAACCAAAAACTTTTAAACATCATTGATAAAAAAACAACTATGTTGGAATCATTTAAAAAAGCAGATGAAGTATTAAGACAAGGTGTACAAGGTATTTCAGATTTAATATCTAAACCTGGTGTTATTAATTTAGATTTTGCTGATGTAAGAACTATAATGGCCAATAAAGGTATTGCTCATATGGGTATAGGTAAGGCATCAGGGGAAGAAAAGACAGAAAATGCTGCTAAAATGGCTATTAATAGTCCATTACTTGATACAACAGTACAAGGAGCTAAAAGTGTTCTTATTAATTTTAGTGGGGATATGAATTTAGGATTATTTGAAACAGAAGCAGCAGCAGAATTTATAAGAGAATCTGTTGACCCATCTGCTGAAATCATTTTTGGTACAACCATTAATGAAGATTTAAAAGATGAAGTAATAGTTACTGTTATAGCTACTGGACTTGAAGATGTAAATGCTCCTACTATTAAAACTTTTGATAGAATTGATAGAAGTGAAAAAATTAAACCTATAGTAGTAGAGCCAACACCACAACCTCAAGAAGAAGTTGCGGCTCATATTGAAAAACGTCCTGAACGTTCGGAATCGGAAAGAGAAAAAGCCTCTCTTAAAATATTAAAAGCTATAGATAAATCAGATGAATCAGACCCACAATTAGAAATACCTTCTTTCTTAAGAAGAAGACATGATAAATAGTAATAATTTATAAAAAAATGACAGTTAGTTTATGATATCCTTCAAACAACTGTCGTTTTTTTATTGCTTTCATAAATTACTATTGTTAAGATAGAATTTATAGTAAATTATTAAATTAAAACATTACTTAATATTAGACTTTATATGTAATCTTATAAAATAGTCATAGATTGTCCGATGGAAATTCAAAAAATTATTAAGGAATATTTAATAATATTAAAATTTGTATGTATATATAAAAATACATTCTTACATATAATTTTTATATGTGTATTCTTAAATAATAAATGATACAATTAAAAGTTAAGAACGATTTTGCATTTTATAGTTTCGATTTTTGTATAAATTAAAGTATTGCAAGTTTTTAATCAATATATTTGGTTTAAACTCCAGAGTTTTTAAATTGTATTTTTTGTTCCTTTTTCATTAGTAGATATAATTGTAATAATTAATCTCTTCTATAAGTAAAAAGTTTGAGTAAATTGAATCTATACTAAACATTTTTAAATACAACTGTGATGCATACATTCTAATTTACACAGTTATACTGCATTTATAATATCAACATTATCTAGAATTTGTAAACATTACTAATACCTTAATAAAAAAACCATTACCAACAACATAAAATATTTTTTGAAATATAAGTTCAGTATTCAAGAAGTTTTTAATATTATGCAATAGCATACAGGGTAGGGATAGTTAGGGTTAAATTCGTGCAAGAAATAATACATCTAAAAGAGCCTATTACTATGCCGTAAACGAATTAATAACTAAACTTGATTACTAATATATAATATGCATTAATGTTAAAAATTGTAACCATAATTTTAAATTTTATTTTCTTGTATTTAAAATGTAAAGCTTATAATAAAAATAGGGATATACGTTATATCTCTATTAATCTATATAATATTGCCTGCATTTTCAGCACATTTTTTTCTAATCATAAAGTTTACCTTTAATTTTGAAAACTTTTTTCTAATCATGAGGTAGTTGATATATTCAACTACCCAAAATATGGAATCATTTAACAAAGAGTTTATCTTTATTTTTAAAAAGCCATTCTAACATTTTTTTATTTATTTCTGCAAGTTCTTTATATTTATCAACAGTACTAAAATATGCTATACATATCATTTGAATAGAAAAAATCACATATGGTAAAGCCTGTTTTTCTTCTTCTGATAATTTACAGACGGTATCATAACCTAAAATAACATTTTTATAAATCTCAATCCATTTATCAAGGTTTTCTTTTTTTATTGCAGATGATTCAAATGTTTCTGAAAGAATAGCTGTAGAAGCATAACATGGATCAAAAATGCGAATATTACGTTCAGATGATTCAAAGTCTATAAATCCTGATAATATGTCATTTTCTAAAATAATATTTGATGGATTAGGGTCACGGTGAATTATTTGTTTTGGCAATTTATCATATAGTTTACCAAATGTAGTAATGTATTCGTTAGAAAAATTTTCTGGCAAATTCATTATTTTTTTTACTTCTGGTAATGCCCAATTACTAACAGATTCAAAAAGATTATTATTATTACACATTATATCTTTATCATGTTCTTTTAATATCAAATGTAATTGTCCAATTATTTCACCTATGTATCTTGCATGTGATAAATCATTTTTATAAATAGCACTACTTTTAATGTAATTACCTTTTAAACGTTTTGTTAAAGAAAAATAAATACCATTATTTAAAATATAATTTTGTCCATCTTTTGTAGGAATGGGAGTTGGACTGATTAAACCAGATTTTTGAAGCGATTCTGTAATATCTATACTAGTTTTTAATGCTGAAAGGTTTGTTGTAGCTTTAATCAAATAACTATCACCAACGTACCAAATATTTGAGCTAATATTATTAGTTTCTTCATAATATATATCGGTTGTAATTTCATTTTCTAAATTCCAATAAGAAAGAATTTCTTTTAACTTTTTATGTGTTATCATAAAAACCTCCTGTTTTAAATTAATTTTATTAGGCATTTTAATAACATGCCTCTTAACATATTGAGAGGGTGAATAATTGTATTCTCGTTTAAAAGCTTTAAAAAAACCAGCATAAGTATCAAAACCATAACTTAATGCAACATCAATTATTTTATTTCCTTGACTTATTTCATAAAGTGAATGCATTAGCCGTCTATGCAAAACATATTGCATAACTGGAATACCTACAATATTTTGAAAAATTCGATAATAATGAAATATAGAAAATCCAACTTTTTGGGCAAGTTCATTTGCTGTTATTTCTGTTTTTAAGTTTTCTTCTATATAATCAATACTAATTTGAATAATTTCGATGTTATTCACATTTATTCATCCTCTCAGCAAAATTTATTTATAATTTTTTGCTAATGCTATAATAACATATAGATATAATTATAATATTTCCTACATTGTCAACTTATAATTGGTAAGTTTATGATAAATTAAAAATGCTACTTTTTTGAAATTATCATAAATAAAAAACCAATCATTTTAAATCCTAAAATGATTGGTTTTTTTTATATAATATTTTTACTATGCAAGATTTTTTGCATTTTCAGCACGTTTCTTTTCTAATTCTTTTAACATATTAACATGGAATTCACCTTTAATTTTAAAGAATTTTTTATAAATAATAAAGCTTATTATAGATAATATAATAGGTATACCTATCATTAAGAATCTAATACCTTGAATTGTTGCATAACTAGGTTCCATATTAGCTTGATACCCTACCAAAGTTAGTCCCATACCAATTAACCAGCCACTAAAAGCAGATGCAATTTTTACTAAGAGTGTTTGCATAGAAAATATAATACTTTCATTTCTTGAATTAAGTTTATATTCTCCATAATCAACAACGTCTGCAAGCATAACAGTTGAAGTTCCAAGTGCAAAACCAGAACCTAACTTAAATAAAAATCCTGATATTGCAATAAACGTAGCATTTTGTGGAAAAATTAACCCTGAAATTAACAATAAAGTAAATCCAACTACAGGTAACCCACAAGCAATACTATAAACAGTAAGCTTACTTAATTTTTTAGATATTATAGGGAATAAAAATAAACCAGAAATTTCAGCAATTCCACTAAATCCAGAATAAACAGGATATAAGTCTTCATTACCAATTGTATATTTAAAGTAGTATAAAGCAACTCCACCTGATAATTGAGAAACCATATTAAAAGCTAAAAGCACTCCAATAAACGTAAGTAATTGGTCATTACTTTTGATTAAGTCAATTGCTTTTTTAAATGTAACTTTATCTTTACTTGGTGGTACTACTGTTCTTTCTTTTACGTTAAGTACAGTTATAACAGTACATATAACAAACACAATAGCAATACTAAGTGCAAAATAAAAGAAACCAACAGATTGTGCATTTGCTTTTTCAACAGCTGATAAAGTATCAGTTACATTACCAAGTTTATTTACAATAACTATACCAAAAGTACCCATAATAAACCAAGCAATACTTGCAAAAATTCTAGGAATAACAGCTATTTTATTTCTTTCATCTACATTACTTGAAAGTGAAGGAAGCATTGACCAATAAGGAATATCCATAATAGTATAAGTCATACCCCATAAAATGTAAAATACTGCAAAATAAATAGCAAGACTAGTACCAGACATATCAGGTTTTTTAAATAAAAATACCATAATTACAGCATTAATAAGAGTACCAATTAAAATCCAAGGTCTAAATTTACCCCATTTTGTTCTGGTATTATCAACGATAACTCCCATGAAAATATCATTAACAGCATCCCAAAATCTAGCTATAAATAATACGCTACCTGCAAAAGCAGCAGAAAGTCCAACTATGTCTGTAAAATAAAACATAATATAAACAAAAACTATAGAACAAGCAAGGTCTTTACCTAATGCACCTATTCCATATGAATATTTTTCTCTAAAAGATAACATTTCAATTCCCCCTAATTATTTTTGTTTTATACTTTTAAGTATATTAAACTTTTGAAAATTTAATAAGTGTACTATCGTAATCACCCGTTAACTTAACATCTATACCAAAGTTCATTAAATAGTCACCAGTCTTTTTAATAGTTTGCTCTTTAAATGATAATATATAAGTGCTATTTTTTTCAAGGTTACGTAAATGAAGTTTAGCTTTAGTATGTCCGATTTTACTTTGAGGTAAAAATACAAAAAGTAATCCTTCATCACCATATAAATATTGAAAAGCTTCATAATCATTTTGTGAGGTGTTTTCTAATCTGTAAAAATCGCCTTCTTCAATAATATGTCTTATAGATTTATATAATGCAATCATTTCTTTACACATCTCTAAATCTTCATAACTAAGTTTAAGAATATTACAACCAATTCCTAAAGTTCCCATCATAGCAGAATGAAATCTAAATTTCATAGGTATTTCACGTTTAGATAAAAAGTTTGGAACATCTGTTACCCAAGCTCGCATAGCTTTAATAGGATATATATAGGAATAACTTTTTTGAATAGTTAACCTATCAAATGCATCTGTATTATCACTAGTCCAGAAATCATCAAAAATTCCTAAAATACCATAATCAATTCTTCCTCCACCAGAAGCACAAGCTTCAAATAATACATTTGGATATTTAACTTTAAGAGCTTTAACAATGTCATAAACTGCTTGAATATGATTATACCAAAGTTGTTTGTCATGCCCACTTTGAGAAATAGGTCTATTAGCATCCCATTTAATATAATCAATATCATATTTAGAAAGCATATTGTCAAACATTTTTAAAACAAAATATTTAACTTCTGGTTTAGTGATATTTAAAACATATTGTCCTCTTGAAGTATCACTTTTACGGTTTTCAAAATAATATATCCAATCAGGGTGTTCTTTATATAAGTCAGAAAGAGGGTTAACCATTTCCGGTTCAAACCAAAGTCCGAAAAGCATTCCTCTATCTTTAACTTCTTTGATTAAAGGTTCTAAGCCATCAGGAAACTTCTTTTTATTTACATACCAATCACCAAGTCCGTTATCAATGCTATTGCGTTCACCAAACCAACCATCATCAACAACAAATAATTCTGCTCCAATTTCGTGTGCTACTTTAGCTAATTTAATTTGTTCATCACAATTAACTTTAAATTCTGCTGCTTCCCAAGAATTATATAAAACTGGTCTGTTGCCTTTTCTTAATATATTATCCTTTGCAAATTTATGTAAATTTATGCTCATTTGTTCAAAACCATTTGTATAACCGCAAATAATGGATGGTGTAGTAAATTCAGAATTAGCTTCTAAATTAAGTTCAAAATCATGACTATTAATACCCATTTGAACAAGAGTTTCTCCATATTGTGTTTGTTCAATAACACCTCTGAAATTTCCACTAAGTCTTAAAGCTCCAAAGTATACATCTCCTGATGTTTCAGTTGCATTTCTATCTAAAATAAAGTAAGGATTATGATTATGTGTAGAAATACCTCGTCTACTTTCAATTAGTATTTTTCCATATGAAACTTTTTGTGTGAACCTTTGTTGCTCTGCTCCCCAATAACCATGAACATTTGAAAAATTCAAATCTATGTATGGTATATGAAATTGTGCTGATTGAATTTGGTCTACTTTTATATTTTGCTTTGTATTGTTTTTTATTATTGTGTATCTTTCTAATAAATCATATTTACTATAAATTTTATAGTGTAGATTAATTTCAAAGTCATAATAGTTATCACGCAAATTTATAATAAGTAAATTATCTTCTATACTATAACCATTATACTTATATACAAGTCCTCTTGATTTATCAATAAACTCAACTTTTAAACAATGTTGTTTGTAACTAAGACCACCATACACAGGGAATTCTTCAGGAGTAATTTCAGCAACTGGGTCATTTGTTGATACTTCAGATAAAACAGGCATATCAAAATTATTTATGTCTTCAATTTTTTTACCCCAATATATGTGTCTTAAAAGTCCCATATTATCGACACCAAAAGCATATGTAGTGTTTTGGGTTTGTAACATAAAAATATTTCTTTGTTCATCTACATAAATATTCATATATTTTCCTCCTCAAATAGTATAATTTATTTTAACTTATTTATAGTAAAATAACAATAATAATTTTAGTGAAAATCCTTTTTCCCTATATTGCATAAATTTTAAGTTGATTTTTTGTAAATTTTTAACTACGAATATATTAAAACACAAACTCAAAAGTTTAAATGTGTTTGTGTTATTGTAATAATGATAAAAATATGATATATTGTAATTTATATTGATTTTGCTTTGTATACTTGAGAATGTTCAAAATTACTATTATATAATTGAGATAATGAATATTGTTCATATTTCCATAAACCATGATTAATACCAGATGATATTATATCAGCCATTTTCATTACTATATTTAAACGTGTACTTTGTAATATAAGCATATCCATAACACCACTAAAATTTACTATACCAGTTATAGCAATGTCACCAACTTTAGGTAATTCCTTATTTACACCTGCACCGGGACGTATAAAACCTTTTCCTATAGTAATATATCCAACATGGTCTATTCTACCTAAACAAGCATCTATAGCTATAACTAAAGGATTATTGTATAAATTATAAATTTCATCTATAGTTTCTTTAATATTTTTAGCATGAATAGGTTCATCTAAAGTTCCATAAATAGTTGCACTTTTAGAAAAAGATTTTTTTAATTTATAACCAATAAGTGGTCCTAAGCTATCGCCTGTAACTCTATCTGTGCCAATACATAATATAACTAAATTATTGTGATAAGGCATATTATCTATAAGATGTTTATAAAAACAATTTGTAAATTGTACAAGAGCATATCGTTCATTTGAATTAATATATGTTGTATTATTTTCAGTTATTTCATTCAAAGTAATCACTTCCTAATGTATTTTTTATTAGTTAGAGTATTACCTATAAATGTTAACTATATTCTAAAATATAAAGTTTGCTATTAACTATTGGAGGTGCTTAAAATTAAATCAAAATATCTAATTTTATTAAAACAAATACTATTAAAACATACATTTTTAATTGGTATTTTAATATTTTTTGCAATCTTAAATATATTTAAAATAGGTTGTATTATTAAATGGCTTACTGGTATATCTTGTCCGGGTTGTGGAATGACAAGAGCTACATTAGCATTATTAAGATTAGATTTCAAAATGGCTTTTTATTACCATCCATTATTCTTTATAATAATACCTTCAATTCTTTTTATAGTACATTCACCTAAGCCTTTATTTCATAATAAAATTTATGAAAATATTTTTTATATTATTATTATACTTATAATACTAATAACTTATATAGTTAGATTATTTATTTTGAAATCTGACATAATAAGTATTGATTTTTCTAATAGTTTTATAGTATTATTTTATAAAAGAATAAAGGAGATGATTTTATGATTGAAGAACGTAGTTTTTTGATGTACTTTTTACTATCAATTATTACTTGTGGTATTTATCCAATTATATTTTTCTATAAATACACACAAGACATTAATATAATGTGTTATGGTGATGGACAAGAAAGTCCCAATTATATAGTTGTATGGTTGCTTTCGCTTGTAACTTGCGGTATTTATTCTATAATATGGCAATATATTCAGGCAAATCGCCTTCAAATAGCTGGCAATAAATATGGAGTATCTATAGTGGAAAATGGAACTACAGTTTTGTTATGGATATTATTAGGCTCTTTTCTTTGTGGTTTGGGTCTTATTATGGTTCCTTATATTTTAATTAAAAATTTCAATATAGTAGCCAATAGTTATAATTCTGGTTCTAGTCCTAGTTTAAGAAAACAATAAATTATTAAAAGGTGTATGAATATGGAAATAAGATTTTATAGGGTTAATGATGAATATGGTTGCTTTTCTAATTTCTCTAAACATAGCTTTTTTGTAGATGATGTTTTTTATAGAACATCAGAACACTATTTTCAAGCACATAAGTTTCTTGAAAACGTTTATAAAGAAGAAGTATTAAAAGCAAAAACAGCAAGGGAAGCTGCTAACTTGGGTAGAGATAGAAAAAAACCTTTAAGAAAAGACTGGGAAGATGTTAAAGATTTTATCATGAAAGAAGCAGTATATAGGAAATTTACATTCAAAAACAATGAAGATATAAAAGGAATTTTATTATCTACAGGTTGTGCAGAGTTAATAGAAAATACTACTAATGATTATTATTGGGGTTGTGGTTTGGATGGTACAGGAAAGAATATGTTAGGGAAAATTCTTATGGATGTTAGACAACTAATAAAAGAAGAAAATTTAATTTAGTTACTAAAGTTTATAATTTTATTAAAATAACTGATTATAAATTAATATTAACTGCCCTAGTAATTAACTAGGGCAGTTTGTTTTTAAATTAAACTCAATTCGCACTTAATTTTAAGTGCGAATTGATATGATATTATAATTATTATTTAAAAAGTGGAATAATATTATCATTAACTAAATTAAAACATTTCATAAGCATAAATTTAGATTAAAGTTGTGTCGCACTTAATTTTAAGTGCGACACAACATTGATTTTTAATTTTATTTTGATTATTGATATAGGAGATGAAAAAAATGATTATAATTATAGGACTGGGAAATCCGGGAAAAGAGTATGCTGGAACAAAGCACAATGTAGGTTTTGAAGTAATTGATAAATTGGCATATGATTACAACATAAATGTTAATAAAGCAAAACATAAAGGGGTTATAGGTGAAGGTATTATAAAAGAAAAAAAAGTAGTATTATTAAAACCATTAACGTATATGAATCTGAGTGGTGAAAGTATTAAACAAGCTATAAATTGGTATAAAGCAACTAATACAGACATAATAGTTATATATGATGATATAGATTTAAATATGGGTGAAATAAGAATACGTGAAAGAGGAAGTGCTGGTGGTCATAATGGTATGAAAAACATAATTCAACATTTAAATACTGATGAATTTACAAGAATACGTGTTGGTATAGGCAAAAAACCAAAAGACTTTGACTTAGCAGATTATGTTTTAAATAAGTTTTCAAAAGAAGAAATTCCAACCATTATAGAAGGTATAACTAAAGCTACAGATGCTATAGAAACTATATTAAGTTCAAATATTTCTACAGCTATGAATAAATACAATAAAAAAATGGATAGTGTTAATTAAAGCTATTCTTATTGAATTTTTATGAAAGGATTGATATTGTTTTGATACAACCACTATTAGAATTAGAAAGTTATAAACAACTAAAAAACGATATTGAAAAAAACAAAACCCCTGCATTGGTTTCAGGAGTAATAGAATCGCAAAAGTGTCATTTAATTTATGCCCTGCAAGAGCATTTAAATAGACCATGCTTAATTATTACTAATAATGATTTAAGATTAAAAGAAATTTATGAAGATATGCAATATTTCACAAAAAATAATACAATGATGTATCCTTCAAAAGATATAATATTTTATACTGCTGATGTTCATAGTATTGATATAGTGAAACAAAGAATATCTGTAATAGATGCATTGTTGCTTGGTAAAAATCCAACTATAGTACTATCAATAGAAGCATTATTTGATAGGCTTGTGAAAAAAGATATATGGCAAAGTTTTATATTAACTTTAAACGAAGGTGATACTATAGATATAAGTGAATTCATAAATAAACTTGTATTTATGGGTTATGAACGCACAGAATTAGTTGAAGGAGTAGGTCAATTTGCTGTTAGAGGGGGTATAATAGATTTATTTTTAATAACAGAAGAAAATCCTATACGTATAGAGCTTTGGGATGACGAAATAGATTCTATTCGTATAGTAGACACTTATTCCCAACGCTCTATAGAAAAAATTAAAAGTATTAGAATAATACCAACCAAAGAACTTGTTTATAGTAATGAACAAGTTTTTTTGGCAGTTCAAAAAATAGAGAATGAATATAATAAAATTTTAGAAAAGTTTACAAAAAGCAATATGGTTGAAGAGAGCGAGAGGTTAAAAGAAACAATTTTAGAATTACTTGATAAATTAAAAGAGCAGAAAATTTTTAAAGGTGAAGAGAGATATATAAAATATTTTTATGATAATACTGTAACATTATTAGATTATATAAGAGAGGATACAATAATATTTTTTGATGAACCACAACGTGTAGCTCAAAGAGCAGAAAACATTATAAAAGAATATGAAGAAAGTATTAAAAGTCATATAGAAAAAGGTTATATGTTACCAAAACAAGCCGATATGATATTTAGTTATAATGATATACTCCATATAACAAAAAAATATGCACAAGTGCTTCTTATGACTATAACACAAACTGTAAAAGATTTTCCTGTGAAAGATATATTTAATTTTGACATAAAATCAGCAAATACATTTGAACAAAGAATAGATTTATTAAAAGATGATTTAAAATATTGGAAACAAAAAAAATATAGAGTAATAATACTTTCAGGTACTAAAGTTAAAGGTGAAATGTTACAAAGAGAGTTTTTAGATTGCGGAATGGAAACTGTATTTATACCAAATTTAGAACGTCCATTAGAAAAAGGTGAAATAGTAATAACAAATGGAAGTATTCAAAAGGGATTTGAATACCAACAACTTAATTTTGTTGTTGTTTCTGATAAAGAATTATTTGGTGGTGAAAAGAAAAAAAGAGCAAATAAAAAGAAGAAAAAAGGAAGTAAAATAGAAAGTTTTACCGATTTAAAAATAGGTGATTATGTAGTACATGATAATTATGGTATAGGAATATATAAAGGAATGGAAAAGATAGTTGTTGATAATATAAATAAAGACTATCTTAAAATAAGTTATGCTGATGGTGGTAACTTATATGTACCTACTAATCAAATGGATGTTATCCAAAAATATATTGGTGCAGAAAGTAAAACTCCAAAGTTAAATAAATTAGGAGGACAAGAATGGACTAAAACTAAAGCTAAAGTTAAAAGTGCTGTTGCTGACTTAGCTAAAGACTTAGTAAAATTGTATTCAAAAAGACAAGCAACAAAAGGATATGTATATTCTAGTGATACAGTATGGCAAAGAGAATTTGAAGAAATGTTTCCATATGAAGAAACAGATGACCAACTTCAAGCTATAGAAGATGTAAAAAAAGATATGGAAAGTACCAAAGTAATGGATAGACTTGTATGTGGTGATGTTGGCTATGGAAAAACAGAAATAGCTATACGTGCTGCTTTTAAAGCTGTACAAGATGGTAAACAAGTTGCATATTTAGTACCTACTACTATATTAGCACAACAACATTATAATACTTTCACTCAACGAATGAAAGACTTTCCTATAAAAATTGGCTTACTATCAAGATTTAGAACAGCAAAACAACAAAAAGAAACTAAAGAAGGTTTAAGAGTTGGGACTGTAGATATACTTATAGGAACTCACAGAATTTTATCAAAGGATATAGAATTTAAAGATTTAGGATTAGTTATAGTTGATGAAGAACAACGTTTTGGTGTTTCTCACAAAGAAAAACTTAAATCACTTAAAGAAAATGTAGATGTTATTACACTTACAGCAACTCCTATTCCAAGAACTTTGCATATGAGTCTTACAGGAATTAGAGATATGAGTATATTAGAAGAACCACCAGAGGAAAGACAACCAATACAAACATATGTTATGAGATATGATTTAGAGTTTGTAAAAGATGCTATACTTAGAGAACTTGGGAGAGGAGGACAGGTATTTTATTTATATAATAGAGTACAAAATATAACCGATGTGTGTGCTAAACTTCAAAAGTTAGTTCCAGAAGCTACTATATCCTTTGCACATGGACAAATGAGTGAAAGACAATTAGAAAGTATAATGTTTGATTATATAAATGGCGAAATAGATGTATTAGTATGTACAACAATAATAGAAACAGGTTTAGATATATCTAATGCAAATACAATAATAATACAAGATGCTGACCATATGGGTCTATCTCAATTATATCAATTAAGAGGACGTGTTGGACGTTCAAATCGAATAGCTTATGCTTATCTTATGTATAAAAAAGATAAAGTATTACAAGAAGTTGCAGAAAAAAGATTACAGGCTATACGTGAATTTACTGAATTTGGTTCAGGGTTTAAAATTGCAATGCGTGACCTTGAAATAAGAGGAGCAGGTAATCTTTTAGGAGCAGAACAACATGGACATATGGCAACTGTAGGTTATGATATGTATTGTAAAATACTTGATATGACCGTAAAAGAATTAAGTGGTATAGAAGTTTTAGAAGATTTTGAAACAACTATTGATTTGAATATAAATGCATATATACCATCAAAGTATATAGAAAATGAAGAACAAAAATTAGAAATCTATAAAAAAATCTCTGTTATAAAAACTGAGCAAGATTATTTTGAAATACAAGAAGAAATAGAAGATAGATATGGTAATATGCCTAAAAGTGTTCAAAATTTATTGGATATAGCATTATTAAAGTCAGAAGCTCATTTTGTGGATATAACTAGCATAACTCAAAAAGGAATTAATATAATAATAACATATAAAAATAAACCAAAAGTATCTGCTGAAAGAATAGAATTAGCAATAAAAAATTATAAAGGTAAGTTACTATTTACTGCTACAGAAACACCATATTTAACGTTAAAATTAGAAAGTACAAATCAAAGTGAAGTTGTCAGAAAAATTAAACTTTTATTACATGAGTTGAATTGTTGAAGTAATTCAATATTTATATTATAATAAAAGCATTAGATTATATTTTAAAGAAAGGGGTGAGATTTTAATTATGAAAAAACTTGTTTTTAAAATTGGAATATTTATAACATTATTAATATTGCTTTCAGGATGTTTTAATTCAAATAAAAATTATGTAATAATAATTGGTAATGATAAAATATCAGTTGATGAATTTAATTTTTATTTATATAATGTTCAAACGAGGTTTGAATTTATTGGTGAAGAAGATATATGGGAAACATCATTTGAAGATAAAACAGCGGAAGAAGCAGCTAAAGAGGTTACATTAAATTCTATATGTGATGTTAAAATCTCATCTAAGCAAGCTAAAGGTATGAATATAAGTTTAACTAAAGAAGAAAAAACTAATGCCATTATAGAAGCTAAAAATATTTTGGATAATTCAGAAGCTTTAGCACTTTATAATATAAAATTAACAGAATCTCAATTAACTAAAATTATAGAAGAAACTTTATTAAGAAACAAAGTTTATGATAAAATAACAGATAATTTTGAACTTAATGAAAATGATTTTAGAGAGTATTTAAAAGAATATCTAAAAGAAAACCCAGTTACAGATGAACAAAGTATACAACAAAGCTATATTGATTTAAGAAAAAAACAAATAGGTGAACAAGAATATAAAAAATGGTCAGAAAAAATAAAAATAGAAATAAATACAGAAATATGGGATAAAATAAAAATTATAGTTATAAAACATTAAATAAAATAAAATAAAAATTAATAAAATGCATAAAATTTCTAAATTATCAAATACTATTTTTGTAAATAAAGCTATTAAAATTATTATAAGTTCTTAAATATTGTTTAAAAGTTTATAATAAATAGCTTTTACAGAAATTTATGTTAAGAAAGGAACTGAATTTAGCATGAAAGCAACAGGAATTGTAAGACGAATAGATGATTTAGGAAGAGTTGTTATTCCTAAAGAAATTAGAAGAACTTTAAAAATTAGAGAGGGCGACCCTTTAGAAATATTTACAGACGTTGAAGGAGAAGTAATATTAAAAAAATATTCTCCTGTTAGTGAACTTGGAGATTTTGCTAAAGAATATGCAGACTCTTTAGCACAGTCAGCCGGACATATTATATGTATAGCTGATAAAGACCAAATTATAGCTGTAGCAGGAGGTGCAAAAAAAGAACTTATAGATAAACCATTAAGTCCAGAAATGGAAAAAGTTCTTAATGAAAGAACTACTGTTATAGCTACTAGAAATGATAATTCCTTTGTTTCAATATTAGAAGAAGATGTTGAAGATATATATAGCTCAGAACTTATTACACCTATTATATCAGAGGGAGATGTATTAGGAGCAGTAGTATTTTTATCAAATGGTAAAAAAATGGGCGAAGTTGAAACAAAATTAGCTCAAACAGCATCTGCTTTTTTGGGAAAACAAATGGAACAATAATATTTTAATTAACACTAAGAAATTAATAAAAAAGGACTATAGAAGTCCTTTTTTTGTGAGTAATTAACATATAAATAAGTTTAAAATAAGTTATTTTAACTATATGAGTTTTTTAACTATTGTGATATACTTATTGTGACATAAGATTAAAGTTCAAAGTTTTCAATGTTTTTTTAAATAAATATTTAATTTACCTTGACAAATTCAATAGAACAGTTTATAAATAAGTTTGAGGTACTTATTATAGTTGCCAAAGCTTAAAAAAATTTGGTAAATATAAATCAAATGAGGAGGAATTTAAAATGAACAAAGCTGAATTAGTAGCAGCTATAGCAGCGAAAGCTGAATTAACTAAAAAGGATGCAGAGAAGGCATTAAAAGCATTTGAAGAAGTAGTAACAGAAGAATTAATAAAAGATGAGAAAGTTCAATTAGTAGGATTTGGAACATTTGATGTAGCACAAAGAGCGGCTAGAGAAGGTAGAAATCCACAAACTAATGAACCAATGCAAATTAAGGCGTCAAAAGCACCAAGATTTAAAGCTGGTAAAGCTTTGAAAGATGCCATCAATTCTTAAAAAGTGCCGATCGGCACTTTTTTTAATCTATGGAGGATTTTATGAGATTAGATAAATATTTAAAAGTGTCAAGAATAATAAAAAGACGTACAATAGCAAATGATGCATGTGATGCAGGTAGAGTTACTGTAAATGAAAAAGTAGCAAAAGCAGGTACAGAAATAAAAGTAGGCGATATAATAGAAATACGTTTTGGAAATAACTTAACTAAAGTAGAAGTATTGTCTATAAGAGAAACTGTAAGAAAAGAAGATGCAATAGGAATGTATCGCTCTCTATAAAGGAATATTTTATAAACTCCCTCAATATAATAATATCAATATACAACGACTTTATAAGTATTGAGGAGGTTATAAATATGCCAGAAGAAAAAAAATTTGAAAAAAAGCATATGGTTATAATGGATGATAGAAGTAAAATATCTATCACAGGAGTTTTAGATGTGTTTGCATTTGATGAAGAAAATATTATAACAGAAACAGAATTAGGTATGTTAACTATAAGAGGAGTTAATCTTCATGTAAACAAACTTAATCTTGAGAAAGGTGAACTTGAAGTTGATGGAGAAATAGATAGTATATCTTATAGTCAAACAGGAGGGTATGATAAACCAAAAAATTCACTATTAGCCCGAATATTTAAATAAGAGGGTGTTAATATGGGGATATCTATAAATGAACAAGCATCAATATTCATAACAACTATTTGTGTTGGATTTTTTATAGGTTTTGTTTACGACTTATTTAGAATATTTAGAAAGCTAATAAAACACCCTAATATATTTATACAACTTGAAGATTTAATATATTGGGTTTTTGTATCATTAGTTATGTTTTATATATTATTACATAAAAATTATGGTGAAGTAAGACCTTTTGCTATAATTGGAGCATTTATGGGTATGGGTATATATTTTCTAACTCTTAGTCAAATATTTTTCCCTATAACAATCAAAATAATAGAATTTATAAAAAAATGTATAATTTCTATTATAAAAGCAATTTTAATTCCAATTAAGTTTATAATTAAACTATTAATGTATCCATATAATATTATCAAAAAATTCATTAAAAATTTAAAATCTCTACTAATTAAAACTCAACGAAGAAGCACATCTAAACTTAAAAAGACAACTAAAGGATTTATACGAGAAATGAAAATAATTTTAAGTAAAAAATAGAGGTGATGAAATGGCGAAAAGAAAAAAAGGGTTGGTTAAAAGTTTATATCCTATTTTTATGATTATCTTTTTATGCTCTGTATTTATGTATATTAGTACAAGTTATAATACATACTCAAATCTTAAAATTCAACTTGATTCAATAGAACAAGAAATAAAAAAACAAGAAACTCGTCAAATGGAATTAAAAAATGATTTAGAACTTTATAAATCAGATGCTTATATAGAAAAAATAGCAAAGGATAAACTTAACTATACTAAATCAAATGAAATATTATTTACAATAGATTAAAAAAAAGCTATGTGTTATCATAGCTTTTTTTAATTATATTAACTTTTTAAAATTTCTAATCCTTTAGACTTTTCTAACCAAATAGGAAATTTATTTAGCATCCTTGAATATAATTCCTCATTAGTAACAGTTTTAAAATCATCTAAAGCAAAAAAATTTGCATTATCAACTTTTCTATCACTCATTGTATCCAATCTTTTTAAAATACCATAACCATAGCCACCAATTCCAATAAATTGCCAAAATATAGGATACTTTGAAGATTCAATCATACAATTTTTTATTTTAGTAGTTGACCCTACACCACCATCTGTAATAAATATAATGTAAGCTGGTATTTTGCTATTTTTATATTCTTTAATGATATCTTGCATAACAAGAGCTTCATTATTACCATATCCAAGCAAACTCATTAATTTAGTATAATCTTTTGGTACTGCTTCTTCATAGTTTTCCATAGTTATAGCTTCTACACGTTTAAAATTTGAGCCATAATACCAAAAATCAAGTTCACTATTATCATCAAATTGAACTGCTAGAGGTAACATTTTATTAATTATCATTTGTACTGTTCCATTTTTATATTTTTCCTCCATAGAACCAGATATATCAAGTATTAAAGCTACTTTTGCTATGGTAGAAGTTAAATCATTTTTTTCCAATACTGTTTCTAATGGTTTTGCTAAGTTAAATAATTTAGGAGCAGACTTTTCTAACTTTTTTTCTAAAGATGTTATTGCAATTTTATTTTGTTCATCTATCTTTAATGGAGTTGTTATATTAGTATTTTTTAGTTTTTGAATTGTTATATTTTTAGATGTTTCTATTATTTCTTCACAACTAAAATCTTTTAATAAAGCTAATAACCCACCATTAAAACCACTAGCAATAGCCCCAAACCTCCAACCATTTTTTTCATATATTTCGATAATTATAACCGATTTTTCAGTAGTAAAATTGCTAGAATTAAGATTAAGTTCTAAGACTTCTTTGTTATTTTGACTTAGTTTCACAAAACCACTTTTTATAGAACTCATTGTAAGGTTACCATCAATATTAATTGTGAAAGCAAGTTTTTTAATTTTACTAGGCAATTCATCAAGATAAATAGTTGTCTTTGATGAATTGTTAAATAATTGCATTGTTATTGCATTTTCAGGGGAATTAAGTTGATTATAAAAAATTAAATATTTGTCATCTGATAATCTATTAAATTCATCAACACCAAAACAACATATGTCTATTTCATTATGGCAATCTATACTAATATCAACCATAATAGGTTGTTTCAAATCAAAAAATGCATCTAATTTACTTCTAAAACCTTTTTGGAGTAGCATGTTTTCACCTCAAAATTAGTAAAGTAAAAATTTCTGATATTTTTTAAAACCGAACTTTTTACTTAGTATATTTTTAAATTATAGTATTATTGTTAATTTTATTTATGAGAGAATGTATAATTAACTGCTTAATTAGTTTTTTATAATATTTATTAGTTAATTCTAAATACATTTGCTTATTTTGTCAACAGAATTTAATTTTTAAATTAACTTTATTTAAATCTTAATAATATTTATTATAAAACGATTTTAAAGTTATAAAGATTCTAATTTTGAATTAATAAAATAGCAAAATTTGATTGATTTTATATTTTAAATTGTTATAATAAATATATATAATTGAAATATAAACATATTATTAAGGAGAATTATATCTATGTCTACAACTTTTATAACTCCATTGGGATATAATGATAATGATTATCAAAAATTAGTGAAATTTTTAGAAATAGAAGATATTCACGGTATTAAAAATGGTGAAAGAATGAGTAAAAAGTATAATCCGTATAAACCCAATACATAGTATGGTATTTTATGGAATGAGGAAAATGAAAGAAGAATTAAGACAATTAATATTAATAATTTAAATTTAATTGGAAATTTAGACTTAAGCCATATTATTTTCTTAACTGAACTTTATTGTGTAGATAATAAACTAACAACTATAGATATAAGTAATAATCCCAATTTAACTAAATTT
>CAZWZB010000007.1:0-12027 GCA_964638835.1 uncultured Eubacteriales bacterium | reverse complement strand
AGATAATAAACTAACAACTATAGATATAAGTAATAATCCCAATTTAACTAAATTTTATTGCAAAAATAATGAATTAACAAATATAGATGTAAGTAATAATCCTAATTTAACTGAATTTTTTTGTGAAAATAATGAACTAACAAATATAGATGTAAATAATAATCCTAATTTAACTAAATTTTCTTGTGGAGATAATCAATTAACAAATATAAATGTAAGTAATAATCATTATTTAATTTCTCTTGATTGTATTGGGAATGAATTAACAAATATAAATATAAGTAATAATCCTAACTTAACTAAATTTTATTGTGGAAGTAATCAATTAACAAATATAGATGTAAGTAATAATATTAATTTAACTGAACTTTATTGTGGAAGTAATCAATTAACAAATATAGATGTAAGTAATAATATTAATTTAACTAAACTTTATTATTATAATAATAAACTAACAAGTGTAGATGTAAGTAATAGTCCTAATTTGACTTCTCTTGATTGTAGTTGGAATGAACTAACAAATATAGATATAAGCAATAATCCTAATTTAACTAAATTTTATTGTAAGGATAATCAATTAACAAATATAGATATAAGTAATAATCCCAATTTAACTAAACTTTATTGTTATAATAATAAGCTAACAAGTATAGATTTAAGTAATAATCCTAAAGTAATCCTTACTTCTTATAGAAATAATGGTGAGGTAATTAAATAGCAAGTATATGTATAAATAACAATTATTTTAAACTCTATTTATAGGCTAGATTGATAATAATAATTTTATAAGTTCACAAAATCCACATTTTATTTCTAATGTTAAACAAATAACAGCTAATTTTAGTAATTAATTATATTTAAATTAAATAACATAACACAAATAGAAAAATAGGATTACCTACTTAGAAATAAAAGATATTGATAGTATTAAAGATGTAGGTAATAATCGTAATTTAAAATATTTCTTTTTCAAAGATAATAATTTAACAATTATAAATATAAGTGATTTAGTAAAGTTGTGAAATCAAAGATAAATAAATAATTAAAAAAAATAATAAACAATAAAATATTGTTTATTATTTTTTTAATTCAAAGTCGTGTCGCACTCATAAAGGAGTGCGACACAAGATTGATTTTAAATTTTACTTTATTATTATTTTTAACTTTAATTATTTTATTAATCTTTAAACCTTAAAACAACTTCCACCTATAAATTCTCTTATTATAGAATTATTTGGTACATCTTCACTAGGTACACCTAAAAAATAATCCATAAATTTTATAAGTCGTTTGGCTTCGTTATATTGAGGCATTGTTTTATCTATTTGAAATAATAAAGGTTCAACATATTGTTTTAATACTGATAGTTCATATATTAAAGAAGAATTAAACATAATATCTGCTTCTTCTTGATATGGGAAAATATATTTTTCTTCACCACGCCTTACAGATGGCCATAAACTTATCGTTCTAGCAGCATCAAAACTTCTAAAATGATTATCTCTCACAATTCTTCTTATAATACGTGCATCTGTTGTTGGGATTCTGTTGTGATAATCAATATTTAATTGAGTTAATGCACTTAAATATATTTTAAATTTACTTTCTTTTGGAATAGATTTTGTTAATCTTTCATTAAGTCCATGAATACCCTCTATTACAAGTATTTGATTTTGCTTTAATGTTAAAAAGTTACCTTTAAATTCTCTTTTTCCTGTTTTAAAATTAAAATAAGGAAGTTGTACAGTTCCACCATTTAATAAAGTACTTAAATCCTTGTTGAATAATTCTAAATCTAATGCTTCTAATGCTTCAAAATCATATTCACCATTTTCATCTTTTGGAGTAAGTTCCCTATCAACATAATAATTATCTAATGATATAACATATGGAATTAATCCATTTACTCTTAATTGAACACAAAGCCTTTGAGCAAAAGTAGTTTTACCAGAAGATGACGGACCTGCTATTAAAACTACACCTATTTTTGATTTGTTTGCATTAATTGTATCAGCAATATAAGCTATTTTCTTTTCATGTAAAGCTTCAGAAACTCTTATTAAGTTTCCTATTTCTCCTTTACATATGATATCATTTAAAGACCCTACAGTATCTACATTAAGTATTCTAGCCCAATGACCATATTCATGAAATACTTGTGTAAGTTTTTCTAGTGGCTCGAATTTAGGAACTATTGTTGGATTTTTAGTTGATGGTAAACTAAGAACAATACCATTATCTTTTAATAATAACCCAAATTTATCTAAATAACCTGTACTTGGTACCATATAACCATAAAAATAATCATAATAACTTTGTAATTTATATAAACTTATTCTAGAAGATTTTCTATATTTAAATAAATTTATTTTATCATACATATTGTTAGTTTTTAGTATGGAAATAGCTTCTTTCATATCTACATAAACTTTTTCAATAGATAAATTTTCATTAACCATATCAAACATTTTTTGTTCTATTTTAGCAACAATTTCATTATTTAATTGTAAACCATCTTTATGTATTTCACAATAATGCGACCTACCTATTGAATGTTCTACTAATACTTTACATTCCCCTAATACTTCTTTTGCAGCACATATAAAAAGGAATGAAACACTTCTTTGATAAATTCGCATCCCATCAGAATCTGTTAAATCCAAAAATTCTATTGTACTATCATCAAAAATTTGTGTTTTTAACTCGGAAATTTCATTATTTACTTTAGCAGACACTATAGTTTTATATAAATGTTTATATTGTTGTGCTAATTCTTCTAGTGTAATACCTTTATTACATTTAATACTTTCATTATTTATACATAAATTAACTTCACTCATTATAATCATTCCAATCTTTACACTGTTTTAAATGGTTGACCATTTATTTTTGAGTTAATAAATTCCACTTCCCAATTTTCAGATTTAGCTTTATCTTCTAAGTATTGTTTTAAAATAGGCATTGCTATATTTTCTGTTGCATAATGAGTTCCATCTATCCAACACATAGACATTTCCAATGCTTTAAGTGCATCATGATATTTTACATCTCCTGATATATAAACATCTGCTTTTAGTTGTGCTGCTTTTTCAAAAAAACTAGAACCATTACCACTACACAAAGCTACTTTTTTAATTTTTCTGTTCAAATCGCCAACAACATTAATAGTACTAAGCCCAAGCTTTTCTTTTACTAATTTAGCGTATTCAAGTAAAGTTGTTTCTTCTTCAAGTACTCCTATTCTTCCTAAACCATAATCTTTATTTTCTCCATTTTCATTTGAAGTATATGTTACATCTAAAACTTTTACATCCTTAATACCAAATAGCTTTACCAAAATATCATTTATACCATTAGTTGCACTATCAAAATTTGTATGAGCTGAATATAATCCAATATTATTTTGTATAAGCTTGTATAATTTGCCGTTTAAAGTTTCGTTAGTAACTCTTTTTATATGATTAATCATTAAAGGATGATGAGTTATTATTAAATCAATTTTATTTTCTATAGCTTCATCAATTACACTATCTGTTGCATCCAATGCAATAAGAACTTTTTTTATTATACTTTTATTATTCCCTACTAAAAGACCTATATTATCCCAACTAACACCTAAATATTCTGGAGCGATTTCATTCATATAATTTATTATGTTTTCACATTTTATAACCATTTGTAAACCTCCTCAAATAAATTTAATTCGTTTAATAATTGCTCTTTTCTTTTATTTGTAAATAAAGTATTATTTAAATTTAGATTATTAATAACTTGATTATATTTTTTAATTTTATTATCTATATAGCTTTTTAATACTTGATTTTTATTTTCCATTAAAACTTTACCAAAAATATAATCTGTTTCTTTTGTATATTTTTCATAAGAAGCAACCGCACTTATAATATTGTAATATTTTCCTTCTTCTAATATCATTTCTTCATTTTCTATACAAAATCCTATATTATGTATATATTTTCTAACATCATAAACATCAAGTTGTGGCTGTAATACTAATTGTTTTAAACTTTTAACAGTTTCTAAATTATTATTTAAAATATCAATTGTAAGTTTTCCACCCATGCCAGAAATAATAATCGTTTCAACTTGATCGGGAAAAATTTTAGAAAGACCATTACTTAATAAAGTTGTTATTTTATTTTCAAAATTATAATTTCTAATGTTTATATTAGCTTTTTCTAATGGTCCTTTATTTATATCACAAGCGAAGCCTTTATCTATTTTATTAGTATTACATAAATATATAGGAACATAAGCATGGTCTGTACCTATATCAGCAATAGTACGATATTTAACTTGATTTGCAACTACGGTTAACCTTTTTGATAATCTTATATCCATTTATTTTACTCTTTCTAAATTAGTATAAAAAAAGAAGCTGAACATTCAACCGATTAAGAGGATAGTTAAATGTAATCAGACATAAAATTTTACTCTAAATAATCTTTCAACTTCTTACTTCTACTAGGATGTCTTAGTTTTCTTAAAGCTTTTGCTTCTATTTGACGTATTCTTTCACGTGTAACATTAAACTCACGACCAACTTCTTCTAATGTTCTTGCTCTGCCATCATCTAATCCAAAACGAAGTCTTAAAACTTTTTCTTCTCTATCTGTTAATGTATCAAGCACTTCTATAAGTTGTTCTTTTAATAAAGTAAATGCAGCAGCTTCTGCTGGAGCAGGAATATCATCATCAGGAATAAAATCACCTAAATGACTATCTTCTTCTTCACCTATAGGTGTTTCAAGTGAAACGGGTTCTTGAGCTATTTTTAATATTTCACGCACTTTTTCAACAGACATTTCCATTTCAACAGATAATTCTTCTGGAGTTGGTTCTCTCCCAAGCTCTTGCAAAAGTTGACGAGAAACACGTATAAGTTTATTAATTGTTTCAACCATGTGAACTGGAATTCTTATAGTTCTTGCTTGGTCTGCAATAGCTCTTGTTATTGCTTGTCTAATCCACCAAGTAGCATAGGTACTAAATTTATATCCTTTACGATAATCAAATTTTTCAACTGCTTTAATAAGTCCAAGGTTTCCTTCTTGAATAAGATCTAAAAATAACATTCCTCTACCAACATAACGTTTAGCAATACTTACCACAAGTCTAAGGTTGGCTTCAGCAAGTCTTTTTTTAGCTTCAGCATCTCCAAATTCCATTTTTTTTGCTAGCATTGTTTCATCATCTGCATTTAATAAGGGAACTTTACCTATTTCTTTTAAATACATTCTAACAGGGTCATCTATATTTATACCTTCTGGAAGTGTTAAATCAAGCTCTTTTTCTATTTCTTTTTCAAGTTCTTCTTCATCTTCAATAACACCAAGTACATCTATTCCTTGTGATTCAAAATATTCATAAATTTTATCTATTTGGTCGGCATCAAGTTCAATATCACCCAAATATTCAGTTATTTCTTTATATTCAAGAACACCCTTTTTTTTCTTACCTATAACTACAAGCTCTCTTAATCGGGTTATTAGGCTATTTTCTTCATTGTTGTTGAGTTTCAAAGCAATTCATCCTTTCTACACTATTTAATATTTTAACCATCTGTTAATGTAATATTCAATTTATCAAGATTTCGCCCATCTTCTAATAATTGTTGCATCTCATATACATTCTCATCCTTTAATTCTTTGCTTATCTTATTTAAATGAGTTTTTAAAATAAGTTTTACTTGGTCATTTATAAGTTTCTCTAAAGTAGAGATTTGGGAGTATTCTTCTGTATTTAATGAAAAAACTGCTGATACTATTTTCTGCTCTTCAGGCTTATCAAAGTAATTAATTAATTCAGCAGGATAAATATTACTTTTTTTATTGCGTAACTCATATATTTTTTTTGCCAAATTTTGAAAGCTAGCCTCAATAAAATTTTCTGGTTTTAAATATTGTTTTACTTTTTCATATACTAATTCATTAGTAGCTATAAGGTTTAATAAACTTATTTGAGCTTTTATTAAATTTTTTGGTAAGGTATTTGTATCTTGTTTTATTGTATTGTGGTTATTATATGTTAAAATAGGTTTTTGATTAGTAATTTTTTTGGGAGTTTCAATTTTTAAATTAATTTTTGATATTTCACTTCTTATAGAACCTTCAGATATATCTGTAATTTTTGCTGTTTGTTTTATATAAGCATCTTTTTCTATATCATTATCTAGTTTTTGTAATAACTTTGCAACTTCAGTTGTGAATTTTATTTTTTCCTCTGTATTTTCAATATTATACTTCTTTTTAATACATAATATTTGAAAATCAATATAACTTTTTGCTGTAGCTAATAGATTTTCAAATGCTAATTGACCATATTTTTGTAAATATTCATCAGGGTCTTTAGCATTAGGGATTTGAAGTACTTTAACTTTTAAGCCAGAAGATAAAAGTATAGGAATTGCTCTTAAAGTAGCATTTATACCAGCTTCATCACTATCAAATATAAGAATAACTTCTTGAGTATATTTTCTAAGTAATTTAGAATGTTCAATATTAAATGATGTACCTAAAGAAGCTACTGTATTATTAAAACCAGCTTGATGTAATGTAATAGTATCCATATAACCTTCAACAATTATAATTTGATTTTTTTTACTTAATCTTGCTAAATTAAGTCCATATAAATTTTTACTTTTATCAAATAATATAGTTTCAGGAGAATTTAAATATTTGGGCTCTCCTGAGCCTATAATTCTACCACCAAAACCAATAACATTATTATGTATATCAAATATTGGGAACATTAATCTATTATTAAATCTGTCATAACAAGTATCTTTATTTTTTTCAGCAGATACAAGACCTGATTTTAATAATATATCTTTTTTATATCCTTTATTTAAAAGGTATTGGTATAAATCCCCTCTTGCATAATTAGAAAAACCTAATCCAAATTTTCGTTGAAACTTAGTTAAAATATGTCTTTCATTTAAATAACGTAATGCTACTTGTCCCCTTTCAATATGTAAATTTGAATAAAAATATCTTGCAGCTTCTTTATTAATTTCAAACAAAATTTTTTTTAATTCAACTTGTTTTTTTGCTTCATCCGAATATTCAGCTTCAGGTAAATTTATATTAGCTTTTTGAGCTAAATATTTAATAGCATCAACGAAATCATAATTTTCTATTTGCATAATAAAACTAATAACATTACCGCCTGCACCACAACCAAAGCAATGATATATTTGTCTATCTGGACTAACTGAAAATGATGCACTTTTTTCATTGTGAAATGGACATAATCCAAAATATGATGTACCTTTTTTCTTTAAGTGAACATATTCTGAAATTACATCTACAATATCATTTTGCATTCTAATTTCTTCTATTAATTCCTCTGCATAATACATTATTAGCATCCCTATCTATGTTATAATTAATATTCGACAAATAAATAAACATTCCTCTTTTAACTTTAAAAACTTTTAAATACATTATCTATAGCTTCTATTGTTTTATCTATTTCTTGTTGTGTTATTGAATCTGATATAAACATAGCCTCATATTGTGATGGAGGTATATAAATATTATTTGCCAACATTTTTTTAAAATAACTATTAAATATCTGTATATTGCTTTTAGTAGCAGAAATATAGTCTATTACTTCATCATTAGTAAAAAAAGGTGTAAGTAATGAACCTATTCTATTTATAGTTAATGGTATATTATATTTTTTACTTAATGATATATATGCTTTTTCTAAAAGATTTCCTTTCTGCTCTAATCGACTATATATTTTTTCGTCATTTTTTAATATATTAAGTGTAGTTATACCTGCTGTCATTGCTATTGGATTACCAGATAAAGTTCCTGCTTGATATACATTACCCAATGGAGATACCATTTTCATTATTTCTTTTTTACCTCCATATGCACCAACAGGCATACCCCCTCCAATTATTTTTCCCAATGTTGTCATATCAGGAACTATATCATATAAATTTTGAGCTCCACCATAAGTTAATCTAAATCCTGTTATTACTTCATCAAATATAAGTACTACACCATATTTATAAGTTAATTCTCTTAACAATTTTAAAAATTCTAATTTAGGTGGTATTACTCCCATATTGCCAGCTACAGGTTCAACTATTACTGTTGCTAAAGTATTCCCAAATTCTAAAAATATATCTTTTAACATTTCACAATTATTATACTCACTTGTAATAGTATGTTTAGCAAAATCAACAGGAATACCAGAACTACTAGGAACACCTGTTGTTAAAGCTCCCGACCCTGCTTTAACTAATAAACTATCTGAATGCCCATGATAGCAACCATTAAATTTTAAAATATTATCTCTACCTGTGAAACCTCTTGCTACTCTTATAGCACTCATAACAGCTTCTGTACCTGAACTTGTCATACGAACCATTTCTATAGAAGGTATAGCTTTACATATTAATTCTGCCAGTTCAATTTCGGTTTCCGTAGGAGCACCATAACTCATACCATTTTCTAATGCCTCTTTAACAGCATTTAGAACAGTTTCATTATTATGTCCTAAAATCATAGGACCCCAAGAACCAACATAATCTATATACTCATTATCATCTACATCATATAACTTTGAACCTTTTGCTTTTTTTATAAAAGGTGGCTTTCTTACAGGGCTATTTACACCTCCAGGTATTAGTTGTTTTGCTTTTTCCATTAAAATTTGTGACTTCATATTATTCCTCCAAATATCTACAAATGTCTTTTGCATGGTATGTAATAATTATATCAGCTCCAGCTCTCTTTATACCTGTCATTATTTCTATAACTACTTTTTTTTCATCAAGCCAACCATTTAAAGCAGCAGCTTTTACCATTGAGTATTCACCACTTACATTATAAGCACACACAGGTAAATTACTTATCTCTTTTACACTCCTTATAATATCTAAATAAGATAAGGCTGGTTTCACCATAATAATATCAGCACCTTCTTCTATATCTAAAAGAGTTTCTTTTATAGCTTCTCTTTTATTTGCTATATCCATTTGATATGTTTTTCTATCTGAAAAAGTAGGAGCCGATTTAGCTGCTTCTCTAAAAGGACCATAAAAAACAGATGAATATTTTACACTATATGATAATATAGCTGTATTTTTAAAACCTTCTTTATCGAGAGCATTTCTTATATAGTATATTCTGTTATCCATCATATCAGAAGGAGCAACTATATCAGCTCCAGCTCTTGCATGGCTAATGGCAGTTTTAGCTAATAATTCTAAGGTTTCATCATTTAATATTTCTGTATTATTAATTAAACCACAATGACCATGTGACATATATTCACATAAACAAACATCTGTTATTACTAATAAATTAGGATAATACTTTTTAGTTTCTCTTATAGCTTTTTGAACTATTCCATTATCATTATAAGCATTTGTTGCTAAATTATCTTTAGTATCTGGTATTCCAAATAATAAGATTGCTTTTATCCCCAATTTAACTACTTCTTCTAACTCTATTAAATAATTATCAATTGATAGATTATATATACCCGGCATAGAAGATATTTCATTTTTTATATTTTTACCTTCTATTATAAATAAAGGATATATTAAATCATTCTTAGTAATAATAGTTTCTTTAACTAAATCTCTTATGGTTTCATTCATTCTTAGACGTCTAGGACGTATTAACATTTTAAAATCTCCTTTACTAATATTTAAAAACGGTATATATGGGCGGGCGACCGCAGGTCGCCCCTACAATATTAGAATTTTTGATTGTAGTTGTGGTGTAATATTTCAAAGAATACAAATTTTTGATTGTGGTTGTGGTATAATATTTAACAGAATATAAATTTTCCTTAACCCATAATATTATGTAGGGAACAGATTTATCCATTCCCCTTGATATTTAAATTTATTTATTCCTAATATAATCACATTTTAGAGGTATCTTATACCCTATTCTCTTAATTTTCAAAAATTTAAACAAATTATTTTTCTTTTTCTAATGCATCTTCTGTATAATTACAATTTACATTCCATAAAATCCACTCTTCTAAACCAGAATCATAAACAGCATTTATTTGTTCTCTTACTTGTTCTACTCCATAAACTTGATTTGGTTCTAACCATGTAGCAGTAAAATCCTGTAACCAAGGTCTTACAGTTGCTTTGTTTTCATCCACATCAATATTTGATATTATTTCTTTTGATAGATTCATTGAATTATATATGATATTGTATGGTTCTAAAACAGGATATTCTATTCCTAATGAGCCTTCTGCATAACGTGATGGATATAGTATAGGTGATATATAATCTAAATTTTTAGATAATTCAACATAGTCCTGCCCTATTAAGTTAGTATTTAATTTATTATCTATTATTGAACCATATACACTTGCTGAAATATATACACCTAAGGGTGATAATTGTTCATAAGCATATTGTATAAATTCATTTATTATATCTTTTCTTGATGTTTGAGTTTCTACTACAGAAAAATCAGCTTCTTTTATTTTAGAGTCTGTCGAAAACAACATATAATCAAATTGGATTTCTTTAAAACCTACCAATGCGGCTTCTTTTGATACATTTATTATATATTCCCAAACATCTTTATTATAAGGATTTAGCCATGATGTGCCTTGTTTATCTCTCCATATAGAGCCATCTGTATTTTTTATAGCTAGATTAGGATTTTTTTCACAAAGATAATTATCTCTAAATGTAACTATACGTGCTATAGGATATATATTATTTTCTTTTAAAGTTTTTATAAGCTCATGTATATTGTTTATATAATTTCTTGTAGCTCCAATTTCAATTACATCTGGTAAATTCATTTTATATGTAATTTCGCCGTTATCATTTTTAATATCTATTACCATAGAATTTATTTCTGTTTCGTTAGCAATTCTTATTAAATCATTTATATATGTATCTGTACCTGCTCTATACCCTGATACATATATACCTTTTACTTTTTCAGGTTTTATGTAAGTTCTAAAATTAGTATTGGGTTGTTCCATATAATTATTTAATGGAAGAATTGCTTTTTTCAATTTTTCTTCGTTCTCTATATTTTTATTTGATACATTTACTATATGTTTAATATTTTCAATATTAGATATTTTACTTCTATTAAATACAATTATACCGCTAACTACAAATACTACTGAAATTGTTACTGTGCAAATAGTCCTCAAATTTTTTATTTTGCTCTGTTCATGCTCCATATATTACCTCCTTACCTTTGTTGGTTTTTATAAATTCATAAAAAATAATTAAAAGTTCGATTAAACATACACTATTTAAACAGAAAATAATATTAATTATTATATTTTAACATAACTATTAACTTACAACAAGTTAATTTATTTTAAATTGATTAATATTAATGAAATTAAGTAAAAAAAGAGAATGTTTACTATAGAATAATTCGTCATATATTAAATTAAATGAGAATGAATTGTAGGGGCGACCACAGGTCGCCCCTACATAAATATTGGGAATAATTCTTGCAAATACAATCTTAATTTTTCTTATATGAAATAGAGGAAATGACATTGACCGAAGGTCGCCCTTATATTTAATAATATTATTCTTTATTTAATACTAAAAAAGAAACTCTCCATAAAAGAGAGTTTCCTTTTTATAATTTATTATCTTAATAATGATAAAACGCCTTGAGTTGATTGATTAGCTTGAGCAAGCATAGATTGAGCTGCTTGAGTTAAAATATTATTTTTGCTAAATTCCATCATTTCAGAAGCCATATCAACGTCACGAATACGAGATTCAGCTGCTTGTAAGTTTTCAGCACCTACATCAAGGTTGTTTATAGTATGTTCTAATCTATTTTGGTAAGCACCAAGACTTGCACGTTGGCTAGAAACTTTTTTAATAGCAGCATCTATAGTAGTGATAGCAGAAGCAGCAGTTTTATGGCTTGTTATATCCAAAGCTTTTTCGATATTTGTATTATCAGTACCATTAGAAACTGTATTACTACTTGTAAATCCAGAACCAGTACCAACAATACCTAATGC
>CAZWZB010000006.1:10260-123451 GCA_964638835.1 uncultured Eubacteriales bacterium | reverse complement strand
TATTAACTAAATAATAATACTTAGTAGAAAACAATATTTTATTGTTTTCTTATTTTTTTTACTCTACAAAAAAAAGTTGGTTCGCACTCCGTACGGAGTGCGAACCAACTTTTTTGTTTAATTTTTATTATTGTTTTTCATTTTAATTATTTGTTTAACACTTTCAAATATTTTATAAAAAATAAGAATATTATTTCTTTGCGAAAATTAATAATTTAAATAAAATTAACCAAATTATATAAGTTTTTTTAGTAATATTTTCTGTTGATATTTTCTTAAAAATTGCATATAATATTTATTGATAGGACCTCTAGCACCTCTTAGCATGAAAATGTTAATGTGGCCCATAGAGGGCATTTTACTTTAGGGGATATTTATTATGCAACCAAAAAAACCAACTAAGTTTGAAGAGCAAATAGAATTAATAAAAAACAAAGGATTTATTATTGATGATGAAATTATTTGTAAAAACTTTTTGCAGAATGTTAATTATTATAGGATTTCAGCATATTTATTACCATTTAAAGATATAAACGGTAAATATAAAATTAATATGAAATTTACTACTATATATAAAATATATGAATTTGATAGAAAATTAAGTTTACTCTTATTTTCTGCTATAGAAAAAATAGAAATATATTTACGAATACAGTTAGCTTATTACCATTCTCATAAATATGGAGAATTAGGCTATATGGAAAAAGACTCATTTAGTAAAAAACATAAGCATGATGAATTTAATATTAAAATACATAAATGTATTGAGAACAATAAGAATTCAAAAATTGTAACTCATCATAATAACGTTTATGATGGTAAATTTCCACTATGGGTAGTTATTGAATTTTTTTCTATGGGAATGTTATCTTATTTTTATAGCGATATGGTTCTTGAAGACAAAAAATACATAGCCAAAGAATGCTTTAATACTACATATAAACATTTAGATAGTTGGTTATACTGTCTTACAGAACTAAGAAATATGTGTGCTCATTATTCGAGACTTTATTTTTGGTCTTTTCCTGCTTATGCGAAAATGCCTAAAAACATTGTGATTAATAACAACCAGTATTTATTTCCTCAAATAATTATGTTAAAATATATGTATCCTAAAATCTATAAATGGGATAGTGAATTTGTTATACCTCTTAAATTAATAATAGAAGAATATAACGAATATATTAATTTAATACATATTGGATTTCCTAGCGATTGGGAAAAATTTATTTATATATAAAAAACTTCTTAAACTTTACTTTATGTTTAAGGAGTTTTTTTATATTCAATTTATTTAACTTTATAAAACATTGACATATTAATTTTGTTATGATATTAAATATAATGTATAAATATTTTATATAAAAAGGAGTGGAAAATAAGTGGTAGATGTTTGTATAATAGGTGGTGGAGTAGTTGGAGGACTAATTGCTCGAGAACTTTCAAAATATAATTTAAACATATGTCTTTTAGAAAAAGATTCTGATGTTTCAATGGGAACAAGTAAAGCAAATAGCGGAATTGTTCATGCTGGTTTTGATGCTGAAACAAATACTTTAAAAGCTAAGCTTAATGTCAAAGGTACTAACATGATGGAAAAAATATCGAAGGAATTAGATGTTAGTTTTAAAAAAAATGGTTCACTAGTAATTGCTTTTAACGATGATGAACTTAAACATATAAATATTTTAAAAGATAGAGGAATTAAAAACGGTGTTTTAGACTTACATATTTTAAATGGTACTGAAGTAAAAAAATTAGAACCTAATATTTCTGATAATGTAAAAGGGGCTTTACTTGCTAAAAATTCAGGTATAATATCTCCTTATGAACTTACAATCGCTTCTATAGGTAATGCTATGGATAATGGATTGGAATTAAAATTAAATTTCTGTGTGAAAAGTATTGAAAATAAAGAAGATTATTTTATAATATACTCAGATAATGATAGTATAAAAAGTAAATACATTATAAATTGTGCTGGTTTATATTCGGATACAATTGCCAATATGATTTCAGATAATTATTTTAATATACAACCAAGAAAAGGTGAGTATTTACTTTTAGATAAAAAGGAAGGTAATATGGTGGAACATACTATCTTTCAAGTACCATCTACATTAGGTAAAGGAGTGCTTGTAACTCAAACTGTAGATGGTAATTTGTTATTAGGTCCAACATCTGAAGACATTAATCAAAAGGACGATTTTGCTACAACAGATAATGCTAGAACTAATATTATTGAAAATGCTATGCGTTCAATTCCAAATATAAATATTAAATCCGTTATAACATCATTTACAGGAATTAGAGCTTGCAGTAATACTAGAGATTTTATTATTGAAAAATCTAAAACTTTTGATAGATTTATTCATGTTGCTGGTATACAATCTCCGGGACTTTCAGCTAGCCCTGCTATAGCTTGCTATGTTATAGACTTACTTAAGACTTATGGTTTAGATTTAGTAAAGAAAGATAATTTTAATCCTTTTAGAAAAAACAATTATGGATTTAGAAAAATGAATGATGATGAAAAAAATAATTTGATTTCACAAAACAAAAAGTATGGTAAAATCATTTGTAGATGTGAGGAAATTACAGAAGGTGAAATTATAGAAGCAATACATAAAAACCCTCCTGCATTAAATTTAGATGCAATCAAAAGACGTACACGTTCTACTATGGGAAGATGTCAAGGTGGTTTTTGTACTCCTCAAATACTTGAAATACTTGCTCTTGAATTAAATATACCAATTGAAGATGCTACAAAGTTCGGATTAAAGTCTAATTTTATTATCAAAAAAACAAAATAACCGAAAGAAGGGGTATTGATGAAACAAGTTGATTTAGTAATTATAGGTGGTGGACCTGCTGGAATGGCTGCTGCTATTTCAGCTTATAGGGAGGGTATTAAAGATATACTTATTTTAGATAGAGAACAACAATTAGGTGGGATATTAGAACAATGTATTCATAATGGTTTTGGACTTCATAAATTTAAAGAAGAATTAACAGGACCTGAGTATGCATTTAAATATCAACAACAAATTTATGATTTAAATATTCCTTTTAAGCTTAACACTATGGTTACTAATATAACTAATTCCAAAATAATAACCGCTACAAATGAAACAGATGGTATTTTTAAATTACAAGCAAAAGCTATCATTTTAGCAATGGGTTGTAGGGAACGAAACAGAGGAGCATTAAATATATCAGGTACTAGACCTGCTGGAATTTATACAGCAGGAGCAGCACAAAAGTTTGTTAATATAAAAGGTTATTTGCCGGGTGAAAAAATTGTAATTTTAGGTTCAGGTGATATCGGACTTATAATGGCAAGACGTATGACACTTGAAGGTGCTAAAGTTTTAGTTGTTTGCGAGATTATGCCTTATTGTTCTGGACTTAAACGTAATGTAGTACAATGTCTTGATGATTATAATATACCATTAAAACTTGAGCGTACTATTACTAAAATACATGGTAATGAAAGAGTTACAGGAGTTACTATTGCTAAAGTAGATGAAAATAGAAAACCAATAGAGGGTACATATGAATATATAGAATGTGATACAATATTACTTTCAGTGGGACTTATACCTGAAAATGAATTGTCTTTGAATGCAGATGTTTTATTAGATAATATAACAGGTGGAGCAGTAGTATATGAGAATATGGAAACCACAGTAAGTGGAATTTTTTCATGTGGAAATGTACTTCATGTTCATGACTTAGTTGATTATGTATCAGATGAAGCAGATTTAGCAGGGAAATGTGCTAGTAAATATATATTAAATAAATATAGTGAAGAAGATTATTTTAAAATAAAACCATGTAATGGTGTTAGATATGTTGTTCCTCAAAGAGTACATAAATCTTATATGGATAATTTACATCTATACTTTAGAGTTGATAATGAATATAGAAATGTAAATATTAAAGTTAAAAGTGGGGAGAATATTATATATTCACACAGAAAATTAAAGGTTGCACCTGGAGAAATGGAATCAATTAATATACCAAAAGAAAATTTAAAAAATATAGATGAAGAAATAGTTATTTGTTTAGAAATGGAGGGTAAATAAATGGTTTGTATTGTATGCCCTATAGGTTGTAATTTAGAAGTAGAAATAAGCAATAATGAAGTTATATCTGTAAAAGGTAATGCTTGCAAACGAGGTGAAGTATATGCTAAATCAGAGTGTATACATCCAACTAGAGTACTTACTACTACTATTAAAGTTGAAAATGGAATTTATCCTGTAGTATCTATAAAGTCTACTGTTCCACTTCCTAAAGAATTATTATTTGAATGTATGAATGTAATAAATAATATTTCTGTAAAAGCACCTATTTCTATTGGTGATATATTAATCAAAAACATATGCGAAACAAATATTGATATTATAGCTACAAAGAATTTACCATTAAGTAGTGGCGACCTGCGGTCGTCCGTAAAAAAATAGGGCAACTTATTAAGTATAAAAACAAATGATATTTTGAAAGGATTTTAAATTTGATTAAAACTAATTATTTATGTATACTTTCAGGAATTATAACTGCTATTGGATTTTCTTTTCCTTCATTGAATTTTTTAATTTGGTTTTCTCTCATACCTTGTTTTTATGTATTATTTAATCAAAAAACTTTCAAGCAAGGTTTTATTATTATGTTTATATATGGAATAACATTTTATAGCCTTTTGTATTTATGGATGTGGGGATTATATCCATTAGATTGGTTAGAATTTAATAATATTAAAAGTATTTTATTAATATTAATTGGTTGGCTAGGTTTATCTTTATTTCAAACTATTTTTATTTCAATATTAGGTGGATTGTGTTGCGTTTTAGGTAAAGATTCTGAAATTAAATGGGCATATTTAGTATTACTATGGATTTTAATGGAGTGGTCACAAGAAATAGGGATGATGGGTATAACTTGGGGCAGATTAGCTAATTCACAATTTAATAATCCTTATATAATACAAAGTGCGTCTTTGTTTGGGTCTTTACTTGTTTCAGCTATAATAGTTTTAGCTAATTCATTTATAGCATATTATTTATACAATAAAAACTATATATATTTAATTGGTTTTTTTATAGTATTTTTTATAAATTTTAGTTATGGTTATTATCGTGTTAATAATATTAAAGATTATGAAAAAAAAATTCAAGCATCTGTAATACAAGGAAATATAGAAACTAAAGAAAAATGGAGTAGTAGTATTTTAGATACATTAGAAACACATATAGAAATAACAAAAATAGCTAATAATAATTCAGAAAATAAATTAGATTTAGTAGTTTGGTCAGAAACTTCAATACCTGTAACATTACCTAATTATCCTGAATTTTTAGATGAATGTTATAAACTTTCTAAATTAATTGATTCAAATATATTAGTTGGTGCATTTGAAAATATTGATAACAATTTATATAATGCAATTTTTAATATTTCTCCTAATAATGAAATTCAAACATATCATAAACAAAGGTTAGTTCCATTTGGGGAGTATTTGCCATTTAGTGGATTTTTAACTAAAATATTTCCTAATATAAAGAATATAAGTGCTAATAAAAATGATATATCTGTTGGCAAAAATAAAGAAGCCATTACAACACAAGATTTTAAAATAGCAACACTTATATGTTTTGATTCTGTTTTTCCTGAAATTACAAGACAACAAGTATTTTCGGATAGTGAAATTATAGCTATATCTACAAATGATTCTTGGTTTAATGGTACAACTGCTCCACGACAACATTTATCACAAGCAGTTATGAGGGCAGTTGAAAATAATCGTTATGTATTACGTTCTGCTAATACAGGAATATCTGCTATTATATCTAATACAGGAAAAATATTATCAATATTAGAACCAGAAGTTAAAGGATATTTAAACCATGAAGTAGTATTAATTAATGATAAAACTCTATATACAAAGTTAGGCGATATAATAGTAGCTATAAGTATATTAATTTTAATTTGTATGATTATAACAAAATTTTTTGTTAAATATATACTTAATCCTATTATAAAAAAATTAGCTTTTTATTTTAGTATATTTACAAAATAAAACTTGAATTTTATAATTAAAAAATTTTGTTTACTATACTGTAGTAAATATATTTAAAATATTTGACATATCTTAAAACTACTAATATAATATAATTTAAAAGCTATATTTAAAAATGTAACCTTAAAAAAGGATTAATAGAGTGTTAATACACCACAAATATAAGAGTTGTGATTTAACACTTGATATATAAATATAAATTAAAAAGGGGAGAGAGAAAATTAGGCATTAAGCCTATGTTTTAAAAACATATGAATATTTTAATACTTGGTGCAAGTGGTTTAATAGGAAGCTCAATATATAAAGAAATTCAAGATTATTATTGTGTTTATGGAACATACTGTAGACACAAACCAGATTTTAATAAAAATATATTGCATTTTGATGTTGCTAATAGTGTTGATGAAATCTTAGCTACTACTAAACCAGACATTGTAATATCTTGTTTACGTGGTGATTATGAACAACAACTTAAGCGACATGAAGAAATAGCAAATTATTTAAAAAATACAAATGGTAAATTAATATACTTATCAACAGGAAATGTATTTGATGGTGACCCATCAAAAGTTCACAGTGAAGAAGATGAGCCAAAAGCATTTAGTGAATATGGTAAATTTAAAATCAAATGTGAAGCGTTATTAAAACAAATTATTCCTGAAAACCTTATTGTCATTCGTTTACCACATATTTTTAGCAAAGAAACTATAAAAGAAGAATTTAAATCTGAATATGAAAGTGGAGCTATAGAAGTAATAACTAATCTTTATATATCTAGCAATACAAATACAAATATAGTAAAAACACTAATTTATATTATAAAAAATAATTTAAGTGGAATAATTCATTTAACAACTACAGATATTATAACTCAAAAGGATTTCATACAAAGTGTAATTAAAAATTTAGATTTAAAGGACCCAATATATAATGAAAAAACTTTAACTAGTAAAAATTACTTTGAACAATTAGGATATAACTTTTCATATAGGGATACAAAAAATTTAGATAACTTTTATTTTGCTTTGAAAACAATAAGGGATGACATACCAGAAGAACTTCAAATAACAATTCAAGATGTAATTAATATTTCAAAATAAAAAAATGACAAATAAATATATAAAATCATTAAATCAGTTTAAAAAAAATGAAAATGTTTTTCAATGCCCTATATGTAATTCAAGTATAAAATTAAATGAAAGTAATAGTTTTTTATGTAATAATAATCATTGCTTTGATATATCTAAAAAAGGATATATTAATTTATTATATAATAATATAAAAACAAATTATAATAAAAGTTTATTTTTAAGCAGAAAAGAAATATTCCAAAAAGGATTTTATGAACCTGTTTCTTCTGTAATTAAAAATATAGTACAAACTCACCTTTTAGGTAAGAATAGTTGTAATATAATAGATGTAGGTTGTGGTGAAGGATATTATACAAATCAATTAATTTGTGATAAAGAATTATCTAAACATAATTTTTTTGGAGTAGATTTATCTAAAGAAGCTATTTCTTTAGCTACTCAATATTCAACAGAAGTAAATTGGTGTGTTGGAAATTTAGCTAATATACCATTTAAAAATAATACTATGGATATTTTATTAGATATATTAACACCTGCAAATTATAATGAATTTAATAGAATATTAAAAGAAGATGGACTTATTATAAAAGTAATACCAGGACGTTTGTATTTACAAGAAATAAGAGAACTAATATCTTCTAAACTAATTAATAAAACTTATAAAAATAATAATGTTGTTAACTATTTAGAAAAGCATATAAATATTATAGATAAAAAAGTGGTTAATTATAAATGTGATTTAACAAAAGAAGATTGTAAAAATTTTTTAAATATGACTCCCATGCTTTTTTCTATAAATTTAGATGAAATACAAGAGTGTAATATTGAAACTATTACAATTAATCTTGAAATTATAATTGGAAATAAAAAAGGTATAGATACCAATTTAGATGATTTTTCTGATATAATAATTGATGAAAATTCAATTACAAAATCATTAATAGGTTGTATATCTTTAGGTGAAATCTCTTTAGATACAATAAAAGAAGAAAGATTAAGTACGCAACTTTTAGATTAAAACTTATTATAAGATTAAAAAAATTAATTATTTTAAATTTAATCATTTAAAAATAATTTTTTATATATTAGTAGAATTTTAGGAGGAATACACATGGAATTAAAAGAATTACAAGTTAAGTTTTTAGAAGTGTTTGGAGAAAGTAATAAAGAAATATTTTCTTTTCATTCACCAGGTAGAGTTAATTTAATAGGGGAACATACTGATTATAATGGAGGTTATGTATTTCCTTGTGCTTTAAGTTTTGGTACATATGCTGTAGCTCGTAAACGTGATGACAATAGATTAAAATTTGCATCAACTAATTTTAGTTTAACAGCAGAAGTTGACTTAGATGATATACAATATGATGAAGCTCATGATTGGGTTAACTATCCTAAAGGAGTTGTTTATCAATTTATCAAACAAGGTGCTTTACTTGGTGGTTTTGAAGTTATGTTTTCAGGTAATATCCCTCATGCTTCTGGCTTATCTTCTTCTTCTTCTTTAGAACTTGCTATGTGTGTAGTTTTAAATGAATTATTTGAAGTTAAAAAAGATATGATTGAAATGGTTAAACTTTCTCAAAAAACTGAAAATGAATTTATTGGTTTAAAAAGTGGTATAATGGATCAATTTGCTATAGGTATGGGTAAAGCTGATAATGCAATATTCCTTAATTGCGATACTCTTTTCTATGAATATGTTCCTGTAATATTAAAAGATGCTAAAATAGTTATAGCAAATACAAATAAAAAACGTGAGTTAGCAGATTCAAAATATAATGAACGATGCTCAGAATGTGAAAAAGCTTTAAAAGAATTAAAAGAAATAGAAGAACTTAAAAATATTAATTGTTTAGCTGATGTTAGTGTAGAAGATTTTGAAGAATACAAAGCTAATATAAGAAGCGGTATCGTACGTAATAGAGCTGAGCATGTTATTTATGAAAATGATAGAACAAAAAAAGCTGTAACTTTACTTAAAAATGGAGATATAAAAGGTTTTGGTGAACTTATGAATCAATCTCATGATTCATTAAAAAAACTATATGAAGTAACTGGTATAGAGCTTGATACATTAGTAAATGAAGCTAGAAAATTAGAAGGAACTATTGGTTCACGTATGACAGGAGCAGGTTTTGGAGGTTGCACAGTAAGTATTGTATTAAATGAAGCTGTTGATAAATTTATACAAGAAGTAGGAAAAAATTATACAACTAAAACAGGTTTAGTTGCAGACTTTTACGTAGCAGAAATAGGTGATGGAGCAAAAAGAATTTAACAGAGGAGGCTTTTTATGATAGCTTTAGAGATAGAAAGATTACTTAATTTTGCATTAAATAATAATATGATTGAAGAACTTGATATAATATATGTAAGAAATCAATTAATGGATTTATTAAATATAAAAGAACCATTTAATGGTGAAATACCAAATGAAAAACTAAAAACAGCCACTCCTATATTAAATAATATACTTGATTATGCTGTAGCTGAAAGAATAATTGAAGATACATTAACATATAGAGAACTAATGGATGCTAAAATAATGGGTTTGCTTACTCCCTCACCATCAGTAGTTTATAAGAAATTTTTAGATAACACTAAAGAATCTATGGAAATAGCTACAGATGAATTTTATAAATTATCAAGAAATTCTAATTATATTCAAGTGGATAGAATAGCTAAAAATCTATATTGGCTTAGTGATACAGATTATGGTAGTTTAGAAATAACAATTAATTTATCTAAACCTGAAAAAGACCCTAAAGATATAGCAGCAGCAAAATTAATACAACAATCAAATTATCCAAAATGTTTATTATGTTTGGAAAACGTAGGTTTTGCAGGTACATTAAATCATCCTGCTAGACAAAATCATAGAGTAATCCCTATAATATTAAATAATACACAATATTATTTTCAATATTCACCTTATGTTTATTATAATGAACATTGTATAATCTTCAATAAAGAGCATATCCCAATGAAAATAGATAGGGATACTTTTACATGTTTATTAGATTTTGTTTCACAGTTTCCACATTATTTTATTGGTTCTAATGCTGATTTGCCAATAGTTGGGGGTTCAATATTAACTCATGACCATTTCCAAGGTGGAAGACATGTATTCCCAATGGAAGAAGCAGAAATAGAAAAAACTTATACTAATAAAGAATATAGTAATATAAAAATTGGTAGAGTTAAATGGCCTATGTCTGTTATACGTATTTCAAGTAATAATAAACAAAGTCTTATTCATTTTTCAACTCAAATATTAAACACATGGCGAGAATATAGTGATGAAGAAGCTAATATTTATGCATATACTGATGAGAACGGAAATAAAGTACCTCACAACACAATAACACCAATTGTTAGAAAAAATTCAGAAGACGAATTTGAAATGGATTTAGTTTTAAGAAATAACCTTACTTCAGAAGAACATCCTATGGGAATATATCACCCACATGCAAATTTACATCATGTGAAAAAAGAAAATATAGGACTTATAGAAGTTATGGGATTAGCAGTATTACCAGGAAGATTAGAGAATGAACTTGAAGCTATAGAATCTATATTAATCGGGGATACTGTTTTTAGAAAAAATGAATTATTAGACGAAAAACATATACTTAGTAAACATTTACCTTGGATTGAAAGAATGGTATCCAAATATGGAATATCAAATAGTAAACAAGAAGCAAAAGAAATCTTAAAACAAGAAATTGGTAAAATATTTGAACAAGTGCTTTTAGATGCAGGTGTGTATAAAAGAACAGAAGATGGACTTAATGCTTTTGATAAATTTATGGAGAGTATAGATTGTAAATAATAAAAGAAATATAAAAAATTAAATATGTGGTAAATTTTATTAAAAGGGCAGATTTAAATTCTGCCCTTTTATAATTAATTTAATTCCAATTTAATAAATTAGCATACCTTTCAACAAATTCAGTGATAACAATACTTGGGTTTTCTTCTTCAATTAGTTCTTTGTTAAATGAATGATTCCAAATGAATAAACTTTCTTCAAATTCTTTAGTTAGATATGGTGTTAAAGCAGTAGTAAAAGAATCTCTAAACATTAATAATTTATTATTATTATAGTTATTACTTTTATATCTAAGTTTTGAATTTTCATTTTCTATTATCTCTGCTACAATATCTGCTTTATAATTGTCTATAATATATTCCGTATCATTTAACCAACCTACTATATTAATCATACTAGATAAATCTCCGGTTTTTATTGTAGAGTTAGTTATTACTAAGTTATTTAATTCTGGTAATTTATCAGATATATTTATTTTATTTATTAATTGCTTTGCTCCTATATACGCTCCAAGATTATTCCAATGAGTATCTAACTTATAATAAACTTGATATTGATTTTTAGCTTCTAATAATTCCTGCTTTGGATAAATAATATTTATATCTGTATTTTCTTTTAAATATTCTACTAAGATATCCACTCTACTTTTTGAAGTAATAGGTTTAAAATAATTAGGAACATATTCCGAATATATTGTGGTTTTATTTGGAGCTATAAATAAATAAAATTCAATTCCTTTTTCATCTAAGTAAGCTTTTTTAGAAAGTACATTTTGCTTTATTAATTCCAATTGCTCATTAGTATAATGATTAGTACCTCTATAATCTGCTATTTCATCAGCATCTCCCCTATATTTTGAATTATAAAATAACCAATCTTCTTTACCTTTTATAACATAATCAACAGGAGATTTATTCAGAAATTTATATTTAATATAACTATTTAAAGTTACAAAATCAGATTTAAAAGGTAAATTATCTGTATAATATGTTTCAAATTCTTTAGGATATTCTTTTATATTGTGTACAGATAATATAGGCTTTTCCTTTAATATTCTGTTTTCACCTTTTCCATCTTTAAATAGTATAGTATTAATTGCAAAAAAATAAAAAAGCAAATTAGGAAGTGTTATAAATAATATAAATGAAAATATAAGTAGTAATGTTATTTTATTATCAACAATAGTTTTAATTAAATTTTTATCTAAAGTATATTTTAAAATTAATATAATTAAATAAGATATTATTAAGGAAAGTAAACTTGCTAAAGTAAACATAATAAGTTTATCAATTTTAGTATATATGATATTATGATATCCTATATATGGGTCATTTCCTATTATATCTATTACTAAATTTTTATTTTCATAATATATAGAAATATCATTTTGTATAAACATATGATTATTTTCTTTATTTATTTTTAAATCTTTTATTTGTATACCAAATTTTGAATATTTTATATTTTTAAGAATTATTTTAGACATTTCACCTTCAAAATCTATACGAATTTTTTCAAGCTGTGTAGATGGTACTGTAAAAGTAATTAAATTTTTATTAGATTTAATTATTTTACGTTGAGAATTTATTTCATCAAAAGGGTATTCTTTAAAGTTATCATAAAACAATTGAATACTTCCATCAGAATTTGTCTCATATGTTATTTGTATATTTATATTATTATATAATGTTTTCATATTTATAAATAATATTATAAAAAATAAAGCTATGAAAATAAATATTTTATATTTTTTCATCTTTAATACTCCTTATTTTTAAACTATATAGTTATATTTCATATTAAATAAATAAATTTAATTTAAAATCTAAAATATATAAATGGGTTATATGTTCCACTTGCCAATAAAGTTATGCTCAGGAATAATATAATAATTGGTAACAATACATTAAAACAATATGTTTCTTGCTTGACAAATTTTATAAAAATTTTGCTAATTCTAGTCTGAATGAATCCACTTCCTAAAATACCAATTATTAATACAAGTAGAATTTCTAAATCAACAAATTGACCTAATAAATAAATATTATTAGAATTATATGGTATAAACATCCTATATAAATAGTTTAAAGCAGAAGTAAAACTTTCAACTCGAAAAAATACCCATCCTATTAAAACCACAAACAAAGTATAAATATTATTTAATATTTTAATTTTATTATTTGACAATAATTTGTTTAAAAAAATTCGTTCTAATATTAAAAACATACCATGCCAAAGCCCCCAAAAAATAAATGAAAAACTTGCTCCATGCCATAAACCAGTACAAAAAAATACAATTAATAGATTAATATATGTTCTTATTTTTCCCTTTCTGTTTCCACCTAAAGGAATATATAAATATTCTCTAAACCATGTTGACAGAGAAATATGCCATCTACGCCAAAATTCTTGTATTGAAGTAGATATATAGGGATAATTAAAGTTTTGCATAAAATCAAATCCAAACATTTTACCTAAACCTATTGCCATATCAGAATATCCAGAAAAATCATAATAGATTTGTAATGAATAACATATAATCCCCAGCCATGCAATGGAAGTATTTATATCTGAAATATTTAAAGAGAAAATTTTGTCAGCAACACTTGCTAAAGTATTTGCAATTAATACTTTCTTACCTAATCCATATATAAAATATTTTATACCATAAGATAATTTGTTAAAATTTATTTCTCTACCATAAATTTGTTTTTCTATATCATGATATTTTACAATAGGTCCTGCTATAAGTTGTGGAAAAAGTGCTATATAAAGTGCTAAATTAAAAATATTTGTTTGTACTATTAATGTTTCATTATTGTTTTTACTTCTATATACATCAACAACATATGAAAGAGCTTGGAATGTATAAAAAGATATCCCTATAGGCAATATTATATCCTTTGCTTCAAATATCTCTTTTTTTAAAACTAAGTTTAAAGTTTGTATAACAAAATTAAAATATTTAAAATAAGTTAATAAACCCAAATTAATAAAGATACATATAAACAATAAGATTTTTCTTTTATAGAATATTGTTTGATTATAAATAAATATTCCAAATAAATAATTTATAATTATAGACAATAACATAAGATATATATACCTAGGTTCACCCCAACTATAAAAAATAAAGCTAGAAATGAGTAAAAATAGGTTTTTATATTTATTATCTATTAAATAATAAATAATAAGAGTAATAGGTAAAAATATCCATAAGAATATCATGGAACTAAATAACATAATTAAACTCCTTACCTGAATATAGAATTTATTTTTGTTTAATATATCATAAAATCTAAAAATAATCAATAAAAGTATAATTTAAATTTTTTATAAATTTATAATGAACAAATTTGTATAATCTTAATTGAATATATTATCTATTATTATAATCTAAACCAAATTAAATTTTGCTCTTTTTTTTACTTGTTTAAAAACTTTTCTAATATTAAGTAATTATATAGAATTGACATTAAGTAATATAGGCTTTATACTAAAGTAATAAAATTTATAAAAAAGAGGTGTTAATTTGGCGGATGATTTAAGTCAAGACGAATTGGAATTATTAATGAAAGGTATGTTATCTGAAGAAAAAAGTAAAAAGCTTCTTCAAGAAAAAAAAGAAGAAACTGTAGAAGAAGTTGAAATTAAAAATCAGGAAAGTATACAATCTGTAGAGGTTGAACAATCTACACAATTAGATAAATCTATGGAAGAATCAACAAAAGCAGAAGAAGAAATTAAAGAAAAGAAACCTTCATTTATAGCAGCTTTTAAAGAAAAAATGGAAGCCAATAAAATTAAAAAAGCTGAGAAAAAAGCTTCAAAAGAAACAAAAAGTGATGAAAATGAAACAAATGAAGTTAGTACACAAATTGGGAGTAATGTTTTAGTAAATAAGATAAATAATATAAATACAAAAACATTAACTATAATATTATTAGTGTTGTTGGTATTTGTAATAATAACAGGTACTCTCTTTGGAATACAATTATTTAAAAAGTATAACTTAGAAATGCAAACTAAAAAAGTAGTTACGGTTCCAACATATAAACCTAATACTACAAATTATATATTTATAAATCAGGAAAAGTTATTTAATGGTGATAAATTAAAGCTTATTAAAATGCTTGTAGACCCAATAGCTACTGTATTTTATTTTGATAAATCTTTGGATTTTGCATTATACGAAGCACATTTAAAAGATACTCATGGAAAAATGTACAATATGGATATTTCATTTGCCGAGTCAACTACAAAAAATAATGAAGGTTCTGTTTTAAAATTTGAATCATTAGGAGAAGATATAAAAGAATTTACACTTACTATATTAGATACTAATTCATCTGATATAGTAGAATATACAATAGTATTAAATTCACATCCTGAATTTTTGCCTCCAAAGTATTTATCTAATTCTGTACAATTAAATTACAACCAAGATATGCAAATATCATTAGAAAATGCTACGTTTAGTAGTTCAGGTTCTATTATAGAATATCGTTTACATTGGAAAGATAATTTGAATAAACTTCGTATGGGTTGGCAGGGTATTTCTTCTTCTGAACTTGTAACATTAAAAGAAAGAAACATCAATATTTATCCTACAAAAAATTATCCTAATATGTACTTATTCCAAGATGATAATACTATTTTGGGAAGAATGGATTTTGAAGCAGTTAAAAATTTAGAATCTACTGTAGATATAAATTTCAAAAATTTATATTTAGAAAAAAATTTAAACCAAAGAATAGATTTAACAAAAATACTTTTCTCATCTAAACAAAGTAAAGAACAAATTATTCCTATGGATAATTATAATATAATAATAGAAGGTTTTAGAGATTTTGGAGATGATTGTATAGTTGTTTACCATGTTGAAGATACTTTAAATCTTTCTACTGAAAATCGCATTGAAACACTATTAGATGGGGAATTGATTATAAGTGATGATAGTGGTGTAGAAGTTGTTTTAGATGGTAAATGCCGAGCAAAACAAGAGGGCGGAGATTTTACATTTAACGCTAAAGATGCTAAAGACTTTATTGCAAATTTAAAAAATAAAGTCTATATATTAAATTTAAAACGTGCTGGCGTAAAATTACCTGATGAGACTATACGTATAGATTTATCTACAATAGATGAAACAACAATACAAATGGATAAAAAAGAAGTAAAAGATTTTGTTGTAGAAGCATTTAAAAAGCGTCTTGCCGTAAAATCAGGTGAAGCTGACATAGAAGAACTTAAAACATATTTTGAACCATATATATTAAAAGATGATATAATTATTAGAGACTATTTACAAAATGAAACCTTTGAAGAAACTCCTCAATACTCATCTCACATTTTAAATATGGGTAAAAACGATAAAGGTGAATATCTTGTAGTTGTACAAGATAGTTGGAAAGGCAATACAGGAGTAAAAGAAATCTATTTTTATCGTACACATAAAATTATTGTTCAAAAAGATAATGATAACTTTATAATTATAGAAGATAATACAATAGTCAAATAAGAAATAGTCAATATAGTGATATACTATATTGACTATTTCTATAATAGTTTTTATTCAATCATTGCTTCTTGTTCAAGTTCAAGTTTAATTTTATTTTGTATCATATATTCAATATTTAAATAAAAAAATAGTAAGGAACAATACTTTAATATTTCCTACTATTTTTAATTATTTACTTAATACTCTAATAGATTAATTTATAGATTCTTTTTCTTCTAATTTTAAAGGTTTAAACATTTTCATTTGAGCTTTAAAATCTTCTGTATCTTCAGTATTAAATAATCCTATAAATGTCGCCATATAACTATCATAATTTTTTACCATATATAATTGAGATGTTTTATTTTCATCGTTATGTACTGTTAATGATAAAAATTTATTTCCTCCAAGTTCAATACTAGAAATATTTTCTAAAATATATTTTATACTTGTATCAGATGTAAGCTGAGACACATATAAATCAAGTATAGATTTTTCATCAATTTTAGTTTCTTGTTCTGTTAAATTATTTAAATCAGCAATTAGTAATTGAAGGATATAATTTTTTTCATTATCTATCAGAAACATATCATATATAATATTATCTGTTTGTAGAAATAAAACATCTTTTTCTGACATAGCTTGTGATGTTTTTAATTCTTCTATTGTCATACTTTGAAAACTTTCAGGTAATGTAAAAGTTATATTTAAAGTTTCATTTTTATATATATTTTCTTCCCATACACCTTTTTTATAATTTGAGTTGATATTTATAATAGTTGATTCTTCTTTAGTAGTAGTAGTATTATTTGAACTTTTTTCACATGCTGTTATTATTAATATTATAACTATAAGTATTATTGTATAATTTTTAAATTTTCTCATACTTTTGCTCCTAATTATTCTATACTTAAATTTTAAAGTATTAATTAAAAGAAAGTTATTTATAGCTAGGAATTTTTTGAGCTTTCTTATATATAATTAATACTTTCTGAAATTTAATATCTAGATAGTTAAAATTATTTATTGGCATATTATTTTTACATCCGAAAATCCTATTGATAATTCACCATTTAACAATAAAAGATTAAATTCAAATTTATTATTATCATTATGTAAAATTAATTCACTATAAAGTGCTTTAATAGGTAACTTGCCTAATTCAAAACTGTTAAATGTATTTACCCCATAAAATTCTAAAACTATATCTTTAAACTCTAAAATTATTTTGCCGTCAAAAGAATTTATAGACATAAGTTCTTTTGAAAATATATCAAAGTTAACAAGCTCCTTTATATTACTAGAAAAATTTCCATTTATTATATTGTTATTATTTACTTTGATATTATTTAATGCTACATTTAACTCATAATCAAAATCTTCTTCTAATTCAATAAGTTTATCATACAATTTATAATTAAGTGTATCTGGTCTTTCATCTGCCATAACTAAATTTGTTAAAATTGCTTCATTAAAAAATGATTTAACACTTTCAATATATCCTCTATATTTTCTAAATAAATTTGTTTTTAATTCTAATCTTGAACACATAGTATCAAAATTTTTAACAAATTTGTCAAATTCATTATTTAACTTTTGAAATGAGCTATAAATTTGCATATTGTGATATAATTCTTTTGTTATATATTTCATAATTTAAACTTCCACCTTTAACAATTTATTTTTATAATTAAGTTATTATATCAATTAATTTAATTACTTTTTATATGTATTGAAAAATTGGTTTAAATTTAGTCATATTCGTAACAAAAAGGTGTTATTTGTATTGCATTCTATTATTAGTATGGAAAAATCGCTTTAAATTTAGTCATATTCGCAAACTAGCTCATAATAAAATTTTTAAATATAAAAATTTGCGACGTTTATTCGATAGTACTATAAACAGTATTTTTTAATTTTTTAACAAAATTATCAGAGTTCCCAGGAGCTCTCTGCATCATAAATATGATTATTAATTTTTCTTCTGGGTCTATACAAAACCAATTACCAGCCCATCCAGACCAACCATATTCACCCACTGAACCAAGACAACCAGTATCATTAACATTTATTAAAGAACGCATAAGTAAGCCATAACCATAACCCTTTTGTGATTCCCATGGTAGTGTTTTTATTTGTTCTGGTGTTAGATGATTTGATGACATTAATTTGACGGATTTTTTACTTAATATTTTTTTACAATTAAATGTTCCTTCATTTAAAAGCATACTTGCGAATTTTATATAATCATCCATTGTAGAAACTAATCCTGCTCCACCTGATTCAAATGCTGGAGGAGTTAAATAATTGTTTAATCCTAATACTTTTTTGTTAAAGGGTACAAGAACTCCATCTTTATCAAATTCATATATTTGTGCAAAACGTTCTCTTTTTTCTTTAGGAACCCAAAAAGAAGTATCAACCATATCTAATGGTTCAAATATTTCTTCAAATAAAAATTCCCAAAAAGTTTTTTTAGATATAATTTCTACTATAGCACCAACAATATCTGCAGATACTCCATATAACCAATGTTCCCCCGGTTGAAATACAAGAGGTACATTCGCAAATGCTTCAATAAATTTTTGAGTACTCCATAAAATTCCTTTCTCCATATCAGAAGACATTTTTGAAAATATTTTATTCATTTCCATACCTGAAGCTGTAATATTTTCAGCATATGGTAAACCAGAAGTCATGGTAAGTAAATCTTTTATTTTAAGTTCTCTTTTTAATGCTACAGGCCCTGAATTAGTCATAACTTGTTGATTTTTATACGCAGGTATATATTTGGAAACAGGTTCATTAATATCACATAAACCTCTTTCACATAATATCATTATGGCAACGGCTGTTACAGGTTTAGTCATAGAAAATAATCTATATATAGTATCATTCTGTATAGCAATTTCTTTTTCTTTATTTGCAAACCCAATATTTTCCCTATAAATTTCTTTATTAGCTTTTATAACACATACACTTGTTCCAACTATTTCCCCATTATCAACAAAACTTTGCAATAATTTTGTTACATTATCAAATTTTTTAGAATACAATTATTATCTCTCCCACACAATTTTTTTATATTATAATTTAAAATGTATTAATTTCATAGATAATTGGTTGGATAATATTGAAAGCATTTATACTTAATAATAATTCAAGAAATTAATACTTTTAATATTTATACTTATAGTTAATATAGTTGGTTTTAACTATATTAACTATAACTTTTATTGCTATTATTTAGAGCAGCTTTTATATAATCTTTAAAAAGTGGATGTGGACGATTAGGTCTTGATTTAAATTCAGGATGAAATTGAACTGCCACAAACCAAGGATGCTCTTTAATTTCAACCATTTCAACTAATTTTCCATCTGGAGATAAACCAGTGATAATCAAACCATTTTCCGTAAGCTGTTTTCTAAATTCATTATTATATTCATAACGATGTCGATGACGTTCATATATTATATCCTCTCCATATGCTAAATATGCAAAGGAATCCTTTGAAACCTTACATGGATAAGCACCTAAACGCATTGTTCCACCTAATGATTCTATATCTTTTTGTTCTGGCATAATGTCTATTACAGGATATAATGTATCAGGATTAATTTCTGAACTATGTGCATTTTCTAATTTTAATACATTACGTGAATACTCTATAACTACACAATGCATTCCTAAACATATTCCTAAAAAAGGTAATTTACTTTCTCTTGCAAACTGTACTGCTGTAATTTTTCCTTCTACTCCTCTTTCACCAAAACCACCTGGTACAAGGATTGCATCTGAATTACTTAGTTTTTCAGCTACATTATCTTGTGTAATTTCTTCTGCATCTATCCAATCTATACAAACATCTGTATTATTATGAATTCCTGCATGATTTAAAGCTTCAACTATAGATAAATAAGCATCATGTAATTCTACATATTTACCTACTAAAGCTACCCTTATAGATTGATTTATATTTTTTTGTTTTTCTATTATTGAGATCCATTCTTGTAAATCTGGTTTTAAATCCCCTAAACCAAGTTTACGACAAGCTACACTTGCTAAACCTTCTTGTTCTAACATAATTGGTACTGCATATAAAGATTCTGCATCTAAATTTTGTATTATACAATCTTTATCTACATTACAAAATAAAGCTAATTTTTGTCGTGTTTCACTTGCAAGTTCATATTCTGTTCTACATACTATTATGTCCGGTTGAATTCCAATAGATAATAATTCTTTTACTGAATGTTGTGTAGGTTTAGTTTTAATTTCTCCTGATTTTTTTATGTATGGTACTAATGTAACATGTATATATAATACATTTTCTCTACCAACTACTTGTGATACTTGTCTTATAGCTTCTAAAAATGGTGTGCTTTCTATATCTCCAACAGTACCTCCTATTTCTGTTATTACTATATCAGAATTTGTTGATTTACCAGCTCTATATATTCTTTCTTGTATAGCATTTGTTATATGTGGTATTACTTGTACAGTTGCACCAAGAAATTCACCTTTCCTTTCTTTATTCAAAACAGACCAATATATTTTACCTGTAGTTATATTGCTATTTATTGAAAGATTTTCATCTACAAATCTTTCATAATGTCCTAAATCTAAATCTGTTTCTGCTCCATCTTCTGTTACAAATACTTCTCCATGTTGATATGGACTCATTGTACCAGGGTCAATATTTATATAAGGGTCAAATTTTTGTAATGTAACACTTTTACCCCTTGCTTTAAGCAATCTCCCTAAAGATGCTGCTGTTATCCCCTTTCCAAGTCCTGATACAACTCCACCTGTAACAAAAATATATTTTGTCTGCATTAATTTTCACCTCTAAAAATATTTTAATATAGTTTATTGTATAGTTATTAATTTATATTGTCAAGCAAAGTATTTATATTATATTTTATAAAGTGATATGTAATTATTGCAAGTTAATTATATATAAAAAAATCTAAAGGGTATTAGTTTTCTTGGATTTTTTTATTTGGTTTTATTCAGTTAATAATTTATTTCTAATTTTACAATTCATAATCTATTTTTTGAATTAATATTGATATAACTTTTAGCTTGAAAAATTTTCTTTAATAGCATATAATTATAGTTACACACTTTAACAATAATTTTACTAGGAGGAATTTAAATGGGAATTCAAGAAACAATTGATTGTTTAGAAAAGAACAAAAGTTTAGTTAAACAAAAAAAGGCTATGATAGGTATTGATGGATTTGTAGATAAAATAGTTAGACCTGTTAAATCAAGTGAAAATAATAATCATGTTTTTTTTCCTGATATAGCGGATTTCGGTAACTTTATAGTTTCAAAAGCTGGTATGAGTTGTGGTATTCAATTATGCGAACGATTTACTAAACTTGGTGGTAATGCTCCTATAATGGCAACTGCACTTGGTACAGCAGGTGTTACTCTTGATTGTGTTGGTGCTTTAGGTTATCCTACATTAAATCCTGTGTTTGAACAGATGAAAGACCTTTGTACAGTACATTCTATTTGTGACCCCGGTTATACAACTGCTGTTGAATTTGAAGACGGAAAAGTTATGCTTGGCATTTATGATTCTCTTGAAGTATTGGATTGGAATACTTTTAAAACTCAATTAGGTTTAGATGTTATGAAAAAATTCTTTGATGAAAGCAATCTTATAGGACTTGTAAATTGGAACTCCATACCTAAATTTAATGAAATAATGAGAGGCATTATCGATGACATATTAAAACAAGCACCTGTTAATAAAAACCAATCTGTATTCTTTGATACTTGTGATATATCAAGAAGAAGTAGAGAAGATGCACTTCAATTCTTAGAACTTGTAAAAGAACTTAATTTATATCGTAAAGCTATTTTAGGACTTAATGCAAATGAAGCTATATTATTCTATAAACATGTATTCCCTAATAAAGAAGTTCCAGATATAAAAATTTTAGGTGATGAACTTTATAAAGTTTTAAATTGTGATATGCTTGTAATACACACTCTTTTTGATGCTTTAGCTTGGGAAAATACTAGTTTTGCTCGTGTAGATAGTTTATATGTAAAGAAACCAAAACTTTCAACAGGTGGAGGAGATAACTTTAATGCTGGTTTATGCTTAGGATTTTTACTTGGTATGGATTTAGAATCAGCACTTTATACAGCTAATGCTACATCTGGTTCATATGTACGTAATGCTGAAAGTCCATCTTATGATAAATTAATAGAAACTTTAAAGAATTGGGATAATCTTATAGAAAAACCTGAGTAAACAACTAACTAACCTGAAAGACAATAGAAGTGTTGCTTGTGTTTACAAGCCTTTAATAATATTAGTTATGGAAGTTTACTGCCTCAGTTTAAAATTATAAACACTTCTTTAATGATGTATAAAACGCTAAATAAATAAAAGTTCACTTTAAATAGTGGACTTTTATTTATTTACTAAGTTCAAAATTTTAATAATTATAAATCTTGACAAAAATTTATACTTGAATATGATTATAATTAAGGATTAATTATCAATAAACTATTTATGATAAATTTTGTAGTGATTAAAATCAATTATAAGGAGATAAATTAATGAAAGTAATAATTTTTTCAAATGGATTAATACATGATTATAATTTTATTTGGAATAATATTTTACAAGAAGATATAATAATATGTTGTGATGGTGGAATTAAACATACTAAAAAGCTTAATATAATACCTCATTATATATTGGGTGATTTAGATTCAGCACCAAAAGACTTAGTAGAATATTATAAAGGTTTAAATGTTAAGTTTAAAAAATTTAATTCAGAAAAGGATGAAACAGATACAGAAATTGGTATAAATTTTGCTATTGAATTAGGAGCAGTTCACATAGATTTATATGGTTGTATGGGAACAAGATTTGACCATACATTAAGTAATGCACATAATTTAATGATTGCTTTAAATAAAAATGTTAATGCAAGAATTATAAATGAACATAATAGTATTACACTTATAAATAAAAGTATAATACTATTAGGCAAAAAAGGACAAACAATTTCTTTAATACCACTGACAACCGAAGTAACTGGTATTACAACTACTGGTTTAAAATATCCCTTAAATAATGCAACATTAACGATAGGAGCATCAAGAGGTATTAGTAATATTGTAGAAGATGATACAGCACAAATTACAATAAAAAGTGGATATTTATTTGTAATACAAACCACTGATTAAAGTACAGAGAGGAGTTGTTTTGTATGGCAACTAATGGTAATAAAAAAAGTAACACTAATACTAATAAAATGAGACCTGTAATTGTATATATAATTATGGCATTAGTATTTACACTTATAGTTAACTATTTTTTAATACTAATACAAGAAAAAAATACACAAGAAATAAATTATAGTGAATTTTTAAACATGATTCAAGAAGAAAAGATAGACAAGGTTATTTTAGATATGGATAAAATAACTATATATCCTAAAAAAATAGAGTCGGAAACTCAAACTAAATTACCAAAAAATATAGTATATTATACGGGTACGGTATATGACCCTAATTTAATACCTAAACTTCAAGAAGCACAAATAAATTTTAAAAAAGAAATACCAGATGAAGTTTCACCAGTAGTTCAATTTATAGTATCATGGATAGTATTTATAGGTGTATTTTATGTATTATGGACTCTTTTAACAAAGTCATTAAATAAACGAATGAATGGAGTTATGAACTTTGGTGATAAAGCAAGTAAAATTTATGCTGAAAAGAAAACAGGAATAAAATTTGCAGATGTTGCAGGGCAGGAAGAAGCAAAAGAGTCACTTACTGAAATAGTAGATTTTCTCCATACACCAAAAAAGTATACAGAGATAGGAGCAAAATTACCTAAAGGAGCATTATTAGTTGGACCTCCCGGAACAGGTAAAACATTACTTGCAAAAGCAGTTGCAGGAGAAGCAGAAGTTCCTTTTTTCTCAATAGCAGGTTCTGATTTTGTTGAAATGTTTGTAGGTGTTGGTGCGTCACGTGTTAGAGATTTATTTAAACAAGCAGAAGAAAAAGCACCATGCATAGTATTTATTGATGAAATAGATGCTATAGGAAAAAGTAGAGATAATCAAATGCAAAGTAATGATGAAAGAGAAAATACACTTAATCAACTTTTATCTGAAATGGATGGTTTTGATTCATCAAAAGGAGTTGTTATACTTGCAGCAACAAATCGACCTGAAATATTGGATAAAGCATTACTAAGGCCGGGACGTTTTGACAGAAGAATTATAGTTGATAAACCAGATATAAAAGGTAGAGTTGAAATTTTAAAAGTTCATGCTAAAAATGTTAAAATGGCAGATAATATTGATTTAGAAGCAATTGCACTTGCAACATCAGGAACAGCAGGAGCAGATTTAGCTAATATTATAAATGAAGCAGCACTTAGAGCTGTTAAAATGGGTAGAGAAGTAGTATTACAAGAGGATTTATTTGAAGCTGTAGAAGTAGTAATAGCAGGACAAGAGAAAAAAGACCGTGTAATGAATCAAGAAGAAAGAAAAATAGTAGCATTTCATGAAATAGGTCATGCGTTAGTAGCAGCCAAACAAAAAAACACACAGCCTGTTCACAAAATTACAATTGTACCTCGTACAAGTGGTGCGTTAGGTTATACAATGCAAATGCCAGAGCAGGAAAAATATTTAATGAGTAAAGAAGAAATATATTCTGAAATATCAACTCTTATGGGTGGTAGAGCAGCAGAAGAAGTTCAATTTGATATAGCTACAACAGGGGCAGCAAACGATATTGAAAGGGCTACTAGTTTAGCACGTAAAATGGTTTCTATGTATGGTATGTCAGATAGGTTTGGTATGATGGCTTTGGAAACATCTAAAAATCAATATTTAGATGGTCGACAAGTATTAACTTGTGCTAATGAAACGGCTGCTAAATTGGACGAAGAAATACGTAAAATAGTAAATGATGCTTATAATAAAGCTAAAGAAATATTAATAAGTAATATAGAGCTTATGAGAGAAGCAGCAGATTTTTTAATATCAAAAGAAACTATAACAGGTGAAGAATTTATGAATATAATGGCAAAATATTAAAAAGTAATATACTTAATAAATAAAAAAAATAATAAGAATAATAAAATATTGTTCTTATTATTTTTTAGTTTAAAGTTGTGTCGCACTCATTAATGAGTGCGACACAACTTTGATTTCAATTTTATTATTATTAATTTTTAGCTGGCTCTTTATTTAAAATTTTAATACCAATTAAAAATAAAAGTGAACAAATTAAAATTGCTAGTAATATATAATAAATAATTGGTAAAGTGGGAAGTATATTTAAAAGCTCTGAATTATTTTGTTTCAAAATAGAAATATAAATAATAAAACAAACTACAATACATATTATTAAATTTATAATAACGAATATTTTTCTTCCAAATTTATGTATTATGCTAGTAATAAATGTAGATAGGCATAAAATAATGTATGGAGCTAAAAATACATTAAATATAGTAAATACTTTATTTAAAAAAAATTCAAATTCAGTATCTAATTCTTTAGATTTAAATATTAAATTCAAATAAGATTTATCTAAATAATTTAATATGAATATAAGAAAAAAAAATACTACTAAAACTATGTACTTTAAACGTAAGAAGTTTTTTAAATAAATTTTACGACTTACACTCATTTTTATAGCAAAATCAAATCCGTTATAAAGTGGAAATGATAGTAATATAAATGTAGCTTGAATATAAGCAAATACTAAAATTAAAGGAACCGTTCGTATATAAGATATTGTGTTTGAATAATTAAGAACTATAGTTGTAATTATTTCTCCAAGTATAAAAAATGATAAAATACATATAAAAAAGATACATATATACTGTTTATTAAGTTCAAATTCTCGCTTCATAAACTACCTCCTAATTACAAAACTACGAAACATAATCCAATTAATATAAGATAAGATTAGAAAAAATATAATTAACCCTAAATCTATAAATAAAATATTTGGATATAAGAATTCTGTTATCAAAATAGTGCTAAAATTACTACTTGCATAATTAATAACAACATATAAAAGTACTACTGTTAAAATACCAATTACTGAAATTATGGAAATTACTGCTATAATAATATTGTACTTATTATAAATATTTCCCAAAAATTCTCCTAAAGTACATATCACTAAAAGTAATAAAAATAAAATTATTAATTCTTCTGCATTAAATATAACTTTAAATACTCCTATATTATTGTAAAATACCGGCATAATATAATTACTTAGTATACATATACTTAATATTTCAATAGTAAATATAAACTTTAAAACTTGATTTGAAATAAAATTTGAAATTCTTGTAGAACAAAAACTAATTGCTAAAGGAATATATAATTTTTGAATTATAGCAAAACAAATAAGCGACCACATAAATGTAAAAATTATAGATTGGATTAACAATTGTTGTAAAATTGTACTTGCTATATCAATTTTGTTACTTGATTGTGGAATAAATTCTATAATTAAAGCTAAAATAGTTAAAAATGAAATTATATACATTAAATAAAAAATATTAAATTTGTTTATATTTAATATATTAAATTTTAAATTCCGTTTTATAGATTGTAACATATTATTTCACTCCTTTTTGAGTGGTTGTTAAATATACAAATAATTTTTGAAGTGTTACAGCAGAAACATCAACATTAACATCTTTTGTTATAGTTTTAATTTCTTGTGCATCTTTTAATTTAACACATATAGTTTTACTTCTTCCCATATTTTCTGTATGTACTATTTCTAAACCTACCTTTATTTTATCTATTACATCTTCATGACCACTTATAGTATAGAAACGAGATAATAATTCTTGAGTGTTTTCTTTTAATAAAATTTTACTATCATGAAGTAATATAATTTCTTCAAAAATAGAAACCGCTTCTTCAATTATGTGTGTTGAAATTACAAAAGTTCGACCTGTTTCTGTATAGTTTTCCAATAGTAAACTATAAAACTTTTCTCTCATGATTATATCTAAACCTGCTACTGGTTCATCTAAGATAGTAATGGGTGCACGTGATGCTAGAGCAGTAATTATTGTTACCATAGATAACATACCTTTTGATGATTTATAAACTTTCTTTTTTATATCCAATTCAAATTCATTTATAAGTTTTTCAGCATAAGCTTTATCCCAATATGGATAATAAAAAGAAGCCATTTTTAAATAATCTTTTATTTTAAACGTAGTATTAGAATTAGCAATTGTAGGATTTATTTCTCTTGAAAAGCAAATATTGTTAAGTGAGTTTTGATTTTCCCAAACTTGTTCTCCACCATATGTGATTGTACCAGAATCGCAAGTATTTTGTGCTGTCATAATACTCATTAAAGTAGTTTTACCAACTCCATTCCTACCAATTAGACCATAAATTTTATTAGGTTCTATTGTAAGACTTACATTATCTAAAACCTTTTTATTTGAATATACTTTAACTACATTTTCACAAACCAAACTTTTCATAATATTCCCTCCATTTAATTTTTTAAAGCTTGTTGTATCATACTAATAAGTTCTTTCTCTTGAATATTTAAATTCTTAGCTTCCCTAATAAGTGAAGTTATAAATGTTTGATAAAATTTCTTTTTCCTTTTATTAATAATTTGTGCTTTACTCCCTTTGCTTACAAACATACCTATACCTCTTTTTTTATAAAGTATACCTTCATCCACTAATAAGTTAATACCTTTTAAAGCAGTAGCGGGATTAATATTGTACATTTTAGCAAGTTCATTAGTAGAAGGAACTTTTTCTTCTTCTAATAAAATATCTCTTAATATACTATCTTCTATCATCTCACCTATTTGCAAATAAATAGATTTATCATCTGAAAGCATAATATATTCACCTTCTTTCTATTTTTGGTTCATAGGTTAATTACTTATGTAATGAAGTATATAATATAATTATATTGTTGTCAACATAAATTTTTATTTTCTTAAATATAAATAAGGAATGACAAAAATGCCACTCCTTATTTATGTAATTTTAGTTATATACAAAATATTAAATTTATAGATAATTATATAGGAAAACTATTTATAGATGACAGCTCTCTAAATTTATTTTGGTTACTTTAAATCTGCTTTTTTAAATATTAAATATGCTACAAATAATGATATTATTAAAGTTACACCTGATACAATTAAAGCTTGTAAAATTTCTATTATTGTCATGTTTGGTATAAGAATAAGTTTTGACCATCCAACAGTTGTAAATTTATTAAAATTATATTTATTACTTATTGCATCTATTATAACACTTCCAATAATTAAAATACCAATACTTGAACCAATAGACGCACCAACATTTCTTACTGTAAAGCCGACAATTACACAAACACTTAAAGTACCACAATTAACAATTAAAAATAATAATACCATTCTTATAATATCTTTAATAATATTATAATTTATAATTTCACCAAATCCATTTGTAATATTACATATTATAATTGATGTAATAGGGTAAATTAGTATTATAATGCAAGAACCTATTAAAAATACAATGGATTTACTTAAAAAAACTTTAAACCTTGTATACCCCAAAGATATTTCTGATTGAATTGTTCTATTACTAAAATCATTCCCAATAAACAATCCTGCAAAAATCCCAGCTAAGAGCATTACTAAAGGAGTATCTTGCATACTACCTACTAAAGCATTATATCCTGTTACATGAGTAACTACTGTAAGATGAAATATTAGTGACATTGCAATTCCAAGTAAAATAATAATTTTTAAACTAGATGACTTATATAATTTCATAAATTCACTTTTAAATAAATTAATCAAAAAAAATTACCCCCTTATAATTTAAATTCTTAGTTTAAATCAGCTTTTTTAAATGATAAATATGTTATTGGTAAAGTTATTATAAAAGTTAAAACACCAATAATAATTGTAAGTTTAATATTGTTCGATTCATTAATAAAAAATATTGATTGCCAAAAGATTGTATACTTATAAAATTGAGTTAATGTTTCACTAGCAGGAAATGCCATTATACCAGTTAGTAGTAATAAAATACCAATACTTGTTCCTAAAGTAGCACTTACACTTTTTAATATAAAAGCAAAAAGTGAACATATACTTGCAAGTGCTAAATTTAATAAAAAATAAAGTAAAATTGAATGTATAATATATGATATCATATTGTTAGTTATTTCTTTACCAAATCCTTTTATAAAACAAATTCCTGATATAAAAATTAAAGGAAACATTATCATTAAAATAAAAGACCCTAATAAATAAACTATAATTTTACTTAAAAATATCAGAAAACGAGAATTACCTGAAGATATTGACGAACTTATAGTTCTATTTGTAAATTCATTACATATAAATATTCCTGTAAAAATGCTTGTTAATATTATATTAATTTGAGATTGAGTTAATGAAATTATAAAAGCATCATAACCTGTTATATCAGTAGCAGAAATAAATATAACTATTAAAAATGTTATTACTGAAATAGATAATAATAAAACTTTATATGCCGTACATTTAAGTATTTTGTAATATTCAGCTTTAATTAAGTTAAACATTAATTTTACCACCAATCAAACGAATAAAATAACTTTCTAAATCATCACCTTTTAAAGTGATTTCTTCAACAATAACACCACTTAAACTTAATTCTCTTGATACTTTACTACTATTATCAAGAAAGTCATATAATTTAATAATATTATTAGGATATACTTCAAACTTTTGCGTTAATAATTTTGTTTCAATTACTGAAACAGCTTTAGCTGGATTATCAACTTTAATATAAATATGCTTTTTACATTTTTCATCAAGTTCTTTTACTGTTATTTGTTCTAACATCTTGCCTTTATGTATAAATCCATAACATGTAGCAAGTTGATAAAGTTCACTTAAAATATGACTTGAAATAAGAATTGTAATATTTCTTTCTTTATTTAATTTTTTTAAAAGCTCTCTAAGTTCTACTATACCTATTGGGTCAAGTCCATTTGTAGGCTCATCTAAAATTAAAAATTCAGGGTCATTAAGTAAAGCAATTGCAAGCCCTAATCTTTGTTTCATACCAAGTGAAAAATTTTTAGCTTTTTTTCTACCTGTATCATTGAGTTTAACTATTTCTAAAACTTTATTTATACAATCTTTTCCGGGTATACCTTTTTGAATACGATAGATTTCAAGATTTTCTTTTGCACTCATATCAGGATATATAGCGGGATTTTCTATTATACTTCCTATTCTTCTACGATTATTAATTATTAATTTTTCATTTGTTTCGTTAAAAAGTGAAAACTCCCCACTCGTTTTAAATACAAGACCTGTTAAAATTCTTATTAAAGTAGTTTTGCCAGCACCATTTTCACCAACAAATCCATAAATATCACCTTGTTTAATTTCCATATTTACATTATTAAGAGCGAAATCCTCTTTATATTTTTTACTTAAATTAATTGCTTTAAAAATTATACTATTCATATAATCATCTCCTTAATTATTATTATAAAAAATATTTTTCAAGAATTTCTAAAGTTAATTCTAAAAAATTTCTAAAGTTTATATTAGCTTATATCCCATACCCCAAACAGTTTGTATATAGTCTACTCCTAAAACTTCTTTTAGTTTTCTTCTAATATTGCTTATATGAGTATTAATAGTATTATCATCATAAGCATATATATCATTCCAAACACTTTCATATAAATTTTGTTTTGAAAATACTTTTTTAGGATTGGCAATCATAAGTTCAAGTAGATTGTACTCTTTTGCTGTAAAGTTAATTAAAATATTATTTGCAAACACTTCCTTAGTTGTTTTGTTTAAAATAATATCACCGTAAGTTAATGTTATTTTTTCTTCTATAATATTTTTATTGTATCGTTTAAGATTTGCTTCTATTCTTGCGAGTAATTCATTTAAGTCAAAAGGTTTTGTTATATAATCATCCGCTCCTAATCTTAAGAGTTCAATTTTAGTTTGAGTTAAACTTTTAGCAGATATAATAATTATTGGAATATTAGAAATATTTCTTATTTCTCTTAATAATTCGTCACCACTTTTATAAGGAAGCATTAAATCTAACAATATTAAATCAAAATTATATTGTTGATTTAATACATATTTAATACCATCTAAGCCATTTAAAGCACATATTACATCATAATTATTTTGAGATAAGAATTCTAATAACATATTTGATATCTCTTTATCATCTTCAATTACTAAAATTTTAATTTTCATATTTAACCTCTTTCTTAATTTTTATTATAAAAATTTTTCAAAAACTATATTGGAAACATCAATTCCTTTATCTGTTAGGAATATAAATCCTTTATCATCTTGGATAAGTCCAAGCTTTTTACATTCATTTAATTGTTTATTGTAAATTTCGTAGATATCTTTTTTGAATTTTAGTTTAAATTCACTTTTAGAAACACCTTTTAGTAATCTTAACCCTAAAAACATATATTCAGCATAATTATTAACAATATCATTTTCTTCTACATCTTCAATTATATTTTGCTGACTAATATATTTATCAATGTTATAAGTATTATGGAAACGTGTATTATTTATATAAGAATGAGCACCTAACCCCAAACCTAAATATTCTTTTTGTTTCCAATAAACTATATTATGTCTACATAAAAAATTATCTTTTGCAAAATTAGAAATCTCATAATGTATATAATTTGATTTTAATAATTGTTTAGCTATATAATACATTTGTCTATCTGCATTTTCATCTGGCAATTGTAAATTCTGATTATAAAAAGGGGTATTTTCTTCTACTATAAGGCTATAAGTTGATATATGTTCTGGATTTAATTTAATAACATTATTTAAAGTTTCCTCCCAATCAGCTATAGTTTGATTTGGAAGTGCAAACATTAAATCTACATTTATATTGTTAAATCCAACTTCACGAGCTAAATTAAATCCTGTGATAAATTCTTCTTTTGTATGAATACGCCCTAATTTTTTTAAAAATTCATCTTGCCATGCTTGTAATCCTATACTTATTCGATTTATTCCTGATTTTCTGAAAGCTAATAAATTTTCATGTTGTATAGTTCCGGGATTACTTTCTATTGTTATTTCACAATTACAATCTATATTAAAACTTAGATTTAACTGCTCTATAACTTTTAAAATAAGATTATAAGGTAAAATAGTTGGTGTTCCTCCCCCTATAAATATTGTTTGTACTTTATAACCTTTATAATTTTTAGCTAGAGTTTTTATTTCTAAAATTAATGAATCAATATAAGAATTATAAATAAGCTCTTTGTTTGCATATGAAGCAAAATCGCAATAAAAACATTTGGATTTACAAAAAGGAATATGAATATATATACTTAATTCTTTCATAAATTAACTCCTTTCAATTGATATAATATTTAATAGTTTTAACAAAATATTTTGAAATATTTTAAAAATTCCCAAATAATTTTATTTTATTTGTATTCTTTGATTAACCCTGTAATTTTCAAGCTTTAAAAGCATCCGCTCCTGTTACACTATTTTTTAAGTATAAATTTTAATTATTTATTTAGAATTTCAAATTCATTGTAAAATCAATAAAAATAGTATCAATAAAATAATATTTGAGTTCAAAATCTCTTTACACTTTTGCAAAAGTGTAAAGAGATTTTGAATTTAATTTTATAAAAATCTATCTTTTAATAAACACTTTAAAATTAATAATAAAGTATCAAAGTTGTATATTAATTAAAATAAAGTGAAAATTCAATTTCAATAAGTATATATTAGAAATAAAATAAAAACAATTTATTTTTTATTTAACATAAAAATAAACCATCTTTGTAAAAGATGGTTTTAATCCAAATTATATTTTTCTATCCTATAAATATTTTTTTTCCATCAGATGTAATAACAATATTTCCATTTTTAGCGGTAACATATGTTATTACATTAAGTAATTTATCTAAAGTCCTTTGATGTGGATGGTCAAAAAGATTATCCTTTCCATAACTTATAACAGCATATTTAGGTTTTACAGCATTTAAAAAATTTTGACTTGAAGCATTTGAATCACCGTGATGCCCAACTTTTAGAACATCTGCTTTTAAGTTTACCCCACTTGCCAACATTTCTCTTTCAGATAATTCTTCAGCATCACCAGTAAATAAAAACGAATTTTCTCCATAAGTCATATGAACAACTGCTGACCAATTATTTAAATCATTATAATCATCAGAACAAGGACCAATTATATTAATCTTTAGATTGGAGTCTATATTTATATTAACTCCTTTTTTTGCTTCTATAGGAGTTATATTATTATTTTTGAGAGCATTAATCATATTTGTATAATGGATATCTTCACCTTCTACTTTAGGCATATAAAAACTACCTATTTCAAAATTATTTATTACCTCTGCCATTTGTGATATATGGTCTTTATGTGGGTGAGTTGCAATTACTACATCAAGTTTAGATATTCCTTTGCTATTTAAATATGATAATACAGCTCCTTTTTTAGTTTCTCCTGCATCTATGAGCATATTTTTATTATTAGGTGTTTGTATTAGTATACTTTCTGCTTGACCAACATCTATATAATGCACAATTAAATTGCCATTTGATTTTTGATAGCTAGTAATAGTTATTGTATCACCTTTTAAGTCAACACTACATCCTAAACTTTCAGCCACAAATCTTAGTGGTATATATGTACTTCCATTTATTATTTGTGGTGCCAAACCTAATTTTTTTTCCACTCCATTTTTATATGCTATTTTTGAGCCTATTTGTAATACAATATTTGTATCTTCATTTGTAACGGTTATTGTTTGAGTTGAAGCTTCCCATTTTATGGTAGCGTTTAAAAACTCAAATATTCTTCTCATTGGTACTAATGTGTAATCATCTTTAATTACTGGTTCACTTTCAAGTACAATTGGTTGATTATCAATAATTACATTAAGTTTTCTGGAAGCAAATATATTCAAACTAAATGCTAACATAAATAATATTATAAATATTGGTAAACACAACAATTTATTTTTTTTTGTACTCATATATAATCTCCTTTAGAATATAATTTGGCATAATAATATATCGATACATTTGCAAATAAAATTTATATCTAATAAAATAATAATTGACTTTTTAATTTTAATTTAATATAATAAATCTAATTATATTAGAAATGAGGTGTGATAATGGTTATATTAGTCTAAATTTACAATAATAATAAATAAAATAGTCTGTATATACAGGCTTTAGTTTATTGTCTAAATTTGGATTAAAAATCATTATCACATTATTTATATTTAGAGGGTGTTTTATACGCTTTTATAAGTGTTGTTATTGAAACCTCCATATTTAAAAGAACAATAAACTATTGTCTATTAAATATGGAGGTTTTAATATTTATGTGGTTTAGTAATAAAAATAAAATTACTTGGTACAAAATATTGGTTTTAGAACAATTTGTTATCGAGAAACATGGAGAAAGGAAAGTATTTTATGATTAATTTATGTAATGAATGTGGAACATACACTGTTAAAAAAGAGATTTCCGAATGTGACAGCTATACTATCTGCCCTAACTGTGGTAATAAAAGAAAATTTTTAAAAATGCCTCTATTTATTGTCACTGGTGCAAGTGGAGTTGGAAAAACAAGTGCATGTAATTACTTGCAACAGATAACACAAGATGTTGTTGTCATGGAAAGTGATATTTTATGGGATGATAGTTATAATACACCTGAAGATAATTATAGAAAATTTCGTGAACTTTGGTTAAGAATCTGTAAAAACATATCTCAATGTGGAAAACCTGTTGTATTGTGTGGTTGTGCTATTCCTGAACAATTTGAAATTTGTGATGAACGTATATATTTTTCAGATATTTATTATTTGGCCATAGTTTGTGATAATGAAGATTTAGAAAAACGTATGCGTTATGGTAGAAATATTATGGATGAAAATTGGATTAAAAGTTCTATTGATTTTAATTCTTGGTTAAAAACAAATTCAAACAAAACGTCACCTAATATTACATTATTAGATAGTACAAACAAAACCCAACAAGAAATTACAGAAGAAATAAAACAATGGTTATTATATAAATAAAAATTTTTATTAAAAACTCTACATTTATAGTTTTTATAAATGTAGGGTTTCAATTTTTCGGATATTTATTTTTAATTTCAATTTCTTTATCTTAAACAATTATCAATAGCTTTTTTATTATTGATAATATGTACACATTCTAATTACTTTTACTATGCCCTCATATAATATATCATTTTCAATATATCATTTTCATCTTTTTCTTCCATTGTATTTTTTAAAACTTCATATACTAATCTATTATGAATGTTAATTCTTCTGGAATATGCTCCTTTTAAATCTCCAATTAGTTTTTCATAAGAGGGTGGAGTTTCAAAAGGATTCCTTTTTAAAATTTCTAATAATTCTTTTGCTTTATTATCTAGTCCAGATTTTTTTAATATTTTAGCATCTTTAATAGTTTGTTTTGTGTATACTAATTTATATCCCATTCAATATCTTCCAAACATTCATCAAGAGGAGTATTTAAACCTTCAATTATACTATTTTTTAATTCAGGTACAGAAATTAAATATAATGTTTCCTGAATAGCATTCCAATCATCAGAAGATATTAAAATGGCATTTCCTCTTTTACTTGTAATTTGTATAGGTTCACTATTTATTAAAGCTTCATCAACTAAATTATATAGGTCTTGTCTTGCCTTAGTTATAGAAATAGTTTTCATGTATATCACCTCACATTTATTATAAAGTACATAATAACATAATTTTTATAAAGATTTTTGCTTTCAACTTCCATAACTATAATGTATAAATATAAAAAAATAAAGCCACAGATTTTCCATGACTTTACGCTTATTTGTCAAATGCTCACAATCCATACTTATGGTTGCAAAATTGAAATAAAGTAAACACCTGAACAGTAAGTATCATCAAACTCCATCAATACAGAATATCCTGTACCTTTTAACATTTGATTGCACTCCATAATCTGTTCTTCAAAATCAACATCCCCATCTACATCTATATCAACATAACAATTTTCAATACAACATTTTAATTTATTGTATAACATCTCAGGTAAGTTTTGTTGAAAATATGTATTCAATTTAGCACTTACATCTCCTTCGTAACCGCCAATAAGCAAACTTTTTCCAGTTAGTGAATTATAAAATAACCAAAATACTTTTTCATCTATGTCATCACTATCTGTCAAAAAATCTTGAAGCTCACTTTTGGAGGCAATAGATAATAGTTGATTAAAAATCAAGGGATATTTATTGTATAGCTTATCATATTGTCGATTTAAAAAGAGTTCATGGACTTGACTATATAATTCGTTATCTACGTTATACATGATGCTTTTACACCTTCCCTAATTATAAATAATAGTACATTCCAATCTATAAAATGAAACACAATATAGTTATTATATAGTATATAATAACATACATCAATATAATTTTTATAAAGATTTTATTTCAACTTCGATAACTATAATGTATAAATATAAAAAAATAAACCCACGGGTTTTCCATTACTTTATGCTTATTCGTTAAATACTCATAATCTATATTAATCAAAGATGAATTTTTGTAGCCTATTGTTTCTAAGCTCAGCAATATAAATACTTCCATCTAACCCAACAACAATATCATGTGGAATGTCTAACTGACCTATATCTTGTCCATATGTACCAAATTTACCTATAATATTGCCTTGCTTATCAAGCTTTACAATATTACTTCTGGGGTTATCAACTAAACCCTCAAGCATATCACCACCATCTACCAAATATAGGTTTCCATCTAAACCAAAATCGATACCATAAGGTCTCCCTAATTCTGGTTGTTCCCACGAGTTTATCCACATTCCATCACTTGAAAACACTTGGATTCTTGAGTTTTTTCTATCTGCAACATAAAGATTTCCATCATCATCTTGTGCCAATCCATGAGGAAGATTAAACTCTCCATTATCACTACCAGACTTGTCAATTTCCCAAATTACAGAACCAGTGGAGTCAAACTTAACTAATCTCTTATTTCTATAACCATCTGTTACAATAAAACTGCCATCTTCATTAACAACAATATCAGTTGGTCTTGCGAAAGTTGTATTGCGTGCAAAGACAGGGAATCTTGGAAGTTTATTTCTTAACAAATAAAGGATTTCTAAATAAAATGGATAATCATCTCCATATTTTTGAATAATTTCACCAGACGAACTCAGTTTAAAAACTTTGTTTAATGCTACATCAGTAACCCATATATTATTATTACTGTCAACTTCTAAACCATGTGGTGAAACGAAAATATTTTCTCCCAATTTATTTAGAACTTTACCAGTATTAGCATCTATCTTAATAATAGTAGGTTCCCTTATCAGACTCTTATTATCTCCATATACATTACTTCCTCTGTGCAGATAATAAATATTTCCATATGAATCTATCGCAACGCCTACACCTTCACCAGCTATAGCTTTTTCATCTTGTTCTATTGGCCATAATAACGAACTTTGAAAATTAAGGGTATTATTAACTTCCAACTTAGGCACATTTTTAAATATAGTTTTTGTGCTTCCAGTAAAGCAATATAACAAAAATATTCCTAAAAAAAGTATAATAGTTAAAGCAATTTTCTTTTTATTGAATTTCATGATTTCCTCCACAAAATATAAATAATCTCTAAATGTCAACCCATCAAAGGAAACACCACTTATCAATTCACAGACTAATCTAATCCTTTCAACGTTTCATCCGTTTATGATTTCTGAATACTATCCACAATATCGTATATAGAAACAGCTTTGAGTTTGGATTACTGCTCCAATATATAATCTTCAATTGTCAATATTCATTGCCAAGTGGTTTCCAATGACGTTAATTACAAGCATAAATTAAGGAACAACATTTACAAAGATTTTAAAATTAATTTAAACTACTATATAATATATCAATCATTTCATCTATTTCTTTTTCCTTCACTATTAAAGATGGTACAAAACGAATAACATTTACACCAGCACTTGCTAATAAAAGTCCCTTATCCATAGCTTTTTTAATAACTTCTGCTGCTTCTAGTGTAATTTCTATTCCTTGCATAAGCCCAAAACCACGAACTTCTTTAATAACATTAGTTTTTTGTTTAAGTTCATTTAATTTAGTAGTTAAATATTCACCTTGCTTACGAACATTTTCTAATACACCATTTTCTAAAAGTTCAGTTATTACAGTTTTCCCTGCTATTGTTGCAAGAGGATTACCACCAAAAGTAGAAGCGTGGTCACCCGGTTTCCAAGCATCTGCAACTTTTTGTTTAGTAAGTAAAGCTCCAATTGGTACACCACCTGCTAAACCTTTTGCAAATGTCAATACATCAGGTTCACAATTATAATATTGATAAGCACACAGATAACCAGAACGCCCTACTCCACATTGTACTTCATCAAATATAAGTAATAAATCTTTTTCATCACAAAGTTTTCGCACTTTTTGTAAATATTCATATTCAGCAGGATGTATACCGCTTTCGCCTTGTAATGGTTCTAATATTATAGCACAGGTTTTATCATTAACCATATTTTCAAGCTCTGAAAAATCATTAAATGTGACATGGTGTATTCCTGGCATTAAAGGATTAAGTCCTTCTTGATATTTTTCTTGTCCAGTAGCAGTTATAGCAGCATAAGTTCTACCGTGAAATGATTGTTTCATAGAAATAATTTCAAATCTACCTTCACTAGCGTGATATTTATTGGCATATTTCCTTGAAAGTTTTAAAGCTCCTTCATTTGCTTCAGCTCCAGAGTTACAGAAAAATACTTTATGAAAGCATGTGTTTTTTACAAGTAATTCTGCTAACTCAACCATTGGTTCATTCCAATAATAATTAGAACAATGTATTATTTTACTTGCTTGCTCTGAAATTGCTTTTACTAACTTCTCGTTATTGTTGCCTAAAGAATTTACTGCAATTCCTGCAACAAAATCTAAATATTTTTTTCCGTTATTATCCCATACATAAACTCCATCACCTTTTTCAATAGCTATTGGATAACGATTATATGTATTCATTACAACTTCTTTTCCACGTTCAACTATATTCATAATTATCTACCTTTCTACTAAAGTTCCTATTCCTTCTGGTGTAAATATTTCAAGCAATAAACAATGTTCACGTCTTCCATCTAATATATGAACATTTTCAACACCAGCCTCAACACCAGCTATACAACATTCTACTTTTGGTATCATACCACCAGATATAGTACCATCAGCTATCATTTCTTTTATTTTATCTACTTTTGCAAATGGAAGAATTGAGTTTGAATCTTCAACATCTCTAAGTATTCCGGAAACATCTGTAAGATATAAAAGTTTGGTTGCTCCTAAAGCTCCTGCAATGGCTACTGCTGCATAATCAGCATTTATATTATAGCTATTACCATTAGAATCACAACCCACAGGTGCTATAACAGGAACAAAATCATTATCTATAAGAGTATTTATAAGTTTAGTATCAACAGATTTAACCTGACCAACTAAACCTAAATCTACACCATCAACTATTTTTTTCTCTGCTATAATAGTACCTGCATCTTTACCACATATACCAACTGCGTTTATTCCTTGTAATTGTAAATCTGAAACAATTTCTTTATTAAGTTTGCCTGCTAAAACCATTTCTACAACTTCCATAGTTTCAGCATCTGTTACACGACAACCATTTATGAATTCAGATTTTTTTCCAAGTAAGCTAAGGGTTTTATTTATTTCAGGTCCTCCACCATGTATTATAACAGGTTTTAAACCTACAAATTTTAATAATGCTATATCTTGCATAACACTATTTTTTATAATATCATCAATTAAAGCACTTCCTCCATATTTAATAACTACTACATTACCATAAAATTTTTTAATATAAGGCAATGCTTCAATTAATGTTTTTACTTTATCAATGTAACGTTGCATTTTTTATATCTCCTCCAATAATTTTTATTTTTGTTCTAATATTATAACTTTATCTTTAAAAAGAAAGTGAAGATTGTAGTTTTCATAAAACTATATTTACTCCTTCAGGAATTTTACCTGCATATCTAAAATAAGTTAATGTATCTATTGTACTTTCATACTTAGCCATTTCTCTAATAACATTATCTCTATTTTCGCTATGCAAAACTACAATTCCACCTAAAATATTACCATTAGTATCTTCTTCACAATCAATTAAATAAACCCATTTACCATTATATTTAATATTGATATCTTCTAGTTTTTCAAACATATTTATTCACTCCTTAAAATTTTAAGTGTGTTAATTTATCTACTATATTTTTATTTTATAAACACTATACAAACATTTTTTGTAATAGTCCCTTTTTATATTTCTTTAATTGATTTAATTTCTCTTGTTCTTTATTTATTTTTTCATCAAGTCACCCGTGTTTTTTTCGGACGACCTAAGCTCGCCCCTACTCTCTATTTTTTTGTTAATCCATTATCATTAAGTAAGTCTTTTAATATACTTACAAAATCTTCTTCTGCTCCAAAAGAAAAATTAAAAATTATTCCTTGACCACCACCAGCACCAACAGCATCAACTATTACACTATTCTCGTTTTCTGTAATTATAACTGTTAGGCTTGCTCTATTAGAAGCTCTCATATAGTATTTATCAAATACTAAAACACACATATAATATTTTCCTATTTTTCTTTGAACTGCATCTATGAGTCTACAACTAAAACTATTTTGCATTTTGCTTGAAATTATATTTATTATATGGTTTATATCCCTAATACATTCTATTGATATTTTTGCCATTTATATCACTACCTTTAATTAAATTTTGTTCCTAAAATTCATCTATAGATTTAGCAATAAATTTATAGCATTTAAAGCAAATATTTTTGAATATAAATTCATGATATTTCCATATTTTTATATATATTATTTTGATTAATAGGTCCTTATATAAAAAATTCTTTTGCTAAAATATCCATAAATAATTCATCATAATATTTACCTTTAACAAAATAGCATTTTCGATGCCTACCTATTAATTTAAAACCAACTTTTTCATAACATGCTATTGCCTGTTTATTAAATTCAAAAACTTTAAGCATTACATTGTTTAAATTAAGAGTATTAAATCCATATGATAATAATAATTTTAATGCTTCTGTACCATAACCTTTATTTTGGTTTTCAGTATCACCAATAAATAAACCACAAGTTGCATTTCTATGTATATGGTTAACATCAAATAAACTAATATTACCTATCAATTTATCTTCATCTTTAAGAATTATTGCAAAACTATAATCTTGATTTGATAATTTTTCTAAAATACCTTTTTCTTTATGAAGACTAATAACTTTTGATGAGTTGCCTAAATTATCAGTTATGTTTAAATCGTTTATCCATTTTGTATAAATTTCAACATCATCAATATTCATAGGTGAAAGATATATTTGTTTACCTTCTATTTTTTTAAAGTATCTCATAATACTCCTCCTTAATTAAATTTTTTTATATTTTGAACTTAAATTTGCTATTAAAAACTCTCTTAAAATCTCTATACTTCCATTAGGCATTTGAGATTTAGATATTATTACTGCTTGTTGGGTATTGGTATATAATAAAAAATGGCTTTTTATCTCATAAACTTTATAAATTTCATCCCATTTAATGGTATTGTTTGAATGTTCTTTAGAAGAAATTATTTTTTCTTCATCAATACTGATAATTGATTCTTTATCAATTAAAAGTTTATCTGATTTTATAAAGCTCATTATAAACAATTCAGTTGAAATAAATATAAAAATCTCCACGAATATAAATATAATATTAATATAAAAATAAAAATCAGAAAGTTTAATTATGTTTAAATAATGTAAGCTTAGGTTTACTATACTAATTATAGTTACTAAAATAAAAAAAATATTAGAAATTTTGTTTTTAAACAAATTAAAATACACAGCTGTTCTATAATCTTTCTTAGAAACTATTAATTTAAAATCTATTCTATTCATATAAACTGCTCCTTAATTATACTTCTAAATTCCATAAACATTCTGATATATTTATTTCTGTAAAAGTAGCTTCAAAAGAAGATTCTAAAGGACTACAAGCATATATCCCAAAATTAATTTCATTATTAGATTCAAATAAATGAAATATTCTCATCTGTTTAAAATTTATACCATCAAGTGAATTTTCTATGTAGAAATCATTCTCACGCCTACTTAATCTATAATACATACTTTTTATATCTCCACTAATATCTGTTGTAGCCCAATCGGAATAGCCATTATTTGTAACAACACTACCTAATCGTTGATATATTTCGTTTTCATATTCAATAGAAGCTTTAAACCAATTGTCGCTATTTTGATAAATAATTACTCCACATTGGTCAAATTGCTTTTTGGTATTAAACTCTGTTTTAACTGTAAATGAAAAATATTTTTTATCTGTTTTAATAAGTAATGCAGGTGCATTATCATTTTGAAATCCATAATAAGTACGTTGCCAAAAATCTGTTTTAGGTTCTGTTTTTATTACTATTTTTTCTTTTGTTATTTCATATTCTTTAGGTTTATTTATAAAAAATAATTTATCAACATCAAACATCTTTTAACCTCCTTAAGTGAATTATTATAAATGAGATTATACAATTAAAATATAATAAATGCAATAATAAAATTGCATATTATTATTAATTTTTTATTTAATAAGTAGTATATTTATACTAAAAGGTGTTTAATTATGAATAAGAAAAAATATTTTTAGTTCAAAATCAACTAGCAATAAATTTAAAATGTTCAATTGATGTATTTAATTCAAATAAAAAATTATAGAATGATTTATGTGGGGATATCATTTCCTAAAAACATTAGAATTTTTCGGAATGCATAAATGCATTCCCTACAAATAATATTGTGAATATCTTGTCTTTTGCAATTTAAATAGTGGATTTATGCTTATTTAAATTTTGCAGAAGATATAAAAAAATAAAAATTTTCAATTACTTTAGATACTTTTTAAGTAATTGAAAATTTTTTATCTTAAATTTATAAATTATTTACTATTAATTCTCCCATTTCAATAGTACCAACTTGTTGCATTCCGGCACTCATTATATCACCTGTACGATAATTTGCATTCAATACTTTAGTTACTGCATCTTCAATCGCTTTTGCTTCTGCTTCAAGTTTAAAAGAATATCTTAACATCATAGCAGCAGATAATATAGTTGCTATTGGATTGGCTAAATTTTTACCTGCTATGTCAGGTGCAGAACCATGAATTGGTTCATACATTCCTAAAGTTCCTTCTCCTAAACTTGCTGAAGGTAACATACCAATTGAACCTGTTATCATACTAGCTTCGTCAGAAAGTATATCCCCAAACATATTAGAAGTTACTATAACATCAAATTGTTTTGGTGCTTTTACTAATTGCATTGCTGCATTATCAACATATAAATGGTCAACTGTAACTTCTGGATAATCTTTTGCTACTTCATTTACAACCTTTCTCCAAAGTCTTGAACTTTCAAGTATATTAGCTTTATCAACACTTGTTACTTTCTTATTTCTTTTCATTGCTGCTTCAAATGCTATTTTAGCTATTCTTCTAACTTCTAATTCACTATAAGCCTCTGTATCATAAGCTTCATTTCCGTATTTACCTTCACGATATCCTCTTTCACCAAAGTAAATACCACCTGTAAGCTCACGAACAACCATTATATCAAGTCCACCAGAAACATATTCAGGTTTTAGAGGGCAAGCATCTTTTAATGCTTCATGTAATAATGCTGGACGTAAATTTGTAAATAATCCTAATTGTCCTCTAAGTCCAAGAAGTGCAGCTTCTGGTCTTTTATCTCCTGAAAGGTTATCCCATTTTGGTCCACCAACAGCACCTAAAAGTACAGAATCACTTTTTTTACAAGTATCTATTGTTTCCTGTGGTAGAGGAGTGCCTGTTGCATCTATTGCACAACCTCCCGCTAATACTTCTGTAAAATTAAAAGTATGATTGAATTTTCCCCCTACTTTTTTTAATACTTTAATTGTCTGCTCCATAACATCTGGACCTATTCCATCACCTGATATAGTTGCTATATTAAAATTCATTTTTATTCCTCCATTTGTTAATTTTCTTGTAATATTCCATTTATAAAATGTCCTTGCTGATAAATGATACCATCATATAATCCATCTTTAAACCCACCATTATAAAGCTACATCAACACTTCTTGGTACTTGATAACTTGTTTAAAAATAAGGACGACCAAAGGTCACCCTTATTTTTAAATACAACTATATCCCTTAAAAAATTATTTATTTTTCTACGGAATTATTATTAACAGTATAATTAAATGTTTGCTTGCAGAAAATAGATACTATTAATAATATCGTTAATAATACTAGTAAACATTTATTTATAACAGAAAGGAATTTTGTTGTTTCTTCTATCATTTTTATAAAGTTATCCATGTTTTTATTTTCGTCCATATAATACAATCCTTATAATTATTTATTTTTTATAAAATTCACAAGCCCACCTGAATTAATAAGTTTTTGCATAAATTCAGGAAAAGGTTGCCCTTTATATTCTTCATTTTTAGTAATATTTTTAATAATGCCTGTTTGAAAATCAATAGAAACTGTATCACCTGCTTCTATTTTTTCAGCAGCCTCTTCACATTCAATTATAGGAAGACCAATATTTATTGCGTTTCTATAAAATATTCTTGCAAATGTTTTTGCTATAACACAGGAAATTCCTGCTGTTTTTATAGCAAGTGGTGCATGTTCTCTTGATGAACCACAACCAAAGTTCTTTTCAGCAACCATAATATCGCCTTGTTTAACTTTTTTAACAAAATCCACATCTATATCTTCCATACAATGTGCTGCTAATTCCTCTGCTTTTGATGTATTTAAATATCTAGCAGGAATTATAACATCTGTATCAACATTATCTCCATATTTAAAAACCGTTCCTTGTGCTTTCATTTTTATTCCTCCATATTATCATTTTTAAACCAACTTGAAAAATCTTCATCTACATTTTTAAACACTTGTTCTAATTCAACAATTAAATTGTCTAAGACTGTAACTTTAAATTTATTTCTATTTATAAAGTGTTCTTGTTCGTTGTCTTCTAAACTGCTAAGTTGTAAATCATTCATAAAAATATAATCTTCAACAATAGAATATTTATTATCACTATCAAGTAAATATTGTAAAATTGTTTTATGTTCAATATCAACAATCCAGTATTCTTTAACTCCTGCTTTCTCATACAATGATTTTTTTAAATTAAAATCATTTTTCATAGTACTTTGACTAAGAATTTCAATTGTTAAAGATGGAACACCTTCAAAACCACAATTATTATCTAAAAATTTACCTTTGTCATTTTTACAAATGAGAGTTAAATCCGGCTTAATATAAGTTCGTTTTTTATTGTTTTTATCATAGCCAAATAAATAAACATCAAAATTATCTGTAAATATTCTACATTTTTTTTCATCTAAATAGTTTTTAAATATATATGCAATATTTAACATAACATTTATGTGTTTATTGTTAGGGCATGGGGACATTAATAAAACTCCATCAACCATTTCTATTTTTTTGCTAGGTTTTGATTCAATATATTGATAAGCTAAATCCATATTCATCACTTCCTAAGATTAAAAAATATTATATATTTTCAGGATTTGTAATATATCCTGTAAGTGCTGATGCTGCTGCTACTGCTGGGCTTGATAAATAAACTTCTGATTCAGGATGTCCCATACGACCGACAAAGTTACGATTTGTTGTAGCAATAGCTCTTTCACCTTTAGCAAGTATACCCATATGTCCACCTAAACAAGGTCCACAAGTTGGAGTGCTAAATACACAACCTGCTTCTACTAAATCTTTTATAATACCTTCTTCTAAACATTGTAAATATATTTTTTGTGTACCAGGGAAGAAAATTACTCTAACTCCTTTTGCTACTTTTTTACCTGCAATAATTTTACGAGCTATTCTCATATCTTCTAGGCGACCATTTGTACAAGAACCAATTACTACTTGGTCAACTTTTATTTCTTCTTTACCAATTTCATCTATTGTCTTTGTGTTTTCTGGTAAGTGAGGAAACGCTACTGTTGGGCGAAGTGTTGATAAATCTATTGTATATACTTCATCATAAACAGCATCTTCGTCAGCGGTATATACTTTGTATTCTTTTGTTGAATTTTCTTTCATATATTCAATAGTTTTTTCATCTACTGGGAAGATACCATTTTTACCACCAGCTTCAATAGCCATATTAGCAATTGAAAATCTATCATCCATAGAAAGATATTTTAAACCTTCTCCACAAAACTCCATTGATTTATATAAAGCACCATCAACACCAATCATACCGATTATATGAAGTATTACATCTTTACCACTTACAAAACCTTGTGGTTTTCCTACAATTTCAAATTTGATTGCAGATGGAACTTTAAACCATGCTTCACCAGTTGCCATACCTGCTGCCATATCTGTACTACCAACTCCAGTAGAAAACGCTCCTAATGCACCATAAGTACAAGTATGAGAGTCAGCACCTATTATAACATCGCCTGCTACTGCCAATCCTTTTTCAGGTATCAAAGCGTGTTCTATTCCCATTTCTCCAACTTCAAAATAATTTTCAACACCTTTTTCAAGTGCAAATTCTCTTATACATTTACATTGTTCAGCTGCTTTTATATCTTTATTTGGTGTAAAGTGGTCTGGTATTATGGCAACTTTTGATTTATCAAAGACTTTGTCAATACCCATCTTTTTAAATTCATTTACTGCAACTGGTGTTGTTATGTCATTCCCTAAAACTAAATCAAGTTTAGCCATTATAAGTTGTCCTGCCTCAACGCTTTCAAGTCCTGCATGAGCAGCTAAAATTTTTTGTGTCATTGTCATTCCCATTTTGTAATCCTCCTAAATTTTATATAATCTTATTAAATTAAACTTACAATTCTTCAAATTCAGAATCTTGTTTATAAACTGTTTGTAAAAATTTTGTAAATTCATTGTACCATGAAATACTCCATCCTTCTTCTTTACATAATTTATATAACCCAGATTCATCAACTATATTTTCTTTTGTAATTTTCTTATGTGTGCTTTTATTTACTACAAGCCCATTTTGAATATAAAGTATTAATTCTGGATATTCACTACAACTTCTAATATGTGAAAAATCACTTTCTTTTTTGTCTAATGGTTCCCCTGTAAGTTCATCATTTTCAATTTTAAACGTTTTTTTTCTTTTAGCTTTTAATTTAGGTTTATTTTCTTTTATACTTTCAGCATATTCTAACTGTCTTATTTGCACATCTTCAGAATCTCCAATTGCTTGGCAAGTAGCTCTACTAAATTTTAAGTTTTTTCTAGTTTTACTATCTATGGGACTAAATATTCTTTTGTTTAAAAGCCTAACAACTTCATCTGAATTTATATAAACTATTCCTTTAAATTTTATTTTATCATTGTCTTTAATATCATCTTTAATCATTCTTTCAACATTGTCTTTTTGCATTCTTAATATTGAATGTAAATACTTCTCGCTTATAAATAGACATCCTGTTGTTTTGTTTATTATACAACCTTCATCCCATGCCCTTTTTATCTCTTTAACAATGTTTTCATTTGAAATTTTATAATCTTCTGGATTTGGTGATTTGTAATCTATTTTTCCAGCAAAAACAAACGGAATTATCTCATTCTTTTTATCTTTCATTCTATCATCCCTTCGTAAATTTCATTTAACTTAGCCATTGCTTTTTCTGCTTTGCAATGTTTACATACATCGGGATGAATAATTTTTGCTATTTTGTTTCTCCACTGAGTGGCAACTTCTTTATCTATATGATGGACTTTATTAATACCTAACCTATCAGAGCGTTCCTTTCCATCTAATTCTAATAAAAAGAAAATATATTTTTCGGCATCACCTTTAAAATATAGATTGTTTGTTTGTTTTGTTTCAGTTTCAATAGGAATATAAGGAATTATCTTTTTTAAGTCATTTATACTTTTATATAGATTTTCCCATGTGTTTGCTTTTATTTTTATATTTGGTTCAAACATTTCTTTTATAACAGCTCTAACTTGTTTTAACTTTCCACATTTTTTTAATTCTTCTACCGAACTTGCTGAAAAAAAATCCATAGTATAATCTCCCCTTAAACTAAATTTTTACTTACTAAATCTTATTTTATTTATAACACACTCATCATTAGGTAATGGATAGATGATGTCTTTGTATAGAATATATTTTTTTACTTAATAATTTTTTTTCTTTCATTTTGTCATCCCATTATACAATTCATTTAGTTTAGCAGTTGCTTGCTGAGCTCTAATATGTCTACATGTATCAGGATGAATAATTTTAGCTATATCATTTCTCCATTTAGTAGCTACTCCTTTATCTAAAAAATGAAGTTTATTAATTTCTAATTTATTTGAATGTTCTTTACCATCCAATTCTAATAAGAAGAAAATATATTTTTCAGCATCTCCCTTAAAATATAAATTGTCTGATTGTGTAGATTCGCTTTGATTAGTAGTTATAATTGAATTGAGAAGTTTTTTTAAAGTACATATATCTTTATATAAATTTTCCCACGTATTGCCTCTTATTTTTATATCATTACTGAATTCTTGTTGTATAATGGCACCAAAATCTTGACGTATACTTTTTGCAATTTCACGACATTTTCCATATTTTTTTAATTCTTCTACTGAACTAACTAAAAAATAATCCATATTATCCCTCCTCCTTAAATTAAATTTTTACTTATTAAATCTTCTTCTATTTCTTTTGAAGCTATATTAACAAACTCATTTACCTGCTCTTTAGTCAAATAAATATATTCTCTATTAAGTTCACCATCAAAATTATTATAAAAGTCAGATATATATTTAATTCTTTTTTCAAAAGCAGTATTTGAATAAAAATCTAAATAATTATTTGGGAAAGAGGTTATACTTTCAAAAATTCTAAACGTTCTAAAATTAGGATTTTCTTTTAAATATAAATGGTCTAAATCATACCAGTCTTTTTTTACAGTCCATATAAAGTTTTTATCATTTTCAAATTCAGTTTTAAATTTTTCTTTTAATGGTGTGACAATATATTTTGACCATAAAATGTCCGTTAGTAAATGTATATAGTAACCTAAATAAAATGATTGTACTTCATTTTCGTTTTTATTTACAAGATAAATTTCAAAAAATTTATCACTCATTATTTCAGATTTAGAACTTCCTTTTAAAAAATGTGAAACTTCTGATGGAGGGGTAAATTTACTCCAGTCTTCATTAGGCTCACCACTATCAGGAGCGATATTACCTACTATAAAATGTGTATATGAAATATTACTTATTTTATTTAAAAATAAATCTGCTATTCTAAAATGAACCATCCAAGAAGCCATTTAAATTCCCCCTAATAATTTAATTTTTTTCAGTAAGTTAAAAATTAATAATTCAAAGATAATATAATTATTTTATTTTTAATGTTGTCAATAAAATAATTGGAATGAAAAAATAATAATAAACAAAGTAGATTTTTAAATCAATCTTGTGTCGCACTTAAATTTAAGTGCGACACGGTTTTAATTTTAAATTAGATTTAATTAACTATTTAATAATTTTAAAGGTAGTAGTATAAATAATACTAAGTAAATGTTGAATAATATTATTAGAAGAATAATTATCTCCATTTAAAATTAAATCATCTTTAAAATAAATAAGTCCAGAATCTGTTTTAGTTAAGTTATAAAATAATTCTTTATTATAGTTACCATTAGTTACAACTACTTTTAATGGATGTACTCCAGTAGATAAATTTTTTGTATTGATTTTTGTTGTGTATGGAATTACATTTGATGTATTGTATAATTCATTATCTAAATACACTTTAACTTCTGTTTCTTTTTCACTTGGGAAAACAGCATAAGTTGAAATTGAAAGTTCGTCTGTTATTTGATTAAAGTTTTCAAGCTTGGTATAAGCTTTAGTTGAACTTTCAAGTCCTGTATTAAAACTAGAGTTATTAGAAATAGTATTAAAAAATTCTTTACTTAAGTTTTCATTATTAAAAAGTGCAAAATCATATTTTTCAAATGATAAATCAACATCAAAGTATATGCTTGCTTTAACCTCCGGATAAACCATACCAATATAACTATAAAGTTGATTTATATATTTTTTTGCAAAAGGTGTTAAATCTAAGTTTGAATTTTTAATCTTATGTCCTCCAGCACCTTCAGTAATTATTATTGGTTTTTTTGAACCATAACGTTCAACTATATCTTTTAATTGGACTATTGGATTTGAATATATTCCATTAAAATAGTATGATTCATTAAAATCCTCTAAAGCTACTGGATTATCTGGATTTGAATATAGAGCAGTATAGAGAGAAACTCCTACCCAGTCAACAAATTCATCACCCGGATAGTAATCATCTATATCAACATTCCAATTAGATATTACATTTGGTGAAAATACTAAAGCTGTTTTAGGTGCATAAGTTCTAGCTAAATTTGCAACTTTTATATATGCTTCTTTAAATGTTTGAGGGTCGGCTAAATCTTGCCAAACATTCATTTCTGCAAAAATTCTTAACATAGTTGGAGATTCAAAAGAATTTATATATTTAAGAGTTTCTATAATATGTGCATCTGAATTTGAAGATAAAACAGTATTTAAACCACTATTTTCTTCAGATAAATTCCATGCAAAGTGCAAAACTTTATCACTTTTATCATATTGACGTATAAACCAATCAAATTCTGAAAACTTTTCTTTACCAAAAAGTGAATAAAATGAAATAATTGATTCATTATCCGTTGGCTTTGTTGCCTTTTCAATACTTGAATTATATATGCGACCTACATATGTTCCATTTTTTGGTTCATTCATAGAATTATAAAATGGTACTTTTATATTGGTAGTTTCAGCATAAACATTTATATTCAAATCCAAATGATTTAATTTTGCCTTCCCAAGTTTAACAGCATCATCCCACCCTAAAAATTCAGCACCTTTTATATATTCTTTTAAATATACTAAAGCATTATCATAATCTTCATTAGTTTGATATATTTCATAAAGATTACGATAAATATTAACTAAATTTGGTATAACAGATTCATAAGGTTCATTAGCTAATAAATTTACAATATCTTTACCTAAACGAACTATTTCATTAGTATCTTTTGCTGCAACAGCATTATTGTATGGCTCATGATACTTCCAATAAGCAGAAGGGTATTTATATGTTGCTAAAGTAGTGTGAGTTAATGTAAAACTTGTTAAAGCTACTAACAAAGCTAAAGGTATTTTTTTCATTTATTAACAACTCCTTTTTATATTAAGTGAAATTGAAAAATGTATAAGTTTTCAATTTTACGATTCCAACATATATTTATTAAATTAAAAATTTTTGAGGGTCGCCCCTAGATTAAATTATAACAATATCATTCTTTGATTAACACTCTCAAATTTTTAAAATATGAATTTTAAGATATAATTACTATATTAAAGGTATGTCCTAAATTTTTGTTCTAAATCTTTTATAAGTTTATATTCAATTGAATCTACAAGTGCAAGCCAACTTGCTTCTATAATGTCAGTAGAAACCCCAACAGTACTCCAACTATCAACTCCATCTGTAGTTTCTATTAATACACGTACTTTTGCTGCTGTAGCTGTTTTAGTATCAAGCACTCTAACTTTATAATCAACAAGATGTATTTGAGATAAAGAAGGATAAAATACTTCCAATGCTTTTCTAAGTGCTAAATCCAATGCATTAACTGGTCCGTCACCTTCAGCAGCTGTTATTTCTGTCTTTCCATCAACAGTTACTTTAATTACAGTTGATGAACTCATTTTTGCAGGTTGTTCACCTAGAATTTTAAAATGTTCTAATTCAAAAAATGGTTTATATTTACCTAATTTCTTTCTAACTAAAAGTTCAAAACTTCCTTCAGCACCTTCAAATTGATATCCTTTAAATTCTAATTCTTTGAGAGCATCAATTATTATTTGAGTTTCAGGAGAATCTCTTGTTAGTTCAGGTTTAATTTTTTGGATTTTTGAAATTATAGTACTTCTACCTGCTACTTCTGACATAAGTACTCTTCTTTCATTTCCAACGGCTTCAGGATTTATATGCTCAAATGATATTGGAGATTTATTTACACCATCTACATGCATACCACCTTTATGAGAAAATGCTGATTTACCTATATATGGCTCACCTTTAACTATTTTTACATTTGCTATTTCTGCTAATTTAACTGCCATAGGAGTTAAATTTTGCATTTGTTCTTCTAATATACACTTATATCCTTTTTTTAGTTGTAAATTTGCGACTATAGTACTAAGATTTGCATTACCACATCTTTCTCCAAAACCTATATATGTTCCTTGTACATGTACACAACCTGCTTCTACTGCCATTATACTATTTGCTACTCCCATACCACAATCGTTATGACAATGTATACCTATATCTACATTTGAAAAAGTTTCTTTTACCTTTTTAACTATATCATATACTTCAAGGGGAAACATACCACCTCTTGTATCACATAATACTAAACAATCAGCCCCACCACTTTCAGCAGCTTTTAAAGTTTTAAATGCATATTCTGGATTTGATTTATAACCATCAAAAAAATGTTCAGCGTCAAATATTACTTCTTTATTTTTTGATTTAAAAAATGAGATTGTATCTTTTATCATTTGAAGATTTTCTTCAAGTGTAGTTTGTATAATATCTGTAACATGAAAATCCCAACTCTTACCGAATATAACAACACCATCTGTGTCAGCATCTAAAAGAGCTTGAACATTTTTATCGTCAGATACATTTATATCTCTACGGCGTGTACTACCAAATGCAACTAATTTTGCATTTGACAAATTCATATCTTTTACTCTTTTAAAAAATTCTAAATCTTTAGGATTAGAACCCGGATTACCTGCTTCTATATATTTAACACCCAAAGAATCTAAAACATTAACTACTTTTATTTTATCTTCAACTGAAAATGAAATACCTTCTGCTTGTGCTCCATCTCTAAGAGTAGAATCAAATATTTTTATTTTCATATTTTTTACTCCTTAAATTTGAGTGTAATAAAAATTTTGTTTTAAAGTAAAGGCAGACTTTGAGTCTGCCATATTTGATATTTTTAAAGTTTGTTTAAAAATATTTATTTTTTTAACCAACTCATCATTTTTCTTAATTCTTTACCTACAGTTTCTAATTGACATTCTGCTTTAAGTCTTCTAGTTGCATTAAAATATGGTCTATTAGCTTGATTTTCAAGTATCCATTTTGATGCAAATGTTCCATCTTGAATTTCTGCTAAAACTTTTTTCATTTCTTTTTTAGTTTCTTCAGTAATAATTCTACTTCCTGTCACATAATCTCCATATTCAGCAGTATCTGAAATTGAATATCTCATTTCAGCAAATCCACCTTGATTAATAAGGTCAACTATAAGTTTCATTTCATGTACACATTCAAAATATGCACTTTCTGGTTGATAACCTGCTTCTACTAATGTTTCAAAACCTGCTTGCATAAGGGCAGTCACACCACCACAAAGAACAGCTTGTTCACCGAAAAGGTCAGTTTCAGTTTCTTCTCTAAATGTTGTTTCTAAAACTCCAGCTCTTGCACCACCAATTCCCAATGCATATGCCAATCCAATTTCTTTAGCATTTCCTGTAGCATCTTGTTCTATAGCTATAAGACAAGGAACTCCTCTACCTTCTACAAATTGACTTCTTACAGTATGACCCGGTCCTTTTGGAGCTATCATAAGTACATTTACATTTGATGGAGGTATAATTTGTTTATAGTTTATATTAAAACCATGTGCAAACATAAGTGATTTACCTTCTGTAAGATTTGGTTCAATACTTTCTTTATATAATTTTGCTTGTTTTTCATCATTAATAAGTATCATTATAATATCAGCGGATTTTGCTGCATCAAATGCTGTAGCTACTTTAAGACCTGCTTCTTCTGCTTTCTTCCATGATTTACTTCCTTCATAAAGACCTACAATTACATCTACTCCAGATTCATGAAGATTTAAAGCATGTGCATGTCCTTGACTTCCATAACCAATAATTGCTACTTTTTTTCCTTTTAATAAATTTAAATTACAATCTTCTTGATAATACATTTTTGCCATTTTAATTTCCTCCTAGATTTTTGATTGATTTTATATTCAATGAATTTTTTAAAATTTATTGAATACTTGTTTAGATGTTAACTTGAAAATTTTTCAAGTTAACTGAGTATATAAAGCAATACATTTTTGTAAATGTAAACTTTTGTTATTATTCTTCTTCATATTTCCTATGTTCTGAAATACTTATTGGACCTCGCTCAAGTGCAGTAACACCTGTTCGAGCAAGTTCTTTAATACCAAATTGGGACATAAGTTCAGAAAATGCTTTGATTTTATCTTGGTCACCTGTAATTTCAACGGTTAAAGATTCAAGAGATACATCTATTATTTTAGCTCTAAATATATCAACAACAGATACAATGGATGCTCTAGTTTCATCAGTGCATTTTACTTTTACAAGAGCTAATTCTCTATAAACAGATTCTCCCGGTTTTAGTTCGATGATTTTCATTACATCTATAAGTTTGTTAAGCTGTTTTTTTATCTGTTCTAAAACAAAATCATCTTCAGCATTAATAACTAATGTAATTCTTGATATATCAGGATTATTTGTAACTCCAACAGTTAAACTATCTATATTATAACCTCTTCTACTGAACAAACCTGATACACGACTTAAAACACCAGATTGATTTTCAACAAGAACAGATAAAATATGTCTGCTCATATTATAACCTTCCTTTCTATTATTAGTATGCAAAAAAACCTCGCCCTTCATTTGTAAAAATGAAAAGGGACGAGGTATATTACCACGTGTTACCACCCTAATTTATCAATGCCTTACGACAATGAACTTAAAAGGTTCAAACAAACCTTTGCTTATAACGGAGCTACCGATTAACCCTTACTTGTAAATTCAGGGCAACTGCTCAAGAGTGATTAATATTTTAGAAACTTGTCATTTCGCACCAAACAATGACTCTCTGTAAAGTTTTAATTAAAATATCGTTCTCCATCATTGCATTTAACTTAAAAATTTTGTTCTAAAAAACAATTTAATATATTTTAACAAACATTTTTTTAAATGTCAACATTTTTTAATAGATTAAAAAATATTGTTATTAACTACATTTAATTAATCAATCTCAAAAAAATAATAATAAAAAATAAAATTTAAAATCAATCTTGTGTCGCACTCATTTATGAGTGCGACACGACTTTAAATAAAAAAATAGTAAGAACAAAAAATTATTGTTTTTACTATTTTAATTAATTATTTATTTGACATTTCATTAATATTTATATAATCAACAAATTTTTTAAATTTTATTAAGCATTAGTATGGATTAAATCATATGAACTTTATGTATATACACTTTTTTGTACATTTTTCAAGTTTACTAAATATAAATTAATTATATGTTCTATGTGGATTATTATTGAATTAATTTAGCTTTTAGTCTATAATTAAAAAGAATTAAATATAAAGGTGGTTATAACAATGGAAAAATTACAAATTAAAGGTGAAAAAGCAAAGGAGGCATCAAGGATTATTTCAAATTTATCTACTGAACAAAAAAATGAAATTTTAATAAATGCAGCAGATGAGTTAGACAATAATATTGAGAAAATTTTAACAGCTAATGAAATAGATTTGGAATTAGCTAGTAAGTTGAATTTAAAATCTTCATTTATAGACAGATTGACATTAAATAAAAGTCGTATTAATGATATAGCTAATGGACTTAGAGATGTTGCAAAATTAGAAGACCCTATAGGTGAAGTACTTTATATGAAAAAACGACCTAACGGTCTTACTATTGGACAAAAACGTGTTCCTATTGGAGTTATAGGAATTATTTATGAAGCTAGACCTAATGTTACAGCGGATGCTTTTGGTTTATGTTTAAAATCAGGTAATACAGTTATATTAAGAGGAGGAAAAGAAGCAATAAATTCAAATACAGCTATAGTAAAAATATTTCAAGAGACACTTTGTAAAATGAATTTACCACAATTTACAGTTCAATTAATTGAAGATACAAGTAGAGAAACAGCAATAGAAATGATGAAATTAAATAAGTATATAGATGTACTCATACCTCGTGGTAGTACATCACTTATACAATCTGTTATAAATAATAGTACAATACCAGTTATTGAAACAGGAATAGGCAATTGTCATATATTTGTAGATTATTCAGCTGACCAACAAAAAGCAATTGACATTATTGTAAATGCAAAAGTTCAAAGACCTGGTGTATGTAATGCTGTTGAAAGTTTAATTATACATAAAGAGATAGCAAATGAATTTGTACCTAAAGTATGTAATGCCCTTTCAAAATTAAATGTTGAAATAAGAGGCGATGAAGTAGTACAAAAACTTTACAACAAATGTGTTCCTGCTAGTGAAGAAGATTTCTATACAGAATATTTGGATTATATTATATCTATAAAAGTTATTGATAACATAGATGAAGCTATAAAACATATACAAACTTATAGTTCTGGACATTCAGAAGCAATTATAACAGAAAACTATACAAATTCTCAAAAGTTCTTAAACGAAATAGATTCAGCAGTTGTATATGTAAATGCATCTACAAGGTTTACAGATGGATATGAATTTGGGTTTGGTTCTGAAATAGGAATAAGTACTCAAAAATTACATGCAAGGGGACCAATGGGCATAAAAGAACTTACTACTACAAAATATATAGTATATGGAAATGGGCAAATAAGAATTTAAAATATTTTAAGGGGGCTAAATTATGCTTTTAAGTTATAGATGTGATAGTTGTGGCGGAGAATTGCTATATAATCCAAATAATAAATTACTTGTATGTAGTAATTGTAGTGCAACTAAAGAAGTTAAAGAAGTATATAAACATGATAAAAAATATAAAGAATGGGATGATAATGTTAGAGAAACTACATGTGTTCATTGTGGTGCAGAAATTGTAGCTGACACAGTAACTGTATCAACTTTTTGTGCTTTTTGTGGTGAACATATTATATTTTCAGATAGATTAGTTTCTGGAATTAGACCAACTAAAATTATACCATTTCAAATAGACAAATATCATATTCAAAAAATATTTAAAAAATGGTGTGGTAATGGATTAATTACATTTAACGAGTTTAAAGCAGGAAATAAAATAGATAAATTAACTGGTATATATATACCTTTTTGGGTATTTGATTGCACAGGTAATATTAGTTATAAAGCAATAGCTACTAAAGTAAAAACTTATACAAAAGGTGATAAAGAAATTACCGAAACATCTTATTATGAAGTATATAGAGATATTACTGCTGATTGCATAAGAATGCCAGAGAATGCTTCAGAAAATATGCTAGATGATTTTGTAACAAAATTAGAGCCATATAATTTTATGGATTGGGAAAAATTTGAGTTACCTTACCTTGCCGGATTTCATGCTGAAAAATTTAGTTATACTGATGATGAGAAATATCCTAAAATACAAACACGTGTTAAAGCTTACATGGAAAAGCTAGCTAATACAACAATAACAGGATGTGGATATACAACAATTAGAATGGAAGAAGCTCATTATGATGTTAAAAAGTTAAATGCTGAATATACACTTTTACCTGTATGGACATTAAATTATTATATAAAAGATAAAACATATATATTTGCTGTAAATGGCCAAACAGGTAAGATTGTAGGAGTTCCTCCTTTAAGCATGACTAAAATGTTTATATGGTTTAGTATATATACTTTAATCTCATTTATAATTGTAAGTTTAATAGGAGGACTTATATTATGAAAAAATTTATATATCTTTTTTTGTCTATTTTTTTTATTATTTCTTTATGTGGTTTTACAGAAGGACAAAAAATTTATGATAAAGCTAACTTGTTAACAAAAGAAGAAATAAATGAATTAGAAACAGAAGCTATAAGAATAGCAAAAGAAAATGAAGTTGATGTAATTATATTAACAGTTGATGATGCAAAAGGCAAAACTTCTATGCAAGTTGCTGATAATTTTTATGATGAAAATGGATTTGGTTATGATGAGGTAAATAAAACAGGAATATTATTTTTAATAGATATGGATAATCGAGATATATATATATCAACATATGGCGAAGCAAATCCTTATTTTACAACTGAAATAATAGACATAATTTTAGATGATGTATTTGTGTATTTATCAGAAGAAGATTTTTATAATGGCTGTATTACTTTTTTAGAAAGCATAAGCTCTTATATGTGGTATGTGGAACCTGAAAAATCATTTAAAGATTATTTTCTTATATATCTTACGATAGCTACTGTAATTGGTACTATAGCAACTTATTATATGTTTCAACTAAAAGCAACTGAACCAAATATGGGTTATACAACATACATAGATAGAAAATCTGTTAAAATAAATAGAGAAGAAGAAAAATTTGTAAAAACTGTTATTACAGAAAGAAAAATAGAAAAAAACAATAACAATGATAAAAATGGTGGTGATAGTTCAACTCATACAAGTGATAGCGGTAAAACTCATGGTGGTGGTGGTAGGGATTTTTAGAAATACGCAATATATAATATAAATTAATAACATAAAGAACTTTTATATATAAAATTTATATTTAGAATAAATATATCAATTTTTAAATTTAAAGATTTAATAGTTACATATTTAATCTTATTTTAGAAAAACTTATTTTATTTCTATATTAAAATTTCACAGTATAAAATATATATTGACATCAATGGTTTTATATGGTAAATTAAATTAGAAAGAAGGTGATATAATGAGTACAGTACATATAAGTAGTAGTGGTAATATCCATGGTGGTGGTGGAAGAAGTTTTTCAACAACAACAACTACAAGTAGTGGTAGTTCAACTCATACCAGTGATAGTGGTAAAACTCATGGTGGTGGTGGAAGAAGTTTTTAAATAAAAGGAGTGTTTTAACACTCCTTTTTAATTTACACCAATACTATTAATATTTAATCCGTTATCTCCTGCTGTAGTCCAGTATATTCTATTTGTTTTATCATTATATCTTAATGTATCATAACCATTTAATTTTATAGTATTACTAACTTTTGTATTATCAACTAATTTGTTACCTTGTGCATCTACAACTGCCATATATAAACCTTGGTATGGTGCATTACCACTTTCAGCACGTTGTTCCCATAGTATAACATATTTGTTATCATTTATTTTTACTAATTTAGGATATACCACATTTTCAGCTTTTGCATCAGTATAGTCTGTTAACCAAATAGGATTGCTAGCAGTAGCTAAATTTTTATCTAATATTTGAACAAATACATTATGTGATTCGTTATGCCAAGTATTACTACCAACTACATTTGATTTTTCAGAAGCACCTAAGAAAATATATCCATCAGTTGTTGCTTCTATACCACCTAACTGACTAAACACAGGGTTAGCTCCAACATTTCCTTTAATTTTAAAACTTAAAATACCTTTACCATCAGATGTTCTTTTAATTTGAAAACCTCTAGGATAAGCATCACCATGGTCAATTATAACAAATTCATTTTCAATTGGTAATATAAACTCATTAAATGAATGTGATGAATAAGGAATTTTGTCATCTGTTTTAGTAAGTGTATTTGTAGTAACTACAAAACCTCCCGAAGCTTGATGATTAAGCCCATCACTTGATTTAAACATTTGTCTAGCATAATAAACAGCCACTTTACTACCGTTATTTGTTATTTCTATTCTACAAGAACCAGCTTTAAAAGGTAGTTTTGCATTATTTTGCCCACCATTTGTTTTATATTCCAATAATTTGGTTCCATTTGAATCATATTTTACTAAAATAATATTATCGGTAGTTTTATCTTCTTCTTCTACTTCTTTTCCATAAACAATATAGTAATTACCATTATTATCTTTTGTAAAAGAACCAAACATAGGAAGTTCTTTTGTAATTTTTAAACTGTTTTTTAAATTTGAATTACTATCAAATTCATTTATATGTACAATTGAGTTATCTTTGCTATCTTCAGAACATACAGTAATTGAACCATCATTGTTAACGAATGTTACTATATTTGGTACTTTAGCATAATTAAGATTATATCCCATACCAGTATATTGTTGATTTTTAGGTGTATAATCTGTTTGAACATAAACAGAAGCTATATTAGGTAATTTAACATTAATATTAAATGTAGCTGTTATAGTATCATTTAATGTTATAGTTAATGTTTTAGTTCCACCTGTTGAACTACTAAATCCAGTTATATCAGATTTAATTATATTTATTGGTTTAATCTCACCTGTTTTATATTTACCTTCTACTACCAATCCAGTAATATCTAATTCTTCACCTAACATATATTCAGTTTTAGTTGGGAAAGATTTTATTTCTATTGATTCTAATCCTTCACAATGATTGCTAAACCTTCTAATTGCTGCTGACAAGTCAGATATTTCATTAACTACTTCTAATACATTTCCATTCTCAATTTTTCCTTTAGCTGATTCAATAGCTTTTTGAATTAATTCCATTTCAGTTGGGTCGGCTTGAGCAAATGCTTGAATATTTGTTAATCCCATTGTAAGTGCTAAAATGCATACTCCTAATTTTTTTTTCATAATATACCTCCTATATTTTTTATATAAGTATATAATAAATAATTTAAGTTTTCAAGCACTTATATTAAAGTGTTTTGGACTTTTATTGTAAATAACTTAGACATATTTAATATATTTTTATAATACTAAATATGACTAAACTAAATTTTATTTATATTTATTAAAAAGGTTTACTAATTACTTTTAGGATTTGTGTTATATATTATATTTAGTAATTTTTCTAATTTAGGGTTATTTTCTATTATAATAAATATTATAATTATATACATAAGTCCCCAAACTGCCCCTCTTGCATCTACTATAACATCAGAAACAGAAGCACCTCTTTTAGAAAATATTTGATGAATTTCATCTGAAGCACCATACAAAGTAGTTAAAATAAATGATATTAGAGCAGTTTTTTCTGACTTTCCATAATAACCATATAAGGATAAAAATATTAATACACTTAGACCAAAAAATAAAAATATATGTGCTTTTTTTCTTATATATATTTGTATATTCATTATTTGCCAATTACTAATATCATTAGCTTCTTCAAGAGATTCTGCTAATCCTAATTTTTCCATAAACCAAGCTGAATCATTCCTTGAAACTTCAACAGGTCGTGATGATAAAAAGAATATTCCACCCATCCATACTAATGTTATAAACCATATAAATATTCTTAGTATCATATTCTTAGCAAATTTCTTGCTCATACTGCTGGCACTCCTTTTACAGTCATTTTTGGTGATATATTTTTTACTATAACTGCTCCTGCTCCAGATATTACTTTTTCTCCAATATTAATACCTTGTTTTATAAAAGTTTTTGACCCTAATTCAGATGATTTTGCTATATTAACAAAACCACCTGTATTAACATTCCAATATAAAGTTGAAAAATCTTGTATAGTTGTATCATGTCCTATACCACATTGAGGATTAATATGAACATAATTACCAATATTTATATTTGTAGTTAAAACACACATAGGAGATATTAATATATTTTCTCCTAAAGTTATATATGCACCTAAATATGCTGTTGGATGTATTATATTTATAGTTTTAAGATTATACTTTTTAATTTTTTGTGATATAATTTCTTTAATACTAGGCTTAGCTATTGCACAAAATATATAAACATCTTTTAGTTTAGAAAGTAAATTTGTATCTCCAAGTACTTTAATACCATTAACCTTAGTACCAATTTTTTTTATGTCATCATCTATAAAACCTAAAATTTTATATTCATATTTTATATTGTTTATATCATTTATATATTGAATAATTTCTCTACCAAAACCACCACAACCTATTATTATAAGCTTTTTCATTTATTTCCCCCATTTCTTCTAACTTCATCATCAAAATAAGTCATAGTATTTGTTTCGGAATTATTAATATCCTCTCTCTTAAATACTTTTTTTATTGTCATAAAAAATATTTTTATATCTAAAGCAAAGCTTATATTATCTACATAATAAACATCAAAACTGAAACGTTCTACCCAACTTAATCGATTTCTGCCATTAACTTGAGCTAGTCCTGAAATACCAGGTGTAACTTCATGTCGTCTAATTTGTTCTTTATTATAATAAGGTAAATATCTAACCAATAAAGGTCTTGGACCTATAAAACTCATATCACCTTTTAATATATTAAATAATTGTGGTAATTCATCAATACTTGTTTTTCTTAATAATATACCTAATTTTGTTAAGCGTTCCATATCACTTAATTCTTTGCCATTTTTACTGGTTGCAATTATCATTGTTCTAAATTTATATACAGTAAAAATTTTCAAATCTTTACCTACTCTTTCTTGTTTAAAAAAAGCACTTCCTTTATCAGAATATTTAATTAATATTATCACTACTATCATTAATGGACTTAAAAAAAATAACATAGTAAGTGCCAATATAAAATCTAATATTCTTTTTATTTTAATATATAATTTCATAAATACCTCTAATTATATAAATTTTAACTTCTTTTTGAAAATTCATAATTCTTTATAACCTCAACCACATAGTTTATTTCATCTATTGTCATTGTTGTATAAAAAGGAATTGCAACACATTCATCTGCCACAGAATCTGTTATAGGAAAATCACCGCATTTGAAACCAAACATTTCTGCATAATAAGGTTGTGTATGAATAGGCGTAAAATATGGCTTACAACCAATATCATTACTTATAAGATAGTTCATAAAATTATCTCTTATTGATTTATTAACTCTTATTACATATACAAACCAACTCATAAAAGTAACATTACTATCAATGAAAGGTAGAGTAATCCAATTAACATTTTCAAGTTTTTTGTTATAATATTCAGCTATGGCGTTTCTTTTTTTAAGTATTTCTGATAAACGCTCCATTTGTGCTATTCCTATAGCAGAATGTAATTCACTTAATCTATAATTATATCCTAAACGCTCATGATGTAACCAAAGACCAGTTACTGCTCTACCTTGACTTCTCATACTAATACAAAGTTCTGCTATATTTGAATTATTAGTAACTATTATTCCACCTTCAGCAGTGGTTATTTGTTTGTTAGGATAAAAAGCAAAAATTGCAGCATCTGCTAAAGAACCCGCCATATATCCTTTATAACTACTACCAAGTGCTTCTGCTGAATCTTCTATAAGATAAAGTTTATGTTTATCTGCTATACGTCTTAATTCAATCATATTTATAGGTTGACCAAAAGCATCAACAGCTAATATTGCTTTAGTTTTATCTGTTATCTTACTTTCTATTTTTGATATATCCATATTTAAAGTATTATTATTTATATCTACAAATACAGGTGTTGCTTTTTCAAATAGGATGCAATTAGAAGATGCTATAAAACTAAAAGGTGTAGTTATAACTTCATCACCTTCTTTTATCCCCATAGAACGTATTATAAGATGTAATGCACTAGTACCACTATTTACAGCTATTGCATATTTTGTATTTACTAAATTAGCAATCATTTTTTCAAATTGTTCTACTTTATCACCTATACTTAATACTCCTGATTTCATTACATCTACAACATAATTTATTTCTTTATCTGTTATATCTGGTTTTGCTAACGGAATTTGTCTACTCATAAAATTACCTCGATTGTTTTATTTTATATGATATATCGTTTTAATAAGTATTGTCAAGTGATAATATAGCAGTAAAATTAATAATTAATATTTTAAATTTATATAAGTGATAAGCAAATAATTAAAAATAGTGAGAAATAATAAAATACTATTCTTACTATTTTTTTAATCAAAGTCGTGTCGCACTTTATTTAAAGTGCGACACGACTTTGATTTTCAATTTAGTTTTTTATTATTACTTCTAATTACTTTGTTAATCTAATTAAATATTTTAATAATTTATTTTTATAAAATTACTATATCTTTAATACGCAAATTTTATATACCACTTGAAATGATTTTTATATTATGATATATTAAGAATAAGATTTAAGATTGGAGTTGATAAGATGCGTAATTTTTCTTGCTAATGAATTAAGGTATAATAAAAATTTTTTAAGCGAATATAATCGCTTGTTTTGTTATGCCTATGCAAGAAAGTTACTAAATTCTTATCACTTAAATTTACTATTAAACTTTTTCTGTTATTAGAGAAGTTTTGTTTTGGTATGATTAAAAGTTGCAAGAATTAACTTTCTTGCAACTTTTATATTTTTTTAAAGGAGAACAAAACTATGTCGCTAATAAATATTTCAAATTTAACTTTTTGCTATGAGGGTAGTTATGACAATATTTTTGAAAATGTTAACTTTCAAATAGATACTAATTGGAAATTAGGGTTTACAGGTAGAAATGGTAGAGGTAAAACTACATTTTTAAATTTATTAATGGGTAAATATGAATGTAATTGTAGTATTTCTGCTTCTGTAAACTTTGAATATTTTCCATACTATATTTCTGATAGAAATTTAAGCACTATTGAAATTATAGAAAATATTTTTCCTGATTATATACAATGGGAGCTTATACGTGAAATGTCATTACTTGAAGTAGTAGAAGATGTACTTTATCGTCCATTTGAAACATTATCAAATGGAGAACAAACAAAAATTTTACTTGCTATACTTTTTTTAAAAGAAAATAGTTTTTTACTTATTGATGAGCCTACAAATCATCTCGATATGCGTAGTAGGAAAATTGTAAGTAAGTATTTAAATAGTAAAAAAGGCTTTATCTTGGTATCACATGATAGAACTTTTCTTGATGGATGTATTGACCATATTCTTTCAATAAATAAAACAAATATTGAAATTCAAAAAGGTAATTTTTCATCTTGGATTATAAATAAAGAACGTCAGGATAATTTTGAAATTGCAGAAAATGAAAAGCTCAAAAGGGATATAAAACGCCTTGAAAAATCAGGAAAAGAAAAAATTATATGGTCAAACAAAGCAGAAGAAAGAAAAATTGGTTTTGACCCAACTAAAACTGAAAAAAGTATGGGAAGACGTTCATATGAAGGAGCAAAATCAAAAAAATTAATGAAACGAGCAAAATGTATTGAAGCACGTCAACAATCAGCTATAGAAGAAAAGTCTAAACTTCTTAAAAATATTGAAAACACAGATAACTTAAAAATATCACAGATTTATTATCATAAAAACCAATTAGTCACTTTTGATAATGTTTCTATTTTTTATGGTAAAAATGCTGTTTGTTCTAATATTAGTTTTAGTATTGAGACTGGCGAACGAATTGCTATTTGTGGTAGAAATGGTTCGGGAAAATCAAGTATTATTAAACTTATTTTTGGTGAAAATATAGATTATATAGGTAATTTCAAAAAAGAAACTAATCTTCAGATTTCTTATGTTTCACAAGATATTTCGTTTTTAGATGGTAATTTATCAGATTATGCTAATTTAAAGAATATTGATGAAAGTCTTTTTAAAGCTATTTTAAGAAAATTAAATTTTTCAAGAATACAGTTTGAAAAAGATATTAGTAATTTTAGTGATGGACAAAAGAAAAAAGTACTAATTGCACAAAGTCTTTGTGAAAAAGCACATTTGCATATATGGGATGAGCCACTAAATTTTATTGATGTAATATCACGTATTCAAATTGAAGAATTATTGCTTGAATTCAAACCAACAATTTTATTTGTTGAACATGATAATACATTTTATAACAATATTGCTACTAAAACAATTTATATTTAATTATAAAAAAGTCGTTACAATTTTATTGAATTGTACGACTTTTTTTAGTTAATTATTTATTTCAGACTCTACTTCAAGTGTATTTACTTTTTGCAAATTAATAATTTTCATATTAGGTTGTTCTGATAATATGTATATTTCTTCTGTTTTCCGTTGAGCTTCTTGTAAAATATTTATTGTTTGTGTCAATGCTTGAAATAATATTTTATACATTTCGAGGTAGTCCGCCATTTTAGAAGCCTCCTTTATAATCAAATACTTTAATTGTGCATTTATATATAATATGTAATTTACAAATTTTTGCTTTGTATAATTGCATTATTAGTTAGTACTTTTATTTTTGAGAGTCTTAACTAAAGCATAGCTAGATTAATATACTAAAAAGAACTAAATTTTAAAAATTATAAATAAGCTTTTTCAATAAATTAGGTTGAAAGTTCTATAATTAAATATAAAATAACTCTCTAATTTATTATTTAAAGAGTTATTTTTAAGTTTTTCTCTAATTTAATTATCTAAAAGTACAGAAAAAAATTCAACCTTATTATCTATATAAGCTTTATTTACTAGAAACTTTTTTTGATTTTGGTTAAGATATTCTTTAAAATCTTCAAATATGTCTATATTATTATTTTCATATGCAAGAATAGCAAGTTCTCCTTTAACTTTATCATTTAATTTACATTCTAATTCATAAAACATATCCATATTATTATTTCTAAAAGCTAAAATAGCTAATTCACCAGCTTTTTGCTCATCTATATAATCAACTAATTCATCAAACATGTCTACATTATTATTTTCAAAAGCTAAAATAGCAAGTTCTCCTTTAACTTTATCATTTAATTTACATTCTAATTCATAAAACATATCCATATTATTATTTCTAAAAGCTAAAATAGCTAATTCACCAGCTTTTTGCTCATCTATATAATCAACTAATTCATCAAACATGTCTACATTATTATTTTCAAAAGCTAAAATAGCAAGTTCTCCTTTAACTTTATCATTTAATTTACATTCTAATTCATAAAACATATCCATATTATTATTTCTAAAAGCTAAAATAGCTAATTCACCAGCTTTTTGCTCATCTATATAATCAACTAATTCATCAAACATATCTACATTATTATTTTCAAAAGCTAAAATAGCTAATTCTTCTTTACATTTATCACTCAAATATTCTTCTAATTCATCAAATATATCAATATTACCATCTTTAAAGGCACGAATAGCTAATTCTTCTTTTTTCTCATTGCTTATTACATTAATAATAATAGATAAAAAAGCCATATCATTTTTTTCATAAATTTTTTCAGCAAGCTCATCATTAGAATACAAATAATCACCATCAAAATTCATCATGGGAATAATTTTTTCAGCTTCTTCATTTGAGAATTTATTATTTGAGGCTACAGAACGAACTAAATTATCAATTTGTTCTGATTTTAAAATAGGTGCAATTTCAATAAGTTCATCTTTAGTTATATTTTGTGGTTGCTTTTCTTCTATTACTGTTTTTAATATTTCAGCATATTTATTGTTACCTAATAATTCATCAACAGTTATATTAAATATTGTTGCTAACTCTGGTAATTTTGAAATGTCTGGCATAGTTATTCCTCTCTCCCAATTACTAACTGCTTGATAACTAATTAATAGTTTATCTGCTAACTCCATTTGCGTCATATTATTTTGTTTACGATAATTTGAAATGTTTTTTCCAATTTGCACTATATCAAAAACTTTATTCATAAATATTCCTCACTTTCTGTACTATTATGTAATGATTATATTAATTATATCAAATAAAAGCTATAAACTATTAATTGAGTTAATATAAATTGAAACTCAATTAAATATTTAATTAAAACAAAAACCTGTGTCGTACTCATTTATAAGTGCGACACAACATTAAATTAAAAAAATAGTAAAAACAATAATTTTTACTATTTTTAATTATTTATTTAAAGTAAAAACCAACTTTATTTAAACAACACAAATTTGTTATCCTTTTAAATAATATTTAGTATTTTTTAAAATAAATATTAATTTATGCACGATAATAAGATGGGGAATTGCCAGTAACTTTTTTAAAAATTTTATTAAAATTTGTACTAGTGTTAAAACCACAAATCATTGCTATTTCAGTTATACTTTTTTTAGTTGTTTTAATATATTCAATAGCCATTTGAACCCTTTTGATATTAATATACTCAAAAGGTGATAAACCATTAAATTTTTTAAAATTAGCACTAAAATATGTTGGACTCATACAAGCAATATCAGCTAAATCATAAAGTTTAATATCATTACTTAAATTATTGTTAATAAAATCCAATACTTTATTCATATTTGTCATATCTTTACGCAAAATAATACTATCTTTTACATTGGAAGTATAATCATAATATCTTATAATATCAGCAAAAATATTAAGTAATTTAGTTTTTATCATTAATTCATAAGCCGAACGCTTTTCTATAAATTCTCTTTCTATAGATAGTAAGTAATTATAAATTTCATTGGTAGCAGTATTTTCTCTGTCTAAACGATTAGAATATTTTTCTCCCTTTTCATAAAACATTTGCAAAAATTTATAATCCATATCATTATTTAGTGTATTCCATACAAATTCTGGTTCAAAATGTATTACAGTATTAATAAGGTAATTATTATTTTCAATAACAATATGATGATATTCATTATTACTTATAATCATAACATCCCCTGCTCTTAAATCATAACAACGGTCATCAATATAATATAATCCTTTACCTGCTTTTATAAATGATATTTCTAATGTGTGGTGTATATGAGAAACTCCATCATATGTATTGTCTATAAAATCTTCTGATAAACTTAATAGTCGTTTTCCTGAATTATCATAAAGGACATAACTACTATCTGACATATTAAATAACATTCCTTTCTTTAAAAATGCTATAATTTTTTAAAATATAGCAAATACTAACTTTAATACTTTTCAAGTCTAATAAGTATATCATTACCAAACGTTACTAAGTATAAATCATAAAATAGTATTAGTAACATAATAAAATAGTTAAAGACTTGTTAGTAAACTTATTATAAACTAATAAGAAAAAAAATACATCAAAATTTTGTTTAGAAAGGGATTAAAAAATGAAAATATATAATGTAGGCATTATAGGCTATGGTGGAATGGGACACTATCATGGGGAATGGCTTGCAAAATCCGAACACATAAAATTAAAAGGTGTATATGACATTAATCCAGAAAGAAACGAATTAGCAAAAAAAGAAGGTTTTTATGCTTACAACTCAAGACAAGAACTTTTACAAGATAAAGACATTGACATAGTAGTTATTGCCGCTCCAAACAATTTCCATAAAGAAATTGCAATTGAAGCATTTGAAGCTAAAAAAAATGTTATATGTGAAAAACCTGTTGCTATGTCATCAGACGAATTAGTTGATATGATGAAATCTGCTGAGGAAAATAATGTTATATTTACTATTAATCAAAATCGCCGTCAAGATAGAGATTATTTAGTAGTAAAAAAAGCTATTAAAGATGGTCTAGTTGGTCGCCCTAGTGTTATTGAATCAAGAGTACAAGGTTCAAGAGGTATTCCAGAAGGCTGGAGATGTTACTCTGTTGCTGGTGGAGGTATGATGCTTGATTGGGGAGTTCATCTTTTAGACCAATTAATGCAAATAGTTGATTCTAAAGTTACTTGTGTTTATGCTCAAATGATTAAAGAAAAATGGGAAGAAGTAGATGAATATTTTAAAGTAATACTTACTTTCGAAAATGGTGTATATGGTCATGTAGAAGTAGGTACAAATAATTTTATATTACTACCAAGATGGTATATCATGGGTACAGATGGCTCTTTAGAAATAAAAGATTGGGATAGTTTTGCTCATGTAGTGAGAGCAAAAGAAACTACAGTTACATGGGAAGAAGAAATTGTTTATACAAAAGCAGGACCTACTAAAACAATGGCACCTCGTTCAAAATCTTCAATAGAAGATGTAGAATTACCTGATCCAGAACAATATGGTTCATTATTAGTTATTTATGATAATGTAGTAGATGTAATGGAAGGAAAAGCTAAACTCAGTGTATTACCAGAAGAAGCTTTAAGAGTTATGAAGGTAATGGAAGCAAGTTTTGAATCATATAACAAAAATCAATCAATAAAAGTTAACATATAACATATGTTTAATAAATAAATTATACTAAAAAAATTAAAATATAAATTTGGAGGAACATAATAATGAAAAAACTAAAAGTTGGAATAATAGGTTGTGGAGGTATTGCAAATAATAAGCATTTACCAGCATTATCACAATTAAAAAACAAAGTTGAATTAGTAGCATTCTGTGATATCATTGTAGAAAGAGCAGAAAAAGCAAAAAAAGACTTTGGAGATGAAAATTCAAAAGTATTTGAAGATTACAAAGAATTATTAAAATGTGATTTAGATGTTGTACATGTATGTACACCAAACCGTTCACATGCTGAAATTTCAATTGCAGCACTTGAAGCAGACAAACATGTTATGTGTGAAAAACCAATGGCAAAAACAGCAGAAGATGCTCGCAAAATGGTTGAAGCAGCAAAAAGAACAGGTAAAAAACTTACAATAGGTTATCAAAACAGATTTAGACCAGATAGTTTACATTTGAAAAAAGTAGTTGAAAGAGGAGATTTAGGAGAAGTTTATTTTGCTAAGGCTCATGCTATAAGAAGACGTGCTGTACCTACATGGGGAGTATTTTTAAATGAATATGAACAAGGTGGAGGTCCACTTATTGATATAGGAACACATGCACTTGATATGACTTTATGGCTTATGGATAATTATAAACCAGTAAGTGTTATGGGTAGTGTATTTAAAAAATTAGGTAATCAAACTGAAACAGGTAACGCTTGGGGTGACTGGAATCCAGACGAATTTACTGTTGAAGATTCAGCATTTGGATTTATTACTATGGAAGATGGTTCTACAATTATATTAGAATCTAGTTGGGCATTAAATACACTTGATGTTGGAGAAGCTCAAACTACTTTATGTGGTACTTTAGCTGGTGCAGATATGAAAGATGGTTTAAGAATAAATAAAGCAGATTTAGATAGACTAACTACTATCAAACCTTCACTAGATGCAGGTGGAGTTGCATTCTTTGATGGAGTTGTAGCAACTCCAGAAGTACTTGAAGCTAGCATGTGGATTGATTGTATAAATAATAATACTGACCCACTTGTAAAACCAGAACAAGCACTTGTTGTTACAGAAATACTTGAAGGTATTTATGAATCAGGAAAAACAGGTAAACCATTTGTATTCAATAGATAATAATATAAAAACGGGCGACCTAGGTCGCCCCTACTTAAGGAGGAAAACTAATGAAATTAGGAGTATTAACAGCTGCATTACAAAATGAACCTATTGAAGAAGCATTCAAATATTTAAGCTCTATTGGTGTAGAAACAGTTGAATTAGGTGCTGGTGGATATACTAACTCAAACCATTTACAACCAGAAGCATTAATTAACAATCCAGCTAAAATTCAAGAATTAAAAGATTTATTAAAAAAATATAATTTAGAAATAAGTGGATTAAGTTGTCATGGTAATCCTGTTCACCCTGATAAAGCAATGGCAAAACGTGACCATGATGCTTTTGAAAGAACAGTTTTATTAGCAAAAGAGCTTGGAGTAGATACAGTAGTAACTTTCTCTGGTTGTCCTGGAGATTCAGAAAATGCTAAATATCCAAACTGGGTAACTTCTTCATGGCCTGAAGATTTTACTAAAATACTTGATTTTCAATGGAATGAAGTTTTAATTCCTTATTGGAAAAAAGCAGTTAAATTTGCTAATGATAATGGTATTAATAAAATAGCATTAGAATTACATCCAGGATTTTGCTGTTATAATACTGCTACATTATTAAGATTACGTGAAGCAGTTGGTAGTACAATAGGTGCTAATTTTGACCCAAGTCATTTATTCTGGCAAGGTATGGACCCTGTTATGGCTATTCGTCAGTTAAAAGGTGCAATATATCATTTTCATGCTAAAGATACTAAAATAGATGCATTAAATACTAGTATAAATGGTGTACTTGATACTAGTTACTATGGTGACCCATCAACTCGTTCATGGGTATTCCGTACTGTTGGATATGGACATGGTGCAGAAGTATGGAAAGATATTGTTAGTGCATTAAAAATGGCTGGTTATGATGGAGCATTATCTATTGAACATGAAGATTGTTTAATGTCAATACGTGAAGGCTTAGAAAAAGCGGTTCAATTCTTAAAAAATGTTATTATAAAAGAAAACCCTACTGATATTTGGTGGGCGTAAAAATAAAAAAGGCAATTTAAATTGCCTTTTTTTATATTAAATTTATTATACTAAAAATTTAGGAGAGATATACTTGTGATTAGACAAGAAATAATTAATCAATGTAATCAAATAATTGACAAAGGTATTTGTATAGAAAATACTTCTCACATGAACCCTATAATTAAATGTATGATACCAATAATTTTAAAACGTATTAAAAAAATTAAAGAAATATGTAGTGTAGATAAATATAATTTATATTTCATAGGTGAAACTGGAGTTGGAAAATCATCAGCAATTTCTAATTTAACAGGTTTAATTAATAAAATTGAAAAAAATAAAAGTTTGAATTCTATACCTTTGTTAAAAACAAATAGAACTGCTATTTGTGATATAACAATTAAATATACTAATAATAAACATACAACAATTCAAATTGAAAGTATTCCTTATGAGGAATTTGAAATTTTAGTTGATAAATATTTTTTACATATAATAGATAAAAAAATTGAAAATACAAATATCAAATTACCACAAGAAGTAAGACATATAATCTGCAACATGGCTGATTTTCCAGAAGACAACAAAGAACAACAAATTAGATTTATTAGAAGAAATTTACGTATTATACGTATTAATGATGAGGAATTTTTAAAAAATTTAAAACCAGCAATATTAAAAAGTTGTAATTATGAAAATCGCAATAAAAAGATATTTGAATATACAGAAAATGATAATTTATTTGATTGGATAAAGGAAATGTTAATAAAAATAAATAATGGTACAGATAAAAATATTCCTTATCCAAAAAAAATAGAAATTTTATTAGGAAGTGATATTGATTATAATATTAATTCTAATATTAAAACTATAACAAACATAAAAGGGCTTGATGATTTAGAAATTTCACAAGAAAATATTGTAGATATATGTAAAAATATCAATAATATATGTATCATATGTGATAAAATATTAAATTATGGTAGTATTATATATAATAGTTTTTTAGCTGATTTATTTGATTTAAAAAATATAGATTTAAAATATAGAAATTTTATATTAGGATTAGAAAAAGGAATAGAATTATCAGAAATAAATGAAGATAATAAATTTAATAATGAAAGTAGAGAAAAAGGAAAAAGTATTGTTAAAAAAGAAACATACAATAATTTTAAAAATAAAATATGTTTAGATGAAGAAAATATGCTTTTTTATAATTGTTTTTATGGTATAGACTATAATAACAAAAAAATTATAACAGGTTTTTCCTATCAAGATTATGAAAACGAAAAAACATCACTATTAGAAACTATAGATAAAAAGATATTATATATGTATGATGAATATTACAAAGAACTAAAAGAAATTGATTTAATGTTAAATAAATTATATGAAAATCAATTAGAATCAAGTGATATTGAATGTTTAAAGAAAGTTACAAAATTTATTGTATCACTTTTAAACAAACCAATATCAAACCATAAACCGATTAAAGAATTAGAATTTTATACGCATAGGAATAGTAATTTTTCAAATTATAATATATATTTTCAATTAGAAAATATAGTTGGAAAAAATTTTGATGATTCAATCAATTATTTTTATATTAAAGAAAAAATTTCAGAAATATTTGAAGAAAAACAAGATGAAGAAAGTTATATAAACAATATAATAAAAAAATTAGTTTTAGAAAAAATTGATGATTTATATAACATTTATAGAAATAATATTACAAAAGAATACCGTTCTATTATAGAGCAATCACTATATAATTATGGCTATCCTTTTGCTGTTGAACAAATAAATACTCCTAAATATATATTTGACTTTTTTAAAGAACTTTACGATTTCTTTAATTTTGAATCTATCAAGCTTTAAATTACATTCAAATATATTACAAACTTAATTTTAAACAATAAAAAACTCCTTAAGTAAAACAAAACTTAAGGAGTTTTTTATTATAATATTATTTTTTTAAGTATTAATAGTTTCTGCCCTGAATATATTTTAGCTCCACTATCTATATCATTAAGTTCTGCTATTTCTTCCATACTTGTATTATACTTTTTACCTATTTTCCACAAAGTATCACCAACCTGACAAATATATATAGTCATACTCGCAGTATTATCTAATTTTTCTTTGTCAAAATCTTCTATGGTTGCATCAACAATAAGTTCTACTTCTTTTTCTCCTGTTACTTGTGTATTAAAGTTTAATATAAATCGAACTTCTACTTCATTTGTAGATAACATATTAAAACTTATATGTTCTATAGATAATTCTATATCTACATTCATATTTATTTTAGAACCTCTAGTTTCTATTGCTTGTTTGAAAGGTATAATACTTTCATAGGAATATAGAGGAGTTTCATCACTTTTAGCTACGTATAATATATTAGCATTAATTATACCTTCTGCTATAACTTTATCTTCTATAATTTTTATATCTTCTATTTTAGCTCTACCACTTACATTATATATCTGCATTATTTCAGGAGAACCATCTTCTAAAAGTACAGTTTCTTTTATACTATTTTGATTTTTATTTTTACATACTATTTCAGGATATTTTATTTTTTCTTTTCTTAATGAGATATTTTTATTAATACAATATGCATCTTCTATAACTTGTATTTCGTCTGTACTTATTATATTTAATTTAGCTCCTATACAAACTTCTATTTCTAAAACTCTTTCTTCACCATCAAAGTCCGGTCTAATTTGTATAAATTGACTTTGAACTACTAAATTAACATCCCCCATCATATTTTCATTACATTCTCTTGCTTCTATAATTCCATTAAAAGGAATTTCATGTTCCATAAATTCTACACTTGTATCATCTACTTCCCCCTTATATAATGTAGATAATAATAATGTTCCCTTAACATTAACTTTTCCGTCTGTTAATCTACATTCTTTGTCTGATATAGAAATATTACAAAATAAAATTTCTCTTATGTTTGATTTGCCTGATGGTACAGTTATTTCATCTTTTATAATTATTTTATCTTCTTTATTTTCAACTGTACGACTTAGGTTCAAACTATTTTTTTGAAATTGGATTTCATTTAAACCAGTTATATTCGTTACAACAGAACTAACTATTTCTGCTTTAGCTTTAGCCTTTACTTCTATTACTGCTTTTATGTATAATTTTCTCCCATTCAATAACCTACAATCTAAATGTATAATTTCACATACTAAATCTACATAAATATCTTTATTTACCCCATCAATATTTACAAAGTCATCTAAATTTAAGCTTGCTACCATATTATGAAGTGGTTTATCAGCTCCATCTGCTAAATATAATATTGAAAGTTCAACTTTACCTGTGAAATTAACTTTATCTGTAGTTATCTCTGTATTATCTAATAAAATCCTCCCATTTGTTTGTAATATTTTTGATATATCAGGTTTTATATCTGGTACTATTATATCGCCCTCTACCATTATTTGAGAAACTTCTTCGCCTACTTTTTGATCTAAGATAATCTTCTCTTTCACTAATTCAAATGACATAAAACAACCGTTGTCAAAACTTTATAAAACTACAAAGTTTATTGCTCATTCTTTCTATCCCATTTTGTATATACAAGTATATACTACTTTGGTGGCTTGATATAAAGACGCCTTACTTTCCCGCACAACGCTCGGTACATATTAACATGCTCGTTTCTGTGAACTATGTTAATTTATATCTTGAAAGGTTTATGCTTGCATTGTAATCTCTATCTATAACTAAACCACAATTTTCACATTTATATTCCCTTTCTGATAGTGATAACTTGTGTTTTTTATTTCCACAACCACTACAAAGTTTTGATGATGCATACCATTTATCTGCTTCTATAAATTCTATTCCATACAACTTACTTTTATATTGTATTTGTCGTTTAAATTCATATAAACATTGATTAGCTATTGCCTTTGATAAATGTCTATTTTTCATTATGCCTTTTATATTTAATGTTTCCATAACTATTTTAGATGGTTTGGTTTTCACTATCTTAGTCGTTGCTTGGTGTATATGATTAACTCTTATATTTGTTAATCGTCTATATAATAACTTTATTTTCTTTTCTAGTTTTATAATGTTACTAGTTTTGACATACTCCTTTCCTTTTTTATTTTTGTCGTATTTACGACTTACTTTGCGTTGTAACCTACGCAATTTTCTCTCTAATCTTTTAACTACTCTAGTTTTGTTAATATTTTTAAATATCATTTTATTACTACATACAGCAAGGTCTTTTACTCCTACATCTATTCCTATACTTTCTTCTGTTAATTCTATTTTTTGTTCTTCATATTCAATACCAACTGCTAAATACCAATACTTTCCATCATAACTTATTCTAGGATTTGAATATTTATATGGGGAAACTGGTATTTGATTGGGTTTTATTTGCACCCAACCTATTTTTTCTAAAAGTACACAGTTTGTATTAACTTTTAACTTGGCTGTATCATTATAAAATGATGGTTTAGATTTCTTTTTACTTTTAAATTTAGGATACTTAGTTATACCTTTGAAAAAATTTTTATAAGCTAAACAGGCATCTTTTACAGCTTGTTTTGAAACATTATTAGATACTTCATTCAACCAAATTAAAGATGTTTTTTTAAGCTGTGTAATTTCTTTCCTTAAATCATTATCAGATATAAATTTACCACCATTTTCATAATTTTCTTTTTGTCTTTTAAGTGTAAAGTTGTATATAAATCTTGAAATACCTACAGATTGCCATAATTTTTGTTCTTGTAATTTAGTTGGATATAATCTAATTTTCTTTGCTAGTATCATATTCTTAATCACCACCTATTATATTTATTTTAATTCATAAATTAGATAAATACAATAGGTCTAAATAACTATCATTTTATAAGGTTTTATAATTTTTGTGTAACTGTTGTTAGCCTCCTTAGTTTTTCTTATATTAATATATTAATAGGATTGTATGTTTTATGACTAATGACAAAAAATTTTAGATTCTTTAATAGATAGTAATACTTTAGAATAGATATTTACTTGATTTACAAAGGTAGAATTTTGTAGTATTATATATGAAATATTTATATTGATTTTATAATTAGTAGAATTTTTTTAATATGATTATTAAAAATATTTTTAAATTATTTTAGATGAACTTTTTATATATACATTCTAATTATAAATCAATGTTGTGTCGCACTTTATTTAAAGTGCGACACAACATTAAATTAAAAAAGATAGTAAAAATAATATTTCAATCATTCCATTATAAACACTCTCAAAAATTTAAATATAACTCTTATTTTTTTAATTTGTTGTTATGTCAATGAAGTTTAAAACAATTTATTATAAAGAAATGTAAAGGATATGGTGAAAAGATATGAATTTGCAACATTTAAGATATATTATTGAAGTTGAAAAAACTAAATCAATAAGTAAAGCTGCTGAAAATTTATTTATGGCACAACCTAATTTAAGTAAAGCTATAAAAGAATTAGAAGAAACCATTGGAATTACTATTTTTAAACGTACTTCTAAAGGAGCAGTATTAACTAATAAAGGTACTGAATTTATAGCCTTTGCAAAAAATATAATTAGTCAAGTTGATGCTGTTGAAAAACTTTATCAAAATAATATAAATGATAAACAGTCACTTAGTATTTCTGTTCCAAGGGCAAGTTATATTGCTGATGCATTTATACAATTTACTAAAACTCTTGATATAGATTATGCTATATCTATTAATTATAAAGAAACTAATGCTATGAAAGCTATAAACAATATAACAGATAATAATTTTAATATGGGTATAATTAGATATCAAGAGAAGTTTGAAAAATATTTTCATATATTGTTTAAAGAAAAAGAATTAAATTATAAAGATATTTGTAAGTTTAATTATGTTGTTTTAATATCAGAAAATCATGAACTTGCAAAACATGAAGTAATAGATATAACTGATTTATCTAAATATATTGAAATAACTTATGGTGACCCTTATATTCCTATGTTACCTAAAATTGATATTGAAAAATCAGAATTTTATAAGGAAATTAATAAACGTTTATATACATATGAACGAGGAAGTCAATTTGACCTGTTAAGCGAAGTACATACCACTTTCATGCGTTCTTCTCCAATTTCAAATAATTTACTTGAAAAATACAAGCTTGTGCAAAAAGAATGTGAGGGATTTAACAATATCTATAAAGATGTTTTGATTTATAATATAAATCATAAGTTTTCAGATATTGAAAAGTCATTACTTGAAAAAATAGAGCAAGCTGCAATAAAACTTAATTTATCTCAATAAATTTATTGACTATATTGAAACATATAAACTTATAATCAAAAGACTTTTGATTATAAAATAAGTACAAATATATCGATATTTATATATCGATATATTTTTTTTATATTTCTTTGATTAAGAGAATTATGTTAAAATAATAACAAGTAATGGAGGTGAGTGCATGGAGTTTAAAGAAACATCCTCATCGGTAATGAAACGGTTACCAACATATCTCAATTATTTAAAAAATATTAAAAATACAGAAAAATTAAATATTTCATCTTCTGCAATTGCATCAGCATTAGGATTAACAGAAATTGTTGTACGTAAAGATATTGCAACAGTTACAAAAGGCGGGAAACCTAAAGTAGGTTATTTAGTTAAAGAGCTAATTAATGATTTAGAATTATTTTTAGGTTATAAAAATGTTGATAATGCAGTTGTAGTTGGAGCTGGAAATCTTGGGCTTGCACTTAAAAATTATAGTGGATTTAAAAATTATGGTCTTCATATTTTGGCAGCCTTTGATATTGATGAAAATGTAATAAACTCTAAAAACCGTATATTTCATATTGATAAACTACAAGAATTTTGTGTTAGATTAAATATACATATAGGTATTATAACTGTTCCTGAACAAAATGCACAAGCTATCTGTGATTTGTTAATATCTTGTGGAATTAAAGCAATATGGAATTTTGCACCTATTCATTTAAATGCCCCAAAGGAAATTTTAATCCAAAATGAGGATATGGGAACCTCACTTGCAACTCTTTCTAAACATTTAGAAAAACAACTTATGGAGGAATAACTATGAAAGAAGAAATAACACTTGTAGATAGTGTAGAGAATTTGCAAAAATGTATTGAAAATATTAGAGAAGCTCAACGTAAACTTTCAAGCTTTTCACAAGAACAAGTAGATAAAATTTTTAAAGCAGCAGCTTTAGCTGCTAATAATAATCGTATACCACTTGCAAAAATGGCAGTAGAAGAAACTGGTATGGGTATTGTAGAAGATAAAGTTATTAAAAATCATTATGCTGCGGAATATGTTTATAACACTTACAAAAACACACAAACATGTGGTGTTGTTGAAGAGGATAATGCTTTTGGTATTAAAAAAATCGCTGAGCCAATTGGTGTAATAGGTGCAGTAATACCTACTACAAATCCAACATCAACAGCAATTTTTAAAACATTATTAGCACTTAAAACAAGAAATGGTATTATAATAAGCCCACATCCAAGAGCTAAAAATTGTACAATTGCAGCAGCAAAAATAGTACTTGAAGCTGCTATTAAAGCAGGAGCTCCTGAAGGAATTATTGGATGGATTGATGTTCCATCACTTGAACTTACAAATGAAGTTATGAAGAATGTAGATATAATACTTGCAACAGGTGGTCCTGGTATGGTTAAATCTGCTTATTCATCTGGTAAACCAGCAATTGGTGTAGGTGCCGGTAATGTACCAGCAGTTATTGATATATCAGCTAATGTTAAAATGGCTGTTAGCTCAATTATTTTATCAAAAACATTTGATAATGGTATGATTTGTGCTTCTGAACAATCAGTTATTGTTCCTGAAGAAATTTATGATGAAGTTAAAAATGAATTTGTTTATCGTGGTTGTTATATGTTAAATGCTGAAGAAACTGAAAAAGTAAGAAAAACTATTATTATTAATGGTGCATTAAATGCAAAAATAGTAGGTCAGTCAGCACACAAAATTGCACAACTTGCAGGTATTAACGTGCCAAAAGATACTAAGATTTTAATTGGTGAAGTTGAGAGCGTTGAGTTTTCAGAAGAATTTGCTCATGAAAAACTTTCTCCTGTTTTAGCAATATATAAATACAAAACATTTGAAGAAGCTGTTGAAAAAGCAGATAAACTTATAAAAGATGGTGGTTGGGGTCATACTGCATCACTTTATATAGATACAATTAAAGCAAAACAAAAACTTGATATGTATTTAAATGCAATGCAAACTTGCCGTATTGTAATTAACACTCCATCTTCACATGGTGGTATTGGTGACCTTTATAACTTTAAGCTTGCTCCTTCACTAACTTTAGGTTGTGGTTCTTGGGGAGGTAATTCTGTTTCTGAAAATGTTGGAGTAAAGCATCTGTTAAATTATAAAACAGTTGCTGAGAGGAGAGAAAATATGCTTTGGTTTAGAACACCTGAAAAGGTTTATTTCAAAAAAGGTTGTTTAGGAGTAGCTATTAAAGAATTAAAAGATGTTTACAATAAGAAAAAAGTATTTATTGTTACAGATAGCTATCTTTATAATAATGGTTATACAAAACAACTTACAGATAATCTTGATGAAATGGGCATTTCTCATTTTATATTCTATAATGTAACTCCTGACCCAACTCTTGCTTGTGCTAAAGAAGGTCTTGCACAAATGAATAATTTTGCTCCTGATTGTATTATAGCACTTGGTGGTGGTTCTCCAATGGACGCAGCTAAGATTATGTGGACAATGTATGAACATCCAGAAGTAGATTTCCTTGATCTTGCTATGAGATTTATGGATATTAGAAAAAGAATTTATCAATTCCCTAAAATGGGCATAAAAGCAAACTTTATTGCAATTCCAACTTCTGCAGGTACAGGAAGTGAGGTAACACCTTTTGCAGTTATTACCGATGAACAAACAGGTATAAAATACCCTCTTGCAGATTATGAACTTATGCCTACAATGGCTATAGTTGATGCAGACTTTATGATGAATATGCCAAAGGGATTAACTGCTGCTTCTGGTATTGACGCTATGACTCATGCTCTTGAAGCTTATGCTTCAATGCTTGCAAGTGATTATACTGATGGACTTGCACTTGTTGCAATTAAAAATATTTTTAAATATTTACCTGAAGCTTATGAAAACGGAGAAAATGATCCAATAGCAAGAGCAAAAATGGCTGATGCATCTACTATTGCAGGTATGGCTTTTGCAAATGCTTTCCTTGGTATATGCCACTCTATGGCACATAAATTAGGTGCTTTCCATCATCTTCCACATGGTATTGCAAATGCACTTCTTATAAATGAAGTTATTAAATTTAATGCTAATGAAAATCCTAATAAAATGGGAGCATTTTCACAATATCAATATCCTCATGCCCTTGAACGTTATGCAGAAATTGCTTCTTTTGTTGGTATTAATGGTAAAAATGATGAAGATAAAGTTAATAAATTAATTGAAAAACTTAATGAGTTAAAACAATCTGTTGGTATTAAAAAATGTATTAAAGATTATGGAATAGAAGAAAAAGCTTTCCTTGATACATTAGATGAAATGACTGAACTTGCTTTTGACGACCAATGTACAGGAGCAAATCCTAGATATCCTTTAATGGCGGAAATTAAACAAATGTATATTAATGCATATTACGGCAAATAGGAGGTAATACATATGAACCTTGATAAAATTATTTCAGTAAGAACAACCAAAACAGTTTATCGTGATGGTGATATTGCAATAAAAGTATTTAATGAGGACTTTTCAAAAGCAGATGTTTTAAATGAAGCATTAAATCAAGCTCGTATCGAAGAAACAGAGCTTAACATCCCTAAAGTTATTGAAGTTTTCCGTGTTGATGGTAAATGGGCAATCGCTTATGAATTTATTGAAGGTAAAACTTTAGAACAACTTATGGAAGAAAACCCTGAAAAATTTGATGAATATCTTGAACTATTAGTTGATCTTCAAATAAAAGTTCATGCACAAAAATCACCACTTTTAACAAAACTTAAAGATAAAATGGTAAGAAAAATCAATCAAACAGATTTTGATGCAACCATTAGATATGAACTTCATACACGCCTTGAAAGTATGCCAAAACATAATAAAGTTTGTCATGGAGATTTTAACCCAAGCAACATTATTATTACTGAAGATAGCAAGGCATATATAATTGACTGGTCTCATGTTACACAAGGTAATGCTTCTGCTGATGTTGCAAGAACATATTTATTATTCCAATTATCAGGAAATTTAGATGGAGCTGAAAAATATATAAATCTGTTCTGTAAAAAAAGTGATACTGCTAAACAATATGTTCAAAAATGGATACCTATTGTTGCTGCATCACAATCGGTTAAAGGTAATGAAGAGGAAAGAGAATTTTTAAAGAATATAGTTGATGTTGTAGAATATCAATAACATTATTTTAAACTTAGAAAATAATGTAGTGTCAACTAATATCAATTTTAGATTTAATCTAATCATTTTATTAGCACTCCCAAAAATAAAATGTTCAAAAAGCATCTATCGTTTTGATAGGTGCTTTTTAATTTCACATATAGTTTTCAGTTTAGGTGGGTATAAAAAACTATTGACCAATTCGGTAAAAGGTGTTATTATATTATTAACCGAGATGGTTAACAGTTTAATTCTATGGAGGTGATATTATGGAAAAGTTCATGAATCTTGATAATCAAAAAAAAGATAATATTATAAATTCTGCTTTACTTTGCTTTGGTAGTAATGGATATAAGAAGACATCTATAAATGATATAGCTACTAAAGCTGGTATATCAAAAGCATTAATATTTCATTATTTTGAAAATAAAAAGAATTTGTATTTATTTTTAGTAGAATTTTGTTCAAATATTGTTACAGATTCAATTGAAACAAAATTTGATAAAAAAGAAACAGATTTTTTTAAGCGAATTGAAATTACACAAGATATAAAAATATCAGTAATAAAAGATTATCCAACTCTTTTTAATTTTATAAAAACTTCTTATTTTGAAACAGATGAAGAAGTTAAAGAGGACATTAAATTAATATATCAAAAATATTCAAATATAGGATTTAATATTTTTTTTGATGGTATTGATTTATCAAAATTTAAAGATAATATTAACCCTCAAATGGTTATGAAACTTATTATGTGGTGTGCAGAGGGATATATAAATGAACTACCAAACAAAAACATTAATGTAGATTTAGTTAAAGAAGAATTTAGTAAATATTTAATACTACTAAAACAAAATTTTTATAGGGAGGGGACTATATGATAGAAGTAAAAAATTTAACTTTAAAGTATCCAAATGGAAAAGGTGTTTTTAATTTAAATTTTAAAGTTAACAAAGGTGAAGTTTGTGGTTATCTTGGTCCAAATGGAGCAGGAAAAACTACTACTATCCGTAATTTACTTGGATTTACTAAACCTGATAGCGGGAGTTGTAGTATAGGGGGATTTGATTGTATTACTAAAGCACCTGACATACAAAAAATTCTTGGATATATACCAGGAGAAATTGCTTTTTTAGATGGTATGAATGGTGATGAATTTTTAAAATTTATGTGTGAGATGAGAGGAACTAAAGATTTATCAAGACAAAAACAGTTAATTGATATGTTTGAACTTGATACTAGAGGTAAAATTAAAAGATTTTCAAAAGGAATGAAACAAAAAGTGGGTATTGTTACTGCTTTTATGCATAATCCAGATGTAATTATTCTTGATGAACCGACTTCAGGACTTGACCCATTAATGCAAAATCGTTTTGTTGAACTTATCCTTGAAGAAAAGAAAAAAGGCAAAACAATTTTAATGTCAAGCCATATGTTTGAAGAAATTGAGCGTACATGTGATAATGTTTTAATTATTAAAGATGGAAAAATTGTTTCAAAGTCTAGTATTGAAAATTTAAAAAATTCTCAACGTAAAGCATTTATAATAAAATTTGCTAATATAAACGATATTGAGGAATTAAAAAAATTAAACTTTGAATTAAATATTATTAATAGTGATACAGCAGAGGTTTTTGTTAAAGGTGAAAATATTGATACATTTATAAAAACTTTAGCAAAGTTAACTATATTAAATGTTGATATGAAGTTACAATCTTTAGAAGATATATTTTTACATTTTTATGGTCAGGAGGTTAAAAAACAATGAGTATGACTTTATTTAAAACAACACTTAAAAATAATTGGTTTCTTTTTTTAATCTTTATTGGTGTTTTAACTATGTATCTTTCTGTAATGATTTCTATGTATGACCCTGATGATATATTGGCTTTAACTAATATGATGGAAATGATGCCAGCAGATTTTGTAAAAGCTTTAAATTTTGCAGGGACACCAACTGGTTTAAGTGATTATTTAGCAAATTTTTTATATGGTTTATTAATGTTTGCTTTTCCAATGGTTTATTGTATTATTTTAGGAAATAAACTTGTTGCTAAACTCGTTGATAATGGTTCATTTGCTTATTTATTATCCACTCCTAATTCAAGAAATAAAATTATAATAACACAAGGTATCTATGCATTACTTTCAATAGTTGTTATGTTTTTATTTATTTTTACAATGGGTGTTTTAATAAGTGAAACTATGTTTAAAGGTGCTTTGGATATTAAAAACTTTTTTAGATTAAATGTTACTACAATGCTTGTAAATACAACTGTACTTATGATATGCTTTTTCTTCTCTTGTTTATTTAATGATTCTAAAAAAGCACTTGGTTTTGGTGCAGGTATACCTATTGCTTTTTTACTTTTACAAATGCTAGGTGGATCTTCTGATAATATAAAAATACTTAAAGATATATCTATATATGGATTTTATGACCCTGTTGCAGTTGTGTTAGGAACAGAAGTTTTAAGCGTAAACATTATATATATAATTATTACTTCAGCTCTTTTTATTGCAAGTATTTTTGTATTTAATAAAAAAAGATTACCTTTATAATTTAAAGTTTCAAATAAATAATAATAAAAAAACAGTAAAGAAAATAAAATATTTCTTTACTGTTTTTTTTAATTATATTTAGTTTTAAATTAATATTGTGTCGCACTCATTAATGAGTGCGACACAATATTAATTCTATTTTTAAATGCGAAATTAAAAATTTTCAACTTTGCTAAATATAAATCCAATCAAAGAAAATATTAAAAAAGCTAAAACATTTACAATAACAATACTTGCACCTGCAGGAAGTTCATATACGAATGATAAAACAATTCCAAAGAAAAAACATATAACAGAAATAAGAGAAGAGGTTATAATTACAGATTTAAAACTTTTGCATACTCTCATAGAGGTAAGGGCAGGAAATATAATAAGACTTGAAATAAGCATAGTTCCCATAATTCTCATACCAATTACAATTGTAATAGCTGTAAGAAATGCAATTAACATATTGTAAAGCTTTACTTTTACTCCTGTAGCTTTTGAAAAGTTTTCATCAAAAGTAACAGCAAAAATTTTATTATAAAATACTATAAATAAAAGCATCACTCCTATTGATAATACTATACTTAAATAAACATCATTCATATTCATAGCAAGAATACTTCCAAACATATAGTTCCAAACATCTATATTTATTCCTTTAGTTATAGATGTTACAATAATTCCAACAGCAAGTGAAGTTGTTGAAATTAATGCAATTGCTGCATCACCTTTAATTTTACTATTTTCACTTATTCTAAGAAGTAAAAAAGCTGATAAAACTACAACTGGAATCGATAAAGTTAAAGGAGCTATATTTAAGCTAAATGCTATTGATAAAGCCCCAAACCCTACATGAGAAAGACCATCTCCAATCATAGAATATCTTTTCAATACAAGAATTACTCCCAAAAGGGCAGCACAAAGCGAAACTAAACTACCAACAATTAATGCTCTTATAATAAATGCATACATATTAATCTCCTTTATTTTAATAATTTTAAGTATATACTTTTTTTTTTTTATGTCAAGTAAATAGTTGAATCCATGTAAATAAGCCGTTTGATTTTTTTTAATTAGATATAATAATACATTTTTTAATAGGTTTTGCAATAGATTTAATATTAAAAGTTAAAAGAAATCTGTAAATAATTTAGAGATTTTTTGTTCTTAAAATATAGCTTTTTATAAACATATATGATAAGATTAATATGTAATAATAGGCAGTAAACTATAATCAAAAACGAAAGGAGTAATTTAATGAAAAAAAGTATTAGTAAGGTTTTATTAGTATCATTACCAACAATTATTATGTTGGTTGTAGTTTTACAATTGGGGCTTGTAGATGTTTTTGCAAAAGTTGGAGCTACAATTGAACAAGGAGGAGTAGTATATACTATCACAAAAGAAAACAGAGGGGTAAATACAGTTGAGGTTAGTGATTATACTGATAATATACCTCAAATATTAATACTACCTGAAGTAGTTGAGAATAATGGGGTTAGTTTTAATGTTGTAAGTATTGGGGAAGATGCCTTTTATGAATGTGAAAATTTAATAGAAGTATTTATACCAGATAGCATTACTAATATTGGTCGTTGGGCTTTTGATTCTTGTTATAATTTAACATCAGTAAAAATGCCAAGTAATATTGAAACAATACAAGAAAACACTTTTATGTATTGTTATAGTTTAGAGAATATAATTCTACCAGAAAGTATTACTACAATAGAGTATAGTGCTTTTAATTATTGCGAAAGTTTAATTAGCATAACAATACCTAAAAATGTTACTATTATTGATAGTCATGCTTTTAGTAATTGTACTAACTTAGAAGAAGTGATAATGTTAGAAGGAATTAAAACAGTAGGTAGTTATGCTTTTAATTATTGTGAAAACCTAACTAATATAATATTACCTGAAAGTATTACAACTATTGAAGAAGGAGCTTTTAGTGATTGTACTAATTTAACTAATATAAAAATACCTAAAAATGTTACTATTATTGATGAAGGAGTTTTTGGTTGGTGTACTAATTTAAAAGAAGTAATAATACCATATGGAGTTAAAGTAATTGGAGAAGGTGCATTTATGTATTGTGAAAGTTTAGACAACATAATATTGCCTGAAAGTATTACAACTATTGGAGTATCTGCTTTTAGTGATTGTATTAATTTAAAAGAAATAATAATACCAGATGGGATTAAAACAATAGGGGAATGGGCTTTTACTGCATGTATAAATTTAACTAATATAACATTGTCTAAAAATATTACTAATATTGAAAAAGGTACTTTTGATAATTGTACTAATTTAAAAGAAATAGTGATACCAGATGGAGTTAAAACAATAGGAGAATGGGCTTTTAGTGGGTGTGTAAATTTAACTAATATAATATTACCTGAAAGTATTACAACTATTGGAGAAGGAGCTTTTAGTGAATGCAAAAGTTTAATAGAAATAATAATCCCTAAAAGTGTTACTACTATTGATGATTATACTTTCATTGAATGTACCAGTCTTGATAATATACAAGTAGATGCTAATAATCCTAATTTTATATCAGAAGATGGGATATTATTTAGTAAGGATAAAACATTATTATTTGCATATCCAATAGGAAAAAAACAAACTTCTTATACTATTCCTGAAGGAGTTAAAATAATAGCAGGTGGAGCTTTTAGTTATTCTATGAATTTAGAAAATATAGTACTACCAAAAAGTGCTACTATTATTGAAACAGGGGCTTTTAATTCAATTAAAAACTTAAATGAAATAATTATTCCTCAAAATGTTAAAGAAATTTATGAATATGTTTTTGGTGATTGTACTGCTCTTAAAAATATAGAAGTAGATACTAATAATATTAACTTTACATCAGAAGATGGGGTTTTGTTTAATAAAGATAAAACAATATTAATTGCTTACCCTATGGGGAGAGAAGAAATATCTTATACTATTCCTGAAGGAGTTAAAGTAATTGGAGAAGGTGCATTTGATTCATCAAATCTAAAAGGAATAATGATACCAAATAGTGTTACTACTATTGAAGAAGGAGCTTTTAATAATTGTGATTATCTAACAGAAGTAATAATACCAGAAAGTGTTATTTCAATTGGAGAATATGCTTTTAGCGATTGTGCTAATTTAGAAAGGATAGAAATACCACAAAGTGTTACTTTAATTGAATGGAATACTTTTTATGACACAGACTTAACTATATATTGTTATAAAGATTCTTTTGCTGAACAATATGCTATAAGAACTTATACAGATTATATAATAATATCAGCTATATAATAAGAACTTAATATTTTAATATAATATTGTTATAAAGGTTTCTTTGCTAAATAATTTGGCACAGAAAAAAATGTAAATTACATAATAATATAACTAAAAAAATAATGACTACTTTATTTAAAAAGTAGTCATTATTTCTTTAACTTAAACTTTTTATTGCATTCAAAGCAACATCCGGTTTATTAGTAATTATTGAATTAACACCCATCAATACTGCTTGTTTAATAAAATCTTCTCTATCAATAGTCCAAACATTAATATCCAATATATTATCTTTACATTGCTCAATAAAATTTTCAGCAAATAAATTATAAAAATTTGGGTGAAGTGCATTAGCTCCTAAATTTTTACCGTAAATAGGTACATCAATAAATCCTTCACTATAAAGTAACCCAATTTTAACATCTGGTTTATGTTTTCTAAGTTCCATAAGTGCATAATGATTAAAAGATGAATAAATAATTCTACCTTCCATACTTATTTTTTCTTCTAATTCAATTAACTTTTTTTCCATATCTATATAATTAATTATACCAGTTTTTAATTCAACATTAATAGTTAAATTTGTAGGTTTCAATAAAGTATAAACTTCTTCAAGTGTAGGTATTTTTACATTATTAAAACCAGTATGAGGTTTTGAAAAATCAAACTTTTTTAACTCTTCAAGTGTATAATCAATTACATAACCACTACCATTACTTGTTCTGTCAATTCTTTCATCATGTATAACTACTAAAACACCGTCTTTACTCATGTGTACATCAAGCTCAATACCATCTGCTAGAGAATTTTTAAAACTCATTGATAATTCACATCCTTTTCTTTAGCTTTAAACATAATAAGAGTTAGAATCATAACAATTATAAATAATATAACAGATTCTGTTGCTGCTATACCAAATCTATAATTAAAAAATGCATTCCTGTATATATCATGAACAATAACATTTGTACTTTCCCCTGGTCCTCCCTGTGTTAATATTTTAATTTGTCCAAAAGATTGAAATGCTTGAATAATGTTAACTGTAGTAGTGTAAAACATTATAGGTCCTAGTCCAGGTAATGTAATTTCTATAAAATTCTTAATACTATTTCCTCCATCAACAGATGCACTTTCATATAAAGATTCATCAATACTACTTAATCCAGCTGAAAAATAAAGAAAGTTAATACCACTATTTAGCCATGCAGTTAATAAAGAAACACAAATAAGTGCATACTTAGGTTCAGATAGCCAATTAATGTTTAAACTTAATAATTTATTTACTATACCAATAGTAGGATATAGCATAATTTTAAAAATCATAGCAGCTGAGCTTGATGCAATAGCCATAGGTAAAGCATAAGCTGTGCTAAAAATTCTTATCCCAGGGAAAGTTTTGTGGCATAGAGTTGCTGTTGTTAAACCTAAAAACATTCCTATAGTTACAACAATAAAAACAAAAGTTAAAGTTACTAATATACTGTTATAAAACGAATTTGATTTAAATAAATCCACATAATTACCTAATCCAACAAATACTTTTGGCAAACCCATTTTATCTGTTTTAAATAAACTTAAATAAATAGTTTTAAAAAAAGGAAAAAACAAAAAAATTCCAAAAATTATTGCCGATGGTATTAGGTATAAATATAGTTCAAAATAAAATTTACTTTTTTTTAACTTAATATTTTGCAATAATTTTTCTATATTTATCATATATAGCATTATCCTCCCTCATAATATAAATCTATACTTTAGAATTTATAATAATATTATTTTTTATATAAATCTATCAATAAAAAGTTATATCTAAGTAAAGGATATGTTAACTATAAAATTTAAGACAATAAAAAAATCGTCATAAAAAATTACGACGACTATATTTTAAATTTTAATAAATATGCTTTTATTTAAGCTTCTTTTAGATATATCATTATACTTGCATGGTTTTCTTCTATGGTTATATTTTTGTCATCTAACATTGTTAATATAACTCTTATTCTATGGATTTTAGAATTTTTATCAACTATTGTTTTTAGATATTCTCCTTTACCTCCATGTTTAGCAACCTCATATATATTTCTTCTTAATTCTTCTGATTCTTGAAAAAATTCAGATATATTTTTCCCTTGCATTCTTTCACTATATTGTTCTAAAAGAGTTTCAGCCATTATATTCGCATATTTTATAACTCCTTTAGATGTTGTAAGGAGTAATGCTCGTGTACTACTTTCAATTACTTTTTCACTTAATTCTTTTTCATATTTTATTTCTGCTTCCAATTGTTTTATTATAGTCACATCTTTTATAATATGTGTATATCCAACTAGAGTTTCTTTATCATATATAGGAACTACTATTATATCAGAAAAAAATTTAGTACCATCTTTTTTTGTTTCCCAATTACTTTGAGAATATATACCTTGTTCTTTAGAAATTTTAAATACTTGTTGTATTTTCCCAATTCTAACATCCGTCTCTGTATATAAAATAGAAATGTTTTTTCCTATAACTTCTTCTAAATTATATCCTTTTATAATTTCTGCTCCTGTATTCCATGTAGTAATAAATCCATCAACATCTGTAGCTATTATGGCATAGTCTTTAATGCTATCAATAATACTATTTAAAAAATTAGTACGCTCTCTTACTTTATTCTCTGATTCATCAACAAGATTTTGTATGATTTGATTTTGAAATCGCAGTTCTTTTGTTAATCTTTGACTTCTCTCATAGCTAAGTCCATTGGTTATAGCTACTCCTAAATGATATTTTATCATTTTTATAACATCTATTTGTTCTTCAGTATAATCATATATACTACCAAGGACTAATGTTGCTACTAATTCTCCTTGTGATATAATAGGCACTGTCATAATACATTTAGGTTTTATTGTACCTATAAATGTTCTACTAATATATACAGTATCATCAGGGATATCTTTTAATATTTGTATTTTCTTTGATTGAATAGCTTTACCTAAAAATCCTTCTCCTAATGTTATATCAAATTCTTTATAAATATTTTTTGAAAACCCCAAAGATGTTTTTATTTCTAATTTACCAGTGGCAGAATTAAATAAATATATTGCTCCCCAATTACTTCTGCTACCTTCTATTACTTTTGGTAAAAGTTCATCAAGTAATTTGTGTAAATCTATATTTACAGCTAAAGTATTTATTATTTTAAATGTTGTGTCTTTTGATCGGTTTTGTTGTTTTAAATTTTTCTGTAACTCATATATAGCAAGATAAAGTTCTTTAAGATATGGTTCTATTGTATCTTCTTCAATGATAAAATCTTTACCACTATTAGAAATGATTTTAATACTTTCAGTAAGTTTATTTACATGATATATAATATCTGATTTGTATCGCCATTTTACACTTATAAATACTACAGACATTAACACTACGTTAATTATGATAAAAAGAATTCCTTTATATACTTCATAATCTGCATATATTTTAAAAATTATAAAGCCCATAACAATTCCAATAAATAAAAACCATTCCATTAAAACTTCATTTTTGCTCCATTTATACATAAAAATTTCACCTACTTTTAAGTAATTATTCTATATCAGGAATATTAACATATTTTATACTTATTAAATTTAAAAACAGTTTAGTAACCATAAAACAAATAATTGTTTCACAAAAAAAGATATAATAAAAGTATTATATCCTTTTAAAAGGTTTTAGTCAAACGATTGTTTCAAAAAATCTCAAATAATTATAAAAATCGTGTTACTAATAATATTTACTAAAGTAACATAAAAATTACTTTGAAAATTAAGATAAATTTACATTAAAACAATATTAGTGTAACAAGAGGTATTGTAATTACTGATATAATAGTTGTAACAATAATTGCTTTTGAAGCTAATTTACTATTTCCATTATATTCTGTTGCCAACATTGCCGTCATACTACCTATTGGAGTAGAGAGCATAATTATAGTGGTGCCAATTATTACATTATCATCTGATACAAATTTTAAAATGAAAAATGATATTATTGGTATTATAATAAGTTTTATAAATGAAAAGATATATAATTTTATATCTGTAAATAAATCTTTAAATGATAAAGTTCCTAAAGAAATACCTATTACTATCATAGATAAAGGGGTTGTAAGCCCTGCAATTGAATTTATAGTATTTATTGCAAATGAGGGTAATTTTATATTTAATATAAATATAAAAATTGCTATTACACAGGCTATTACGCCGGGGTTTATAATATTTTTTACATTAAAAGTTTTATTTTCAGAATTACTTATAACATTTATTCCATATGTATATGCTAAAATATTATATGGTAATATAAAAACTGCACCATATAATAAAACTTCTCTACCAAATATTGCACTTATTATAGGAAATCCCATAAAACCTATATTAGAAAATACAATCATTGCTTTATATAAACCTCTATTTGATTGTTCTATTCTTAATAATCTAGGTAATATTTCTGCTATAACAATTAAACCTATATACATACCTACTGATATAAAAACAACTGTAATAAGCTCTTTAATACCTCCTATTCTATTGTCGGTAATTACACCTGATATGATGAATGCTGGATTTGTTATATTTACGATAAGACTTGAAATTTTTTTACTTGCTTCTTGATTTAATATGCTTTTTTTTAAAGAATAATATCCCGTTAACATGAGTAAAAATAATACTAACATTTGATTAAAAACTATTGTTACATCCACAAAGTTATTCCCTCTTTCATTTTAAAAATATTTTACATAACACAAGGACAATAAAATTGTCCTTGTGTTATATAGATGTCATAGGATTCATATTAAGTTGTATATTTATATTAGAACATTCAGTCGTTTCTTTAAATTTATTTATACAGTATAAAGCATAGTTTTTAAGCCTTTCTTCTTCTTTACACTTTATAGTTATTTGCCAACGATATTGTTTTCTTAATTTAGATATATTTGCAGGTGAAGGTCCTAATAACTCAAATTTATTATTTCTATTATAATATTTTAATATATCCATTAATCTTTTTATTGAGTTAATAACTATTTGTTCATCTTCTCCTGTTATAAGAAATACAAATATATTAGAGTAAGGTGGATATTCTAATAATTTTCTAAATGCTATTTCTTCATTATAAAATTTTTCGTAATTTTGTTCTTTAGCCAATAGTATAGCATAATTTTCAGGATTATAGGTTTGTATAAAAACTTTTCCTAATAAATCTCCTCTACCTGCTCTACCTGATACTTGAGTTAATAACTGAAAAGTTATTTCATTAGCTCTAAAATCATCAATATTTAATGAAGTGTCGGCAGCTATTACACCAACTAAAGTTACTTTAGGAAAATCATGACCTTTTGCTATCATTTGAGTTCCTATAAGTATATCTATTTCTCCATTTGAAAAACTTTTTAATATTTCTTCATGGCTATGTTTTTTTGTAGTAGTATCTGCATCCATTCTTATTACTCTTGCATCTTTAAATAATTTTTTAGTTTCTTCTTCTACTTTTTGAGTTCCTACACCAAAATATTTTATATATTTGGAACCACATTCAGGGCATATAGTTGGATTATCTTCTACTTTTCCACAATAATGGCATAATAACTTTTGCTTATCTTGATGATAAGTATATGCTACACTGCAATTATTACATTTTACAACATATCCACATTGTCTACATGATACAAATGGTGAATGCCCACGCCTGTTTAAAAACAAAATTGTTTGTTCTTTTTTATCTAAATTATTTTGAATTTCTTCAATTAATACTTTACTAAATATACTTTTATTACCAAGTGATAATTCTTTTCTCATATCAACTATATTAACTTCAGGCAATAAATTATTTTTAGTTCTAGTATTCATTTTAAGTAAATGTAAACTTTCATTTATTGCATTATAATAACTTTCTAATGATGGAGTTGCTGACCCTAAAATTAAAGTTGCTCCTGTAAGTTCGCAGCGTTTTCCTGCTACTTCTTTAGCATGATATTTTGGTGTTGTTTCTGATTTATATGTATGTTCATGCTCTTCATCAATTATTATTATACCTAAATTTTTAAATGGTGCAAATATAGCCGACCTTGCACCTATCATAACACTTGCTATTCCTGTTCTTGCTTTATTCCATTGCGAAAACCTTTCACTTGCTGACATTTTACTATGAGTAACAGCAACTTTTTCACCAAAGCGACTAACAAAACGTGCTACTGCTATTGGTGTTAAAGATATTTCTGGAACAAGTACAATTGCTTGTTTATTTATTTCTAAAATATATTCTATAAGCTGTAAATATATTTCTGTCTTACCACTACTAGTAATACCATGAATTAAAAAACTTTCTGATTTTTTATTGTTTATAGATTTTTTTATATAATCTATTATAGATTGTTGTTGTTTTGTTGGATTTAAAGCAGTTGTTTGTTCGTATTCAGATAAATTATAAGGTGCTTTATCAACATCTTCTTCTGTTAAAGTAATTAAATTATTTTTCAAAAGTGTATTTATAGGTGATGGTGAAATTTTTAATTCCTCTCTTATATCAAGAATACTCATTTTACCATTTTTAAGTAAAGCCTTTAAAATTTGATATTGAGAATTTGTACTAGATTTATTATATAATTCTATTTGTTCTTCTGTTATATTATTAAGTTCTACATACTTTGTTTTGTTTTTTAAATTTATACCTACTGGCATAATACATTGTAAACATTCAGAAAGAGTACAATAATATTTATCTTTCATCCATTTCGATAATTCTATAGTTTCTTTTGTAAAAATAGGATATTCATCACATATAGAACTAATATATTTTACTTTATCTTCGGGAAAGTTTATTTCATTAGTAAAACCAATAACATAACCCTCTATATTATTTCTTTGATTACCAAAAGGGACTAAAACTCTCATCCCTAATGTTATATAATTTAAATTATCTGGTACTTTATAATGAAATATTCTATCAACATTAACATTAGTTATTTGGGTAATAACTTCAGCATATATACTCATTTAAACCACCCCATTAAATTTTTAATTAATAGTCAAAAAACTTTCTAAGTTTTTTGACTATTCTTCAGATGGTTTAATTTTTAATTTTCCTTGATAAAGCTCATTTACTGCAATAGTTACAGGTTTATCAATTGGTGACTTAACCATTGGTTCACTCTTATCTATAAGTTGACGTGCTCTTTTTGATGCTGCTATTACTATAGAATATCTACTTTTAATATCAGGGTATTCACCGGTATTTATAACTTCAAGTAAGTCTGTATAAGATGGACGTAACATTTAATCATCTCCTAAAATTTGTTGTGTTAAATATAAATTTCTTTTTGCTTTTAATTGTTCTGCTTTTACTATTGTATTTATATTATTAACTGCTGTCAAGAGAACATCATTAATTACTATATAGTCATATTTATCCATAAGTTTAATTTCTTCTGTAGCACGTTTTATTCTTTCTTCTATAATACTATGTTTTTCGGTTCCTCTATTTATAAGTCTTCTTCGTAACTCATCCATTGATGGAGGTACAATAAATATAAATACACTATCTGGATAAAGTTGTTTTACTTTAAATGCTCCTTGAACTTCTATTTCAAGTATAACATTCTTACCTTGTTTTAATTTTTGTTCTACATTACTTTTTGGTGTTCCATAATAATTACCACAAAAATTAGCCCATTCTAATAATTCATTATTAGTTCTAAGTTTTAAAAACTCATCTTCTGAAGTGAAGAAATAATGTCTGCCTTCTTGTTCCCCCATTCTTGCTTTTCTTGTAGTAAGAGATATTGATAAATAATATTGTTCGTTTTGTATTAGCTCATTTACTATAGTTCCCTTACCAGACCCAGAAGGTCCAGATATAATAATCAAACTTCCTTCTTTCAACATAATTAATCCTCTATTTCTTCTGTTTCTTCTTTTAAAATTTCATCTTTCAGATTGTTTAGACGATTTGCAACTGTTTCAGGTTGAACAGATGATAATATAACATGATCACTATCTGTTATTATAACAGCTCTTGTTCTCCTTCCATAAGTTGCATCAATAAGCCTTCCTTTTTCTTTTGCTTCTTGTATAATTCTTTTAATAGGTGCTGATTCAGGTGCAATTATAGCCAGTATTTTATTAGCTGATACAACATTCCCAAATCCAATATTTACTAATTTAATATTACTCATGCATTATATCCCCTTTGTGTTATATTCATACCTGTTTTATGTTAATGATAATTAAATTCTGTTTTGTAATAAAAACCATTTGAACTATATTAACTATATTCGTACAAATTTATAAAAATTTCAAAACAATTTTTATAGTAAATAAAATAATATTAATTTTTTGTTCATAGATTATTCAAATATATATGTTATAATAATTAATGTAAAGTTAGTAAAAAAACTTTTAACTATATATCTCTCCCTTTGCCATTACAAATAAATTTGTAATGGCTCTTTCTTTATGTTTAATTGTATAATGTTGTTACTGCTTCATATGCTTCTTTAGTTCCTATATCATAACATTCACCTTCAAATTTATATGCATATACAGATTTTTTTCTATAAAGCCATTCTACAAAGTACCCTGGTGCATCTGGTTTATTACCTTCTTTTAAATATTCATTAAATAAATTAATTGTAGATTTTGTATACATATAAGTTGCAAATACTGCTGTATTAGATTTTGGTGTTTGTGGTTTTTCTTCTAATTCAACTATTTTTTTATTATTATCTAAACTTGCAACAGCAAATGCTTTTAATTCTTCTATATTATTTATTTCTTTTACACATACACAATCGTCTTTTATACTACTATAATAATTATACATATCTTTAAGTTTATAAGTGAAGAAATTATCTCCAGCTATTATAACTACATCATCCACTATATTCATAGTATCTATAGTATATTGAATATCCCCTATAGCTCCACGTCTATTATCTTCACTAGTAGTTCCATCGTCAATAACTACAATTTTTTTTGAAGTTTTAAGAGTATCAACCCACTTACAAAAATCATTATAGAATTTATGATTGGTAACTACATAAACTTCATCCACTGCTTCTAATGTTTCAAGTTGTTCATAAATATGAGTTAAAATTGGTTTATTACCTATAGTTAATAATGCTTTTGGCATATTTTTTGTAAGTGGATATAATCTGGTTGCATATCCTGCTACTAAAAGAATAGCTTTCATAAAATTCACTCCTTAAATATATCTTTTTCTATTGTTTTAAATAAATTGGGAAGTTCAGCTTCAAAAGCTTTGTTTACCAAATAACTTAAATGACCTGTTTTTTCTTTCCATACAAATTTATATGCATGTAAAAATTGATGGTTAAGTTTATACTCTTTTTTAAAAAATTTATTTATACTTTCTTGTCCATATTTTGTGTCACCTATTATTGGATGATTTATACTTTTTAAATGAGCTCTTATTTGATGTGTTTTACCTGTTATAAGTTCTACTTCAAGTAATGTATATTTTCCGTTTGTTATAATAGGTTTATATTTTGTAACTATTTGTTTAGTGTTTTCATTACAATCATTTATTATTTTAGCTTCATTTGTAGTTTTATCTTTAATATAGTAGTCTATAAGAGTAGCTGGTTTTGTTATTTCACCAACTACAATTGTTTTATAAAACTTATTTGATTTATTAATATTTTCATTTAAGGTTTGTAAGGTTATTAAATTTTTACCCGCTATCACAATACCACTTGTATTTCTATCAAGCCTATTACATATAGCAGGAATAAAATTTTCTTTTGGATTATATTGTTCTGACTGATAAAGATAATATATTATTTGGTCAACTAATGTATTGTTATCATCACTATTTCTTTGAGATAATAAACCTAAAGGTTTATTACATACTAATATATTTTCATCTTCATATATAATATCAAAAGTTTTTTTAACTTCATTTATACTTTTTACTTGTTTAAATTCATTAATAGTTTCATCTGAAAGATAAATTGATATAGTATCACCATTTTTTAGTAATTCATTGCCCAAAGCTTTTTTTCCATTATACTTTATATTTTTTTTTCGTAACATTTTGTAAATAAAGCTTTTAGGAGCTTTATTTAGGTATTTTAACAAAAATTTATCTAATCTTTGATTTTCATCTTTAAAATCTATAATAATTTCTCTCACAAATACACCTTCTAGTTTAAGTATAAATCAAATTAAAACATATTGTAGAGTGTATGTCAATATTATTATATTAATTTTGTATAGTGTTATTTTTTCTAACAACATGAGTTTCTAAATCTGCTAATCTAGTTGGAATAGGTATATGACTTTCTTTATTTATTAAAGACATAACTATTTTAGTAGTACTTTCAATATTAATAAAATTTCCAACAGAAATAAATATAGGTTTTACATCAACCATTGTTCTTAAAGCTCTACCATACACTTCATTGTTAATACAAATATCTGTATATGAACCTTTAATATTTTCTGGTACGTTATACTCAACAAACTTTTTTAAAATTTGTTGAGTATAGGTTGTGGTGTCAATTTGAAATTTTTCACAAACTCCGTTTGTATAATTTTCAAATTGACTTTGTGTAAAATCTATATTATGAATTTTAAAATACTTTTTTGCAACTCCAATAGTTGGTTTTTGTAGAAAAAATGATGCATGTGTAGCAATACCCATATGTTTAGGATGTAAATAACCATTACCATCAAACATAAAAATATCAGGGTTACTTTTTAATTCTTTTACTGTAGAGAGAATAAGAGGTAATTCTCTAAAAGCTAAGTACCCTGCTATATAAGGACATTTTATAATATCTATTTTTGATATTTTTTCAACTATTTCTTTCGTTTGATAATTTATTATAATAACACTACAAACTGCTTTATCTAAACTATTTTCATTCCAATATGCTAAGTCAACACCAGCAATTAATTTAATATCCTTTTCATCTATAATATTTTCAAAAGATATTTTGTTAGCTAAATCAAATTGTATTTTATCAAATTCGGATTCAGTATTTACTTCAAAAGAGTGAATATATTTTATATCCATAATAATTTACCTCGTATATATTTTGAAATTTAATATTGTTTTTGGTTAATATTACAAAATTTATGTCACTTATTTGGGTAAAATTAGTATAGCACATATAAATTCTATTTGCAATATGTTTTAAAATAAAATAAAATACAACAAAATTTAAGCAAAACAACCTAATTAAGTTATAATTTTAAATTTAATATTAAAATTTTACTTTTTTAAATTAAATTTCTGTTTTAATTCTTTTTCCATTCCATAAAACATATAAAGCATAATTAAAGATTGTGTTGTATTAGTAGTGTAATGTATGTATCTATAATCTTCAAATAAATTTAATTTATTAAGTAATAGTACACCACCAATAACTATAATAGTATTAATAATAATTACAAGAAAACCTGCTCTTATTGAATGTATAAGAAAGTTTTTTTGTGCATAATCCCAAATTTCTTTTGATTTACGTGAAGTTATAGTGTTATAACCATTACGTGAACCATATTGGCTTGGAAAAAATTTAATTATACAACCTAAAAAAATAAATATAAACGTTGCAAGAAAACTGAGCTTAAACTCCTTAATCAAATTAATAATATCCATAATTAACCTCCATTCTTCTAAAATAATTTTGTTAACATTTAGTATAAATCCATTTATTATTACACACATTATAGCTATTAAATCTAAAGGAGTTAAAATAATGAAACGTGATGAATTAATAAAACAAGTTAAAAACGAATATGCAAGTATTGCATCAAGTGCTAGCCAACAACATTTTTTTCAAACTACAGATGAATATACACCAGAATCTTATTATGAAAAACTTTTAGATGCTGTGATAACTGAAATTTCAAAAGGAACATTTGATAACTGCCATTCAGGTACAGAAGTTGTTAATATTGTAGCTGCTGATAAAAGTGTTTTATCTGAGTGGAAATAATGTTAAGTAGATAAATTTACTTACAGTTTTTAATATTTTAATTATATCATAGTTAGTTATTATTTTTCAACTATAGGTATTTACAATAATTTATAAAAAGCCTTATTTAAGATTTAATAATAGCTACTAAAGTATCTATTATTTTTCTAAATTAAGGTTTTTTAATTTATATAAAAGTTAGATTATTTTTTTATCAAATTACAATAACAGCAAAACATCCTTAACAATAAACACTTATAACTCATTTCTCTTATAATTAAAAAATTTTTTACTAGTTAATTTAATAATAGAAAATCAAATTATAAATCAAAGTCGTGTCGCACTTTAAATAAAGTGCGACACGACTTTAAATTAAAAATTAAAATATTTGATTTTATATTGAATAGAAATTTTTTAATAAGTATTTACATTATATTTTTTTATGTTACAATTTTAAGTGTATTATAATAAAAAATTAAGGAGAAATAAAATGGAACAACGAAAAGAAAATAAAATGGGAGTTATGCCTGTTAACAAATTACTTATCTCTATATCACTTCCTATTATGATTTCTATGTTAGTGCAAGCATTATATAATATTGTGGATAGTATTTTTGTATCACGTGTGGGGGAAAATGCTTTAACATCTGTATCGCTTGGATTTCCTATTCAAATGTTTATGGTTTCTATGGCTGTAGGTACTGGTATTGGTATTAATTCATTATTATCGAGACGTTTAGGTGAAAAAAAATTTGATGATGCAAATACAACTGCAAAAAATGGTATATTTATTTCTATAATAAACAGTTTAATTTTTGCTTCATTTGGTATATTTTTTTCAAGGATGTTTTTTAAAGGTTTTACTGATAATGTGGAAATTATAAATATGGGTACAAAATATATATCTATATGTACTATATTTTCAATGGGTATGTTTTTGCAAATTACAAATGAAAGACTTTTACAAGCTACTGGTATTTCTGTTTATAGTATGATTACTCAAATTGCTGGAGCTGTTATAAATATTATTTTAGACCCTATATTTATTTTTGGACTTAAATTGGGAGTAACAGGAGCTGCAATTGCTACTGTTATAGGACAATTTGTGGCAATGGGATTAGGTTTATACTTTAATATAACAAAAAATAAAGAAATTAATCTTAACTTTAAAGATTTTAAACCTAACAAAAATATTATAAAAGAGATTTATAAAGTAGGCTTTCCAGCTATTGTAATGCAATCAATAGCTTCTGTTATGATTATTGGTATGAATAAAATTTTAATTTTATTTTCAGAAACAGCAGTAGCCGTTTTAGGTATATATTTTAAACTACAAAGTTTTGTGTTTATGCCAACATTTGGGTTGACAAGTGGTTTAATACCTATTATTGGCTTTAATTATGGAGCAAAAAAGAAAGAACGTATAGTAAAAGCAATTAAATTCAGTTTGATTTATGCTATTTGTATTATGTTAATAGGAACTTTAATATTTCAACTTATACCAGATAAACTTTTATTACTTTTTGATGCTTCAGATGAAATGTTAAGTATAGGTATTCCTGCATTACGTATTATTAGTATTTGTTTTATATTTGCTTCCGTTTCTATTGTGTTTTCATCTGTATTTCAAGCAATGGGAAATGGTATTTTTAGTTTAATAATATCTGTTGTAAGAATGTTAGTTATTATTTTACCTGCCTCTTACCTTTTAGCAAAATATGTTGGACTTAATTATTTATGGTTTGCTTATCCTATTTCAGAAATTGTATCAATATTTATGAGTACTACTATGTTTCGACATGTATACAACAAATATATTAAAAATATAAAAGAAGATAATTAGTTTGTTTATAACATGTATTATTGTTATATGTCTTTCATATATTTAAAAGTAAATAAATTAACTTTTGTTAATGGGGTGTTTTATTTGAATAAAAATATAATGGCTATTTTATTAAGTTTTATGTTTATTTTGAGTTTATGTAGTGCAAGTGATATAAACATAAACAATAAAAATAAATTAAGTGCAGATATTATAAAAGAATATGAAAATAGCGAAAGAGAAGAAAAATTCAAATTAAAATCTAAAATATTACAAAATATATTTACTAGTATGGGAAAAGACAATAAAGTTCCAATGACAGATACAACAAATTTAACTATATTACATGGGGATGTTATCGGAGATAAACAAGATGATATTATATTTGTTGTAAATATGTCACCTAAAAATACAGTGGTTGTTGTATATGAAAAAGTTGGTGATAATTATGAGTATAGGGGAATAGTTGACGACTTTTTTGATATAAAAGCTATTCAATTATTACCTATAGGAAATAACCAAAAAAATTTAATAGTAATTCGTGAATATGCTGACCAAATGCTTGGAGCTTTTGAAAAATCAACTTTTTTAAGAGCATATAAAGCAGATAATAATAAATTCCAATTAGTACTTAATGTGCTAGAAAATCATAAATCATATTGGAATGAATTATGGGATAAAACTAAACCTCAAAACGAAAGTCATTGGCTTTTAGTAAAACAAAATACAAATTCAAATTTAAAAGACAATAAACTATATGTTACTCAAGACCAATTTTATCAACAATCTAAAAATACAAATCTTATTGATATTCCAAAAGATGAAGATTTTGATACTATAAAAGAAAGAGAAATTTCTCAAATGTATTATTGGAATGACAAGTGGCAACATTTTATAATAGGAGAAGGAACAGAACTAAAAACAGGTGAAAAAGTAGCAATACTAGAAGATATGTCTGAACAACCTTTTAGTTTAGTACAAAAAAATAATACATATAGAATTAAACGTAAAAATGGAGAAATAGAATTTATAGACAAAAATAATATTGTAAGGAATTAAATATTTTTATAATAAAAAAAGATAAATAACTATAGATATTTATCTTTTTTTATTATAAAAATATTAGCTTTCAATACTAAATGTTTTTCCAAAAGCAAGCTTTTCAAAATCATATATAGGTATTGGTTTTGCAAAATAAAACCCTTGTGCAATATCACATCCTATTTCTTTAAGAAATTCTGCTTGTTCTTGTGTTTCTACTCCTTCAGATACTGTTTTTATACATAAATTTTTAGCAAGTTCAATAATTTTAGCAATAATTTTTTTACCTTTGTTTATATCACCTGTTTCAGCTAAGAACATTTTATCTAATTTTAATTCATCTATTGGCACATCTTTTAAAACATTTAATGATGAATAACCTGAACCAAAATCGTCCATAGAAATTGTAAATCCAATTTTATGTAAGGTATCAATAACATTCTTTAAATTATCATTATTTTCTAGTGCAATATTTTCTGTTACTTCTAATATAATCATTTCAGCAGATATATTTCTTTCTTCAATAATTTGTTTTATCTGCTCTAAGTAACTATCATTATATAAATGAATTCTTGACTGATTTACAGATATCGGAAACATTTTATAACCTTTATTAGTCCAATTTTTAATAACTTTACATATTTCATTTAACACATACATATCTAATTTAGTTATGAAACCATTTTTTTCAAAGATAGGTATAAATGAATTTGGAGGTATAATTTTCTGCTCAGGAGTTTTCCACCTTACAAGAGCTTCTGCACCAACAATATTTTGTGTATTTAAGTCATATTTAGGTTGAAGGTATATTATAAATTCGTGATTTTCGAGAGCAGATTGCATATTATTTTCTATAATACTTCTTTGTATTATTTTTTTATGAAGTTCTTCATCATAAAAAGCATATTTATTTACATGACCTCCTTTTGCTTTTGTAAGAGCTAAAAAAGCTTGGTCAATTAACAAATCAAAATCCATATTATCTTGATTAGTAATAAGATTAATTCCACTACTAACTGTTACATTATATTTTTGATTATTTGTAAACATAAATTCACTTATTCTTTGCATTATTAAAAATAATCTCTTATTAAGTATGGCTTCATTTTCATATTTCATTAAAAATCCAAATTTATCAGCACTATCCCTAAAGAAAAATTCATTTTCGTTTAAATTATTAGATAAAACATTTGAAATATGTTTTAATAAAAAATTACCTTCATTATATCCGAATAGTTCATTAATAAATTTAAAATTGTTAATATCAATAGCTATTAATGCATAACTAAAAATATTCTTTTTCAAAATATTTTTAGCTTCAAATGTGAATTTATTTTTATTAAATGCACCTGTTAGCTTATCATAGTATATTAATTTAGCTATATTCTCTTTACTGTTTTTTTCTATTCTATTAATGTGTAATACTAAAAATATAAACATAATAATAGCGATTATTACAACGACTATAGATAATTTAATAACTTTATTAAAATTTTGATTTATTGATGCTTTAGGTACAATATTGACAATATACCAGTCATTTACACCAATTGGCATATATGTTGCAAGTTTTTTTTCTCCATTAGATATGTAAGTAAACATTCCCTCCACTTTTTCAGTGATATTATTTTTAGTTTGATAAAATGTTTTTTGGTTATCAAAATTCAAATCAAATATATTATTTATATTATGATTTAAATTAATATCACTAGAATGGGTTATTACTTCACCATTTTTATTAATTACAAAAGAAAAACCTTGACCATAGAAACTAGAAATACTTAATATATTTTCAAATACTTCATTTTTCATTACAGCACATAATACACCTATAATTTTATCTTTATTAAATATTGGAACAGCATAGCAATTAATATATTCATCATATAGTGTATATTTAATTGTATCTGATACACTAAACTGTCCATTTAATGCTTTTTTAATATAATCTTCATTAGATAAATCAATATTTTTATATGTATCATTATGACCAATAAAATGCCCCATTCCATTTAAATCTATGAAGCCTAGTGATATAAATAAGTTTGAATTTTTTTCTTCTTTCAAGTAAGTAAGTAAATTATCAATATTAAATGTTTCTACTTCTTCTATAAGACTTGACATAGCATTTACAGTTTGTAAGGTACTATTTATTTGTGTTTTTATTACTTCCTTACTTTGTTTTGTAATTTCAAATAAATAATTTTCGGTTTCAATTGTGTGTTGAGTTTTAATTTCTCTTATGTACATAGCACCTAAAAATACAAAAGCAATACTAATTATAATTGTTAAAACAATAGATTGAATTATCTGCATTTTTTTAGATTTCATATTACCCCACCCTTTTTTTATTTATATTTAGTAAAGTTTAAAATTATTTAATAGTATACAAACTTTTTGATATAATTTTTAACTAAACTGTACGCCCCCATATATATATTAACACATATAATTATTTTGGTAAAGAAAAAATAGTACATTATATTTATTAATATTATTTTTTTGTTGAATATAAGTATATAATTGAAAAGAAGAATAAATTTTAAAAAGCAATGTTGATTTAATTTGCAAGTGTGATATACTATAATTAACAAACTTTATCAAGAAAGGAGTTTACATATGGAAGTTATAAAAAAAGCTTTATCAAAAACAAGTAATATATTTATTATAGTATTTGTATGTATAATAGGAATATCAATATGGTTTATAGATGAAATTATAGAAATGTTTAAAGGTGTAGATTCTATATTAAAATTTGTACATAAAAGCAAAAAATTAACTAAATTTACTCGTTTCATATATAAACTAAAAAATAAAAACTAATTATAATCCAATTTAATTTAACAATATATATAATAGTTATTAAAAAGGTGGTATATTTATTAAGGAAAAAAGATTTGAACTAAAATTAAAACAACATTTAGATGGTGGAATTATAAAAGTGGTTATAGATACACAAACTGGTGTTAATTACATTATTACAAGTGGTATTGCGTTAAGTGGAATGACACCTTTGTTAGATAAAGACGGGAAAATAGTTATTGGATAAAAAACAAAACTAAAAAATCTCCTTTTCATTTAGTTTTAAATTGTATAAAATAAAAAGGGTAAGTTTACAACTTACCCTTTTTTTAATGAGAATGAGAATTGTAATTTATATAATTTGCTGCCTGAAAAGCTGCTACCGCACCATCAGCAGTAGCCGTAACTATTTGACGTAATAATTTAGTTCTACTATCTCCCGCAACATAAACTCCAGAAATATTAGTAGTGCAGGTTTCATCTGATATTATATAACCTGCTTCATCAATATTAATAATATCTTTAAATAAACTATTATCTGGTTCAAAACCAATAGCTATAAATAATGCATTAATACTAATATTATCTACCAAATTATTAGTTACATTCTTTATTTTAATAGAAGAAACAATGTCTGTTCCTTCTATTTTTTCTACAACAGAATTATATATTATTCCTATATTATTTTTGGATTTGACAGAATCAATTAATGGTTTATGTGCTTTAAATGTATCTTTTCTATGAATTATATATACTTTAGCACATACATTTGAAAGGAATAATGCATCTTCTAAAGCAGTATTTCCTCCACCTACTATAGCTACATTTTTATTTCTAAATAATGCACCATCACAAGTAGCACAATAGGACACACCTTTACCAGAAAATTTTTCTTCACCATCACAGCCAAGTTTACGTCGTTTGGCACCATTTGCTATTATTATAGTTTTAGCTTCATATAAATTTTTTTTAGTTTTGATACTTTTAATTTTTTCTTTTAGAGAAATACTTTCAACTTCTTCAAAACGTATATCTGCACCAAGTGAAATTGCTTGTTCATAGATATTAGTAGAAAAATCTACTCCTGAAATCTTTTGTATAGCAGGATAATTTTCAACTTCAGGTGAAATTGCTACTTGCCCACCATAAAAACCTTTATCAAATACCATAACTTTTAAACCATATCTTAAACCATATATTGCTGCGGTTAAGCCTGCTGGTCCTGCACCTATAATAATAATATCTGTCATTTATTCTGCTCCTTATTTTTTTATTCTTAATACTAATTTTATTTTATCTAATAAGTCTTTAATCCTAATTAAATATTCCATTTTCTTTTTTAATTTTAATATTGCTTCAGTACCTTCACCTTTTTCAGCAAGTTTTGACAGCTTAATAACTTCTTTTCTTATTTTAGGGAATTGAGTTAAGAAAATAAGAGCAACCCATATATTATTTTTGCTTGCTTTACTATATTCGTTTGCATTAGGTCCCCAATATTGGTCGTATTGTTCTTGAATAGAACCAAACATCATTTTATTTAACTGCTCTTGTGTATAAATGCCTTTTTCTTTTGCTATTTCAATTATATCTGTAGCAGGTAAAAAGTTTAAACCATGTATATTTAGTTGGAATGGAAAAGCTAATTTTAAACATAAATAAAAAGTTTCTTTTAAATCTTCAAGTGACTCAAAAGGATGACATAACATAAAATCATAATAAACTTTTGGTACCTTACATTCAGATAATACTTTACTTGAATTTATAATTTGCTCTTGTTTTTCAGGTCTGTGGAATATTTCTTTTCTTAATTGTTCGGAGCCACTTTGAATTCCTACTACTATTTGATATAATCCTGCATCTACAAGTAGATGTATAATTTTTTTATTTATTTTAAGAGGATGTCCCCATATACGGAATGGTATACCTATTTCTTCTTTATATCTTCTACAAAACTCATCTATCCAACCATCTTCATCAGAAAAAATTTCATCCCAAAAATGTACAACTCTAAGTTTAGGAATTTTTTGTTTTGCTTCATTTAATTCAGCCATTACACTATCAACACTTCTAAAACGAACATATTTACCTTTTCCGTTATAAACTCTACGTAAATTTATAGATGAACAATATGAACAAGCAAAAGGGCAACCTCTCGAAGCAAGCAACTCATATGTAAAAGAATTAAGTTGTGGATCACCTTTTGTCATTTTATCATCATGTATAAAAAACATATGCTCTCCTCCAATTTGAGGATAACCATATATATCAATATTTTGTTCTAATGGTCTAACATCATTATTTATAAAATCACCATTTTTATCTATAAAACAAATATTTTGTACATTGTAATATTGTTGGTCACTTTCAATATGTGAAATTAAGTCTACAATTGCCTTTTCACCTTCACCTTTTATAACAAAATCACAATATTTAACTACTTTTTCAGGCATAAGAGTAGCAAAAACTCCACCCCATCCAACAGGAATATCAAAATTATTTTTTATTGTATCATTAACCATATGAATAGTTTCAAGATATAGAGAACTCATAACACTTAATCCAATAAATAAAGGGTCAACTCTTGTTATTAATTCTTTTAACAATTGTAATTCTTTTTGTGTTGCTTTACTTGGAACAACACTATTAAAACCTTTGAAAAATAGTATATAAGGTTTATAACCATTTTCTCTAAGTGCATTTGCAAGATAGCGAACACCTAAAGCTTTTTCATTATAAAAACCTATTAATAGTATTTTTTTGTTTTTTTTCATAAATAAAAACCTCACTTTTATGTTTACCAATATTTTTAACACTTATGTATTAATCTATTCTACAACTCTAAATTTTTATTGTCAACCAAACATTAAATAAATTATTTTATTAATCTACAAATTATTTATTTTTTATATTACTAATTAAAATTAAAATCAATCTTGTGTCGCACTTAATTTTAAGTGCGACACGACTTTAATCTATAAAAAAAATAAACAATAAAATATTTTTTCCAACTATTTTTTATTTTTTAATCATAGTAATGCTTCTAATGTTGTAATGGATTTTTGTATATGTTATAATATTATTATAATTTTAATATAAAGGGGTAGTTATAATAATGGATAAAATCAAAGTTGCACTTATTGCAGGTGGTAGCTCTACAGAAAGAGAAGTTTCTATTAAAACATCTGAAGAAATGTTAAAAAATTTAAATACAACTAAATATAATGTTGAAATAATAAATATCCCTATTAAACATTCAAATGATTGGATTATAAATTTAATTGAGTTTAAACCAAATATAGTAATAAGTGCTTTACATGGTGGAGATGGTGAAGATGGTACAGTGCAAGGTCTTTTGGAATGTTTAAATATACCATATATAGGTACTAAAGTTTTAGGTAGTGCTTTAGGTATGGATAAATACTTGTCAAAGCAAATTATGAAATTAAATCATATTCCTGTAGCAGATGATGTTTTTATTAAATTAAATGAAGATATTAAAATATATGAAGATGAAATAAATAAATTAAGTTATCCTTTAGTTGTTAAACCTAATAATGGAGGTTCAAGTATTGGTGTTGCTATTGTAAATAATAAAGATGAATTAATTAAAGCAATAGATACTATAAAAGAATTGAAAGATGATATTCTTATAGAAAAATACATACAAGGTAGAGAAGTAACTTGTGGTTTAGTAGAAAATGAAAAAGGGATAGAAGTACTTACAGTATTAGATATTAGTACTACAGCTACATTCTATGATTATAAAGCAAAATATGAAGACGATGATACAAAAATAGTATTTTCTACATTACCAAAATTTTTACAAGAAATGATACAGGAAATAGCAAAAAAAGTATTTACAATTTTAAAATGTAGTGGATATGCTAGGGTTGATATGATAGTACGCCAAGAACAAGTAATAGTATTAGAAATAAATACTTTACCCGGAATGACATCTCATAGTCTTATCCCAAAAGCTATTCAAGCTGAAGGTATAAGTTATAGTGAATTTTTAGATAGCCTTATACAATTTGAACTAAATAGGAGATGATTTTATGTACTCTAATGACTTTGTATTTTTTGATTCAATTTTTACAATTATAATTACTCTTTTTATTGGATTTTTTATTTTTATTTTTATAAATGGAATTCTGGAATGGAGTAAAAACAATAATTCACCTATACTTATTGTAGATGCAAAACTTGTAACAAAACGAGCCAATCATAGTGGTGAATCAACAAGTTATTATATAACTTTTGAAGTTGAAAGCGGTGATCGTATAGAATTTAGAGTATCAAGAAATGAATATGGTATGCTTGCAGATGGTGATGTTGGAAAATTAACTTTTCAAGGAACACGATATAAAAGCTTTCAAAGAAATATAAATTAAGAAGGTGTTAATATAATATCTGTTTTGCCGATTATAGGTTTTATTTTTATATTTAGTATTTTTATTTTTTATACTATAAAAAGTATTATTATATGGAATATAAATAATACTTCACCTATGTTAACCCTTGATGTAAAAGTTATAGAAAAGCGAACAAAGATACTTCGTAGTGGCGATACTATGGCAACACATCAAATGCCATCAACAGCTTACTTTGTGACTTTTGAATTTGAAAATAATAATACAATTGAATTTCATGTATCTTCAAAACAATATGGAATTTTTATAAAAGGTGATGTTGGAAAATTAACTTTTCAAGGAACAAGGTATAAAAATTTTAAACCAATAAAAAATTAGGCTACAAAATTATAGTCTAATTTTTTATTTTATTATTTTTCATTTCTTTTTATACTAAACCAAAAAGTACTACCATTATTTAAAGTTGATATTACTCCATATTCTCCTTTATGTAATTCTATAATTTTTCTAACAATAGAAAGCCCTAAACCAGTTCCCATTACAGCACGCTTATGATTTTTACTTGCTTTATAATATCTATCCCAAATATAAGGTAAATTATCTTCTGAAATTCCTTCTCCTGTATCAGTTACTTCAATTTTTACAAATGAATTTTGAATTATTTGTTTTACTATTATCTTTTTATCTTCTCCTGTATAATTTACAGCATTAGTTAAGAGATTATAAAATACTTGCGATATTTTCATTTCATCAGCTGTTATATAAACTGCTTCTTCATAATTAAATTCTATGTTGTAACCATCTTTTCTTAAAAATTCAGAAATTCTTTCTATAGTACATTTGATACTTTCTGTAAAATTATAAGTGTTCAAATTTAATTCATTAATATTTTGTTCTAATTTTGAAATATCAAGTACGTCATTAACAAGGGTTGTAAGTCTTTTTGTTTCATCAATAATAATTTGTGCATTTTCTTCTGTCATTTCATCAGGTAAATCACGCATAGCTTCAGCATACCCTGAAATTAATGTAAGAGGAGTTTTTAAATCATGTGTAACATTTGCTAAAAGTTCTTTTCTTAAAGTTTCAACTTTAGAAAGTTCTTTAGTTGTAAAATTAAGTGTATCTGATAATTCACAAATTTCTTTATAACCTTTACTTTTAAAATTTATATCAAACTTACCTTTAGCAAGTAATTTCGCACTTTCATTTATTTGTTCAATTGGTTTAGCAATATATTTTGAAATAATAAGAGCTAATATAATTGAAAATATTATCATAAATCCAGTTATAAAATAAAGTTGATATCTTAAAGTACTAATAGTTGCATTTACAGGTGATATAATTGAATTAATAAGTAAAATTTTATCTCCTATAACTTTTGAATAAATTATTGATTGTTGAATAATATCATTTGGGGGAAGAATTGGGGGAAAAATTTTACCAATAAATTTAACCTCAGTAAATTTTTTATCACGAAAATCATTTTTATTATAGTATTCTAAAATTTCTCCATCACTTTGTACAGCTTTAGATATAAGTTTTGATTTTTCAAAATGAGGTAATCTATGAATAATACAATCTTTTAATGTATCAATAGAATAAATTTCTTCACCATTTTGATTTAATATTTGTAAACATATATCACTACTTTCAGAAATCCTATCTATAAGTTCAGATAAACTTTCATTATCAATATTTTTTTCGATGCTATCAGAATTTCTTTTTATTCCATTTATTTTAATACTTTTATAGAAACTATCTAAAAATACTACTTGAAATAACCACAAAATTAATAAAAGTAAAGTACAAAAACTTAAAAGAAATAAGAATATTTTCCATTTAATGCTAAACACAACATCACCCCTCAAAACGGTAACCTACATTTCTTAATGTTACAATAAA
>CAZWZB010000006.1:0-10160 GCA_964638835.1 uncultured Eubacteriales bacterium | reverse complement strand
TCCTTCTTTTTGATATATTTCATGTAAATTTTCTGTTTGTATTTCTTTTTTCTTAGTTCTTTTCAAAATTGCATCTAAACGCATCATAAGTTCTTTAGATGAAAAAGGTTTTATAACATAATCATCTATACCCAATTCAAAACCATGTATTTTATCATATTCTTCTGAACGAGCGGATAACATTATTACAGGGGTATCATGTTTTTTTCTAATTTCTTTAACAGCAGAAAAGCCATCAAGTTCAGGCATCATAATATCCATAATAATTATATCAAATTGTTCTGTATTACTAATAGTTACCGCTTCCATTCCATTTGAAGCTTCAATTACCATATGTCCCTCAAATACAGCATATTTTTTTATTAACTTTCTAATTTTTTCTTCATCATCTACTACTAATATTTTATACATATTAAATACTCCTTTTAGTTTTAATTATATTAACATATAATCATTAAATTTAAAATAATATAGTCAACAAACTTTTTAAAATTTGTTGACTATATTTTTAGGATTTGTATTAATTCAATCAATTGTATATAATATTAATTATTCAGCGTCTTTAATTGGAGGTTTTCTATGTCCTCCTTTACCACCTAACATTGGCATTCCACCATTTTCACGCATTTGAATTTTTCTTTCTGCAAACTTTGTTTTAATTTCATTAGCTGTTTCAGAATCAATTATACCCCATTGAACATATTTATCAATTATTTGCATTTCAATATCACTAGCTTTATCTTTTAATGCATAAATTTCTTCTTTTTGAGCATCTGTTAAATTAGCCCATTTGTTTTGAATTTCATCTAATTTAGCTTTTTTTAATTCCATTTCAGCTTTTTGTTCTTCTGTTAAAGCAGGTTTTTCTTTTCTAACTACATTTTCTGAAATAGTAGTTGAAGTTGTTTCTGTTGTAGTAGCTCCAAAAGTAGTTATTCCCATTGTAGTTATAATAGTTATAGCACAAACGCCAGTTAAAAATTTTTTAAAATACATTATTATCAATCCTTTCATTTTTTATTTAAGGTTTTAGTATTGCCTTGTTTATATATTAATTTAATTATGTGATGATTATTTGAAGAATAATTGAAATTTAATAAAATAATTAAACTAAAATTTATTGTGCTTTATATGTACTTACTTTATACTTAATATATTTTATTTTTTTAAGAAATTATTTACAATCATTTTATAATATTTTTAAGCGTGTTGATTGAGAATTATATATTACACAGCATTACAAATTTAAAAATTTTTTAAAAATCATTAAGACTTCTTTTAGAAGTCAGAATAAAAATTTAAGGCCTACAAAACAAGCTGAAGTCCAGTAAATTCAAGGGTAAAATATAGCGAACATACCTAAAAAAGAGGGATACTTCCTGAGAAGTATCCCTGAAAATTTAAAAAACTTTTGAGAGTGGTTATATAAGAATGATTTAAAAAGAATGTGTTATATCCTTTTATTTTTATTTTAAAAACCATTGCATTTTTAATTTGTATATTTTATAATATGAAAATGATTTTCAATTTCATATTAGGAGGTGACGTATGTCGAGATATAATACCAATCAAAGAAATACTATATTAGAATTTTTAATTGAAAATAAAGATAAACATATTACAGTTGAAGATATTCAATTTCATTTAAAAAATTCAGGTAAAAATGTGGGTAAGTCAACTATTTATAGATACTTTGAACTTTTAATGAATGATGGAATGCTTAGAAAATATACAACACTTGATAATAAAAGTGCTTGTTATCAATATATTGATAAATTTAATAAATGTAATGAACATTATCATTTTGTATGTGATAAATGTAATGAATTATTTCATATTGATTGTAGTTTACTTAATGCAATAAATGGGCATATTTTAGAAAATCACCAATTTAAAATTAACAATTTAAAAACCATCTTTCATGGGGTATGTAAAAATTGTAGCTAACAGGAGGATAAATATGTTAAAGAAACTTATATTAAGCTTAACTTGTCTATGTGTAATTTTATTGACAATAACAAGTTGTGCTGTTGCAAAAGGAAATAATAATTTAGAAACTAATAAAGTAAAAAAAACTTTAGAAGATGATAAAGTTAAAATTGTAACAACTTTATTTCCTCAATATGACTTTACAAGACAAATTGCAAAAGATAAAGCAGATATTATTATGTTACTTCAACCAGGAGTAGAAAGCCATTCATATGAACCAACACCAGCAGATATTATAAAAATTAATTCTTCAGATTTATTTATTTATACTGGTGAGTATATGGAAGCATGGGCAGAAAGATTAATTAGTGGAATAGATAATAATTCAATAACTATATTAGATATTTCAAAAGATATAACATTAGTCAAATCTGAAGAAGAAGAGGAAGAGCATGAACATGAAGAAGAAGAACATCTTTATGACCCTCATATTTGGACAGACCCTAATAATGCTATAATTATAGTTGATAGCATTACTAAAGAACTATGTAAAATAGATGAAAACAATGCCGATTATTATAAAGCTAATGCCGAAGAGTATAAAAAAGAGTTACTTAATTTAGATAGTGAATTTAGACAAGTAGTTGAAAATTCTAAGAGAAAAGAAATTATTTTTGGTGGTAGAAATGCTTTTTATTATTTTTTAAATAGATATAACATTGAATATCAATCAGCTTATGATTCATGTTATAACCAAACAGAACCTAATGTAAAAATAATAGCAAATTTAATTACTAAAATAAAAAATGAAAACATTCCAGTAATTTATTATGAAGAGTTAGCAAATCCAAAAGTAGCACAATCTATTAGTGATGAAACGGGAGCTAAAATGTTACTTCTTCATTCAACACATAATGTATCAAAAGATGATTTTAAAAATGATATTACTTATTTGGATATTATGAAACAAAATCTTAATAATCTGAAAGAAGGTTTAAAATGATTGCATTATCAGTAAAAAACCTTACTGTAAGTTATGAAAATAAAATAGCAATTGATAATATATCTTTTAATTTAGAACTTTCAGATTATTTATGTATTGTGGGTGAAAATGGTTCAGGAAAAAGCACTTTAATAAAAAGTATTTTGGGACTTAAATCAATAAAGTCAGGAAAAATAGAATTTAAAAATGGTATTAAGCAAACAGAAATTGGGTATCTACCTCAACAAACTATTATACAAAAAGATTTTCCAGCTAGTGTTTTTGAAGTTGTATTGTCAGGGTGTTTAAACAAAAAAGGGCTTATTTCTTTTTATTCAAAAAAAGAAAAACAAAGAGCTGAAAGTATTATGGAGTATTTATCTATTTTGAATATAAAAAAGAAATCATATCGTGATTTATCAGGAGGACAACAACAAAGAGTTTTGCTTGCTAGAGCCCTATGTGCTACTGAAAAAATTTTAATACTTGATGAACCTGTATCAGGTCTTGACCCTATAATTACAGCAGAGTTTTATCAATTGTTAAATAAATTAAATAAAGAAAATAATATTACCATAATTATGGTTTCTCATGATATAACCACTTCAATTCAAAATGCTAACAAAATACTTCATATGAATAGAAACATAAATTTTTTTGGTAATACATCTGAATACATAAACAATAGTATTAGCAGAAACTTTATAGGAGATTAGCTTTAACTTTGAAAACATAATATTGCATTTGAGCATATGGTTATTATTGTTGAATTTGCAGTTTGGCTATCGTTATTATTAAGAATAGTCTATTAATCAAATTAAATTTATAAAATATCTTTACCATAAACTTTTCTTTTGGTAAAAAATCAAAAAGTCCTATAGAGAAAATTAATTCTTTATGGGACTTTTGTAATATGTATTTCTCAATTAATAATATAAATTTAAAATATTAGTTTTATTACTTAAAGCAATTAAGTACTGTAAAACTAATATTTTTTTATGGGTATAAGAAATATTAGTGGTTAAATTTTCAAATTTTCTAAAATAACTATTGCGTAAATATTACATTTGTGTTAATATAAAAACACAATATATTAAACTATAAAGTAAATTATTAAAATATTTTATGAATCATTTATGTCATAATTGAAATTTATAATTAAAAAAATAGTTTAAAATAATAAATAATTGTCGATAAAGTAGTATTTAATAACAATTTGTAATACAAAAATTGTTGACATTACAATGACTTTACGGTTATAATTCAAAAGTATTACAAAATTATATCAAAATCAATTATATTATTAAATTTATAAAAATGGATTATTAAGGAGGAATAATATGTTAAAAAAACTAAGAATAGTATTGTTGATAGTTGTTACTATAGTCACTTTAACTTCAACTGCTGTCACGGCCACGACATATGAATCATCAATAAAAATTATAGAGGTATTTGATTTCGGTCTTATAAAAACATATGTAACTAAAGTAGAAACAATTGATGAATTTTTTACAGAACAAGGAATAAAATATAAAGATTATGATGAAATTTATATAAAGTCAGCAGATGGAACTTTAGAAAAAGAAGTTAAACAATCTAATCTAAAATACGAACAATTAACAGAAAATGAATTTATTACAGTTCTTAGAGCGAGACCAGTAAACTTAAATATAGATGGTGAAAGGTCACAAGTTATGACTTGTAGAGATACTGTAAAAGAATTTCTTAAAGAAAATGATATTGTTATATATGATAAAGATGTAATAGATGCTACTATGTCAACCCCTATTAATAGCAATATGTATATTACTATTAAAACATATAAAGAAGAAACTATAACTGAAACTGAGGAACTTGAATTTTCAATTGAGAAAAAAGAAACAGAAGAATTACCACTTGGAGAAGAAAGAGTAATACAAGAGGGACAATTAGGTGAAAAAGTTTTAACTTATAAAATAACATTATTAGGTGAAGAAGAAATAGATAGAGAACTTTTATCTGAAGAAATAAAATTAGAACCATCAAATACTATAATAGAGGTTGGTACATATGTAGAACCTGAGCCAGAGCCTGAACCAATACCAGAACCACCAAAAACAAATTATGTTAATACTGGAATTGGAAATAGAGCTTATAAAGAAGTAAGAGTTATGGAAGCTACAGCATATACACCTTATGAAGGAAGTAGTTTAGGACTTACAGCTACAGGAATGAAAGCACGTTATGGAGTAGTTGCTGTTGACCCTAAAGTAATACCTTTACACACTAAACTTTATATAGAAGGTTATGGAGAAGCAATTGCTGCTGATACAGGTGGTTCTATAAAAGGTAATAAAATAGATTTATGCTTTGAATCTCATCAACAAATGATAAACTTTGGTAGAAGAAAAGTTACAGTATATATTTTAGAATAATTGATTTTTAAAAACAAAAAGGATTGAATTTATAGTTCAATCCTTTTTTTATTGATTTTTATTTTCAATTTAATTATAATAAAAATATATTTTTGACTAAAGAAATTAATAGTTACATATCATATAAAATATACTATTTAACTATTATTATAATCAGGAGGACAATAATGGAAAAATTTTTTACAAAATCTATTGAAGATGTTGAAGGGAGCCTTAAAACAAATATTAGTAAAGGTCTAACTAATACTGAAGCTGAAGAAAGACTAAAAAAAGATGGTGAGAATAGACTTACTGGTGAAAAAGAAAAAACTATATTAGAAATGTTTTTTGACCAGTTTAAAGATTTTCTTGTAATTATACTTATAATAGCAGGAATTGTTTCTATTGTAGTAGGTGTAATGGAAGGCGAAGGTGTTCTTGATGGTGTTATAATTATGGCAATTGTAATATTAAATGCAATACTTGGAGTTTTTCAAGAAAATCGTGCTAATAATGCTTTGAAAGCTTTAAAAGAAATGTCATCGCCACAAGCAAAGGTTTTAAGAAATGGAAGTATAGAAAAAGTAGCTTCAACAGATTTAGTAGTTGGAGATGTTGTTATACTTGAAGCAGGAGATTATATACCAGCTGATTTAAGATTAATTGAAAGTGCCAATATGAAAGTTGATGAATCTTCTTTAACTGGAGAATCTGTTGCATCAGAAAAGTTTGCTAATAAGTTAATACAAGAAGATGCTGGAATAGGTGATCAAATTAATTGTGCATTCATGGGCTCTATTATTACATATGGTAGAGGAAAGGGTATTATTACCCATACAGGAATGAATACACAAATGGGTAAAATAGCTAAAATGCTTAATACTGGTGATACTGAATCAACTCCATTACAAAAGAAATTAAATGCTTTTGGTAAATTACTGGGAACTGCTTGTATAATAGTTTGTGTAATAATATTTGGTTTAGGTGTAATTAGAAAACAACATTTAATGGAAGTATTTATGACAGCTGTAAGTTTAGCTGTTGCAGCAATACCAGAAGGACTTACAGTAGTTGTTACAGTAGTATTAGCACTTGGAATGCAAAAGATGGTTAAAATAAATGCTATTGTAAAAAGATTAAGTGCTGTAGAAACATTAGGAAGTACAACTGTAATTTGTAGTGATAAAACAGGTACTCTTACTCAAAATAAAATGACAGTAGTTAAAATATTTGATGGTACAGATATATGGAATGTTACTGGTACAGGATATATACCTGAAGGAAAATTTATACGAGAAAAAGATAATGTAGAAACAATTAATTTAAATGTAGAAAAACTTTTAAAAGGTGCTGTTTTATGTTCTGATGCTGCCATTCATGATAATGGAAATAAAATTATAGGTGACCCAACAGAAGCAGGACTTATTGTTGTTTCAGCTAAAGCAAATTTTACATCTGAAAAAATGAATAAAGAGTATCCAAGAATAAATGAAATACCATTTGATTCAGACCGTAAACTTATGTCAACAGTTCATAAAGAAAATGATAAAATAATAATGTATACAAAAGGTGCTCCTGATGTAGTCTTAAGTAGAGCAAAATATATTTTTTGTAATGGTGAAGTAGTACCTATTACAGAAGAACATAAAAAATTAATAATGGATAATAACAATAAAATGGCACAAAGTGCATTAAGAGTCTTAGCAATATCATATAAAGAGCTTGTTAATTATAATAGTGAAAATATAAATAATGAAGAAACAGATTTGATATTTATAGGGCTTACGGGAATGATAGACCCACCAAGAGAAGAAGCAAAAGAAGCTGTTTCCGTATGTAAAAATGCAGGTATTAGAGCTATAATGATTACAGGTGACCATAAAACAACAGCGAGTGCAATTGGTAGAGAACTAGGAATAATAACTTCTGATAATGAAGCAATGGAAGGTAAAGAAATAAATAATTTATCTGATGAACAATTAAAAGAAACTGTTAAAAAAATAAGTGTATTTGCAAGAGTTTCACCTGAACATAAAGTAAGACTTGTAGATGCTGTTAAAGCAAATGGAAATATAGTTGCAATGACTGGAGATGGTGTAAATGATGCACCTGCACTTAAAAGAGCTGATATAGGTGTTGCTATGGGGATAACTGGAACAGATGTTGCAAAGGAAGCTGCTGATATGATACTTACAGATGACAATTTTGCAACGATAGTTCATTCAGTAGAAGAAGGAAGAACAATTTATAGTAATATACGTAAATTTGTTGGCTATTTATTATCATGTAATATTGGGGAAATATTAATTGTGTTTGTTGCAATGTTATTTAATTGGGGAACTCCTCTTTTACCAATCCAATTACTTATGATTAATTTAGTAACAGATGCTTTTCCAGCGTTTGCATTAGGTATGGAAGAAAAAGAATCAAATGTAATGAATAAAAAACCAAGAGACCCTAATGAACCAATAGTAGATAAAAAAATGGGAATTAGGATAGCAGTTCAAAGTATATTTTTAGCAGTGGCAACACTTATATCTTTTAGATATGGTATGTATAAATATCAAGATATACAAGTTGCAAGAACTTTTTGTTTTGTAACTCTTGTTACAGGTGAACTTCTAAGAGCGTACTCTGCACGTTCAGAAGAAACTTCTATATTTAAGATGAAAATATTTTCAAATTCATTTTTAAATAAAAGTGTATTGTTATCACTTGCTATCTTGTTAGCAATAATATATGTTCCATTTTTACAAACATTATTTAATACAATTCCTTTAGCTATAACAGCAATAGATATAGCTTTGTTATTAGCATTACTACCTGTTATTGGTGGTGAGTTATCTAAAAATTTTAAATAAAATATTATTTACCTCTTTAAGTTTATTAACTTTAAAGAGGATTTTTTATTTAAAGTCGTGTCGCACTTAAAATTAAGTGCGACACAGCTTTGATTTTAAATTTATATTATGTTTTATAATATCTCAAACTCATTTTTTTTAAATTTTATTAATTTTTCATTACGCATTTTACAAAGTTCATTAGACATAGCACTTCTATCTACACAAAGGTAATGTGCAAGTTCTTCTCTATTATAAGGTATTTTAAACTTTTTCTCCATACCTCTTTGTGTTTCAAAGAATAACAATAACTTTTCCCTTGTTGTACGTTTAGAAAGAATATCTATCTTTTGATTTAACATTAAATTTTTGTGTGCAAGCAACTTTAACATATTTTCAATGAGCTTTGTATGAAAAATACAACCAGCTGAACAAATATTTATAATTTTATTGTAATTAATAAATAATATTTCGCTATTTTCAGATGATTGTATAGTTACTGGACTATGTAAAATACCTGCACAAACAAAGGTTTCAGCAAAAAGTTCAGCTTTAGTTAATTCTGTAAGAATACTTATATTACCATTTATATCTTCTTTTATAACTTTTACACTTCCTAATAGTACAATACCAATAAAATCAATCCTGTTACCTGAAAGAACGATAATATCATTTTTTTTGTAACTTTCTTTTCTTGCACCAATACAATAAAAAATTTTTTCAAACTCATCAAAACTTATTCCATTAAATAATGGATTTATTTTTATTATATCAAAAATTTCTTTCATTTTTTCACCTTCGTTATATAAACAACAGATTTATTATTTTTATTGTACTATACTACTTACATAATAACAAGTGGAGGAATTTTAAAATGATTAGAAAAATAATAAAAATAGACGAAAAAAAATGTAATGGTTGTAGATTATGTGTATCTTCTTGTCATGAAGGAGCAATAATTATGGTTGAGGGTAAAGCAAAACTTTTGCGTGATGATTATTGTGATGGACTTGGAAATTGTTTGCCTGTATGTCCAACAGGAGCAATAACTTTTGAGGAAAGAGAAGCTGTAGCATTTGATAAAGAGGCTGTAGAAGCCAATATGCAAAACAAACAATCTAAAATCTTTAGTGGTTGCCCAGGAATAAATTCAAAATCAATTAATCATACTAAAGATTCAAAAAAAGAACAAACAACTTATATAGAAACTCATTTAAATCAATGGCCAGTGCAAATAAAACTTGTGCCTCCAAGTGCTCCCTATTTTAACAATACTGAATTACTTATTGCATCTGATTGTACAGCTTTTGCTTATGGTAATTTTCATGCAGATTTTATGCAAAATAGAATAACTCTTATTGGATGCCCAAAACTTGATAATGAAGACTATTCAGAAAAACTTACTACTATTTTAAAAATAAATAATATCAACTCTGTAATAGTTGCACGAATGGAAGTGCCTTGTTGTATTGGTATTGAAAAAGCAGTTGAAACAGCTATTAAAAATTGCGGTAAGAATATTGAATTTCAAGTTATTGTAATTTCAATCAATGGTAAAATTTTAAATAAAGAGTAATACAAAATATATAAAAATTAAGGAGTAATCATAATGAAAGTATTTAATATTAATCAAATTATTCAAAAAGAAGTTCTGGTTTCAAATGAAAAAATTAAATTAATATGCTTTGTTTTTGAACAAGGAAATGTATTACCTAATCACACTCATAATGGAGTAGCTATAATTCAAGTTATAAGCGGAAGTATAAATATTAGTTTTTCAGATGGTAATTCAAAAATTCTTAAACAAGGTGACATTATGGAATTTGATGCAAGTATTGAACACAATGTGATAGCAGAAGAATTTAGTAAATTTCTTGTTACTATAATAAATTAAAATAATATTTAAAGAGTATTGAAAATTAAAATCAAAGTCGTGTCGCACGTAAAATTAAGTGCGACACAACTTTAAATTAAAAAAAATAATAACAAAATTATTTTTTTACCAATTCTAAAAGT
>CAZWZB010000005.1:0-148868 GCA_964638835.1 uncultured Eubacteriales bacterium | reverse complement strand
ATGAGATTAAAACCTAATACTTTAAAATATAATAACACTTCTATAACAGGAACTAGTTTTACTATGCCTGCTGAAAATGTTACTATTACTGCTGAATTTGAACCTATTCCATCTCAAACATATAATGTTACAATAGGAATAATTCAAAATGGTACTATTACTTCAGATAAAGCAACAGCTTATGTTGGAGATACTATTACTTTAACTGTAACTCCTAATGCTGGCATGAGATTAAAACCTAATACTTTAAAATATAATAATATTTCTATAACAGGAACTAGTTTTACTATGCCTGCTGGAGATGTTACTATTACTGCTGAATTTGAACTTATTCCATCTCAAACATATAATGTTACAATAGGAACAATTCAAAATGGTACTATCGCTTCAGATAAAGCAACAGCTTATGCTGGAGATATTATTAATTTAACTGTAACTCCTAGTGCTGGTATGCAATTAAAAGCCAATTCTTTAAAATATAATGGTACTATTATAACAGGAACTAGCTTTACTATGCCTGAAGGAAATGTTATTATTACTGCTGAATTTGAAAAAATACCAACTGAACTAGAAGCAGCAATTAATAACGCACAGACAGTATTAAATAATACAAACTCTAATATAAAAGATATTATAGATTCAATATCAAATTTATCAAAAGCAATAGTAAATAATAAATAATAAATATGCCCATCAATTAAAAAGATGGGCATATTTATATTTTTTAGGTATATAAAAAAGCGAGGGTGGTTACTATAGAATGATGCAAAAATAACTGTAGGGGCGACCTTCGGTCGCCCTGTTTTTTTTCGGACGTGCACAGCACGCCCCTACAATCTATAATTATTTGCATTTGCTTTTTACATTAAATTATAGCAATATCATTCTTTGATTAACACTCTCAAAAAAGCTTTTATATTAATTTTCTTACATCACATTTAATTTATAATTTTTAAATATATCTTTAACTTTTTCTACTAAAGTTTTATCTGGTGTTTGAGTTTCTTTAAGTTTATAGTCATAACCTAATTCTTCCCACTTAAATTCACCCATTTTATGAAATGGTAACACATCTAAACGTTCTACATTATTTAATTCTGATAAAAATTTAGCCAAATCTTCTATATCTGAAATATTATCTGTTAAATTAGGAACAAGCACAAATCTTATCCACATAGGTTTATTAATTTGAGATAAATATTTTGCTAATTCAAGAGTTGGACTTAATTCTTTGCTTGTTACTTCTTTGTATACATCAGGGTTATAAGATTTTATATCTAATAAAACAAGGTCTGTATATTCTATAATTTTTTTGGCTATAGATAAATGTATATAACCAGACGTATCAAGAGCTGTGTGTATACCTTCTTTTTTACATCTTTTAAAAATTTCTTCAACAAAATCTGGTTGCATAAGTGGTTCACCTCCACTTAAAGTAACTCCTCCTTTTGAAGAAATCATGTAAGATTTATATTTTTTTATTTCTTTAAATAATTCATCAACAGAATATTCCATACCTCCAGCCATATTCCAAGTATCGGGATTATGGCAATATTGGCATCTTAAAGCACAACCTTGACAAAAAACTACAAAACGTATTCCCGGCCCATCAACTGTACCACAAGTTTCTATTGAATGAACTCTGCCTTTAATACTCATTTTAATCACTCTTTCTAAGTTTTGATAACTATTTTTATAAGCTTTAATATTATAGCATAATTTTTTTATTTGTATATAACTTAAATTATTTTTAGTTTGTACTTAATATCATAGTATTATTAATTTTAATTATGAAATAAATATAAACAATAATTATGTAACTATTGAAAAAAAATTTTTTTAGTTTATAATATAATTGTAGGTAAGTAAATTGAAAATTGTACATAAAAAATGTATATGAATTTTATTCATATACTTTTATATTTTTCAAATTTACTAAATATAAATACATTTATGGAGTGTGGTAATAGTGAAAATATATAAGGTAAAAAGTTACTCTGATATGAGTAAAAGAGCAGCAATTATAGTTGCAGCACAAATAGTTTTAAAATCAGATAGTTTATTGGGACTTGCTACAGGTTCAACACCTGAAGGAATGTATAAAGAGCTTATTGAAAAATATAATGAAGGTAAAATTGATTTTTCAGAAATAAAATCTGTAAATTTAGATGAATATAAAGGAATTACTAAAGAAAATGACCAAAGTTATTACTATTATATGAATACTAATCTTTTTAAACATGTAAATATAAAACCTGAAAACACAAATATACCAAATGGTTGTGCCGAAGATAGTGACGATGAATGTGATAGATATGATAATCTTATAAAAGAACTTGGTGGAGTTGACTTACAAGTTTTAGGTATAGGTGGTAATGGACATATTGGATTTAATGAACCTAATACAGAGTTTGCAAAAGGAACTCATTGTGTTAAATTAGCAGAAAGTACAATTAAAGCTAATGCTCGTTTTTTTGCTAATGAAGATGAAGTACCTAAATATGCATATTCTATGGGAATTAAAACTATTATGCAAGCTAAAAAAATATTATTATTAGCAAGTGGTAATAATAAAGCAGATGCATTATATAAATCTATTTATGGACCTATAACACCACAAGTTCCGGGTTCTATACTACAATTACATCCAGATGTTACAATTGTGGCTGATGAAGAAGCAGCTTCTTTAATATAAGGTGATATACTATGATAATAAAAAATGCCAATGTTTTTTGTGATAATTATTTATTTAGTAAAAAAGATATTTATATAGAAGGTGAATTAATATCAACTTCTTGTAATGATGAAACTATTGTAGATGCTAGTGATTTATATGCTATACCTGGTCTTATAGATATTCATATACATGGAAGTGTAGGACATGACTTTTGTGATGGAACACAAGAAGCAATTTGTGCCATGGCAGATTATCTTGCTAAAAATGGAGTTACTTCTTTTGTGCCTGCATCTATGACATTGAGTGAAGAACAGCTTACACAAATTTATTCAAATGCTGGAAAATATACTGGCGAAAAAGGTTCTATGTTACTTGGTATAAACATGGAAGGTCCTTTTATATGTAGTGAAAAAAAAGGAGCTCAAAATGGTAAATATATAAAAGAACCGGATATAAATATGTTTAATAACTTAAACTCTATTTCAAATAATAAAATTAAACTTGTATCAATCGCACCTGAGGTAAATAATGCTTTGGAATTTATATCTGCTATAAAAGATAATGTTGCTGTATCAATAGCACATACTAATTCTAATTATGATATAGCAAAGCACGCATTTGAAATAGGAGCAAAACATGTAACTCATTTATATAATGCTATGCCTCCATTATCACATAGAAGTCCGGGCGTTATAGGAGCTAGTGCTGATAGTAACTGCACTGTAGAGTTAATTTGTGATGGTGTTCATATACATGAATCTGTAGTAAGAGCAACTTATAAATTATTTACAGATGAAAGAGTTGTACTTGTAAGTGATAGTATGATGGCTGCTGGTATGTCTGATGGAACATATGAATTAGGTGGTCAACCTGTAACAGTTAAAGGAAATAAAGCAACTCTTTCTGATGGAACGGTTGCGGGGTCTGTTACAAATTTAATGAAATGTATGCTTAAAGCTATAGAATTTGGTATACCTATTGAAAGTGCTATAAAATCAGCAACTGCAAACCCTGCAAAAGTTATAGGTGAATTTGATAAGATAGGAAGTATTACTTCTGGTAAATATGCTAATATTGTGCTTCTTGATAAAAACTTTAATATAAAATCAGTATTTATAAAAGGTAAACAATATATTTAAAAAGTATAATTTAAAATAAAAAAGTTAAACCCTAAATATTTAAAATAATATTTAGGGTTTTTGACTTTTAATAATTTAAAGGAATATAGTAAATTCAAAGATAAATTACTTGATTTTTTAGATGTAGATAATAGATTTGAATAAAAAAATAAGAAAGTGCTAAATAATTTAGCACTCTCCAAAAATTTATGTTTACAAATAAAAAATTTGTGTTATAATATACTTATTGAAGGGTAATCGACCACAATAGTGGTTAGCCTCGTTTTTGGGTTAAAATAACGCCTATTCTCGGAAAAGACAGGGTGTTTTTTTTTGTGTTATTATTCCTATCTAAATAGGAGATAAGAGAGTGCTAAATAATTTAGCACTCTCCAAAAAATTTATGTTTACAAATAAAAAATTTGTGTTATAATATACTTATTAAAGGGTAATCGACCACAATAGTGGTTAGCCTCGTTGAGTTAAAATAACGTCTGCCGGGGAAAAGACAGGGCGTTATTTTTTTGTGTTATTATTCCTATCTAAATAGGAGATAAGTTCAATAAGAAGCATTCCAAAAGTAAAAATTAACATTAATACTTCAAATGTACTCATTGCACACCACCTCCTCTCTTTTGCAAGATTAGAGGCTAACACACCTTGTCTTCAATTACCTTAAATTTATATTATCACATATTATTTTATATTACAACAAAAATTTTATGTTGGTAATAGATTTGAATAAAAAAAAGAAGGTGCTAAATAATTTAGCACTCTCCAAAAAATTTATGTTTACAAATAAAAAATTTGTGTTATAATATACTTATTAAAGGGTAATCGACCACAATAGTGGTTAGCCTCGTTGAGTTAAAATAACGTCTGCCGGGGAAAAGACAGGGCGTTATTTTTTTGTGTTATTATTCCTATCTAAATAGGAGATAAGTTCAATAAGAAGCATTCCAAAAGTAAAAATTAACATTAATACTTCAAATGTACTCATTGCACACCACCTCCTCTCTTTTGCAAGATTAGAGGCTAACACACCTTGTCTTCAATTACCTTAAATTTATATTATCACATATTATTTTATATTACAACAAAAATTTTATGTTGGTAATAGATTTGAATAAAAAAAAGAAAGTGCTAAATAATTTAGCACTCTCCAAAAATTTATGTTTACAAATAAAAAATTTGTGTTATAATATACTTATCAAAGGGTAATCGACCACAATAGTGGTTAGCCTCAGTTTAGGTTAAAATAACGCCTATCATCGGAAAAGACAGGGCGTTATTTTTTTGTGTTATTATTCCTATCTAAATAGGAGATAAGTTCAATAAGAAGCATTCCAAAAGTAAAAATTAACATTAATACTTCAAATGTACTCATTGCACACCACCTCCTCTCTTTTGCAAGATTAGAGGCTAACACACCTTGTCTTCAATTACCTTAAATTTATATTATCACATATTATTTCATATTACAACAAAAATTTATGTTGCTATAAGCATTAACTTAATTATTGATACATATTTTTAAAGTAGTCTTTTGCTCTCTTAGTATCACTTTCTATTTGTTTTTTTAATTCTTCAATACTATTAAATTTTATTTCATGTCTAAAAAATTCTAAAAATTGAACTTCAACTTTTTCACCATACACAAATTGAGAAAAATCTAATATATTAGTTTCTATTATTTTTGTTTTACTTGATACTGTAGGGTTATATCCTATATTTGTTATGCTATTGTAAGTTATATTATTATGTATTGTTCTAGTAGCATAAACTCCATTTACAGGAAATAATTTTATAGGTTCTGCTAAAATATTTATAGTAGGAAAACCTAAAACTCTACCTAATTTTTTACCCTCAACTACTTTACCAATAATAGAATATGGTTCATATAATAATGAATTTGCTTTTTTTAATTCCATATTTAAAAGTAAATCTCTTATATGTGTACTACTAACTACTTCATTATCAACCACAACTGAAGGTATGGTAATAACTTCAACATTATGTTTTTTACCCAATTGTTCTAATAGTTTAGGTGTTCCTTTTTTATCTATCCCAAATTTATAGTTTTGGCCTACAATAATTACTTTACATTTTAAATTTTTAATCAAAAATTCTTCAACAAATTGTTCAGGTGATATATTAGAAAATTCTTTAGTAAAAGGAAAATCAATATACATATCAACGTCCATTTTTTTTATTCGTTCTTTTTTTTCTTCTGGTGTCAATATAAGTGAAAAATTTTCTTCTTTAAAAAGAATTTTTGGATGTGGCAAAAAAGAACATACTATTGATAATATATTTTCTTTTTTTGCATATTCTTTTACCATATTTATAAGCTTTCTATGCCCTAAATGAATACCATCAAAATTACCTAATGTTACAGCACTAAGTTTATCAAGTATTATATGACTATTTATATATTCCATAAAAATAAAATACTCCTTAAATTAAAAATTTTACAGGTTTTATAAATACTTTATTTTCTGTATCTAAAATAACCTTATATACTCCTATAAAATTATTTTCATAATCATATACTAAAACTTGTGAATTAACTTGTAAATCTTTACTTTGTTCTATACCATACCAAGGTATAACATTTCCATTACAAAGATTTTTAAAAACACTTTTTTTAGTATATACTTTAGAAAAATTAAATTTACTAAGTATATCTTCAATTTTAATTAAAATACTATCTAAGTCTTGATTTTCTTTATATTGTTTTAAACTTTCTAAATTTATACTATTGCTTAATTCAAGAGAAGCAACTTTTGTTCTAACTAAAGCAGACATACAAGCCCCGCAATTTAATTTTTGTCCAATATCTGAACAAAGTGTACGTATATAAGTTCCTTTTGAGCAAGTAACATTTATTTTAAATCTATTGGGTGGTAAAAATTCTATAATATCTATACTTTTTATTTCAACTTTTCTAGGGGAACGGTCTATAGTTTTTCCTTCTCTTGCAAGCTTATATAATCTTTCACCATTAATTTTTATAGCAGAATACATTGGAGGTGTTTGCATATATTCACCTTTGAATGAATAAACAACTTCTTTAATATTATTTTCATTAAAGTCTACTTGTTTTGTTTCTAATATTTCACCTGATATATCCTCTGTAGTAGTTACTATTCCAAGTGTGACTTCTGCTTGATAAAACTTCCATTCATCAGATAAATATTCTGCAATTTTTGTTGCTTTCCCTACACATATTGGAAGAACACCTTCGGCATCTGGGTCTAAAGTTCCAGTATGACCTACTCTTTTACAATTTAATATCTTTCTAACTTTGGCTACTACATCATGAGATGTGTAACCCTGTTCTTTATATATATTAATTACACCATCCAAAAAAATCACCTCAAAATTTTTATTAATGAAATTATACACTATGTTAATAAATTTTTCTACTCTTATTTATTTTTTTTAATTCTCATATAATTACTTTAAAAAGTTTATTGACTATAAATTAATTTTTTTGATATACTTATATTCAAATTTAATAAATATTAGTGGTTAATGTAAAAGGAGATTATTAAATGTCGATATCAAATATAGTTTACCAAAAATTAAAAGAAGAAATTATCTATATGGAATTAATACCGGGACAAAATATCAGTGAAATAGAAATTTCAAAACAATTTAATGTTTCAAGAACTCCTGTTAGAGATGCATTTAAACGATTAGAAAATGAAAAATTATTAGAAATAAAATCTCATGTAGGGACATTTATAGCATTAATAGATTTAAACCAAGTTTCAGATATTCTTTATATGCGACAAATACTAGAATATTCTATTTTAAGTGACTTAGTAAATTCTATTACCCAATCACAATTACTAAAGTTAAGAATTATCTTAGAAAAACAAAAAAGCTTAGTAGAAAATGATTCAAGTTTAACAATAGCTAAAGATTTTATTTTAATAGATAACGAATTTCATATGACATTATTTGAATTTTCAGGCAAAGGCAATATATGGTTTTTTTTAACTAATTTGAATTATCAATATGAACGTTTTCGTATGTTCTTAAATTTAACACAAAAAAATTCATTGTATGAATTATACAATGAACATATGGAAATATTAGAGTTAGTAGCCAATAAAGATATTTTAAAAATAAAAGAAGTATTATTTAACCATATATATGGTGGCTTTAAAAAAAGTTCTGAAGCTATATATAAAAATTCTGCTTATTTTAAAGAGATAAATTTTATATAAAATTTATTCCTCTTTTCTATACGACCAACCATAATCATTATGATAAATCATTTGTTTTGTCATGCCACCATCAATAATTATGTTTTCACCTGTAATAAAACCTGCTTTATCACTACATAAAAATAATGCCATTTGTGCTATATCATCAGGTATACCAATTCTTCCAGCAGGATGTTGTATATTATCTTCATTAGAAAAACTTTGTATATATTGTTCGTCGTGTTGGTGTCCTAACGTATCAATCCATCCCGGACTTATAGAATTAACACGAACTTTTCCAGCAAGAGAAATACAAAGGGAATGTGTTAAAGCAGAAATAGCTCCCTTTGTTGCTGTATAACTTTCAGTATCTTTTTGTGATATAAATGCTCTAGTAGAAGATATATTAATAATTGAAGCTCCTTCTGTAAAATAATTTAATAATTGTTGTGTTAAATAATAAGGAGCAGTTACTCCTACATTAAGAACATAATTAAAATCTTCATAACTACAAGAATAAATTCCACCACGACTTATACAAGCATTATTAATTAATACATTTATCTTTTTATATTTTTCAGTTATAACAGATATAAATTTATTGAGAGTTTCTTTATCTCCAATATCCCCACAAAAAAATAAAAGTTTATCTTCACCATATTTTTCTAATAACTTATTTCCTGATACTTCATCAGTATCAATAATAGATACTAAATAATTTGAATTTATAAATGTTTCAGTTAAACATCTACCAATACCATTTGCACCACCAGTAATTATTGCTAAAATATTAAAACCTCCTTTATATATTAATAAATATTACTTATTCATTTTACTTAATCTATTACTAAATAGCCATGAATAAAACAATTCTTTTTTTTGAGTGCTAATAAAATAATTAAATTTAAAATCAATCTTGGTTCGCACTTATTTTTAAGTGCGAACTCTCTTTAAAATAAAAAATAATAATCAAACTTGTGTCGCACTCATTTATGAGTGCGACACGACTTTAAATTAAAAATAGTAAAAACAATAATTTTTACTATTTTTAATTATTTATTTAATACTATCATAATTTTTAAGCTTGAATTGGTATTTTAATAATACATTCTGTTTTTATTTGATTTTCACAATAATAATAAAAAGCAATATTTTCCCCATATTTTAATTTTAGTCTGCTTACCACATTTCCTACTCCATATCCACCTGTAGTTTGTGGGAAGTAATTTTTTATTTGTTCAAAGTTTAAATAAACTATATTATTTAATTTTTTTAATTGTTCTTCTTCTATAGTCTTTCCATTATTAATTATTTTAAATATAATATTATTTTCTTCTTTATGTACATTAATATTAATAACCCCACCTTCATAAATTTCTTGAAAACCATATTTTATACAATTTTCTACAATTGGTTGTAATATTAATTTTATAATTTTAATTTGTAATATATCTTCACTACAATTAATGTTATAAATAAATAGTTCATCATTACGTATTTGCTGAATGTTTAAGTATGATTGAACATGTTCTAATTCTTCTTTTATAGTAACTTCATCTTTTCCTTTACTTAAACTTATTCTAAGAAGTTTTGATAGAGATTCTATCATTAATATTATTTTTTTATCTTTGTTAATTCTTGCAAGCATATAAATATTATCTAATGTGTTGTATAAGAAGTGAGGATTTATTTGATACATCAAAGAATTTAATTCGCTATTTCTAAGCTCATGTTCCCTTTTTTTGATTTCTTCCATAAGATTATAAATATTTTTAATCATATTATTATAGGAATGTCCAATAGTATCTAATTCGGTAGATGTATTAATAGAAAGAGTTTTAGAAAAATCAGTTCCATCAAAACTACTCATAGCATCATTAATTTGTTTTATTGGACGTGTAATTATTTTTGATAAAAAAGTACTTGCTATTATAGTTATAAAACATACTATAAGGAAAATTATTAAAATAAGTATTTGAATTTTATAAATTAAAGAATTAATTATATCATTTGGTACAACTGTAACAACTGTAAATTTTGATTTAGTTTCTAAATCAGAAAACATAATAGCTCTTTTTATTTGCTTTATATTACTATTATTATAATTTGATAAAATTTCTTTTCTATTTTGTTCTGTTAAATCATATCCATTAGGTATATATTCATAACAAATATCACCCTTATTATCAATAAAAATATATATTACTTTTTTATCTATTTGAGCAGTAGTAATCATATTTTCAAAATACTCATCGCTCATTTTTAAAATAAACACACCAGGGTCTAATGAAAATTCCATATGTCGAATATACCTAATTATAAATAAAGCCTTTTCTTCTGCACCAAATAGTGTATCTTCTGTCCATATCCATTTAGTTTTTGAATACTCCTGTTCTAATACTTTATATATTTCACTTTTTAAAAAATCTTCATACTTAAAATTATGAAGTCTTTGATTATATATCTGTCCTTTATTATCTATATATAATAAATTTTTCATATATTTAAAATTTACATAAGATAAAGTACGTTGTATATCCATTTTTTCAATTGCACTTAATTGTTTGTTTAATAAAGTTTGTTGAATATTAGAATTTATAATATATTTTTTTGTTAAGTCATCACTTTCTTGAAAACTATTTTCTAATTTAAGTTTAAGCTTACTATTTATATCTTGGTACTTTTCAACAGCAAATCTTTTTACATAATTGTTGGTTACAATACTAATAGCTATAATTGACATTGATAAAGTAACAATCAATAAAATAATAGAATAAAATAGTAATTTATTTTGTACACCATATATATTTATAAAATTCTTCATAAAGCTTTAAACACTTTCCTTTTTGCATTCACTTGGTATAATCTATCTTTTGCTATTTATAAAATTGACTTTTTATTATTTAATAATTATATCTTCCATTTTAAATATAACCCATTCTCTTTCTTGATGAGGATTATTATCCATATAAAGAGTTATTTCATCTTTTTCATCTATAACTATTCTTAATTCCATATTCATTTCTTGTGGTTTTAAATATTCTTCATAATATACTTCATAGTTTGGATTTTTATTTTCTTTAGCTTCTTTAATATAAGGTACTGTATCAGGGTCTTTATCATAATTTTTGTGAATAATAGTATAATTTAATATAACTTCCGCTGTATTATCTGCAATACGTTCATAGTAATTAGTTATTTTAAAATCAAGCAACTCATAATATGGTGAGTATGTAGTTTCTGCACATTCTTTAAGATAGCCTGATATTTTATCTAAATATGTAAAATTTGATGTTATATTATTTTCTGAAGTTTTAGTGTTGTTTTCTATTGTAGTATTTTCTATACTTTCTTTAATGCTATCTTGAGTGGTAATATTAGTTTTAGAATCATTATTACATCCATTAAAAGATAAGATTGCAATAAAACATAATATTAATAAATTTTTTTTCATAAAATATTTCACCTTTCTTATATATCTCTTTATTTAATAAATTTTAAACACATTCTTTTTTATATTCGCTTGGTAAATAGCCTGTACTTTGTTTAAATAATTGAGTAAAATAAGATGGGTTTGGAATACCAACTTTATTACAAATAGATGTTATACTATCATTTTCTTCAATAATTAATTTTTTTGCTCTCTCAATTCTTCTATTAAGTACATATTGTTTAAACGGTATATTTAATGTGTTTTTAAAAAGACGACCAAAATATACAGAATTTAAAAATATTTTTTCAGAAACAGTTGTAATTGAAAGAGTGTCATCATCAATATGTTGTTCAATATAATCTAATGCTTCTGTTATGTATGAATTAAAATATTTACTTGTTTGATTTTTTGAATATTGTAAACGAGTTTCTATCACTTTAATTAATATTTTAAAGAGTATATCAATGGATTTGATTGAATTAATTTCTTGTAAACTTTTATAAAAGTTATTTATACTATTTTTTATTTCATCCGTTAAACCATATGTATCATTAAGCATAAAATAAATATTTAATGTTAAACGATAAAGACATTTTTGTATATAGTCCTCATTTTGAGAAGTAGGTAATGAAAATACAAACTTTGTATATGCTTGTTTAAATTGTTCTTTATCATTTTTTCGTATAGTGTTTAAAACTAATTGTTCTATGTAATCAGAATAAGTGTTATTATTATTTTCTGATGTAATATCTTGTGTCATAGTAAAAATACTTGCTCCTGCTTCATTTGCTAACTCGTACATTTTTAAAGCTTGTTCATAAACTTTTTTTAGTCCATGTATTCCATTTAATTCAGAAGAAATGGCAGATATAATTTCAATATTAAAAAATTCTCTAGTTTCTTCTATTATTTTTTTTATATTATCTATACCTGAATTTTTAGTTGTATTAATAATAAACATAATACTTCCATTATTCATTTTAAATTCAATTGGTTTATATTTTGACATAAATATATTGTTTAAATGATTAAATAATGCAAATCTTTTTGCTTCAGCATCAACTTGTTCTGTAATTTTATATGATATATCAATATCTACATTAACAGCTACAAAACTTTCCGTTTCATCTATGCTTATACTTAACATATTAAATACATTTTGTATTTCTTCTACACTAACAATACCTTTTAAATAACGTTCTATTATAACTTTTTGAAAACTACTTGTATTTTCAAGTAATACTTTTTTCCAATTCTCGTGTTGTACTTTCATTTGAAGTTTTTGAATACAGGTATCATAAACAGATTTCATAGTTGTTTCTAATTGTTTTTCTTCTACTGGTTTTACAAGATAACAAAAAGCACCACATTCACAAGCTTTTTGTGCATATTCAAAATCTCTATATGCACTAATAATAATAAATATAATTTCAGAATTAAATTCTTTAACCTTATCCATTAACATTAAACCTGTCATATTTTTCATTCTTATATCTGTTAATACTACATGAGGATTAAGTTTTGAAATAATATTAAGTGCTTTTTCTCCATTAGTAGCTGACCCAACTACTTCAAAACCCATACTATTCCAGTCATAAGTTTCTACTAATCCTCTTAGTATAATTGGTTCATCATCAACTATAACTAACTTTAATAATTCCATAATTATAACTCCTTTATCCATTACAAACAAAAAAACAAACATATTAAAAATATTTAATAAAAATCGATGAAAATATTATTATTTTCATCGAAATTATATAATAAACAAATATTAATTTTCAGAAAAATATCTTACTTGTATCCCATTATTATTTAATGCTTTTACTATTCTTTTTATATCTTTGCAATCAATTCTAAGAGTAATTTCTTGAGTTCCCATAATTTCAGTATCTTTTTGAACTATATTTTTTATATTACCATCTTCTTTTGCTACTATGTCTGTTATTTTAGCTAATACACCTTTTATATCATAAGTATAAATAATTATTTTAGGTAATTTAAGTCCAAATATTTTTTGATAATCTCTAAATAAAGCTTTGTGAGTAATTATCCCTAATAACGTATCATCTTCTTTAGTAACAGGTATAAAACGAAGATTAGAATTTAAAAATAAATCTGCAGCATCTTCTATATTTATATTTCCTGATACAGTAGGTATTTTTGTAATTATAAATTCTCCTACAAGTTTTTTTAAATAATCTTCTCTTTGTTGCTCTGAACTTTTATAATAGTTTTCGTAAATAAATTCCTTAGAAAGTATACCAACAAATTTTTTACCATCAACAACAGGCATTGATAACAGTCCACAAGAATCTATATGTTCAATTGCATCCTTTATAGTTTCATTAACTGAAAGACATTTTAAATCTTTACCATGAATCATAATAGTTTTAACTAGCATAAAAACCTCTCCAATCTATTTATACTAAATATAAAAACTTGATTTTGATTTCTTTAATAAAAAAGAGAAGAATACTTTTTTGTACTTTTCTCTTTTTGTTTTAGGTTTAATTTAATTATTAACCTATGAATTTTTGAAATAAAAATTTAAATCAATTATTGTTATTATTATTATCTTGGTTATAATATTCTGTATTGTAATAAGGATTATTGTTATTGTTTTCTTCCACAGTATTACCATAATATTCAGGATTTAAATCTTTTAATTCATTATACAAATTAACCATTGTAACACTCATATATGGATATAACCATAAGTACCCAATACCTAAAGTAAATATACATAGTATACTCCAACCAATAAAGCTTAATTGTATGTAGAATATTCTACCTTTGTGACCACAAGTAAGTTTTTTACTCCATTTTATTGCATCTAATGGTTTCATAGTAGGATTTTCAGCTAAAACATATAAAGCCATACTGTAGCTAAGAGCTTTAATAGTTGATATTACAGCTGATATTATTAAAGCAATAAATGCAACCAACCCTAAAATTATATTGCTTATATTTCTGATATTACTAACATATATAATATTATACGGATTACTATTATTTATAAATAGAAAAAGACATATTATATATACTATAAAAAATGGTAAAATCCATAAAAATGTAAAAAGTCCTACAAGAAAAGTTAAAACTACAGAATCAGTCCATCTATTAAATCCACTAAAAATTTGCGGTACATCTACATTTTCATAATTAGTAAATTTTATATAGAATGTAATTATTCCCAATGATAAAGGTGCTGTTAATACTATTGAGAATATACCTATAAATGGAATAAAACTTAAAACTATAGCTACTGCAAATGTTACAATAAAAAATACAAGAGATGCTACTACTGGACCTGACCATCTTCCTTTTAACTGTTGTCTAGCTTCAAACTTTAATTCAGCTGATGATTTCATAATTATTTTATTGTCAAAATTTTATAAAATTATATACTAAATTTATAACGTTGCCAACTTTGACATACTCCTTTCCTTTTTTTATTTTTCAAGTATTTACTTGATATTTAGCGTTGCAACTTACGCATTTTTTAAACATATTTCACTTAAGAAATTATAAAGTTACATCTACAATCATACCAACTTCTATTAATGCGAATGTATCACTTTGATATTTGTCTAATTTATAATTATAATAGTAGTGTAAATCTCTAAAATTCATATGTTCCGACATAGGTTTTGATAATACATCTGTAGTAGAGTTATATATTTCATTTGCAAATAATTTAATTCCATCTAGCTTTTCATTTATGCTTTTTTTATCATGTATATTGGTTAAATCAAAATTTTTCATTCGTTCACTATCATAATTTAAATTTTTTAACACATTTTCATATGAATCTGTTATTTCAAATAATTCACTTGAAAAATTTAATAATGATTGACTGTGATTTTGTTTATTAGCAAAATCCACAGCTAAATCATAGGTATCTATGAAATTTTTCATTTTTTCTTTAAACATACTATTTACTTTTTGTTTTTTTTCTTCATCCAAATTTTCTATTTTATCTTCAACTATTTTATATTCATCAACAAAGTATGATAGTTCTTTTGATGAGTTTTTCAAATTTAAAACAGTACTACATAAATTGTGAGCATAGTCAACTATATTTTTAGAAAAAGATTTATTTAAACAAAAGTTGTAATTTAAAGGTATATTATTATTATGCTTTTCATTTCTTCTATCATATACTTTTTTAGAAAAATTTGAATTCATAAATACAGAAGAACTAATACTTGTAACCATATTATCACACCCTTTATAATAAAAATATAACTATACTTTTATTATAGCAAATATTAACTCAAACTGCAAATCTTATTTCTAAAAAAATTAAAAAAGTATATATTAATAAATTAAATTATTCTTCATCTACTTCAAATTCTTCATCTTCATTATATAGTTCAAAAAAAGCCTCTGTAACAGCGTCAAATTCATCATCTTCTTCTATTGCATTTAATTCAATATTATCTTCTATTTCTTGATATTGATATAATAAAACTGTATCATCATCAACAGGTAATAAAGCGATATATTCTTTACCTTTTACTTCAAATACACCTATAACATTACATTCTAATTCTGTATCATCATCAAGAGTTATAACTAAAGTATCATTTTCGCAATCACACTCTTCTCCATGCATATGGTTATGGTTACAATTATCACTCATAAACAAATCCTCCTACTTATTTGTATTTAAATAATTTAAACTTTATAATTGTATTATACTAATAAATTAAAAAAAAAGCTAGTCTTATTTACTAAATATTTTATTTGATTTTATGTTTAACAATATATATACAAATTTTAAGTTTAGATTTTTATATAGTTAGAAATTTTTTTAAATTTTTCGACTATATACTTTGTATTTTGCCGTAATTTAATTGTTTTTTTGTAATTTTTATATTTAAAACTTTTTCATATTTTTTAATTAATTTTTCTTCATAATTTGTTATTATAGAAATTGAACTGCCAACTTTACCTGCTCTACCAGTTCTACCTGCTCTATGAAGATAAAAATTAGGTTCTTCTGGTATATCTAAATTTATTATATGTGTAATATTTTCTATATTAAGCCCTCGACTTCCTAAATCAGAAGTTACTAAAATTTGTACCTTACCAAGTTTAAAATCCTCCATAGATTTTTTACGTTCTAATTTATCAGCTAATCCATACATTGCTGTTGCTTTGAGTTTATGATATTCTAGTTTTTCTACTATTGTTTCTATTGTATTAGGTTCATTTACAAAAACTAAAACCTTTTTTGGATTTTCACTTCTAATTATTTTTCTAAGAAGTTCTACTTTATCTCTTTTTTCAGTTATAAAATACATATGATTTATAGTATTAGGTAAAATTTGCTTATCATTAATTTTTATTGTTGTAACATCATTTGTAATACTTTCTGCTATTTTTATAGAAGATGTCATACTTGCTGAAAACATTATTACTTGTCTATCTTTTAAAGTAGTTTTTATTAACGCCTTAACATTTTCTATATTATTTTTATCTAGCATTTTATCAGCTTCATCTATTATTATCGTTTTAACTGTATGCCCTGATAATTTTTTCTTTGATATTAGTTCTAAAATTCTACCAACAGAACCTACTATAATATGTGGCTTTTGTTTTAATTTATCTATTTGGCGTGAAATATTAGCACTACCTATTATAACAGCTGTTCTTAATGGAAGTTCAGAATTTTTTATTAACATATCTATTTGTTTTGAAACTTGTAATGCTAACTCATGAGTAGGCGTAAGAACTATAACTTGTAAATGTTTTTCATCTAAATTTATATTTGATATAACAGGTAATAAATATGCTAATGTTTTTCCTGACCCGGTTTCTGATTGACCTATAACATCTTTTTTTTGTAATATTAATGGAATAGTTTCTTTCTGTATCTCTGTTGGTTCATTTATATTTTGTAATTTTAATGCTTTTATTAGTAAGCTGTTTATATTTAAACTTTCAAAATCTTTTGTCATAAAATACTCCTTGTGTATTTGAATTTATATTTAGTGAAGTTGAAAACTACATTAATTATAAACTAATAATAATAAAATAGTTTTAGTTTTGCAAGCCTATCTATAAAAAATATATATTTTTATTGAATAAAATTTTATATTTAATAAATTATAAATATATTATTTGATTTATATTATAATTATAAAATTTAACCATAAATGTATTATTACAATATAGTCAGAAGTATTCTAGTTATTTTAATTAAAATAAAAATCAAGGAGAAATTTTATGAAAGATATTATATCTAATATGAATAGTACAGGTGATAGTATTAGTTTAGTAGATACTATTATAGTAAAAAAATCTGATATATTTTTTAAACATTCTAAATTACTTAATGCAAAAGATGCTGCTGATTTAGGTTTCTTATTACTAAAAGATGCAGATAGAGAAAAACTTTTTGTTGTATCTTTAAATTCACAAAATGAACCTATTGCTATTTATTTAGCAGCTATAGGAACAGTTGATAATGTTATAGTATCACCTCGTGAGATATTTAAATTTGCTATTTTAAGTTTAGCTTATTCAATTATAATATATCATAATCACCCTTTAACCAATCCTGAACCAACATCAGAAGATTTAAAAATAACAGAATTATTAAAAAAATCTGGAGAAATTTTAAATATACCTTTAATGGACCATATTATTATTGGAGAAAATAACTTTATATCTTTAAAAGCAACTGGACTTTTAAATAACAATCAACTTAATTAAATATGGTAATATAAAAAATTTATTATTATATTTTATTTTATTCAGTTTTATTTTTATTAAGATATAATATGTTTGTTAGTGCTAATAAAATAATTAAATTTAAAATCAATCTTGGTTCGCACTTAATTTTAAGTGCGAACTCCCTTCAAAATAAAAAATAATAAACAAAAGTAAATTTAAAATCAATCCTGTGTCGCACTCATTTATAAGTGCGACACGATATTAAATTAAAAATAATAATAACAATAATTTTTACTACTTTTAATTATTTATTTAGCACTACCATATATTTTAATATTATTGACAAAGAAAAGTATATAATATATAATGTAAAAAATAATTCTGCCACCGGGTAGAAAGAATGCAAAGCATTCATTAACACATCATTAGGTCTTAGAAGATGTGTTTAATGAATGCTTATTTTTTGGAGGTTTTATGAAAAATGAAAATTAAAAATCCATTTAAAGACTTATCAAAATACGAATTTATTTTATGGCTCTGCTCTGTAATTGTTATTATGGTTTCGTTTTTATTTTCATCATCAAGTTATTATTTATCATTAATAGCTTCTTTAATAGGAGTAACAGCTCTTATCTTTGTTGCAAAAGGATATGTGATTGGTCAAATATTAACTGTGATTTTTGCTATTTTTTATGGTATTATTTCATTTTACTTTCGCTATTATGGTGAAATGATTACCTATCTTGGAATGACTTCTCCCATAGCAATTTTAACGGTAGTATCTTGGGTTAAGCATCCATATGAAAAAACATCAGAGGTAACAGTTAATCAAATGACAAAAAAACAAGTTATTATTATGTTTAATTTGTCCATTATTATAACTTGTATATTCTACTTTATTCTAAAATTATTCAAAACAGCAAATTTACTTTTTAGTACGATTTCAGTTACGACTAGTTTTTTGGCAGTTTATATGACTTTTATGAGAAGTCCATATTATGCTGTTGCTTATATGGCAAATGATATTATTTTAATAATACTTTGGATATTAGCTACTATTGAAAATAAATCATATTTTCCGATGATAATGTGTTTTATAATGTTTCTAATTAATGATTTATATGGTTTTTTTAATTGGAGAATTATGCAAAAACGTCAATCTAGTTGAAATAAAAAATATTAAGTTCATCTATAATTTATAAATATAAATGAACTTAATATCTAATCTTTATTTTAAATTCAGTTTATTAATTTTTGATATAATTTACATTAAACCAAACAATTTAGGTATACCAAGAGATATTGCTGGTATATATGTAACAAACAATAATAAAACTATAAGTGCAATTAAGTAGGGCAGAATCTGTTTAAATACTTTTTCAATTGATATTTTTGATACACTACACGCTACAAAAAGAACAGAACCTACAGGAGGAGTCATAAGCCCTATACATAAATTTAATATAAGCATTACTCCAAAATGAACTGGACTCATTCCAAAACTTTTAGCTATAGGTAAAAATATAGGTGTAAATATAAGAATAGCAGGTGTAATATCCATGAATGTACCAATTATTAAAAGTATTACATTCATAAGTAAAAATATAACATATTTATTATCTGACACTGAAACAATTGCTTGACTAATTGCTTTAGGTATTCCTGTATAAGCCATTACCCAAGACATAGCAGAAGATGCAGATATTAAAAATAAAATAATCCCACTAGTTGCAACACTTTTAATTAATATTTCTTGAAAATCTTTCATAGTAAGATTTTTATATAATAAAGAAAGTACAACAGTATATAAAACTGAAACAGCAGCTCCTTCTGTAGCAGTAAATACACCACCAACAATACCACCTATTACAATTATAATAAGTATTAAACTTGGTACTGCTTCTAATGTAACTCTTGCCATTTCTTGACCAGACATTTTTTCAGCAACAGGGTATTTATGTTTTTTAGCATACAAAAACGCAATAACCATTGTAATAAGTCCCATAAGAATACCCGGAACATAACCAGCCATAAATAATGCTGAAATAGATACACCACCTGCTGCCATTGAATAAACAATAAATGCACTTGTAGGAGGTATAAGTAAACCTGATGGAGAAGAAGCAATATTTACACAAGCACTAAAAGCAGGGTCATAACCTTCTTCTTCTTCAATTGGAGCTAAAGTGCCACCAATTGCTGCTGCTGCAGCAACTGCTGAACCCGATAATGCACCAAAAAGCATATTACCTAAAACATTAGCATGAGCTAAAGAACCCGGAAGTCTACCAGCTACAATTTTTGAAAAATTAATAAGTCTTTTTGCAATACCACCATTATTCATAATATTACCTGACAAAATAAATAATGGAACTGCAAGAAGTGAAAAGCTTTCAATACCACTTACCATTTTTTGCATTGTGATAAATACTATTTGTTCCCATGGTAATACAGTTAAAGCAGTGCATAAAGAGGCTATAAGAATTCCTATTGAAATTGGAACACCAATAAATAATAAAACTCCAAATACACAAAATAATATAAGAACTGAAACTAGAATGCTCATAATTTATTCCTCCTCACCTGTATAATCATACCATATATTTATTATCTGTCCTATTGCAATAAAAACTCCTGAAATAGGGCAAATTGTATATACAAGTCCTCTTGGAACACCCAAAAGAGCAGATGGAGCTCCTATTGTACTTTTTGATAATTGAAATCCCCCAACTATCATAACAAACACTGCAAAAAATAAAATTAGTAAATCAATAAAAATACTTAAAATTTTCTTTTTTTCATTACTAAGTTTATCTTTAAAAAATATAAGTGACATATGCTGTCTACTAGAAAAAGCATAAGCAGCACCAAGAAATCCAGTCCATACAAGAGTATAACGTACAATTTCTTCTGTAAAATCACTAGGTTTTCCTATAACATAACGTGTAAAAACTTGATATAAAACAAGTAGTGTCATAACAATAAGAAGTAATGAAACAATTTTAGATAATACAAAATTTAATATTTTTTTAGCTTTCCCCATAACTTGCACCTCCTAATCTACTTTATCAAAAGCATCTATAAGTTCTCTAACCTTTGGATATTTTGTTCCATATTGGTCAATCATACCTTTAGTTGCATTTCTAAAAGCTTCTTTATCAACATCTTCTATAAAAGTAACTCCCATTTTTTCTTTTGCTTCTTCAATTGCATCATCAATAGCAGATTCCCAAATTTCTTTATGAATTTCTGTAGATTCTTTTGAAGATTCAATAAATATTTGTTTATCTTCTTCAGTTAACATATTCCACGCTTTAGAACTCATAGCTATAATGTCAGGTATCATTGTATGTTCATCAAATGAATATACCTTTGTAACTTCACCATGTTTACCACTAGTAAGGGCAGTTTCATTATTTTCTGTACCATCAATAATTCCTGTTTGTAGAGCAGTATAAACTTCACCATAAGACATAGCAACCGGAGTTCCACCAAGTACTTTTACCATATCAGTTTGAGATTTCATATCTTGAACTCTTATTTTAAGTCCTTTTAAATCTTCTGGTTTTCTTATTGGTTTATTAACTGTATAGAAAGAACGAGAACCAGAAGTATAGAATGTAAGTCCTACAAACCCTTTGTTTTGAGTTGACATAAAAAATTCATCCATTGCATTAGAATCCATGCAATTATAATAATGTGTTTGGTCTTTAAAAATATAAGGAAGACCAAAAGTGTGATAGCCTTCTTCATAAACAGCTAATACAGGTGCTGAAACTTTAGTAATTGGTATTATTCCAGCTATAAGTTGTTCAAGAACTTCATTTTCAGAACCTAATTGAGCATTGGGGAAAATATCTATTCTTATTCTTCCGTTTGTTTTTTCAAAAACTCTTTCTGCAAAATCAGAAATTGCAATATGTACTGTATGTTGTTCGTTTTGATTATGTGGAAGTTTAAATATAAGTGGATTTTCTTTCGTTGCTTCAGTACTATTTTTTACAGAATTACCGGAACAACCAGTAAACATAATTGTGGTTGTTAAAAAGATTGTGATTAAAGATAATATCTTCATATATACACCTCCTACTACATGCCTAATAAATCGAATGCTTCAAAAGAAATTATAACCTTATAACTTTTAGTGATATTTTTATATTTAATTTGAACTGATTTTAGGCTTTGACTATAATACCAACCTTGCTCACATTTTTCAAACTTATCACGATGTAAGTAATGAGTGAGCTTTTCATTGTCAATACTTACCCAATATGGTGATTTATCCTTTTTAATTACATCAAGTAATATGCTTTCAACAGATGATTTATAACTTCCTGTTTTATTAAAATCTATTGTAACCTTTTCACCGGATTCAACATTTATTTGAGTTTTTAGGTATATACCTTGTTTATAATCGAATGATATACCATCATCTTCATATAAAGCAAAAGTACTATCTTTTGATGGTTCAATTATTATTTTAAGTTCCTTTACATCTTCTTTATGAAGATTTGATATATTATTTAATGATATAGGAATAATAGCACCACTTCTTATAAACATTGGTATACTATCAATATCAACTGGAATTGTGATTTTTTGACCCCCCCTGTAATATTGTCTTGTATTAAAATCATAAAAATCATCACCATTTGGCAAATATATATCTCTCACAGTTGCATTCTTTTCAAAAATATTAGCAACTAATAAAGATTTTCCAAACATAAAATCAACACCTTCATTATAGCAGTTTATATCATCTTGATATTCTAAAAACATAGCTCTCATAATAGGTGTTCCTTTTTCATGTGCTTCATTCATAAGCGAATATAAATAAGGAAACATTTTATATCTAAATTGGATTGCTTTTTGAATATATTTTTTATAATCACTATACATCCAAGGTTCAGTTACAGTATTATCTGTGTTTGTTGAATGAATTGAAAAGCGAGGTTGAAAAATTCCATTCTGCACCCATCTAACTAACAATTCTGCTTCTGGTGCAGGTCCATAAAATCCACCAATATCACAACCTTGGTTAGCTACTCCTGATATACCCATTCCTAAAATAGTAGCGATATTGTATTTAAGAGAATCCCAACTTGTAAAATTATCTCCTGCCCATGTTTGTGCATATCTTTGTATTCCACTAAATCCCGAACGGCAAACTATAAATGGACGTTCATTTTTATTAAATTCATTAATAGCTTTAATTGTAGTGTAGCACATAAGATTTGACATAATAGATTTTAATTGACCAATTGTACCTTTTTCACCTTCAAAACAACAAATAGCATCCTTATCAATTATTCCATCATACTCACAATTATCATTCCATATAGATGTAGTACCTTTTTCAAGTACATTTTTTGTAATAAGTTTAGCCCAAGTTTGTCGATTTTGTTCTGAAGTGAAATCTATAAAAGCACCATCACCACCCCACCATTTACCAACACAATAACTACTTTCATCACTACTTTTTACAAATAAATTCTGCTCTAAAAACTCATTAAAGTTTGGATGTGTTAAAAGAATTCCCGGTTTTACATTTGGTGAAACTGTTACACCCTTTTCCTCCATGCTTGAAAAGAATTTTTCAGGGTCTTTAAATCTATCATAATTCCATGTTAAAACATATCTTTTGTTATTTTGAACTGTATATCCTGATGAAAGTTGAAAACCATCTATTGGTATTTGTTCTTCTTTGTTTGTATCAACGAATTTTAAAATTTCATCATCACAATCTTTATCAAGTTCTGAATAATACATAGAAGAACCAAGATAACCAAGAGCATATTTAGGTAGCATAACAGATTTACCTGTTAAGTCAGTATATCTTTCAATAACATTTGAAGCTAAAGGTCCAGCTATTAAAAATAAATCTATGTCCCCACCATCAGCAGAATATTTACTATATTTTTTCCAATAGTTACTTTTTTCTTTTCCCATTGTAAATTCACATTCATATGTATTATGATAAAATAAACCAATAGCTTTTTTAGTCTCATCATTTAATTTAATATAAAAAGGAATATGCTTATATAATGGGTCGGTTTCAATTGGGTTATAACCCATAGCATCTTTAGGACTCATTTTCATTTGTTTATTAGCTTTATTGAGAGTACCTGTTTTTTCACCAAACCCGTAAAAATAATCATTATCTGTAATCTCACTATAATGTATAACTCTATTGTTTGTATCTTTAACAAATGCATTTCCATAAATATCAGAATACAAACAATCTTTATCATCATATAATGAAAAGCCTAAAGGGTCTTTGTTTATAATTAGTTTTAAACTTTCTGTTTTTAATGATACATTTTCATCCGTTTCTAAAACCTCAGCTTTTAAACTAGTAACTCTTTTTCGTTCATCTTTAAATAAACTATCCATTTTATCTTCCCATGCAGTCATTACAAGAGAATATGAAGCCTCTTTAAATTCATTTGAAAACCCTGCTCTTATTCTAACAATATCATTTGTTACAAAAACAACTTTTAAATCAATATTATTAGTCTTTATAATGTAATGATTTTCATTCTGTATTAATTCCTTAAATTTACTACAGATTATCATTATTAAAACACCTCTTTCTCTTATTTTAAATTTAACATAGTTTTAATCAATTAATCTAATCTACTAATTAAACTTGTTTTTATTATAAGTTTATATAGTAAAAACTAATAAAAATTCTATTTAAAATTTAGATATTTTTTTGAAAATTCACTATGTAAAATTTTTAATTTCTATAATGATTATATATTTTTTTTAAATCAAATTCTACGCATTTTTTGATTAGTTATTATATATTTTCAATGTATCTTGATATTTTTATTAATTCACAAACAATATTTCAAATCAAAGTTGTGTCGCACTTTATTTAAAGTGCGACACAACTTTGATTTGAAATTTTAATTATAAATTGACTTTATAGATACAAATATTGTATAATAAAATAATAAGTAACATTCTTTTACAAATTTAAATATAAATCTATAGATAATAAAGGGGTTTGATTTAAAATATGAATAATAAATTTAATATATTAGTTATAGAAGATACAAAAGAAATTGTTGATTTAATAAAGTTATATTTAGAAAATGAAGGTTATAATATACATGAATTATATGATGGGGATGGTGTATTAAGTACAATTAAGAAATATCAAATAGATTTAATCATTTTAGATATTATGCTTCCTAAATTGAATGGTTATGAAGTCTTAAAAAAGATAAGAGAAATATACAACATTCCAATTATTATTTTATCCGCTAAAAATTTAGATAATGATATAATTATTGGATTGAATTTAGGTGCTGATGATTATATGGTTAAACCATTTAATCCATTACAATTAGTTGCACGTGTTAATGCTCAAATTAGACGTTTTTACAAATTAGGAGCAACAAGTAAACCAGAAGAAAACAACAAAGATATTTGTGTAGGGGAATTAAAACTTAATTGTAATGAATGTAAATTATATAAAAGCAATCAACCAATTGAACTTACATATATGGAATTTAATCTAATAAAATACTTTATGTTAAATCCAGGTAGAGTATTTACCAAAAAACAAATATTCGAAGAAGTTTGGAATAATGAATATATATATTCTGATAATACAGTTATGGTATATATAAGTAAACTAAGAGATAAAGTAGAAGATAATCCAAAAGAACCTATATATATTAAAACTATAAGAGGGCTGGGATATTGTATTGATAAAAAATAAAACTTTAGCAAAATTATTAATAAAAAATTTTATAATATTTTCATTAATTATTATTGGTGTTTTCTGGGTAGCTACAAAATCTATGAATGTTGTTGGATATAAATATATGGAATCTTCCATTAAGGATTATTTTGCTAATTATTTAATACAAGAAAATTATATGGATATAGACACAAATAAACTTGAAGAAATTAATGGTTGGATTAATATATTAGATACTGATTTCAATAATATATATTCTAAAGGAAAAGTTGGAATAACAAAAACTAAATTTACAATGGAAGATATAGTTTTATTACTAAATGGAGAATATGAATTAAATAATGAAACTATATATGCTTCTATAAAATTTTTTCAAACTAATAAAGGACAAAACTATATTGGTTTGGTTTGTATTCCTAAAAAGTATATAAGTATTAAACCTACACTTATAAATGTACCAAATACAATAAAACCATTTATATTAATATTTTCTATTGGAATTTTAGTTTTTAGTAGTGGTTATATTTCAACAGTATTATTGCTTTCAAAAAGAATTAATAACAAAATCACAATACCTATAAATTTAATTACATCTGCTTTAAATAAAGTACGTCAAAAAAAATATAATACTAGATTAGAATTTGAAGCTGAAAATGAATTTAATAATATGAAAGATTCTTTTAATTATATGATAACTGAATTAGAAAAACTATTTAAAGAAATAGAAATAGAAAAACAAGAAAAAGAACAACTTATAGCTAATATAAGTCATGACTTAAAAACTCCAATTACTATTATAAATGGTTATATAATGGCTATTGTTAATGGTTATGTTAAAGAAGAAGAAAAAATAGAAGATTATTATAATATAATACTTAAAAATTCTGAAAAATTAACAAACTTAATAGAAATTTTATTAAAGTATAGTAAATTAAGTTGTAAGGATTTTAAACTCAATTTAGAAACTGTTAATTTATCAGAATTTGTAAGATTAATAGTAGCAAATAATTATAAATTATGTAAAGATAAAGGGAAAGTTTTATTAGTAGATATTCCAGAAGAAAATATAAATATACAAATAGATAAAATAGAAATGGAAAGAGTTTTACAAAATCTTATTAATAATGCAATTCAACATAATCCAGAAGGAACTGAAATTTTTATTACTATAGAACAAAACGATAGTATATATATTATAATTGCAGATAATGGTGTAACTTTTGATAACATTTTAGTTGATACTATTTTTAAACCTTTTGTATGTGGTGACATATCTCGTAATAATGGTGAAAGAAGTGGTTTAGGTTTATCTATTGTATCAAAAATAGTAGAAAAGCATAATGGAACAATTTCAATAAAAACTAACTGGCAAAAATACAGTAAAGCATTTATTATAAAATTTTAGAATTATATAATATATATATTAGAAGCAATAATAGTACAAATAATTAATATATAATTATTTGTACTATTATTCTACAAACATAGTTTAATCCCAACAATTTATTTTCAGTCATTTATAAAATTTTCCTCTTGTGTTCTGAATTTTTTATTAAATAAAAATTTAGTAACCATATAATGCAATAAAAAAGATAATATAATTATTATAAACAAACTCATAATAGGAGAATTATTTATAGAAACCTCTACCATGTCTGAATTATATTTTTTACTTATTTCATATATGTCATTTATTTTATTACTCAAATTTAAAATTATTTGAATAACTATAAAATATATACTATTTACTAAAGTAAATACTAATGAAGTTAAAATTATATTAAATTTTTCTTTATTACTAAAAGTAGTTATTCCTATTAAAATTAGACTAATTATTATTGGTATAATCATTAGAGCTAAAAAGTATAAAATATCTAACTTATCGATAATTAAGTAAAATAAACCTAAAATAAAAATATGAAAAATAACTGAGATATAAAGCATTGATTTATTTTTTGGCATCATCCATTCCCCTTTCTTAAATAATAGTCGTCATATTGTTTATAAAATGAATTAAAATAGGATATTGTAATTTTCCTGTTTTAAGATAAACTAATCCTAATAAGATAGCACTTGGAAATCTATAAATTAAGTTTTCTAAAAATCCCCTATTTAAATGTGTAATGAAAGCAAATACAAGACTTGAAATTAAAATAATTATTATTTGATTCTTAGTAATTTTCTTTAATACATAAAATAAACTGCCTCTAGCCCAAAATTCTTCTGAAATTGCAACAGCTAGTGTTTGAATTGAAAGTAATATAATTTTATTAATATCATTTGTTTTAGATATTAAATATGAATAAAATAAAATTAATACTATTAATACAAAAATTACTTCAATTAATTTTGGCTTAACTAAACCTAAGGATTTTAAATCTTTTAAATCCTTATAATATTTATTTATAAAAATGTAAGGTAATAAACAAAAACCTAATGGCATTGCGATCCATGTTTGAATTAAACCAATATAATTATTTTTAATAGGATTTAATAAAAACACCATAATAAGTGCTAAAAATCCAACTGCAAATACAGGCATAATTGAAATAAATGCTAAAAAGATAATATCATCCATTCGATTTTTATTGAATTTTATAATATTTTCCATTATATATCACTCTTTTCAAATTTATTTCTACCTAATAAGTAGCAAATGATACAATATATAAATGTTATACCACATAATATATAAAAAGTATTTATTGAATTAGAAGAGTATTTTAGTATAGAAGTTAAAGATTGTATATAATAACTAGGTACCAAATATTGTATATATGGAAATTCCTTGATATACATACAAGCTATAAATGTGAGTATATAAATTACATTTGCTAGATTGGATTTAACATACATACTCAACATAAGGCTATAAAAAATTGATATTATAAAGAAAAAATATATACTTAAAAATGACATTATTATATAGCCCAACTCGTTAATTTTGATAAATTCAAAAGTTGCTATATCTGTTCTTTTAGTAACAAATAAATAATATAAAACTAAAGATATTATAATAAATAATATACAAACAATAGTTAACAAAACTACACAAGATATATTTTTATAAAAATATATTTTTTTTCTATCATTAATTCTTTGTGTATATAGTCTTATACTTTTATTTTCTATTTCTCCTCTTAAAGATTTTATAGAAGTTAATGATAGAAAAATAAAATAAATAAACACCATATACACAAATATAAACATTGAATTACAAAAATCTAATGCATATGTTTTAGTATTTGCCTCATATGTTATTACACTTGAATTAAACGCAACTCCTACAGAATAAAGTATAGGAATAAATAGCATTGTTGAAAATATTAAAAAATCTTTTCTTTTTAACATTTTTTTAATCTCAATTTTTAACAAATTATTCATTATTATCACTCCTTTAACAAAATTTCAAGTGAGTTTTCTATGGTTGAAATTTTTAATATATTAATTTGTTTTTTTATTATAGATGTTAAAATATCATTAATATTTATAAGTTTATTTTCACTAAATGAAATTACTTTTTGAGTCATATCTATTTCAATTTTTTTATATTTTATTAAATCGTTTACTAATTCATCTTTTAAATCATCCACAAAAATTTTATATTTTGCGTTTTCTTCGGGTTCTCCATCATATATTTTTATACCATCTTTAATACATACAACACGGGAGCATAAATCTTTTACTTCATCTAAATTGTGGTCTGAAAATATAACGCCTATATTGCTTTCTTTTACAAACTTTTTTACATAATTTTTTACTATTTCTCTACCATGTATATCAAGACCAACAAAAGGTTCATCTAATATTAACATTTGTTTACCATTTAATAATGCTTGAGCAAATCCTAATCTTTGTTTCATTCCAAAAGAAAAAGATTTTACATATTTCTTTTTATGTTTTTCAAGTCCAACAATAGTTAGCACTTCATCAATTCTTTTATTAATATATTCTTTATTTGAATCACCATATGCATTCATTAATAGTTCTAAATTTTCATAAGTATTTAAATAATCTAAAAAACTAGCAGTAATTAGAATTCCAAAATCTTTTCTCTGAGTGGTATCTTTTAATAAATCAGAGTTATTATAATAAATTTCTCCACTAGTAACATATATGTTTCCTGCAATACTATCTAATAAAGTAGTTTTTCCCGCCCCATTTCTACCAATTAAACCAACTATTTCGCCTTCATTTACTGTCATTGAAAAATTATTTAAAGCTACTTTTTCACCATATCTTTTTGTTAAATTTTTGATTTCTAATTTTCCCATTATCATCATCCTAACTTAACTAATTTTACTTTTTAATAAATCTACAATATCTTTATAATAATTTTTAATCATTACACAATATCCATCTTTAGATTTTAAATCATTATAATAAAGATAACTTCTACCTCGACAACCACCACCACATAAATATTTATAGTCACACACATTACATTCTTTAAAATCATCAACATTTAAATTCTGAAAAGGATTTTGTTCAGAAAAAACAATATCTTCAATTGTTGATTCAAAAATATTTCCTAGTTTAACTTCATCAATATGAAGCATATGACATGGATAAATATCTCCTTTTGCATCAATACTAACTAATTTGTTTCCTGATTCACATCTTTCTCTACAACATAAATTAATTCCATCAATAGGCATGTCATTAACTTTCACATTTTTACTTAAGTTCATAAGATTTTGTTCAATTTCTATTAAGTCATTAGTATCTAATATATATTCTTTAAATAATTCATTACTAATATTAGCTGTAAAAATACTAAAAGAATGTGTAACTCCTAATAAATTAGCAAATTCTATATATCTTGACATATCATTTCTGTTTTTCTTATGCAATGTACTAATTAAATGAGTTTTTATTATTTTTTTCATAATTTTTATAGTACTTATTACTTTTGGCATTATTCCTTCATCTCTAATAAAACATGACTCTGCACTATATCTATCTATAGAAATACTTACTTCATCTAAATATGGAAGTGCTTTCTCATAATGCTTCCATTCTAAAGTTCCATTTGTAATAACACTTATACAATTAGATGCACTATGATTTCCACTTGTAAACAACATAATCTCACCTCCCAATTTAATATTTCAATCAAAGTATTTATTGATTAGCTTTGTTGATATAATAATATCATTCAATTATTAATCTCTTATATGTATAATCTTAAAGTTATCTTAATAGTTTTATAAAATAATATTAAATTTATAATTGAATTAAAAAAAGAGTTTAAAGGCTTTTAACCTTTAAACTCCAATTTTCCTAAACTTATTATATCTATTATCTAAAAGTTCATTTATTGGCTGTGTTAATAACACTTTTAAATTGTCTAAAATTATTTGCTTAATATTTTCAGCCATTTTATCTACATCAATATGTGCTCCACCTGATGGTTCAATTATAACATCATCAATTATTTGAAACTCTTTTAAATCTTCAGCTGTTAATTTCATTATTTCAGCAGCTTCTTTAGCTCTACTACTATCTTTCCATAATATACTAGAAAAACCTTCTGGTGAAAGTATTGAATATATAGAATGTTCAAGCATATAAACTTTATCAGCAACCCCTAATGCTAATGCTCCACCGCTTCCACCTTCACCTATAACTACAGAAATAATAGGAGTTTTAAGTAAAGAACTTTCTATTAAATTTTTTGCTATTGCTTCACCTTGTCCTCTTTCTTCTGCTCCCAATCCACAAAATGCACCAGGCGTATCTATAAAACATATAATAGGTCTTCTAAATTTTTCAGCTTGTTTCATTAGTCTAAGAGATTTTCTATAGCCTTCAGGATGAGGCATTGCAAAATTTCTTGTGATATTTTCTTTTGTGTTTCTACCTTTTTGTTGTGCAATAATAGTCACAGGAATATCATCTACATATCCTATTCCCCCTACAATTGCAGGGTCATCACCAAAATATCTATCTCCATGTAGTTCAATAAAATTAGTGAATATTTTTTCAATATAATCTAGGGCTGTGGGTCTACCTAACATTCTAGCAAGTTTTACTTTTTCCCATGCTGTAATCATTCTAACACTTCCTTTGAATGTATTTTAAGAATGTTTCCTAAAGTTTGTTTTAATTTATCTCTTGGTACTACAGCATCAATAAAACCATGTTCTAATAAAAATTCTGCTCGCTGAAAACCTTCAGGCAGTTTTTGACCTATTGTTTGTTCTATTACTCTAGGACCTGCAAAACCAATTAATGCTTTTGGTTCAGCTAGTATTATATCTCCTTGCATTGCAAAACTTGCAGTAACTCCTCCTGTTGTTGGGTCTGTAAGTACTGTAATATATAATAGACCAGATGCACTATGTTTAGCAGCAGCAGCACTTACTTTAGCCATTTGCATTAATGAAAATATACCTTCTTGCATTCTTGCACCACCTGATGCTGTAAATACAATTATAGGTAACTTTGCTTCTGTAGCTTTTTCAAACAAGCGAGTTAATTTATTTCCAACAACCGTTCCCATACTACCCATCAAGAAACTGCTATCCATAACAGCAATCATTGTACTTAAATTTTCTATTTTAGCTTTACCTATTATTATACCTTCGGCAATACCAGTTTTATTTTGAAGTTTAATAATTTTATTTTTATAGTCAGGAAAATTTAAAGGGTCTTTTGTTGACCATTGCTTGTGATATTCTTCAAATGAGCCACTATCCACAGTCATTCTTATACGTTCATATGCTGAAACTTTAAAGTGAGTTCCACATTCACATACTTTATATTTTTTAATTAAATCTTTTGTATATATATTTTTTCCACAACCTAAACATTTTACTAATAATCCTTGAGGTACACTGGGTTTGTTTTCATCATAATCATCTTGCTGTTCTTGTTCGACTATATTGTTAGGTTGTTTTACAATATCAGCAGTTGCATATTTAGTTTTTTTGAACAAAATTCTTTTCACTTAAATGTTCCCTGCCTTTTAATTAAATTTTAAAATTTTCTAAAATGAAACTTGTATCAAATTTACCACATTTAAAATTTTCATTATTTAAAATTTCATATTGGAAATCAATATTTGTATCTATTCCTTCAACTATAAACTCACCTAATGCTCTTTTCATCTTGCTTATTGCTTCTTCTCTATCTTTACCATATGCTATAAGTTTAGCTATCATAGAATCATATGTAGGTGGTATAGTATAACCTTGATATACTGAACTATCTACTCTTATTCCCATTCCTCCTGGGATTATAAGGGTTTCTATTTTTCCCGGTGAAGGTCTAAAACCTTTGCTTGGATTTTCAGCATTTATTCTACATTCAATTGCATGACCTGTTAATTTAATATCTTTTTGTTTAAAGCTTAGATTTTCACCTGCTGCAATTTTTATTTGCTCTTTTATTAAGTCAATTCCTGTTACTGCTTCTGTAACTGGATGTTCTACTTGTATTCTTGTATTCATTTCCATAAAATAAAAATTATTATCTTTATCTAATAAAAATTCAATTGTACCTGCATTTTGATATTTAACAGCTTTGCAAGCTTTTACAGCAGTATTACCCATAATTAATCTAAGTTCTTCTGTCATAATAGAACAAGGAGCTTCTTCTAATACTTTTTGATTTCTTCTTTGTATAGAACAATCTCTTTCACCTAAGTAAACAGTATTACCATAGTTATCAGCAAGCACTTGAATTTCTATATGTTTTGGATTTAATATAAGTTTTTCTATATACATTGTATCATCAGAGAAAGCTATTTTAGCTTCTGCTTTTGCTGTTTCAAATGCATTTATTAATTCTTCTTTTGAAAAGGCAGGACGCATACCACGACCACCACCACCAGCAGATGCTTTAATCATAACAGGATAACCCATTTTATCAGCTAATTCTATAGCTTCTTCAAGATTTTCAACTGCTCCATCTGAACCGGGAACTACAGGTACGCCTGCTTTTATCATTGTTTCACGTGCTTTTGATTTGTTACCCATTAAATCTATTGTATTAGCTGTAGGACCTATAAATGTTATATTACAATCTTCACACATACCAGCAAATGTACTATTTTCAGATAGAAAACCAAATCCAGGATGTATAGCTTTTGCTTTTGTTATTATAGTGGCACTTATGATATTTTGCATATTTAAATAGCTATCTTTTGATGGTGGCTTTCCTATACATATAGCTTCATCTGCTAACATTACATGCATAGCTTCTTTATCAGCTTCAGAATAAACAGCAACTGTTTCTATTCCCATTTCTCTACAAGCTCTAATAATTCTTACAGCGATTTCTCCTCTGTTTGCAATAAGTATTTTATTAAACAAAATCTCAACCTACTTTCCTATTCCAAAGGTTAATTCTGCTTCACAAACCTTTACTTCCTTAACATAAGCAGTTGCTTTACCTATTCCAATAGTTCCTTTCATCTTTATAATTTCAATTTCAAGTTTTAATGTATCTCCGGGAACTACACTCTTTTTAAATTTTACTTTATCTATTCCAGCAAAGAAAGCTATCTTACCTTTAAATTGTTCTAAACTAAGTAATGCAACTGCTCCTGTTTGTGCCAATGCCTCAATTATAAGTACACCTGGCATTACTGGTTCATTAGGAAAATGTCCTTGAAAAAAATATTCATTTATAGTTACATTTTTTGTTCCAACAGCTCGCTTTCCCGGTTCTAATTCGTCAATAGTATCTATTAATAAAAATGGATATCTATGAGGAATTATTTCTTGTATCTGTTTAATATTTAACATAAATACCTCCCAATTAAGTTAACATATTTTGAATAATGGTTGACCATATTCTACAGGTTGTTCATTTCTTACAAGTATTTCTACTATTTCACCATCAAATTCACTTTCTATTTCATTCATAAGTTTCATCGCTTCTATTATACAAAGTGTTTGACCTTTTGTAACTTTATCTCCTACTTTAACAAAAGGAGGTTTATCTGGATTTGCAGCTTGGTAAAACACACCAACTATTGGAGATGTTATCTCTTTATAGTTGGTATTTTGTACTTTTATTTCTGTTTCTTCTACTTGTATAGTTTTTTCAATTATATTTTGTTGTGAGGTTTGTGGTTGTTGAAAGTCAAATTGCATTGGTATTGGTGGTACTTGTATTTGTTGTGGCATAGGAGGAATTATATTTCCTTTTTGCATTTTTATACGTATACCGTGGCTTTCGATTTCCAATAAAGTTAAATCTGACTCTTTCATTTCCTTTATTAAATTTTGTATAGAATCAAAATCCATTATTAGCCCTCCCATTTTTTGAATACTAATGTTGCATTATGACCACCAAAACCAAATGAATTTGATAAACTGTATTTTAATTCACAACTTCTTCCTACATTTGGTACATAATCTAAATCGCAGTCTGGGTCAGGAACTTCATATCCTATTGTTGGAGGTACAAAACTATCTTCTAATGCTTTTACAGATATTATTGTTTCAATTGCTCCTGCTGCTCCTAATAAATGTCCTGTCATTGATTTTGTTGAGCTTACAGGGATTTTATAAGCATAATCACCAAATACTGCTTTTATAGCTTCTGTTTCACCTTTATCATTAGGAGGTGTACTTGTTCCATGTGCATTTATATATGAAATGTCTGTAAAATTTATATTTGCTTCTTGTATTGCAAGTTTCATTGCTCTAGCGCCACCTTCACCTTGTGGTGCTGGAAGTGTCATATGATGAGCATCACAAGTAGCTCCATAACCTACTACTTCACCATAAATTTTAGCATTTCTCTTTTGTGCATGTTCTAGAGTTTCCATTATAACTATACCTGCACCTTCACCCATTACAAATCCGTTACGTTCTTTATCGAATGGTATAGATGCTCTCTTAGGATTATTACTACTTGTAAGTGCAGTTATTGTTGTAAAACCTGCTATTGATAATGGAGTTATTGAACTTTCTGTTCCTCCTGCAATCATAACATCAGCATAACCATGTTTTAATACTCTAAATGCTTCACCAATAGAGTGCGTTCCAGTTGCACAAGCTGTTACAACATTTGTACATATTCCTTTTGCATTAAATTGAATAGCTATATTTCCTGCTGCCATGTTTGTTATAATCATAGGTATAATTAATGGAGTTACTCGTTTTGGGCCTTTTTCAATAAGCACTTTATCTTGTGCTTCAATAGTACCTATTCCACCTATACCTGAACCTACCATTACACCAAAACGTTCTTTATCTATAGTTTCTAAATCTAAATTAGAGTCTTTTACTGCTTCTTTTGCCGCTACCATAGCAAGTTGACAAAATCTATCCATTCTTTTAACTTCTTTAAAATCCATATGGTCAGATGGATTAAAATTTTTAACTTCTGCTGCTAATTTTGATGAAAATTTTTCTGTGTCAAATTGAGTTATAAAATCAACCCCACATACTCCATTTTTTATATTTTCCCAAAATTCTTCTATATTATTTCCTACAGGAGTTATAGCTCCCATACCAGTTATAACTACTCTCAAAATATATCCTCCTTAAATATTAAATTAATTTTTAGTATATAATTGTTAATAAGATAATTAAAATTAATAAAAAATAAAATTTAAAATCAATCTTGTGTCGCACTTAAAATTAAGTGCGACATGGTTTTAATTTAAAATTGAAATTGATTTTAAAAATAATAATTTAAACAATATTAATTAAAAAATAGTACTACATTAACATTCCGCCGTCTACTTGTATTACTTGACCTGTTATATATTTTGCACTATCTGATGCTAAGAAACAAACCGTTTGTGCTATATCTTCAGCTTCTCCAAATCTTTTAAGTGGTATTGAATTTATAATATTTTCTTTTATTTTTTCAGGTAAAACATCTGTCATAGGTGTTGAAATAAATCCAGGTGCGATTGCATTTACTGTAATATTTCTTGATGCAAGTTCTCTTGCTGCTGATTTTGTAAGTCCTACTATTCCGGCTTTTGATGCCGAATAATTCACTTGTCCTATATTACCAGTTAAACCTACAACAGAAGAAATGTTTATTATTCTACCGGATTTTTGTTTAAGCATTACTGGTGTTACATGCTTTAAACAGTTAAATGCTCCTTTTAAATTTACATTTATTACACTGTCAAAGTCGCTTTCTGACATTTTAATTAAAAGATTATCTCTTGTAATACCTGCATTATTAACTAATATATCTATTGAACCAAATTTTTCTACTGCTGTTTTTATAAGCATTTGTGCTTCGTCAAATTTACTTATATCAGCATAAACAGGGAAAACATTCCCTCCATTTTCATTCATAGTCTTTACCAAATCTTCTACAACTTCTGGACTATCTACATAATTAAGAACAACATTTATTTTTTCTTTAATAAATGCTTCCACAATACATTTTCCTATTCCTCTACTTGCTCCTGTTACAATAGCTGTTTTCATTATTGTTTCACTCCCAATACTTCAACTGTTTTTTCTAAAGATTTAATATCTTCTACATTTAATGTAGTAAGTTTTCTATCTATTTTTTTTACAAAGCCACTCAAGGCTTTTCCCGGTCCTATTTCTACAAAGGTGTCTACTCCATCTTTAACCATTTGTCTTATAGTTTGCTCCCATAAAACAGAACTCATAACTTGTCTTCTTAATAAATCTTTTATTTCTGTTTTTTCTATATAGTTTGCTGTTACGTTACTTATAATTGGTATATTTATATCAGAAAGTTCTATTGTTTCAAGTTCTTTAGCTAATTTTTCAGAAGCTGGTTTAAGCATTGATGTATGAAAAGGAGCAGATACAGGTAATTCTACTGTTTTTAATGCACCTTTTTCAGTACATTTTTTAGTTGCTAGGTTTACAGCTTCTATTTCTCCGCCTATTACAATTTGACCCGGACAATTAAAATTTGCTGTTTCAACTATACCTAAACTACTTGCTTCATTACAAGCTTCTTTTATTTTTTGTTCATCTAGTCCCAATATTGCAACCATTTTTCCTAAACCAACTGGAACTGCTTCTTGCATAAATCTACCCCTTTTTTTTACTAAAGGAATAACTTTTTCTATGTCAAATACACAACTACAAGTTAATGCTGAATATTCTCCTAAACTTAAACCAGCAACTACATTTGGAGATATGTTATATTGTTCTAATACTTTAAGTGCTGCTAATGTCATGGTAACTACTGCTGGTTGTGTATTTTCTGTTTTATTTAGTTCTTCTAGGGGACCATTAAAACATAATTCTTTTAAATCTATACTAATTGAACTACTAGCTTTATCAAATACATCTTTTGCAATACTGTAGTTTTCATATAAATCTTTACCCATACCTACATATTGAGCACCTTGTCCTGCAAAGATAAATGCTACCATGTTTTACCTCCTAAGAGTTTTTCTGCTTCTGTAAACATTTCTGTTATTATTTCTTCACAACTTTGCTCTTTATTTACTATACCTGCAATTTGACCTGACATTATTGAACCATTTTCCATATCACCATCTTTTACAGCTCTAGGCAATGCCCCTCTACCAAGCTCTTCAATTTCTTCAACAGAAGCATTTGTTTTCTCTAATGCTTGATATTGTCTTGCCAATTGGTTTTTAAGTACACGAACAGGATGACCAGTAGAACGACCTGTTACAATTGTATCTATATCTTTTGCTTTTAATACTCTTTCTTTATAGTTTCTATGAACTGTACATTCATGAGCTACTAAAAATCTAGTACCTACTTGTACACCTTGTGCACCTAACATAAAACTAGCAGCAATACCCCTACCATCTGCTATGCCTCCAGCAGCTATAACCGGAATATTTACAGCATCTACAACTTGAGGCACTAAAGTCATAGTAGTTAATTCTCCTATATGTCCACCTGATTCACAACCTTCTGCGATTACAGCATCAGCTCCATACTTCTCCATACGTTTTGCAATTGCTACTGATGGAATAACAGGTATTACTATTATACCATATTGTTTCCACATATCAATATATTTACCCGGATTTCCTGCACCAGTTGTAACAACTTTTACGCCTTCTTCACAAACCATTTTTGCAATAGCCTCTGCATTATCACTAAGTAACATTATATTTACACCAAAAGGCTTATCTGTAAGTTGTTTTGCTTTTCTTACTTCATCACGTACATAATCTATAGGAGCATTTGCACCAGCAATAATCCCTAAACCTCCTGCATTTGAAACAGCAGCAGCTAAAGAAGCATCTGCTATCCAAGCCATAGCCCCTTGAATAATTGGATATTTTATATTTACCATTTCACAAAACATTTTTATCCTCCAATTTTAATATTAGATATCTTACTATATAATTAGACTAAAGAACGAACAATAATGTTCGTTCTAATATTTTTTTATATATTTTTACCTTCAATATATTTTAAAGCATCTCCAATTGTTTCGATTGCTTCTGCATCTTCATTAGGTATTTCTATACCAAATTCTTCTTCCAATGACATTATTATTTGAAATAAATCTAATGAATCTGCATTTAAATCATCTTTAAATGATGTATCTTTTGTCAAAATATTTTCATTAACTCCTAACTGCTCTGCTACTACTTTTACTATTTTTTCATATTCCATATTTAAATCCTCCATATTAATTTAATTTTTTATATAAATTCAATTTTCTTAAATCCATTCTAATAATACAGCTCCACTAGTCATACCACCCCCAAAACCAACCAAGATTATTTTATCACCTTTGTTGATTTTAGTATTTTGTGCTAGTTCATCTAATGCTATACCAATACTTGCTGCTGATGTATTAGCATATTTATCAATGTTCATAAAAAATTTATCCATATTTGTTTTTAATAACTTTGCAGCAGTTTCTATAATTCTTATATTAGCTTGATGAGGAATTATGTATTTTATATCATTAATACTTACACCTGTAGTTTTTAAAGTTTCTACTACATTTGATACTATAGTTTTAACTGCAAATTTAAATACATCTCCTCCTTGCATTGTAATAAAAGTTTTACCTTTAAGCATTTCTGCTTTTGTTCCATCTGTTTGCATGGTTATAGATAGGATACTATTTTCGTTATCTGATGCTTTTAATAAAATAGCACCTGCACCATCACCAAAAAGTACACAAGTTCGTCTATCAGTCCAGTCAAGTAGTTTTGAAATTTTTTCAGCTCCTACAACTAATACTGTTTTATACATACCAGATTTTATATATTGAACTGCTGTTGATAAAGCGTAAACATAACCAGTACAAGCAGCAGATATATCAAATGCAGCAGCATTTACTGCTTTTAATTTTGCTTGAACAATACAAGCAGTAGCAGGCATAAAAAAATCTGGTGACATTGTAGCACAAATAATTAAATCAATATTTTCTGGTTTTTCGTTGGCATTTTCTAATGCATTTAAGCAAGCTTTATATGCTAAATCAGAAGTTTCTTCTTCTTTTGCTATTCTTCTTTCTTTAATTCCTGTTCGTATACTTATCCATTCATCACTTGTATCTACTATTTTTGATAAGTCATCATTTGACATAATATTTTCAGGAACATAACTTCCAGTTCCAGCTATAATAACATTTTTCACACTCTCATTCCTTTAAAAATTAATTTGTTCAGAACCTTTAACTTCTAAAATTTTTCCATTAACACTAAGCCATGCAGATTGTACGGATGGATTATATACAAATGTTCCATCAGCTGAAAATTTTAAGTTATTTAATACTTTTAAATAATCTACTATTTGAATATTAGTAGCATACCAGATATCATTTTTATTTGATACGAGGTTACAAAAATTTTCTATAATATGCCAATTATCTTGATGATTAAATTCAAAACTATGACCCCAAACATACATTATACATAAATTCATATTTGAAGTTAATGAAACAAAGTTTTGTCCTAATTCTTGTAATTTATAATTATGGTGACAAGTAGCTTGCCACTCATACAAATCATTTGGCATTTTAAAATTTTCACTATTGCCAACTATTCTTGAATATTCTATTCCTAAGTAAGGTAGTATTTTTTTTATTTCTTCGTTATATGAACCATAAGGATAAGAAAAACCTCTTACAGTATAACCAACCATGCTTTCAAGTTTTTTTCTATCTTCTAATATTTCTTGGATAACATATTCTATAGGGCATGAAGATATATAAGGATGAGTAAAGCTATGTGTTGCTACTTCATGTCCTTCATAAACTTCTTTAATTTGTTCAATGGGTATACGATTAAAATTAGATAATCCAGAATTAATATGAAAAGTTCCTTTTATATTGTAATGATTAAATATAGAAATTAATTTTTTATCATCTTCTGTGCCATCATCATAACTCATTGTAAGCACTTTAAATTTTCCATCAGGAAAACATTTATAAATAGTATTCATAATAAACACCTCTAAGTATTCATTTTAATTTGGAAAGGCTTCATATATTTTTTTTAAATGTATATCTAATTTATTTAATCCTTGCATAAGGATTTTCTCTTCTTGTGGTGTAAACTCAATTACCATTTCTTTTACCATATCTGTATGGAATTTTTCATGTATTCTATACGCAAGCTTACCCTTTTTTGTTAGATTTACATTTACAATTCTTTTATCTATTTTACTTCTATTTTTTTCTAAATAACCCTTTTTTATAAGTTTATTTACTGCTATTGTTAGAGTGCCTGTTGTTATACTAAGTAAATTAGCTATTTCTGACATTGTTTTTGAACCATACATACCTATAGCTTCTATAGTGTGTATTTCTGTAGTTGATAAATCTTTAAATTCACCTTGTTTCAAAGATAAATGCTCTATTTTGGAAATTATATTATAAATATTGATAAGTAACTCATTTATATGGGCAATTTTTTTATACATAAAAACCCCCTTTAGTTTAATTGGTTTTGTCAAAGTGAGCAGAACATCTGTAAAAATAAACTGTCATGAGTGTGGTGGCTTTATTTCATAATTATTTTAGTTAGTTTGATTAAAAAATTTGTGTTTATAATATGCACAATTTTTGTGATAATTTGTCAACATTATCATATAACCAATTTAGTGAATTAAGAATTAAATTTGAAATTGCTTTGTAATTTTCAGGTACATCATAAGGTGGTGTATAGTTACACATACAATGCCAAAAATAAAACACATAAGGCATTATTTTTATATCATATTCTTTGAGAGGAAAATATTTGGTATAATGACGTATATAATCTCTTAGTCCTTCAGCATTAATGACACCATTCTTACAACTTGGACTTGCAAAGACATATGATGTAATTACTTCAAGACATACCGGCAATTTACAGGTAGAAGTCCAATCTATAATAGTTATTTCTTTATCTTTCGCAATTACTTGACCTATATGGAAATCACCATGAGAATTTGTATAAGTAAGTTTATCTGTATCAATGACAAATGTGGAAATTTTATTAATATGAATAATCTGCTCTTGCCATTGTAAAGAAATATCAATATTTCCTAATTGTTTTGCTTTCAAGAATTCGTTTTCATAATGCTTTCTTTTTTGAGTTGCAACATCAACACAGAAAAATTCTTTTCCAAAATTTATAGGAAGTTCGTCGTAATCACAAAGAAAATGATTTATCTTACCAAGAGATTCTGCACATTTTATCATGAACCAATCTGGTGCTGTATTTATCTCAAAGGTTTTTCCTATTATAAATTCTTGCATAGTCAACAGATATTTGGTGGTTACTACAACAAAATTGTTGTTTTTTGTTTTCAACAAACGTGCAACTTTTATTCCTTTATTATAAAGAAATTCGGTTACATATCCCTCATATTTCACATTTTCCATATAAACAGGAAATTTTTTAACAATAAACCTACCACTATCTGTATCAACAACATATATTTCTGTATCGAAATGATTATCTATAAGTTTTATATCTTTAATGATTTTATTATAATGACTTTCAATGATTTTTTTATAATCCATTGAAGATACTCCTTTTAAATTAATAGTTCTATTTAATTTGTACTATTAAGTAAGTTCACTTTCTGCTTCTTTTACCAATTCATTTATAAGATTTTTAACTGAAACTATTTCTTTAAGTTTATAAACATTTGAACCTGCAAAAATTAAACCGTTTTCTATATCACCTTTTACAGATGTAAGTAAAGCTTCTGATATACAATAAGGCGTTTCTTTTGGATTGCATGTTTTAATACATGAAAAACATTTTGTTTTAGATATTGTAGGTTGTTCTTTTAAACTTTCTAAAAATTTATTTTTTATAGCACGTCCCGGCATTCCTACAGGACTTTTTACTATCACTACATCTTCGAACTTAGAATTTATATACGCATTTTTAAAGTTTATATCTGCATCACATTCTTCTGTTGTTACAAATCTAGTTGCCATTTGAACGCCATCTGCTCCAGCTTTTAAAGCTTCAGCAATATCTTTACCATCAAATATTCCACCACCTGCTATAACAGGAATATATTTATTATATTTCTTACTAAATTCTTTCAACATTTCTTTTATATCTTTTACTATATCTAAAAGTTTAGGTGGATTATTAGAAGTTAATTCTTCAATCGAAAATCCTAAATGTCCGCCAGCATTACAACCTTCTACAACAATAGCATCTGGTGCTACATTATGTTTTCTATCCCACATTTTAGTTATAACTAGTCCTGCTTTTACTGAAGATACTATAGGTATTATTTTTGTATTTGTTCCTTTAACCAATTCAGGTAAATCTAATGGAAGTCCTGCTCCTGATATTATTAAATCTATCTTTTCTTCAAGTGCTGCATCTACATATCGTTTATAATTTTTCATAGCAACCATTATATTCATACCTATTATTCCTGATGGAGCTAAACTTTTTGCTTTTCTTATCTCATTTTTTAAGCCTCTAATATTTGCAACTACATTATTACTTTCAAAGTCAGATTCTCTAAATCCTGGGTGTACTGCTGATATAATTCCTATGGCACCTTCTTTAGCTACAGCAGATGCAAGTGATGATAAAGAAACACATGCTCCCATTCCACCTTGTATAATAGGAACTTTGGCTATAATGTCTCCAATTTTTAATGGTGGTAACAATTACATCATCCCTTTTTTGTATTAATTGTATATAATTAAAATTTAATATTGTTTATTAAGTCAATATGATTAGTTTATACATAGAAAATTTTAACTTAAATATTTTGATAATCAAAGTATATTATATAAATAAATCTTTGTCAATACTAATTTAATTATATTACAAAATTTATTATAATAGTAAAGAAATATAATTATTAAATTGAAATATAGATTTCAAAAAGATTTATCCATATAGTTTTATATTAATAAATCATTAACTAAATAATCATTAATTATAAACAATATAATTTCAATTAAAGTCGTGTCGCACTCATAAAGGAGTGCGACACAAGATTGATTTTAAATTTAAAATTTTTTATTAATTTAATTTTAATTATTTTACCAAACATAATATATAAAGTAAATAATAAAAGAGTAAAGATGGTATATTTAGTACTTCATCTTTACTCTTTTTCATTTAATATATTTAATTTGCATATTTATTTTTACATTATGTAATATAACTTTTTATTAAAGAAATTATACTATTTGCTTGCGTTTTTCAAATACTTTTATATTTGGATAATTATTTGTATTATACATTGGGCAGTCTAAACCAATACGTTCTTCATCTAACGCAATACTTAAAGCAACTTCATATACAGCAGCATATTTATCAGAATCAGTAAATTTACTAGTTGTGTAATCAATATCATGTTCTATTATTTCATCATCTTCAGCTATATTTATAGTTATAGGATAACCAAGTTCTATTGCTGCTGCCATTCTATTAGAACCTTCTAAAAGTTGAATTACATTTCTTACTCTATAACCTAATATTGTTATTTCACCATGTTTAATAACTTCTTATTTAACATGTTCATAATGGGATTGAATTGGATTTACAGATATAATAATCATTTTTATTTTTCACCCTAAATTTAAATTTATAATGTTAACTTCATAGGTACACATTGACTTTGTTCTTCTTTAAAACCTAATTTTTTATAAAGAGGCAAACCCATTTGACTTGCTTTTAAATCAATATAAGATAAATTCATCTTCTTAGAATCTTCAATTGCCATTTTAAGAAGTTTTTCAGCAAGTCCTTGTTTACGAAATTCCTTTTTAGTATATACATTAAATATTGTTCCAATCTTACCTGTTAAAAAATTTGGATTTGCAGGTCTTTCAATTACAATCATAAAAACAGTAGATACGATTTCTTCATTTTCTTCAGCTACATATGTAAATAAGTCATTCAAATCATTTTCAATATGTTTATTAAAATATTCAATAAATTGATTATTTAAACAATTAGTTTGTTCATCTGATAAGTGTGTATCTTCTTGTATAAAAGCTAAACGCATTTCTATTAATTGACGAATATCTTGTTTTGTTGCTAATCTAAAATTCATATACCAATCCCCTTAATAATAAATTTTTTATTTATTATAATATATTTTTATTTTATTGACAATAAATTTTTATTATATTAATATTAAGATTAAAATTTATGAAAGTAAAGGAGTATATGGAATGTCATCAAATGAAGAAAAAATAAAAAGTAATTATAAAAATGCAATTATTGAAGATGGTAGATTTTTGCATAGTAAAGCAACTGAAATGGAATCTCATTATACAAAAAAATTTATTAGTGATTATGTTTCTTTAGAAACAACAGTTATTGAACTAGGTTGTGGAACTGGACATTATGGAATGTATTTAGCTGATAAATGTAAATCTTATTTAGGTATAGATATCACTCCAGAACATTTAGAAGCTTTTAATAACAAAATAAATGAAAATAATCTTTCAAATGTACAAGTACAACTGGGAGATGCAACAAATCTAATTAACATTTCAGATAATTCATTTGATGTTGTATTAGTATTAGGACCAATGTATCACCTCCCACCAGAAGAAAGAGATTTAGTTTTTAAAGAAAGTAAACGTATTTGTAAATATAATGGTATAATTATATATGCTTATATTAATAAAGTTGGAGCTTATCTAATGGGAAGTTTCTTGTTTCCTGATGTTTATCCAAATAAAAAATGTAGCGAGTTTATATTTGAAAAGGGCGTAGATGATATTCGTTCAGAAGTCTTTTTCTATACAATGCCAGAGGAAATGGAAGAAATGGCTAGTAAACATAATTTATCTATTATTAAGAATGTTGGAATTAATTTTTCTTTCTGCACAAATATAATAAACTCTATGCCAGAAGAACGAATAGAAGAATGGATGAAATTATCTGATTATATGTCTAATACTCCATCATGTACTGGAGTAAGCACTCATACACTATTAATATGTAAAAACAATAATAAATAATTATTAGTTCTAAATATAAAAACACTTTATTTTAGTTTTGCTAAATGCAAATTAAATGTAAAGTGTTTTTATATTTTTATTGAATAAAACATTTATTTAAGTGAATTAATATGCATTGACAAAGTATTTTTATCATGCTAGTATATAATAAATTTGGTAGTGCTAAATAAATAATTGAAAATAATAAAAAAATATTGCTTTTAATATTTTTTTATTTAAAGTTATGTCGCACTTTATTTAAAGTGCGACACAGGATTGATTTTGATTTTAAATTTAATTATTTTATTAGCACTAGCACTTCTATAAATTTAATAAATGGAGTTGATTAAATGAAAGTTATAAATGGTGGAGTAACTACACCAAAAGGTTTTAAAGCAACTGGTGGAATTGCTTCTATTAAGAAAAATAATAAAAAAGATTTAGCTTTAATATATTCAGAAATACCTGCAAATGTAGCAGGTGCATTTACAACTAATATAGTAAAAGCAGCACCTGTTGTATGGGATGAAAAAATAATAAATTTAAAGCAAAAAGTAAAAGGTATAGTTATAAATAGTGGTAATGCTAACGCTTGCACAGGTAAAATTGGTGATGAACATGCAAAAATAATGGCTGAAACTTATGGTAAATGTATAAATGCTACAGCAGAAGAAATACTTGTTGCATCAACAGGAGTTATTGGTGTACCAATGCCAATAGAAAATATTATAAGTGGTATAAATAATATTTCAAAAAATTTAGGAAGTACATTAGAAGATGGAGTACTTGCAGCAGAAAGTATTATGACTACTGATTTATTTAAAAAAGAAATAGCTGTAGAAATAGAATTAGATAATAAAGTAATTAGAATAGGTGGAATGGCTAAAGGTTCAGGTATGATACATCCAAATATGGCTACTCTTTTGGCTTTTATAACTACAGATGCTAATATATCACAACAATTATTAGAAAAGACTATAAAAGAAATAGTAGTAGATTCTTATAATATGATTTCGGTTGATAGAGATACTAGCACAAATGATAGTGTAATTGTACTTGCAAATGGATTGGCAGAGAATAAAGAAATTATGGAAAATACAAAAGATTATGATATATTTAAATCTGCTTTATCATATATAAATATAGAACTTGCAAAAAGTATAGCTTGTGATGGTGAAGGTGCTACAAAATTTATAGAAATGAATGTATTAGGAGCTAAAACAAAATCAGATGCAAGAATGATTGCAAAATCTGTTATAACTTCTAACTTAACAAAAGCAGCTATGTTTGGAGAAGATGCAAATTGGGGTAGAGTTTTATGTGCTATGGGTTATTCAGGAGCTACATTTGATTTATCAAAAGTAAAAATTACTTTTTCAAGTAAACAAGGTGATATCGTACTTATGGAAGGTGGTAACCCTATTATATTTGATGAAGATTTAGCATCAAAAATACTTTCAGAAAAGAATATAATAATAACTGCTGAATTAAATGATGGTGAATATGATGCAATTGCTTGGGGTTGCGATTTGTCATATGATTATGTAAAAATAAATGGTGATTACAGATCATAAATTTTATAGCCAACAAATTATTACAATAACTTAAATTAAAAACAAAAATTGTTTTGTATTTAAGTATTATTTTAATATAAATTGAATTAAAGTTGAATAAAAATATTTTTATTCAACTCACATTACTACAAAATAAATACATAATAAATAGTATACTGATAATAGGGTCGAACTAAGTTCGACCCTATTATCAATTAGTGAGATTTAAATTTAGTCTGTAAAGGAGGTAGTATTTTGGAAGTGGAAGTATATGTAGATGTAGTATTTTTTATAAATTTTATTATGGATTTTTTTATTTTTTTTATAGTATCTAAACTTGCAAAAAGGAAAGTGATATATAAAAGAATTATTTTAGGTTCTGCAGTTGCATCAATATTATATTGTTTAATTATGTTTATACCAGTTTTACAAATAATATACAACTTTTTTGGAGCATTAGTAATATTAATGTTAGCTATTATGGTAACTTTTAAACCTAAAAATCTAAAAGAATTTATAAAACTTTTGGTTTTATCACATATTTCGGCTTTCTCAATGGCAGGAGCTTCTATGGCATTATTTTATTATATAGATTTACCCAAATTTATAAATGATATGATAAGCTTTAATATTCAAAATTTTCCCTTTAAAATACTTCTAATTACAACTGCAAGTGCATATATACTTATAAAACTTTCTTTAGGTTGGATAAAAAATATATTTACCAAAAACAAAATTTTTTACAATATGAAAATATTTTTTAATAATAAAGAAATAGATTTAAATGCATTAGTTGATACAGGTAATTCATTATGTGACCCTATTACAAGTGAACCTGTAATAGTTGCAGAATTTTCTGTTATAAAAAATTTTTTACCTGATGAAATAAAACTTATTTTTTATGAAGGTAAAGAAAATGATTTAAGTATGATAGTAAATAATATAGGTTGCAGTGATATTTCTAAAAGAATAAGATTAATACCATTTTCAAGTCTTGGTGTTAAAAACGGAATGCTTATGGGATTTAAACCTGATGAAGTAGAGATACAAAATAACGATGACATAATGAAACTTAAAAATGTAATTATAGGTATTTATAATTATCATCTATCAAAAGATGGTACATATCAAGCATTAATCAATCCACAAATTTTTGAAAATACTTTATAGGGGGAAACTTTATGAATCAAAATCTTAAACTTATATATTATAAATTTAAATTTCTAACTGCTAATACAATAAAAAAGCTTTTAGAAGCAGAAGAAGAAAGTATATTTTATATTGGAGGTAGTGAAGTTTTGCCACCTCCTTTAACAAATGAAGAAGAATTATTTTTTTTAGAAGAATTAGGAGGAGATAATGATTTAAATGCAAAATCAACACTTATAGAAAGAAATTTAAGACTTGTAGTTTATATTGCTAGAAAATTTGAAAATACAGGTGTAAATGTAGAAGATTTAATATCTATAGGTACAATAGGTTTAATAAAAGCTATAAATACATTTAAGACAGAAAAAAATATAAAATTAGCTACATATGCATCAAGATGTATAGAAAATGAAATTCTTATGTATTTAAGGAGAAATAGTAAAACTAAAGTCGAGGTTTCTATTGATGAACCATTAAATGTTGATTGGGATGGAAATGAACTTTTACTATCTGACATATTAGGAACGGATATAGATGTAATATATAGAGATATAGAAGATGAAATAGATAAAGAACTTTTAGATGAAGCTATGAGTAAACTTAGTAAAAGAGAAAGGAAAATAATGGAGTTAAGATTTGGACTAATAGGTGGAGGAGAAGAAAAAACTCAAAAAGAAGTAGCTGATATACTAGGCATTTCTCAATCATACATATCAAGATTAGAGAAGAAAATAGTTAATAGGTTAAAAAAGGAAATTAGTAGAATGATATAATATGTATAAAAAAAGCCTCTTTAGTAAATCCTTTAATGTATACTTAATAAGCTTGAAAAATATGCAAAAATATATAAATAAATTTTGTATATTTAATATAGTTTTCAGGTTTGCACCCATTTATAGTTAATAAATTTAAAAAATTTGTTAACTATACAAGCCACAAGCGGAGGTATTAGCATGATAATTAACAAAGTTGAAATATGTGGTGTAAATACAGCAAAATTACCCGTATTAAGCAATGAGAAAAAAAAAGAGCTTTTTGATAAAATATTAAATGGTGACAAAGAGGCAAGAGAAGAGTATATATATGGTAATTTAAGGTTAGTATTAAGTGTTCTACAACGATTTAATAATAGAGGCGAATATATTGACGACCTATTTCAAGTGGGTTGTATTGGACTTATAAAAGCAATAGACAACTTTGACATTACACAGAATGTAAAATTTTCAACTTATGCTGTACCTATGATAATAGGTGAGATAAGAAGATACTTAAGAGATTATAATTCTATAAGAGTAAGTCGTTCTCTTAGAGATACCGCATATAAAGCACTTCAAGTTAAAGAAAGGCTTATTAAACAAAATTCTAAAGAACCTACTGTAGAAGAAATAGCTAAAGAGTTGGAGTTACCCAAAGAAGATATAGTGTTTGCATTAGATTCTATACAAGACCCAATCTCACTATTTGAACCTGTATATCATGATGGTGGAGAATCTACTTATGTTATGGATCAAGTTAAAGATGAAAAAAATCATGATATGGCTTGGCTAGAAACTATATCTTTAAGTGAAGCTATGAGAAGATTAAACGAAAGAGAAAAACATATACTTACGCTTAGATTTTTTGAAGGTAAAACTCAAATGGAAGTAGCAGATGAAATAGGAATATCACAGGCACAAGTATCAAGACTTGAAAAAAGTGCATTAAAACATATGAGAAAATATGTATAGAAACTGCTCTTTAAATATAGTTAACGAATTATTATAAACTTCCTTAACTATATAAAAAATATATAGAAGTATAAAAATTAGGTTTTAACTAAAAAAAATAGAAGTAAGTTTAGATTTACTTCTATTTTTTTTTGTAATTATTATTAATATAGATACTTTTAATTATTTAATATTAAGCAGCATAATTTATATTTGAACCTTTTGCTGCATTTTCTTCTAATATCTTTTTACTTTTTTGATATGGGTTTTTTTCATTATAAAGAATTTGTGTTCTAGTAGTTCCGCCGGATACATAAGACTTTCCACATTCAGGACATATGGCAGTTTGTAAAGAAACTGACACAGATAAAACTTTCCCTTTTCCTTTTTGAGCTTTATCAAAAGCATTTGATACATGTTCATTTTCATGTGATATTACTTGTGAAGCAGATGATTCAGGGGATATATAGCCTGGTGCTTTAAATGATACATTTTCATCTGAGCTATCTTGATAACGTCTATTATTACAAGTTTCGCATTGAGTATCTACAGAATTTGATTTATCAATGTTATTATTTTTTTCATTTTGATTATTATACATATTGTAAAAGTTATAATTTGAATTATAATTTGTTATACCATTTATCATAAAATCACTCCTATTCTCTTAATTTAAATTGTTCTACTAATTTTTTTAAATTTTCTGCTTGAAATAAAAGTTCTTCACTAGATGCAGCACTTTGTTGAGATGTTGCACAATTAGTTTGAACTACAGATGAAATTTGTTCTGTCTCTTGTGTGATTTGTTCAATATCAATAGATTGTTTTTGTGTTGCTGTATATATATGTTCTATAAAAGCTGTAATTTTGTTAACGTCTGAAACTACACTAGATAAACTTTTTGCTGTTGCATTAGCTATTTTTACACCTTTTTGAACTGATTGTTCAGAAGCATCTATTATAATAGTTGTACTTTTAACTGCTTGCGAACTTCTTTCAGCAAGGTCTCTAACTTTATTAGCAACAACTGAAAACCCCTTACCAAATTCCCCTGCTCGCTCTGCTTCTATAGATGCATTTAAAGCTAATATATTTGTTTGATATGCTATATCTTCAATTGTTTTAATTACATTTTCAATTTTACTAGAAGAATCTTTTATTTCAGCCATGGTATTAAGCATCTCTTTCATTTGAGCATCACTAAACTGCACTGCTTTAACTGCATTATCTACCATTATAGTTGATTCTTGGGCAAAATCGTTAGTATGTTTTATTTGCTCTGACATATCGCTAATTGTATTTAAAAGTTGTCGTATAGAAATTTCTTGTTGTGTTACACCTTTTGCTAAAAATTCAGAGGCTTCTGATAAATTTGAAGCGGTACCTGTTACTTGTCGGGAAGATATACTAATTTGAATTAGTAAGCTATTAAGAGAATCTAAAATTTGTTGCATAGATTGTTTTATTGGTGAAAAATCTCCAATATATTCGATATCTACAGTGGCTGTCATATCTCCATCTGCAACTTCCTTTAAAATTTTAGAAATATTTCTTATGTAAGACTTAATTATTGTCATAGTTTCATTTATACTTGAAGCAAGGTTTCCTATTTCGTTTTTTGATGAATATTGTATGTTAATATCTAAATCACCTTGTATAATTTTACTTGCTTCCTTTTCAATATGTTCTATTGGTTGAACAATACTCCTATACATTACTACACCTATTAAAGTCATAAATATTATATTTATAAAAACAACAAGATGCATTCTCATAGTTACATTTTTTTCAATATCTTTAGCTTCTTCATATAAATTTTCTGCTTGATTTTGAGCATCTTGATGAATATTATCTAATATTCCACTTGCTTTTTGAAGAGTTGGTGCATATTTAGTATTTAAAACTTCCAACGCTTCTTGTCTTTTATTATCTTTAAATAATTGTAATATTTCTTCTTTATGCTGGACAGACGAATCCATAATATTAATAAAATCTTTAATAAGTTGTTTATTTTCTAAAAAATGTTCTTCTAAAATTACAACTTCTTCTTTTAATAATGTAATATCTTTTTCTATTTCATTCAAATATTCTTGTGGAAATCTATCTTCAGCAAAAGTTAATGCCAAAGCTTTAAATGTATTTTTTTCAATTGATGTAAGTAATTTAATCGAATCAGCTGATGTATTTGTTACAATATAAGGACCATCATAAAATTTATTCATTGAATTTGCAACTCTACCTATATTTTTTTTTGCAATACCACTAAACATAAAAAAGCCATTAATAATATATATAAATATAAGTATTAATTTAATGCTTAATTTCATATTCCTAAAAAAAACTTTCATAACTATACCCACACTCCAAATTTATTTATTTTTATACTTTAAATATTCAAATAAATTCTATCATGTATAGTATTTTTAGTCAATATAAATGCATACTATTTTACCATTTTAATTAGTAAAAATAAAGCAGAACCCCCAACTAAATATACCCAACCTATTATCTTTAATATTTTAGAATCTTTTGTATTAATTTGTGATAATTGTTTTGAATCAATAAAAATCATATATAAACTTAACCCAATAATAAATAACCATATAGGAGTTTTATATACATCACTTAAATAACCTAAATATTCTTTAATCATTAAATCACCTCTAAATATTTTTATATTTAATGATGTTCTTTTTTTAGAATTTTTATACATAAAAAAATGAATAGTCACCAAATTTTTTAGATTTGATGACTGGTTTAAATATATAAAACTGAAAAACTAAATATTTTTTAAGTAATATGCTGCCCAAAGTTTATCTTCAACTATTACATGCTCGGCTAACCATTCCATAATAAATTTTAAAATATCATATAAATATCTATCTTGATGTTCATCTATTTTATGAATATCTAAGCTTTTCATTTTTTCTACAAAATCATTATGCATAACAACATGAGATAAATATTTATTATATTTAATTCTTTCTAAAATCTGTTGTTCTGCATTTAAATGAAAAATCATATACTCTTCAAGTTGATTTATTATATCTATTATATCATCAAATTTGTCAGTTGTTCTAGGAAGTAGTATAAGTTCTTCAGCTAATGCTCCTATTTCAAATAGTTTTTTATGTTGTTCATCTATTTCTTCTATATGTACTGAATATTCATCTTTCCATTCTATCATTAAAAATCACCTCATTTTAATTATACTATGTTTTTCTAAAAAAATAAAGGTAATATGTTTTAAATATTTAAAAATATTATTCTAGTAAATATTAAGTATAAAATTAAAAGTTGTGGTTTCTCCTTCTATACTTTCAACATTGAGTTTTCCATTATGATTATCTATTATAGCTTTTGCAATAGAAAGACCTAATCCATATCCACCATCTTCACGACTTCGTGATGAATCTACTCTATAAAATCTATCGAAAATTTTTTCTAAATGGCTTTTTTCAATACCTTTTCCACTATTTTTTATACTAAATATTACTTTTCGTTTTGATTTTTTTAATGTGATATCAATTAATCCATTTGAATTTGTGTATTTAATTGCATTATCAAGTAATATCAATGTTAATTGTTTAATTTTTTCTTCATCACCTTTAATCATTATATCCGGTTCTAATGTTGATTTAAAATTAATACCTTTTTCAAATATTACAACTTCCATAGATAAAATTACATCATTAATAGCAACACTAATATCAAATGGCAAATGAATAGTTTTTATATTTATATCTTCTGTTTTTGCTAAAAATAATAAGTCACTAATTAATTTTGACATTCTATCTGTTTGTATTTTTATATAATCAAGCCATTTTTTTTGATTTATAATAGTTTCCTCTTGATTTGCCAAAAGAGCATCTGAATTTGCATTTATAATGGCTAATGGAGTTTTTAGTTCATGGGAAGCATCTGCTATAAATTGTTTTTGTTTATCCCATGCATCTTTAATAGGTTTAATAGCTCTATTAGCAAAATAAACACTAATTATAAATATAACAATAAGCATTAATATACCAATAATAATAAATGTTATTAAAAGCTGAAGTAAAGTATTGATGCTATCTGTTACATCTAAAAAAGTAATTTGTTTAACACTGTAAACATTTTCATTTGTAATAATATTAGAAGGTATATATTTAAATACATATTGCCATTTTCTATTTTCTAATGTTACTATTGAAAAATCTTGTTTTTTATTTAATGCAAGTTGTACTAATTTATTACAAGATTCATAAGGCATATCAACAAAAGGGCGTATATTTACAATATTGTTATTTTCATCTATTAAAATATTAAAAGATGATAAAAATTCTGGTAACTCTAATTCATGAATTATTAAATTTATTTTACCATTCAATATATATGCATCAGTATTAATAGCAGGTTGTTTTATCATTGACATAGATTCCAATTTATTTTGATTTTCTATTTGAATGTTATTATATGTAATCATATAAATACTTATAAAAGAAACAATCATAAGCATTGAAATCATTGTTATATTAAGCAGTAAAAATTTATACCGTAATTTTTTAAACATGTTATCATTCCTCTAAAATATATCCAATTCCACGAATTGTTTTTATATTAACTTTTGATTTAATGTGACTTAATTTTTTGCGTATAAATGAAATATAAACCTCGACATGATTATCTTCCATATCAGAATCAAATCCCCACAACTTTTCAATTATTGCGTTTTTAGAAACAGATTGGTTTTTTCGTTTAATTAATAATTCCAATAAGTGACACTCTTTCAATGTTAACTTCATTTGTTTTTTATAGCATATCAAAGTTAAACTAAAAGGTTCTAATATAATATCCCCAAAAGATAAAGTATTATCATTTAATTCAGTATTTGTTCTACGTGCCAACGCTCTAAGTCTTGCCAATAATTCTTCCGTTGGAAATGGTTTAGACAAATAATCATCTGCACCACTATCAAGGCCTATTATTTTATCTTCTGTTTCACCTTTGGCAGTTAATAAAATAACAAAACTTGTAACTTTATTTTGACGAATTTCTTTTAATACTGAAATCCCATCTTTTTTAGGAAGCATTATATCAAGAATAATAATATCATAAATGGATGTCAAGGCACAATCTAATCCATATTGCCCATCATATACTAAATCAACACTATAGTTATTTTTTTTTAACACAGATGCTATTGCTTCACCTAAATATTTTTCATCTTCTACAATTAAAACTCTCATTTAATCCCTCATTTAAAATTTTTAAATAACAAAAAAGACTGATATCAGTCTTCTTTATTTTAACTAATTAATTTCAGGTAAACCTAATTTTTATTTAAATTTAACTGAATCTTCTTCAATTATTTCTATTTTTTCTTTAAAATTTAAATTATCTTCTGTTAATTCTTCCCAAGTTTCACCATCATCTTTAGAAATTAATTTTTTACCATCCTCTATTTTTATCATTATTTTAGGATAATCACCTGATATTTTTGTATTAAATATGAATTTTTCCTGATATAATTCTTCCCAAGTTTCACCATCATCTTTGGAAATTAATCTTTTACCATCTTCATCTTTTATCATTATTTTAAAATTATCATCTGCTTTTGTTATATTCAACATAAAATTTTCAGAAAACATTTCATCCCAAATTTCACTATCATCCATAGAAACTAAATTTTTACCATCTTCTTGTTCTCTCACTGTTATTTTTACAATTGATGTAAAATTGTCTTGAAGTTGAGATAACTCTTCCCAAGTTTCACCATCATCTTTGGAAATTAATCTTTTACCATCTTCATCTTTTATCATTATTTTAAAATTATCATCTGCTTTTGTTATATCGAACATAAAATTTTCAGGAAACATTTCATCCCAAATTTCACTATCATCCATGGAAAGTAAACTTTTACCACCTTCTATTTTTACCTTTATACCTAATTCTTCATCTATTTTTTCTTTTATTACTGTTATTACTTCAAAAACTGGTTTAGACCAATCTTCATTATTTATAATACTTCCTCCAAAAACTGTTGTTGATCCAATAGCTAAAGTAAAAGCACTACAAATTGCTATAGTTTTAAATTTATTAATCATCATTTATTCCTCCTAAATATAATTTTTATAATTAAATTGTTTATATTTACTATTATAAATCATTAACCTTTAATAAACCTTAAATTTAAAAATTTTTAATTCACAAATAAAAATATGAGAGTGGTTATTAAAAGATAGGTTTTATAAAATTAAGTTCAAAAATCCTTTACACTTGCAACGCAAGTGTAAAGGATTTTTGCCTATTAATATTATTTTGTTAATAATATTTTTATTGATTTTACAATGAATTCACAGGTTTTAAATAAATAATTAAACGTGAGAACATTTATATTTAAAAAATAGTGTAAAATGAATGGAGGTTTTTAGAGCTTGAAAATCATAGGTTAAGCAAAGAATTTAAATAGAATAAAATTATTTGACGAATTGTTAGAATATTTCAAAATATTTTTTAACTACTCTCGAAAATATTATCTATTTTCTTAATTCTTAATATATTATTTATTAGCATTATATATCATCTATTGTTTTTTTACTTTATATTATCATTTCCAACACTTATAAAAATCTCCTATAATTTTAAAATTTATTTTGTTTTAGAATTTCTATTTTCGTGTTTTTCTAATATAATTTTATTATTACTAATGTTTTGTTGTTAGTATAATTTCTGTCTTATTATATCTATTTGTGTAATTAATATTAAATTAACATGATATTAATTGTTAGTCAATATATTTAAGTGAATTGTTTTATTGCTCCTATCAATCAAGCATAAAATATGCTAAAATAACCTTATTAAAAATAAATTCAATGCATTATACTTAATGGACAAAGTTTTGATGTTTAAAGTTACGATATTTTAAGACTTTCCAACATATAATACGAAATACCTAATAAATAACAGTTTAAGTTTTGGGAAGTTTCTTTGAATAGAATTGATTGGCAATTAAATATTAAAATGAAAGGGAAGCTTAATAGATGCTTTATTAAGGTAAAATTAATGAATATGAAAGAAGCTAAAGAAAAATACAGTATATATTACAAAAGCTCAAAAATAGATTATGCCGAAAAGTGGCAACTAAATGCAAAAGATTATTTAACTAACTTTTCGGAGATTGAAAAAAAATATAAATTTAAGATTCATCCATCAGTGTATGAATATTTTAATTCATATTATCACGATTATATTATAGGAACATGCATGACCGATGATGGAACTACATATGACAATATTATTCTATTGTCTGTGTTGCCTTTAGAATCTACAAACTTTGATGAGTTTTTATATACCAAATTCGGTTTTTGCGAATTATTAAACGATTGGTATGAAGAATATGGGAATATATCGGAATATACCCCAATAGGTTGGAGTGGATATTATGGTGCATCAATTCTTGTTGAAAATGCTACAGGGAAGATAAAAGTTTGTTGGAATGAGTATAACGATTTATTAGAATTTAAAACAGATAGTTTAGCAGACTTAATAGTCAAAATGGGAGAAAGTTTGCTACCAAAAAGTGATTGAAATAAATTCATTTTTACAATTAAAAAAATATTAATTTTTATATTATTAGTATAAAAATTAATATTTTTATTATTTAAAGAATTGGTGATATAAGCCTTGAAACTGCTTCATAAAATTTAATTTTTATAGAGCGTTTTTTATAACTTTCTATTGTTATTTCTTTGCATTTTTTTAAATCTTTCATAAATTCTTTTTCTAACTGTTCTGTTATATCTTTATCATATATAAATGCATTAACTTCAAAATTTACTTTAAAACTTCTAACATCCATATTAGCAGTACCTATACTACAAACCATACCATCTACCATAACTAATTTACTGTGTACAAATCCATTTTTATCATATTGATAAAATCTTACACCTGAATTTAAAAGTTCTCCTGCATAAGATAAGTTTGCCCAATAAACAAATGGGTGGTCTGGTTTTCCTGGAATAAGCACTTTTACATCAAGCCCTGCAAGGGAGGCAACTCTTATAGCTTCTAATATACTATCATCAGGTATAAAGTAAGGAGTTACTATATATATGTTTTTTTCAGCTTCATTTATCATTTTAAAATAACCATTTTTTATTTGATGGAGTTTAGAATCAGGTCCACTTGAAACTATTTGAACGCTTGCACCACTTTTACTAGTTTTTTGTGGAAAATATTTTTTATTACGAACAATTGCTTTATTAGAAACAAAATTCCAATCCATAATAAATCTTAATTCTAATTGGTCTACAGAATCTCCTTCAAAACGTGCATGAGTATCTCTCCAATAACCGAATTTAGCTTCTAATCCTAGATACTCCATTCCGATATTAAATCCACCTGTATAACCAATCTGACCATCTATAACCGCAACTTTTCTATGATTTCTATAATTTAATCTTACATGCATTCTTCCTGCAAATGGTTTTAAATATGTTCCTACTTCTCCACCTGATAATACAAATTCTTTGAAAAAGTCTTTTTTTAATTTTCTACTTCCCATACCATCACATATAAATTTAACTTCAACACCTTGTTTAACTTTTTCGGTTAATTCATGTATTAATTCTCTACCAAGTTTATCATCTTGGATAATGTAATATTCCATATGGATATAGGTTTTAGCATTACGTATATCTTCTATCAAGCTTTTAAATTTATCCATACCATCATGAAATAGTTTTATATTATTATTATATGTTACTTGAATATCATTACTAGTTAAATGCATATTTGCTAAATCTTCAAAGTTTTTAATTTCAGGTACTATTGATTTTTTTACAATAGATTTTTTTAATTTAAATGAATGTTTTTGATTTTCTATTTCTGATTTAATTTTTGGATTTTCTTCTAAATAAGCTTGAAAAATAGCTTCATCATCTTTGCATTTTTTTATAAACATTTCTTGTTTTTTACCATCTTGACCAAAAAACAAATATATAATAAATCCTGCTATTGGTATAAACAATAATACAATTAACCATGCCCATGTACTTACAGGATTACGCCTTTCAAAAAATACCACCACCATAGCTAGTATAATGTTAAAAATTAGCAATATAATTATAATATTTATTGCTATGTTTGAAAGCGACATAAAAAAACCCCTTCTTTTTTATTATTTTATATTTAGTGAAGTTAAAAACTGGCTTGGATACAAACACAGTTTATATTCATGAATAATTTTCAACTTCACGTTCCCGCTTATAGTCAATGGAATTGACTATAAGTATATACGATAATAATTATTTTTTTACTAATATGAAAACTGCAAAACAGTTTATAGTGAATATAATTATTTTAAACTATATTGATTATAAACTATATTGATTATAAACTAAAATACTAATATCAATATATAGTTCCCTATTTTTAATTAGAAAACAATATTAATTTAAATTGTTATATTTTTTTCTAAAATATTGCTAATAATATAAAATATTTTCCAAATAAATTATTTTTGTTAAAGTTAGAAAATAATAATTAATATATTTTTAAAAAAATTGTAGATATTATAATAAGAGAGGTGATATTATGATAAGTGAAGAAGAATTAGTAAATGAATTAAATAATTTTAAATTTACTTTACAGAATTTTGATTTTTCAGATATAAAAAATATTATTTTCATTAATTTTGAAGCTTTATATTTTTATATAGAACAAGTAGAAGATAATCCATTTCATGTTCAATACCAGAAATTACAAAACATATTAGATGTAATAGAGCCTTATATACCGTTTGTAACAGAAGATGGATTTATAAGTATTATAGATGTTAACTTAGAAAACTCTAATGAATTAGATAGTGTTAAAAAAATATTTTCTTCGAAAAAGCGTTTGAACTTTACAAATATTATTCGTTATTTAGATACTAAAGATGATTGGCAATATATTTTAAATATATGTAAAGAAATTAGAAATAATTATTTAAGTCGAGAAGCAGTAATATCTGTTTAAAGTGCTATTTTACATTTTTTTATTTTATCCAAAACAAAAGAACTTAAAAATTAATTTTTAAGTTCTTTTATCTATAAAATTAAATATCTGTTGTAGATTTAAAATAATCTAGCTAAAGCGTCTGTTAAAGTTTCTAATTGAAATGGTTTGGCTACAAAATAACTTACCCCTAACTTTATTGTTTCTAAAACTAAATTGTGATACCCCATTGCAGAACACATAATTACAATTATATCTGGATTTTTAGCTAATATTTTTTCTGTTGCAGCAATTCCATCCATTTCAGGCATAGTAATATCCATTATTATAATATCAGGATTAAGTGAATCAGTAGCTTCTATAGCTTCATAACCATTTACAGCCTCTCCTATTACTTCATAGTTAGCTTTTGTTAAAATTTCTCTTAACATATGACGCATAAAATTAGCATCATCAACAATTAAAACTTTTTTACCCTTTGCTTTTTTAGTTTGAAATGTAAATGGCTGTATTGGCGGAATTTGATGATGATGTTGTTGTACTTGGTGATGATATTGTTGGTCTTGCATTTGTTGTGTTTGTTTATGATATTGTTCCTCCATTTGTTGTACTTGGTGATAATATTGTTGGTCTTGCATTTGTTGTATTTGTTTATGATATTGTTCTTCCATTTGTTGTACTTGTTGTTGATGATGTTCTATAAATTGTTGTTGTTGTTCCTTAATCTGTTGCATTTGTTGATGATGATGTTTTTGTATTTCTGGAATTTCTAAGTTTTCTAGGATTTCTAAAGTTTCATGTGACATAATCACTGGTTCAATAGGTTTAAAAGTTTCTATAAATACTGGTTCAATAGGTTTGAAAGTTCCCATAAATAATGTATCTATTTCACTTTGCGTCAATTTTTTTGAATTATTATCTGTTTTATTGTGATTTGAATTTTCGTTATCACACTTATTTAGCATAAAAGATTTTAATGCTTCGATTATTTCATTTTCTATAGTTGGATTTTGATTTCTTTTTAAAGCTTCTATAGAGTATTTAAATATAGGGTTAAAAAAACGTCTATCATTTTTTGAACACATTGATACAATTAATTCTTTTAATATTCTAAAATCATTTGGATATTTAAAATGTAAATCCTCCCACAATTCTATAATAGAATCAATATCATCTGTAACTTTTAATTTATTTTGAATTTCTAAACTTTCATTATATTCACCATTTAAGTTTCCGTCTTCCCATATAAAAAGAGTTTCTATAGACACACCGAAAAATTTTGCAATAATAGGTATGTAACTAACATCTGGATTTGCCAACCCTTTTTCCCATTTTGATATAGATTGACTTGTAATATTTAAAGCATTAGCTAATTCATCTTGTGTTATATTTTGTTCTTTTCTTAATGTTTTAATAGTTTGACCTAAATTCATTTTAACAGCTCCTTTTTTATTTGAAAGTTAGTTTAATTAACTCTCTTTTTTACTTACAATAATTATATCTTTATATCTTTTAAAAGTCACTAACTAGAATTTATATAATCCAACCACTGGTTGTAATATGCAGATATCAAAATTTTTTAAGGTTTGATAACTATACTAATTTAATGTATAATTAATTTAAAAATTATATGAGAGGTTAAAAATGGACAATTTAAAGTTACTAGTAGAAAAAATAATAAAATCGCAAAGTTTGATAGAAGCTACACTTAGTAATATAAGAATAAAGGATAAATATATTAAAGTTGTATTAAAACCTATAAATTTAAAAAATAACTTATGTTATCAATTTAATTTTTATTATGATAAAAAAGTGACTCATCAAAACTTAGATGAATTAAATACCATAATAAAATTAAATGAATTATTAAGTGAATTTAAACAAATAGTTTTATTTACAAAAAAAGCAGATATACACATTTTAATAAGCAAAAAATTTAAAGTTAATATATTAAATAAAAAACCTACAAAGCAGTTAACTACATTAGAACACAATAGAACTAAAAAATATTTAATAGAAGAAACTCCGGTTGATTTTCTTATTGAATTAGGTATTATGAGCAAAGAAGGTAAAGTTTTCGCTAAAAAGTATGATAAATTTAAACAGATAAATAGATTTTTAGAAATGATTGAAGATATAACACCTAATTTAAAAAAAGATAAAGAACTTACCATAATAGATTTTGGATGTGGTAAATCTTATCTTACATTTGCTATTTACTATTATTTAAAACTTAAAGGCTTTGATATAAATATAATAGGATTGGATTTAAAAGAAGATGTTATAAATAATTGTAATTTGTTTGTTAAAAAGTTAGGCTGGAATAAATTAAATTTTTTTGTGGGCGATATAGCAGGTTATTTACCTAAAAATGATATTGATATGGTAGTTACATTACATGCTTGCGATACCGCTACAGATTTTGCAATAGAAAAAGCTATTGAATGGAATGCTGAAGTTATACTATCTGTTCCATGTTGCCAACATGAACTTAATTCTCAAATTAAAAATGAAATATTAAATCCAATGCTTAAATATGGTTTGTTAAAGGAAAGATTTTCAGCATTAGCGACAGATGCTATTCGTGCTAATATACTTGAAATATCAGGTTATACTGTACAGATATTAGAATTTATAGATATGGAGCATACACCAAAAAATATACTTATACGAGCTGTAAAAGATAAAAAATATAATAATGAACAAAAATTAAAAGATTATATTATATTTAAAGAATTTTTAAATGCCAATCTTTATTTAGATAAAATTGTATCTAAATTATAAAATAAAGTAGGGGTGGTCACCTCTACTTTTTATTATCTTTCAATTACAATTAAAGGTACTATCATTTCTTTTTTTGTTAAACCTGCATGGCTTGATAAAAAATTTTTAATTTCTTTTGAATTTAGTGCTTTGTAATATAACATTTTATCACTAATACCACAAGCAAAAAAATCACCTATAAAATCTTTAGTTTTTGTATGAGATATTCCATAACCTAATAAGTTTTTTTCAAATACTTCTTCTTTAGTAAATAAAATAAAATCATTTGAAAACTTTTTTTCAAATCTCTGTTTAAATAATTCTTTCATTTCTGGCTTTACAAAAAAAGATACTGCTCTTTTTTCTACAGATGGTGGCATTATTAAACATTCATCAATTTCTTTAATTTCATTTAAATATATAATTTCAGAAATATCTATATGTCCGTGGTCTGCCGAAATTATTATTAAAGTATTATCTAATTCATTACACATATTTTGAATTTGATTATTAAATGATTTTATCAATTCTTTTGTTTTTTCTGCATAACAACCACTTTCATGCATTGTATTGTCTGGTTCATGCCAATATGAGAAAATAAATTTATTATCTTCATCTTCAGAAAGTTCCTTTATTTTTAAACATAAATCATCTGTACTAGATACTTTAGTATGTATAAATGATTTACCTGAAGCATCCATATCAAAAGGAGCTATTGTATAACATTTTGACATATTAATTTTTTCATATATAGTAGTATAAGGCATTAAAGTAAATCCGGCATGAGGTCTTTCTATAAATTCACCTGAAAAACTATCATAATTTGTAAATACATCAATACATCTACAAAATTCTTTGAAATATAAAAACCAACCTAACCAACCATGTTCATTTGGAGTTAAACCACTATAATAAGTCGTCATTGCAGAAGCAGTTGTAGAAGGATAAACAGAAGTAATATTAGCTAAAATATTTTTTCTTAAAAAATCATCTTTAGATAAATTTTTTTCTAACATATCAACACCCATTCCATCAAACACCATCAAAATTACATTTTTATATTTCTTAGTTAGTACATTATCTAATATGTTTAATGATTTATTATTAGTTTCAACATTATAATGCTTTTGAATAGACGCCATAATATTTAATATACTATTTTCATAATTTGGATAAACTATTTCATTCATATTATCACTCCTTATTTTTTTCTAATTATAGTTTAATTACTAATTATTTTCAACTTATTTTTTTAAAGAACTTACAAAAGTATAATTTAATTTTAAAATTTAAATATTAATTTATCATAAATTTATTTTTGAGAACGGTTAATAAAAGATAGGTTTTTATAAAATTAATTTCAAAATCTCTTTACACTTGCAACGCAAGTGTAAAGAGATTTTGAATCGTGATTTTATTTTGTTAATACTATTTTTATTGATTTTACAAGGAATTTGCAGGTCTTAAATAAATAATTAAACGTGAGAACATTTATACTTAGAAAATAGTGTGAAATTAATAAATGCTTTTAGAGCTTGAAAATTACAGCATTAATCAAAGAATGTAAATGAAATAAAATAAATTGATGAATTTTTAGAATATTTTATAGTAAGTTGAGAACGCTGCCCCCTGTGCTAATTAAATTTTATATTTTTATATTTAAATTATTGAAGGTATTTACATAAGAATGCTTCAAAAATAATTGTAGGGCGACCTGTGGTCGCCCCTGTTTTTTTGGGATGTGCGTAGCACGCCCCTACATTCAATAACGATTTAAATTTACTTTTTACATTAAATTATAAAAATATCATTCTTTAATTAACACTCTCTTAAAAGAACATTTGTACTATTTAAAAATTTTTGGTATAATAATATCAAAAGTTTAGAACAGGAGCAAATAAAAAATGAAAATTATGATTATAGATGGCAATAGCATAATAAACAGAGCTTTTTATGCAATGTCTAAATCTAACTTAACAAATTTAGAAGGTTTATCTACAGGTGCTGTTTATGGGTTTTTAAATATGTTATTTAAATTATTAGATGAAGAAAAACCAGAACATTTAGCTATAAGTTTTGACCTTCCTGCTAAAACATTTAGACATGAAAAGTATAAAGAATATAAAGCAAATAGAAAAGAAACTAAAGAAGAACTTGTAGAACAAATAATATTATTAAAAGATATATTAAAAGCAATGAATATTAAAACATTTGAACTTGAAGGTTATGAAGGTGATGATATAATAGGTACTATTGCTCGAGTGGCAGATGAAAATAATATTCAACCAGTTATAGTTTCAGGTGACACAGATTTATTACAACTAGCTACAGATACTATCAAAATACGTATACCAAAAACTCAAAAAGGTAAAACAGAAGTTGAACATTATTTTGCTAAGGATATTAAAGAAAAATATGGTTTAACTCCCTTAGAATATTTAAATTATAAAGCTCTTAAAGGCGACCAATCAGATAATATTCCTGGTGTTCCCGGTATAGGTGAAGTCACAGCTACTAAGATAATTCAAGAATATCATACAGTAGAAAATGCTATCGAAAACGCTGATAATATAAAATCAAAAAATATATCTGAGAGTTTAAAAAATTTTAAAGATATTGCTTTATTAAGTAAAGAACTAGTAACTATTGATATTAATGTTCCTATAGATATAGATTTTAATAAAACTAAGATTGTAAATATTATGACACCAGAAGCTTATGAAATATTTAAAAAATTAAACTTTAAAACATTCGTTGAAAAGTTCAATAAAAAAACAACGCAGACTCAACTTACATTAGATTTTAACAGTATTGAAAATAATATTATGCCTGTTAATATTGGTGATTATAAAAAAATAAATGATACTACAAAAAGTAAAGAATATATAGAACAAATATTAAAAAAAGAAAATGTAGCTTATATTATTTTTTATGAAGAAAATAAGTTTATAGGAATAAGTTTAAGTTATAAAGATAAAATTGCAACTTTTCTTGAAGTAAATAATAATTTAACACAAGCACAACTTTTAGAACAGCTAAAACCTTTTTTTGAATGTGAAACAAATAAAAAAATAGCATATGATTTAAAAGCTGATATTACATTTTTAAGAAAAAATAATATAACTTTAAATGGCGTTATATTTGATACTGCTATAGCGGGTTATGTGTTAAATCCTATCCAAGAAACTTACTATTTTAATGATTTAGCCTTAGAATTTTTAAATGAGGTATATACTTCAGAAGAAGAACTTTTAGGAAAAGGTAAATCAAAAAAATCTTTACTAGATATTGAAGAAAAAGATAGACTTAATTTTGTATGTAGTTATGTAGATGTTATATTTAGGCTAATGCCAATAATGAATAAAAAACTAATAAATAACAACCAAAAAGAATTATATTATGATATAGAATTTCCATTAATAAGAGTATTAGCTGACATGGAGAAATACGGGATTAAAATTAACAAAAAAGAATTAATTAAGTATGGTGAAAAATTAACTAAAAGTATAGACATATTAACATCAGAAATTTACAATATGGCTTCTGAGGAATTTAATATAAATTCACCAAAGCAATTAGGAGTAATACTATTTGAAAAAATGGGTTTAAAATCTGAAAAGAAAAATAAAACAGGTTATTCTACATCAGCAGAAGTATTAGAAAAATTAAAAAGTGAAGCTCCTATAGTAAAAAAAATATTGGAATATAGAACACTTAATAAACTAAAAACAACATATGTAGATGGTTTATTAAATGTTATGGATAATACTACAAATAAAATATATTCAACATTCAATCAAACTATAACTGCTACAGGTAGAATAAGTAGCACAGAACCTAATCTTCAAAATATACCTATTAAACTAGAATTAGGACGTGAATTAAGAAAAATATTTATACCAGAAGATGAAAGTTTCACATTTATTGATGCTGATTATTCTCAAATTGAATTGCGAGTTTTAGCACATACATCAGAAGATGAAACATTAATAAATGCTTTTTGTAATAATCAAGATATACACAAGCTTACAGCATCACAAGTATTTAAAGTACCATTTGATGAGGTAACAAACAAACAAAGAAGTAATGCTAAAGCAGTAAATTTTGGTATTGTATATGGTATTGGAGCATTTAGTTTAAGTGAAGATTTAGATATAAAAAGAGAAGAAGCTGAAAGATATATTGAAGGTTATTTTGAAAAATATCCAAAGGTAAAATTATATTTAGATAAACTTATAGAAGATACAAGACTAAAAGGTTATTCTGAAACTATATTTAATAGACGTAGAATTGTACCTGAAATAAATTCTAAAAATTTTCAACAACGTTCATTTAGTGAAAGAGTTGCTATGAATACACCAATACAAGGTTCTGCTGCTGATATAATAAAAATAGCTATGGTAAGAGTATATAATAAATTAAAAGAAAAGAATCTAAAATCAAGATTAATATTACAAGTACATGACGAATTGCTTATCGAAGCTAAAAAAGATGAAATAGCAATAACAAAAGAAATCCTAAAAACTGAAATGGAGAATTGCGTTAAATTTAAAGTTCCTATGTTAATAGATATGAGTGAAGGTAATAACTGGTTTGAAACTAAATAAAAAATAGGGGCAAAAATTCCCCCTATTTTTTTATACTCCTGAATAAGCAGAAAACCCACCATCAACAGGAATTACAATACCTGTTATAAAACTTGCAGCTTCATTATTAACAAGATATAATAAAGTTCCTATTAATTCTTTTGCTTCCCCAAATCTACCCATAGGAGTGCTATTTAAAATTTTATTTGTTCTTTGAGTTGGATTTCCTTGTTCATCAAATAATAATTTTTCATTTTGTGCTGTAACAAAAAAACCCGGTGCAATTGCATTAACTCTAATATTAACTTTAGAAAAATGAACTGCTAACCATTGTGTAAAATTACTTATACTTGCTTTAGCAGCACTATAAGCAGGTATTTTAGTAAGAGGTGTATAAGCATTCATAGATGATACATTAATAATAGTACAATCAGATTTTCCAATCATATCTTTAGCAAATATTTGTGTGGGTAATAAAGTGCCTAAAAAATTAAGATTAAATACAAATTCAATCCCAGATTTATCTAAGTCAAAAAAAGATATGGTATCCGATTCAATATCACCAACTTCAAAGAATTCTTTTGTTGTAGATGCTTTTGGATTATTACCACCAGCACCATTTAATAAAATATCACATTTTCCAAAGTCATTAAGTATTTGATTATGTACTTCTGTTAAATTATCTTTATCCAACACATTTGTTTGATATGCTTTAGCAATATAACCATTACTTTCAATTTCTTTAGCAACTTCGTCTGCTTTTTCATAATTAAGGTCTAAAAGTGCAACTTTAGCTCCAGATTGTGCTAAAGCTTTAGCAAATAAACCACATAACACACCACCTGCACCCGTTACAACAGCAACTTTATTTGTTAAATCAGTATTTATTGGTAACTTTAACATTTTAATTTCTCCTTATAGTTAGATTTACTTATTACTCATTTTTTCTATTGCTTCCCAAAGTCCATTAAGATATGTAGCTCCTAATGCTCTATCATAAAGTCCATAACCTGCCCTGCCTACTTCACCCCAAATCATTCTTCCATGGTCAGGTCTTATATAACCATCAAAACCATTTTCATAAAGAGCTTTCATTATAGAAAACATATCTAAACTTCCACAACCTGAAAAATGTGCTCTTTCTTCAAATCCATTATCTAATAACTTTATATTTCTCATATGAGCAAAATGTATTCTTCCCATAGCTGAATATTTTTTAGCTAATTTAACAACATCGTTTGTTTTTGAGCAACCAAGCGAACCAGTACAAAAAGTTAAACCATTATATTTACTATCAACTAAGCTTAAAAATTTATCCAAATTTTCTTCACATGTAATAATACGTGGTAAGCCAAAAATACTCCATGAAGGGTCATCTTGATGGATTGCCATTTTAACATCTGCTTGTTCTGCTACAGGTATAATTTGTTCTAAAAAGTATTTTAAATTATTCCATAAGTCTTCTTCTGTAATTTTATTATAATCGTCAAATACTTGATGTAATTGTTCTTTTGTATAACTAGCATCCCACCCCGGAAGTGTTAATTCGCCTTTAAGAGGGTCCATTCTTTTAACATCTTCTTCATAATAAACAAGAGTTGTTGAATGGTCATCTAATTCGTGGTCTAACTGTGTTCTTGTCCAGTCAAATACAGGCATAAAATTATAACAAATAACTTTAACTCCTGCATTACCTAATCTTTTTATATTTTCTTTATAATTTTCAATATATTTATCTCTACTTGCTTTCCCAAGTTTAATATCTTCATGTACAGGTACACTTTCTACAACTTCAAATTCTAAACCCGAATCTTCTATTTGCTTTTTTAATTTAGATATGCTTTCAGTACTCCAGACTTCACCTACAGGTACATCATAAACAGCTGTTACAATGCATTTCATATTAGGTATTTGTCTTATATTTTTTAATATAACGGGGTCACTTTCACCATACCATCTAAATGACATTTTCATAAAATTTCAATCCTTTCAATATTAAATTAATATAACTCCTTAAACAAAAGGGCGACCACAGGTCGCCCCTACCTTGAAAAATAAACTCCAATTACTCTATTAAGCTTTATAGTTTAATGGTAGTTTAGTCCATCTATCTTTAAGTAAAAATGCAGCAGCTTTTGGTTGTCTATTTCTTGTAAATACACCTTTCTTATTTCCATTTACTCTGAAAATACCTTCTGTTGTTTGGAAATCAGCAAAATTCCATACTTGTTCACCCATTATAAAGTTATATGAATCAAATACACTATGTTGCATATTAAGATATTCACATTGATATTCTTCGCTCCATTGTACAGAAGGAAGTTTGTGTTCTCCTGCCATAGTATCAGCACCATATTCAGTAAATAAAATTGGTTTTCCTTCATTAACCCAAGAATCCATTTCTTTTCTGAAAGCTAATTCAGCAGTTGACATTTCATATCCACCCATTAAGTACCAACCATAATATCTATTTAAACTTATAATATCACAGAATTTATAGCAATTACATTTTCCCGGAACAGATGACATTAATAAAGCAAATGTTCTTGGACGTTTTTGTATATCTTGTTCGTGAGCATAAGTAAATACTTTGTCAAAATAATCAACTGCACTATCTGTTAAAGTATCAGGTTCATTTAATAAACTCCATATACAAACAGAAGCATGGTTTTTATCTCTACTTATTAAATCTTTTATTGCATTTTTATGATTTTCTAAAGTTTTTGTATGTACAATTTCTTCATCAAAGAAAGGAGTTGGTTTTACACCAGTTGCAGCATCTAAAAAGTTCATTAAAGATGTCATCATTCCTACAGCAGCCACTTCATCAATTATTATTATACCTTCTTTATCTGCCATTTGATAAATTTCTTCACTATATGGATAATGAGAAGTTCTAAAAGAGTTAGCACCAATCCATTTTAATAATTCAAAATCACGTTTAATAACTGCTGGATTAAATCCTCTACCATTTATATCAGAATCTTCATGTTTTCCAAAACCTTTTAAATAAACAACTTCATTATTAATTAAAAGTTTTGTTCCTTTTACTTCAACTGTTCTAATACCTATTTCTTCAGAATATTCATCAATTAATGTATCTCCAGATTTAATACTTATTTTAAAAGTATATAAGTAAGCATTAAGAGGCTTCCATAAATGAACATCTTTAATTTCAATAGTGTTTTCTTTACCTGTTTGAGTTGCCACTAAATTTTTAGATTCATCATATACTTCTAATAATACATCATTTTCACCTGTAGTTTCAACTATATATTGTACTTTAGCATCTTTTCCGTCATAAAAATGATTTACTGTAAAATCTACAATACTTTCTTTTGGTGTAACTACTAATTTTACAGGTCTTTGTAATCCACCATAATTAAAGAAGTCGAAAAACGGTTTAACCATCTTCTTACCATTTGGCAAAGTCACTGTTTTACCCACTGGTAAAGTAGTATTGTCTAATTCGTTATTTACTTTAACAACTACTTTATTCAATTCATTATATTTAACAACTTCATTTATATTTGCATTAAATGGTAAAAATCCGCCTATATGAGATGTAATTTCAATTCCATTTACATAAACTGTAGCTGTATGAGTTGCACAGGCAAATCTAATATCTAAATCCATTCCTTCCCATTCAGCAGGTACAAATAAATCTGTTTCATACCATACATTCCCTGCATATTCACGAGAATCTTTGTCAGTAAAGAAATCATTAAAGCTAGCAGGTACAGGAATTAATATATCAGTTTCAATACCATCTTTCCAATTTTCCCTATCACCTTCATCTTTATAGTCAAATTTAAACTTCCACATACAATTCATATCTACTATTCTTCTTGTTTTACTAAATCTTGGGTATAACATTTTATTCGCCATTTTTAAATTCTCCTTTTAATATGTATTCTCCTTAAGCAGAACTTAAGGAGTTTATCTATTTTACTTAAGCAATTTGTTTTAATTCTCTAATTTTAGTTTGCACTTCTTGCATTTTAACATCATCTAGTGGATAGAACTTCATAGCTATAATTGAAGCTATCCAACCCAATACAGGCATACCAATAAATAAAAACATTGTTAACCAAAAAATCGTTGGTGTATATGCATCTGTTGGTTGTGGCATTGTTTTAGTATATCCAATACTAGCAACAGCAAAGCCAATAATTGTAGTTGCTAAAGAAGATATTAATTTATCAATAAATGAAAATAAAGTTCCCATCATTCCCGGTACATAACGTCCACTTAAATAAGTTTCATAGTCAGCACAATCTGCAATCATAGGTATAACAATACCACCTGAAACCCCCATTACTCCTTTAGACAAACAAGTTAATACAATAAATAATACTGTCATAAGCCCAATATTTTCAAATGAAATTTTTGTTGGGTCACCTAATACCAATAATAAAAACATTAAACCATATGTTAAAAGACATAGCCAAGTTGATATAACCAAAGCTTTTTTCTGTCCAAATTTACGAGCAAACTGAACACCTAATATAATAAGTATAAAAGTTGGTATCATTGTTATGAATGACATTTTACCAAGTAGAGCATAATTACCAACAACAATTCCATATAACATAATACTAACAGATGCATTACCAGATACGGTTAAGGATAATTTATCTGTAGAAGCTGCAACAATTAACATTTGAATAGCTTTATTATTTTTAATAACTTCTAAATAATCTTTAAACTTAATTTTAACTGTATTTTCACCAATACCAAAAAATTCTTTTCTATCTTTTGATGAAATAGCAATACAAGCTAAAACAGTACAAACAGCTGAAGTAATAATAGTAAATAAATAAAATTCAGTAAATAAACTTTGATTAAAACCACCATGTTTAGCTACTAAATAATTAGTAACATACACTGTAAGACCAGTAAAAAGAATCATATTATAAACACTATCAAACATTGTAAATAATGGACGTTGTTTTGGGTCGTTAGTTAAACAAGCCTGCCCCGCTTTTGTACATGCTGTTTGAAAAGTATAACCTATTATGTATATAGCATAAATAACTATAAAATATATTATTCTAAAACTTTCTGGAACAGAAGCTGTTGTATGATATATAATTCCTGCCATTACAGCTAGTATAATATTTCCAAAAACCATAAAAGGTCTGAATTTACCAAATTTAGTTTCTGTTTTATCCATAACAAAACCTATAATTGGGTCAGTAATACCATCAAATATACGCATGGCAGTTAAAATTGTTGAAATTAAAACAACAGCAAGTCCAGCAACACCAGTTGCATAATAAGAAACAAATCCCATTAAAAACATGAATAAATTTGTTGCAGTGTTATTTAGTGCAAATAAAGCTAATTGCCAAACTTTGGCTTGGTTATAAATTTGTTTTTCTGTTGAATTTGAACTCATAAAAATCCCCCTTATAAATACTTTCACTATAACGTTTTATTAACTTGTATACAACTAATATTTAATAAGCACTTATTGTTTATAAATTTAATATATCATATATGCATATAAATTTCAATATATTTTTTTAAAAATTAGATGTTTTTTTGATTTTTATTAAATATAACTAATTTTATATTAGTTAATTTAGTTAATAATAATTAATTAATATTATTATTTAATTTTCTTGTATACAAGTGTTTGATAAAATTATAAGAGAGTGTTAATCAAAGAATGATATTGTTATAATTTAATGTAAAAATTAAATTTAAATAATTATTGAATGTAGGGGCGACCTTTGGTCGCCCCTACTATAAATCATTCTATAGTAACCACCCTCAATTATAAATGTAGTAATTATATTAAATTAATAAATTTGGGAGTAGTTAAATAAAGATATATTTTTATAAAATTAAATTCAAAATCTCTTTACACTTGCGTTGCAAGTGTAAAGAGATTTTGAACTCAAATATTATTTTATTGATTTTACAATGAATTCGCAGGTCTTAAATTAATAATTAAAATTTATACTTAAAAATAGTGTGAAATGAATAAATGCCCTCAAAGCTTGAAAATTACAGGGTTAAGCAAAGAGTATAAATAAAATAAAATTATTTGACGAATTCTTGGAATATTTAAAAATACTTTTTTATCTATCTTTAAATAATTACTCTTGTAAATTTTTACATACTTAAAAATAAATTCTAGAAAATTATTGCATTATTATAAACTCTGTAGTATATTTGATTAATAAAAATATAATTTAGGAAGTGATAAACTAATGGACTTTGAAAACAAGAATAATGTTATAATAAACAAAACTGTTAAAACGGGAATTGGTTTTGGAAGTGGATTGGCAATGGTTATAAGTTACGTTGCTTGGAAATCAATTGGTTGGGCAATTTTACATGGAATTTTAGGCTGGATTTATATAGTATATTATATTTTTAAATATGGTTGGAGTTAAAATATGCCTCAGTATAAAACTATCATTATTATTGAAAAATGTTTAGGACTAAGTTAGAATATTTAAAATGATTGATATAAATAAAAATCTTTGAGTTACAGCCCTACTAGTAATAGAATTTTTTGAGGAACTGACTTATATATATAGAAAAAACGTTGAACAAACTCTTTTTGTCTTTATATTTTTAAAGATAATATTTCTACATATGTTAGCATATGCATACACTATAATAAAGGCAGGTGTTTATATGTTTAACAAATTAAAGGCAGAAGAAGAGCGGATTTTGCTATCCATACCTATTCTCTTTATATTGGGAACTTTATTTCATTTTTTATATGATTTAACGGGTCAAATTCCCTTTATAGCTCTTATTTCTGCTGTCAATGAAAGTATTTGGGAACATGGTAAAATGGTAGTTTTACCTCCTATATTATTTTGGGTGCTCTTTTATCTTAGTGAAGGGGAAAAATATGCTATTGAGAAAAACAAATGGTTTACGGCTGCATTAGGTTCGGTAATCACAATGATTATTACCATTCCGATGCTTTATTATTTCTATACTCAAGCATTTGGTGTAGAGCTTTTATGGGTCGATATTTCAATTTTGCTACTAGCAAATATTTTCGGTCAACTTATTGGACTTCATCTATATCGCTATGCTAAGGGTATTAAATGGTATGTTTCTGTAATGCTTTTGTGTTTAATTATTTTGGTGTTTGCTATTTTTACATACAATCCTCCTCATTTACCTATTTTTATGGACAGCGAAACAGGATTGTTTGGAATAAAATAAATATCTTTTAACCAAAATTATAAGTATAATAGTTACTCTTAAACCGTAATTTGTTATTTGAAAATTATTATCATTATTTTGTTTATATGATTATTTTCATTCAAAAATCGTTCTGTCCATTACCTTTGCAAGTCCAGGTATAGATGAAGATTTTTCTGCATTAAAAACTAATGTATCGTTTTTAATCTCGAATATATATTCATATTTTTTGTCATCAGTTCTGAGAAACAACTCATCACTTTTGATTTCATATAAGCCAATTGGAATGTAACTGCTTAATACTGAATAAGAAAATTGAAACTCATTGTTTTCTTTTAACATAATGGTTGGTTTTATAAGTTCATCTGATTGCTGTAAAACATAAGCTCTAATTGGTAACTCTTTGGCTGTTTTTTTATCGTTGTTTGAACATCCAAATAAAAAGCATCCTAAAACTGATAACAAAGCTAATAAGCAGTAAATTTTTTTCATTTATAATCTCCCTTCACCTAATATAAATCATCTTGATTTGTACAACTAAATTTTGGTTACAGAATAATTGTTATTTTATTCATTAATTATACAATAGATTTTATTTTATATCAATTGGTTTTTTCAACAAAAACATTTGGTGAAGGCATTGTACATTTTATTGGCTTGCAGTATAATTGAATACAATAAAAAAAATAATGATTATCTTGTAACTTTCAACAAGCAAACAAAAATAAAAATTATTTATATTAGGTGGGGTGACTGAAATGATTGCAGATATGCATGTTCATACTAATTTTTCTTGTGATTCAAAACAAACAATGGATGAGTATTGTTTATATGCTATTGAAAAAAATGTATCTGTAATTTGCTTTACAGAACATATAGATTATAATCCGAATAATTATGGCTATGGTTATTATAATGGATATGCTTATTTTAATGAAATTAAGTCATGTCAAGATAAATATAGCGATAAAATAAAAATACTTAGTGGAGTAGAATTTTCAGAGCCACATATATACAAAAAAAGAATTTGATACTCTATTAAATCAACAATACGATTTTGTTATAGGTAGTATACATTTTTGGAAAAATAATTTATTTCCTTCACAAATGATGAAAAATAACATATCGTTAGAAGAATGTTTTGAATTATATTGGAAAGAATTGAAAAAAACTGTTACTTATGGCGGATTTGACTGTGTAGGGCATTTTGATTTTCCCAAAAGATATTATAAAGATTTGATATATAGTAGTGAAATAATTTTAGAAATTATGAGCATTGTTATAAAAAACAATTTAATTTTAGAAATAAATACATCATCATTAAGAAAAGGTTTATCTTCAACAATGCCAGATAACAACTTATTGGATTTATATAAGCAAGTTGGAGGACAATATGTTACAATAGGTTCAGATGCACATAGTTGTGAGGAGTTAGGTGCAAATATTGATACGGCAAAAAAAATTATTGAAAAATTAGATTTATCAGAAGTGATTTATGAAAAACGTCAACGCAAGTGTATATAACTTGGGATAATGAGATAAGCTCTATATCCCAAACAACAAAGTACCACCATACCAAATGATAGGCCACCAGCAAAGAAATATGGCATTTACAATAATCAACGCTTTACCAAGATTCGTCTTGCTTTTTCTTTGTCCTATTAACGCTGTTATCATTCCAAACAATGGTGGAGATAAAATTAGCAATCCTCCTAAACCAGTAATGGGATAATATGGTATAATGGCAAAAAAATAAACCATTATGATAAAAACTGTAGCGATATCAATACCCAAAGACACCTTGGTAAAAAAATGCTCTTTATACATGTTGAATCTCCTAATATGTATATAAATTTCTTTTTATTATACCAATTAATATTATTAAAATCAATGGTGAATTTTATTTATATAAAATGGTTTTAAATATAAAAACTTAGTCCTAACTTGGGCTGTTGTCAAGTTAGGACTAAATTTTTTTCAACAAAAAGCTTTGGTAAAGTCATTGTATATTTTATTGGTTTGCAGTATAATTGAATACAATGAAAAAAATAATGATTATCTTGTAACTTTCAACAAGTGAACAAAAATAGAAATCATTTATATTAGACAAAAGGGACGAAAGCAAAATGAATTATATAAATCCACCAACAGAATCACCGGAAAACATTACTCATAAAACATATTATAGCCATATACTAAATCATGAAATTGGCTATAATATTTATCTTCCGTCCGATTATTTGGAAAGTGAAGAAAGATATCCTGTTGCATATCATATCCATGGTTGGCAGGGCAATGAATCATCAGAAATATGGTCAATTGAAGATGTTTATAGAAGCAGACAGGCTATTACTATTTTTATGAATGCCGTTTCTTTGGAGAACGAGTATTTCAATGCTTTATTGCAGATTGAATCTATTCTTATTAAAGAATTAATTCCTCATATCGACGGGCAATACAGAACAAATGCAACCCGTGAAAATAGAATGTTGTCAGGTTTTTCGATGGGCGGGGCAATGGCATTTTTTTATGCTATTAAATATTCCGAATTATTTGGCTCTATCACTTCTTACGCCGGAACATATCACCACCAATACCATAAGGATTATTGTGGTATTGAAGAACCTCCCGAAAAGGCCATCAGGCTATATGAAAAAATGATGCATGAAGAGCGATATTTAGAGGAAAAAAACATCTTATGCTTGGTACGTCAAAATGCAGATAAAATACGTGGTAATTTACACATTAACATTCACATTGGAACAAGTGACATATTGTTTTGTGACAATGAAATTATGCATTTATATTTGAACTCGTTAAATATCCCACATGAATACGTGAAATTTATTGGTGTAGAACACAATTTGAATAAAATATTATAGCACTCATTAATAAGCATTCGCTTTGTTTAGCATTTACTTAGCCCGCCCGTTGGGAATCAAATAAAGAAATCTTTTAATGAGTTAGGAGTTGAATGATTACATAAAGATAATAAGCATAATATTTAGACTAAGACAGATTTTTTCTGTATGAGAAAAACAATATTATTCGGAAGTTAATAACAACCGTCAAATTATCTTGACGGCTATTTTGTGGAAAAATGTTTTAGTCTGTCGCTGGGGTGCTGTCAAGTTAGGACTAAGTTCTTTCAACAAAGAGTTGAAAAAGTCATTGTATATTTGATTGATTTGCAGTATACTTGTATACAATGAAGAAAATAATGATTATCCTGCAACTTTGAACAAGCGAACAAAAATAGAGATTTTTTATATTATCTTTAATAAAGGATGAACTGACGATGAATCGAAAAATTGGAGTAATAAGTTCAGTAATACATTTATGTGCTGTTTTAGGATTTGTGTTGTGTTTGATTATTGGTTCAAGCTTTGGAAATTATCTTTTTGGCATGTTTATTGCACTTAGCTTTATACCTTTGATTTGTACATTCTCTATATATAGCAAAACAGAAAACAAAGTAGCTTCCTATATAGCGATAGCTTTTGCCTCTATTTATGCTGTATTAATTTTATTGGTCTATTTTGCGAATGTTACTACTGTTCGATTAGACTCACTGAATCAGCAAGCAAATCAAATGATTAGCACCCGAGAATTTGGACTATTTTTCAATTATGATTTACTAGGTTATGGGATTATGTCATTGTCTGCATTTTTTATTGGATTAGCAATAGAATGCAATACAAAGAGCGAAACATGGTTAAAAAGGCTTTTGCTAATTCATGGTGTGTTTTTCGTTTCCAGTTTCATATTACCTATGCTTGGCCTATTTAGTGCTGATTTGCAGCAATCAAGCAACATCGGGCCCATTATTCAATCATTCTGGTGTATCTACTTTTCAGCTATTGATGTATTATCTTTTATTTATTTCAAAAAGCAAGCGTAAGAGTGATTTTTATTTTATTCGTGGCAAGTAATCTTTGAAGACTATGTCTATTATAAGCATAACATTTGCTTTTAGAAGGAATTTCTTTGCATAAGAAAATCATTATAATCCTGAAGTTATAAAAAAGCCGTCACTTAATTTTGACGGCTTTTTCGTCGAAAAATATTTTAGTCTGTCACTGACATAAGCTCATGTTATTCTAAATTATAAATTAACTCTTAATAATTGTCCAGTCGTCTTGTATTATACTTAACGACTATTTTTAATTATATATTTAAAAAACAATTGACAAATATCATAAATAGTGTTAACCTTAAATTAACTTAATCGATTAAGCAATATTTAAGTTAAGGAGAATTATTTATGAATTTAACATCCATATATCACGAACCTAAAAGTAAATATGCTTATGCATATGATAAAAAAACTTTACACTTAAGAATAAAAACTGCTAAAGGGGATGTTGACAGCGTTAAAGTAATGGCAGTTGACCCTTTTAATTGGGTATTAAAATCTGAAGACCCAATTAAATACGAATTTGATTTTGAATCCATACAACGTTCAGAAATGAAAAAAGATTATAGTAATAGTGACTATGATTTTTGGTTTGCAGAAATAAAAATTGATTCATTACGTATCAAATATGCTTTTGTATTACAAAAAGATGATGAAAAAATATTATATGGACCATATGCAAAAGAAACATACATAGAAGGTGTTGAAAACAAAGGACAAATAAATAATTATTTTAATTTTCCATTTATAAATGAAGAAGATATTTATAAAGCACCTGACTGGATAAAGGATACTATTTGGTACCAAATATTCCCTGAAAGATTTGCAAAATCAAACAATAATTCTAAATTAAAATGGGATAGTACAAAAAAAACTAGTAATGCCGACTTCTTTGGCGGAGATTTACAAGGTATTATTGAACACTTAGATTACTTACAAGAACTTGGAGTTACAGGAATTTATTTTACTCCTATATTTGAATCCCCATCTTCTCATAAATATGATACAACTGACTATTTTAAAATTGACCCAAGCTTTGGAACAAATGAAATATTTAAAGAATTAGTTAAACAAGCACATAATAGAAATATAAAAGTAATGCTTGATGCTGTATTTAATCATTGTGGTTTTTATCATAACTTTTGGCAAGATATAATTAAAAATGGTAGAAATTCTGAATACTATGAATGTTTTCATATATTAAATGACCCAGTTATTAATTTTGAATTAAATGAACATGGTGGTCCTACACGTTTAACAGAAGCACAACAAAAAGCTTTAAACTATAGAACATTTGCATTTGCTCCTTATATGCCTAAATGGAATACAAACAATGAAAAAGCAAGAAAATATTTATTAGATGTAGCAAAATATTGGATAGAAGAGTATGACATTGATGGTTGGCGCTTAGATGTTTCTAACGAAGTATCACACGATTTTTGGAGAGCGTTTAGAAAAACTGTAAAATCAATTAAAGAAGATGTATATATACTTGGAGAAAATTGGGATAATTCTTATCCTTGGCTTCAAGGTGATCAGTTTGATGCTGTGATGAATTATGAATTTGCTTATCCTATTTGGGACTTTATAGGTAATGTAAAAAGTAAAGGTAAACAACTAACATCACAAGAATTTGTATATAGTATAAATTCTTTACTTACTAACTATCCAAAAAACGTTACTGAAAATATGTTTAATATGATTGATAGTCATGATACATCGAGATTTTTAAGTATATGTGATGAAAATGTTGAAAAGGCTAAATTAGGTTATGTATTACAAATGACTTTTTCAGGAGCACCAAGTATTTATTATGGAAGTGAAGTAGGGCTTGTAGGTGAAGGTGATGATTGTAGAAGATGTATGGCTTGGGATAAAGAACAACAAAATTTAGACTTAAAAGAACATATTGTTAAGTTAATTAATATTAGAAAAACTATTCAAGCTACAAAATCAGTAGATATAAAATGGCTTGATATTAATAATGAAAGTAATTATATTGTATTTAAAAAAACTTCAAGTAAAGATACTTTATATGTATTTATAAATAATAGTGAAGAAGATATAACAATTAGTTTAAATAATGAATTGAAAAATATTATTTTAAAAGATGTTTATAATAATAATGATATTGTATTAAAAGAACAAATAAATATTTCTGCAAATGGTTTTTTATTATTAGTTAATAGTAAATAATTAATGTTGGTTCGCACTTAATTTTAAGTGCGAACCAACATTAACTGAAATTAAACAAGGAGAAATTAATATGATTATTGAAAAGTTTAATATAGAAATTCCACAACTTAATAGAACTCGAACTATAAGAGTTCATTTACCTAATAATTATTTTAACGATATTGATAAAAAATATCCCGTTCTTTATATGCATGATGGACAGAATTTAAGTGAAAAAACAAATACTTTTAACAATCAAAGTTGGGAAGTAAATGAAACTATTGATTATTTAACTGAAACAAATATTATAAAGGAAGTAATTGTAATCGGAATTGATAATGAAGGCAGTGTAAGATATGATGAATATTCACCTTTTAAATATGAAGGAAATTTTAACCCCCAATTAAATGGTCGTGGTGGAGATGGTATTTTATATGGAAAGTTTATTGTAGAAACATTAAAACCCTATATAGATAATCACTATCGTACATTAACTGAAAGAGAAAACACTGCTATAGCAGGAAGTTCTATGGGTGGCTTTATATCTTTATATATTGGAAGTACCTATCCTGATATCTTTTCAAAAATTGGAGCATTCTCAACTGCTTCTTGGTTTTCAGAAGAAAAATTATTAGAATATTTAAAAAATAATATTCCTTCTAAAGAACAATACATATACCTTGACACAGGAACAAAAGAGTGCGAAGATAAAGAGTATAATTATTATCTTTATGGCAACAAAAAGATTTATGATTTACTTAGTAACCTCTTTACTCCATTATGTAAAATAAAGTTTGAAATAGCCAAAGATGCTGTTCATAATGAAGATGCATGGGCTAAAAGGTTTCCTGATTTTATAAAATGGATATATAAATAAATTAGAGGAAACAACAGTGAACACAGAAATAATTTTTAATGTAATACCTTCATCAGAAAGCGGATATGAAGCACAAGCTATTTATACCAAATGTGATAAATATGATGAATTACCATCACTATTGTGTAATGCTGTTAAATACCACTTTAGTGAAGCAGATATACCAAAACTTATAAGGATACACTTTGTTAGAGATGAAGTGAATTAATGCCGATAAGCTTGTAAAAATAGTATAGTTATTATTGAATATGTAATGCTTGTAAGGTAAGTAATGAAGATAAGAAAGGAGGTTAACAATAAATATGAAAAAGCTAAAAATCTATCTCGATACATCTGTTATAAGTTACCTTTTTGCAGATGATGTTCTTGATAAAATGAACGATACGAACAAATTTTGGAAAGATTTGCTTTTGTCAAAATATAATATTTGTATTTCATCAACAACAGCAGAAGAAATACATAAGTGTTCTGAACCTAAAAGAAATATGATGATAGAAAAACTTAAAGAAATTGATTTTGAAACACTTACGGAAACAGATGAAATAAAAGAACTTGCATTAGAATATATAAAAAACGGAGTTCTTACGCAAAAAAGCTTTGATGATTGTATGCATATTGCATTTGCTGTTGTTAATAATTGTGATATTATTGTTTCATGGAATTTCAAACACCTTGTAAATTATAAAACGATAAACAAGGTTAAAATAATAAATGCTATTAATAACTACCGAGAAATTAGTATAATATCTCCAACAATGATTTTAGAGGAGGAATAGTTTAATGGAAACAAGTAATGTTATGACAGAAATCAGAAAAATCAGAGATGAAAATTCTGAAAAACACTTAAAAATGAATGATGAAGAACGTCGCAATGAAGCAAAAAAAGCACTGGATTGGCTTGAATTTGCATTGGGTAAGCCGTTGAAAATTGTTAACAAAACCAACTAATAGTTACTTTTAAAATGACATCTAAATGTAGTCCCACCAAATAAACATAATAGTTACTTGTAAGAGGTAAATTTTCAAATTGTTAATATCAAAGGTTATGTTATGGATATACTGAAAATATCCATAATAATATGTTAAATGAAAGGATGAATTAAATGAAAATAAGTAAAAAAACTATACCTTATTCCATCAACGAATGCAAATGGGATGAAGAATCGGAAGGATGGTTATTCAATTGGGGTGAAGAAATCCCCAATAGATGGGTAAAATTTTCAATTGAGCATGAAGTTCCTGTTGAATCTATTAATGAAGCATATATGAAAGATCCTAGTAATTTTGAATTAGAAGAATCTATTATAGAAGAAATTCTTGAGGATTAGTAAAATAAGATATCTTAAAGGAATATTGTTAGTATAATAATTGACATATAAAAAACAAAAATAATTCTCGGGTACAGTCACTTTGTAAAAGCTTGACTGATTTTTGTAGAGAAATATTTTTAGTCTTGAGTTGTGGTCGCCTAAGAATTTCCCAAAAAATTTAATCTTATAATTTAAAGGAGTGATTTAATGAAAACTAAAACATTTAAAAGAAGTGCTGGTATATTACTTCCTATAAGTAGTTTACCATCTAATTATGGTATAGGAACATTAGGTAAAGAAGCATACAAATTTGTTGATTTTCTAAAATCAGCAGGGCAAAAATATTGGCAGGTACTACCTGTTGGTCAAACTAGTTTTGGTGATAGTCCATATCAATCATTTTCAGCTTTTGCAGGAAATCCATATTTTATTGATTTAGATTATTTAGTAGCAGAAGAGCTTATTACAAAAGATGAAATAAAAGCTTTTGACTGGGGCGATGATGAAACAGATGTTGATTATGCTAAAATTTTTTATTCTCGCTTTAAAATTTTAAAGTTAGCATTTAGTAGAAGCAATCACACTGAAAGTTTAAAATATATAAAGTTCTGTATTAAAAATGACTATTGGCTAGAAGATTATAGTTTCTATATGGCTTTAAAAGAACATTTTCAAACTAATGAATGGTTAAAATGGGACGATGACATTAAATTTAGAGAACCTGACGCAATTGTATATTATAAAAAGTTATTAAAAGAGCAAATAGAATTTTGGAAATTCTGTCAATATAAATTTTTTGAACAATGGAAAAAATTAAAGAAATATGCTAATAAAAATAAGATAAAAATAATAGGTGATATTCCAATCTATGTAGCTTTAGATAGTGCTGATGTTTGGGTTAACTATGATTTATTTGAACTTGATGAAGAAAGAGAACCAATAAATGTTGCGGGAGTTCCACCAGATTGTTTTTCAGAAACCGGACAACGTTGGGGTAATCCTCTTTACGACTGGGGTAAGATGGAAGATACTAATTTCGAGTGGTGGAGAAAACGTATGGAATATTCATCTACTATTTATGATGTAATTAGAATAGACCATTTTATTGGGATAAGTAGATATTATGCAATTCCTTCTACTTGTGAAACAGCAATGGAAGGTGAGTGGAAAAAAGGTCCAGGTAGTAAACTTACAAATGCAATAAATGAATCTATTGGTAAATCTAAAATAGTTGCTGAAGATTTAGGTATAGTAAGTGAAGATGTAAGGGAACTTTTAAAAGCTAACAATTATCCAGGTATGAAAGTATTACAATTTGGGTTTGATGGTAGCCCTGATAATGACCATTTACCATATAACTATGAAAAAAATATTTTTGTTTATGGTGGAACTCATGATAATGAAACTATAATGGGATTTATTGAAAGTAGAGAAGAAGAAAATTTAGAATATATAATGAATTTCTTAAATGTAAGTAAGAAAAAAGATATACCAAAAGCTATGTTACGTTTAGGTTATTCAAGTGTAGCAAATGTTTGTATATTCCAAATGCAAGATATCTTAGAGCTTGATAATAAATCAAGAATGAATTTTCCTTCTACTATAGGTACAAATTGGAGATGGAGATTAAAAGATAATCAAGTAACATCTAAAATAGCAAAAGAGTTAAAAGAGTTAGCTATACTTTATGGAAGAAAAACTAAAAAAAAAAGGAGCAAATAATAATGAGTAGTTTTAAAGAAGATATACTTTATATATTAGATTTGGAATATAACAAAAATATTAAAGATGCCACTACTATTGAATTATATAATGCAACTTCAAAAGCAGGTTTAAAAAGTATAAGAGATAAATGGGAAAAAGCTACTACTACTAAATCCGCTTGTTATTTTTCAGCAGAGTTTCTTATTGGTAGATTGGTTTATAGTAATTTATTAAATTTAGGACTTTTAGATGAACTTAAAGAACTTTTTAATAAAAATAATATTGATATAAATGTATTTGAAGAAATAGAAGACGCAGCACTTGGTAATGGTGGGCTTGGTAGACTTGCTGCTTGCTTCTTAGATTCTGCTGCAACACAAAATATCGTACTAAATGGTTATGGTATAAGATATAAATATGGTTTGTTTAAACAATATTTTGAAGATGGTTTCCAAAAAGAAATGGAAGATGATTGGCAAGCATTTGGCGACCCATGGTCTATACGTAAAGAAGATGAAAAAGTAAAAATTAATTTTAAAGACCAAAGCGTATATGCTATTCCTTATGATACTCCTGTTATTGGTTACTCTAGTAATACTATAAATACATTACGTTTATGGCAGGCTGAAGCAGTTTCAAATTTTGATTTTGAACTTTTTAATGAACAGAAATACGATGAATCTGTTAAAGAAAAAAATCACGCTGAAGCTATTTCAAAACTTTTATATCCTAATGATGACACAGAAGAAGGTAAAAAATTAAGATTAAAACAACAATATTTCTTTTCAAGTGCATCATTACAAGATATTATAAGAACATATAAGAAAAAACATACTGATTTCTCAAACTTCCATAATGAATATGCAATACAACTTAATGATACACATCCTGTAGTATCTATACCAGAATTTATACGTATACTTGTATCTGAAGAAAATATAGAATTTGAAGAAGCTTTAAAAATTGCTAAAAAAACATTTGCATATACAAATCATACTATTATGGCTGAAGCTTTAGAAAAATGGAATGTAGATTTATTTAAATCCATTATACCTGATGTATATGAATATGTTGTTATGATTGATGAAGCCCTACAAAAAGAATTAACCGAACTTAAAATAGAAGAAGATGAACAAGAAAAATATTTAATAATAGATAATGATACAATATTTATGGCTAGACTAGCTATATTTGCTACTCATTCTACAAATGGTGTTGCTAAAATTCATACTGAAATATTAAAAGATACTGCTTTAAATGAATGGTATCAAATATATCCTGAACGTTTTAATAATAAAACAAATGGTATTACTCAACGTCGTTGGCTTTATTTATCAAATGAAGAACTTTCTAATTTTATAACACAAAAAATTGGTGATGGGTGGATTACTGATTTAGATAAATTAAAAGAATTAGAAAAATATAAAGATGATAAAGATGTAATAAATAAATTAGCAGAAATTAAATATACAAAGAAAAAACAATTAGTAGAATACATTAAAAAACATGAAGGTATAGAACTTAATCCAGACTTTATATTTGATATACAAATTAAACGCCTACATGAATATAAACGTCAATTATTAAATGCATTCTCTATATTAGATATTTATTATGGCTTAAAAGATGGAAGAATAAAAGAATTTAATCCCACAGCTTATATTTTTGGAGCTAAATCAGCACCGGGATATCGTCGTGCTAAAGCAATTATAAAATTTATAAATGAAATTGCTAACTTAGTTAATAACGATGAAGAAGTAAATGATAAATTAAAAGTTGTTTTTGTTTCTAATTATAATGTATCTTATGCTGAAAAATTAATACCAGCTGCTGATATATCAGAGCAAATTTCAACAGCAGGTACTGAAGCATCAGGAACTGGCAATATGAAGCTTATGTTAAATGGAGCGGTTACACTTGGCACATTTGATGGAGCTAATGTTGAAATTGTTGAACAAGCAGGAGAAGAAAATAATTATATATTTGGGGCAACAGTAGAAGAAGTAGAATCAATGAGAAAAACCTATATTCCAAGACAACTTTATAAAAAATATCCTAGAATAGCGATGGTAGTTAATTGTTTAATTGATGGAACATTTGACGATGGTGGTAATGGAACATTTAGAGAACTTTATGATTCATTATTACTTGGAGCTAGTTGGCATTCACCAGATAATTATTTTATACTTCATGATTTTATTTCTTATTGTGATACAAAATTAAAAGCAAATAAAGACTATAGTAATAAATTTGAATTTACACAAAAATGCTTTTTAAATATTGCAAATGCAGGTAAATTCTCAAGTGATAGAACAATAAAACAATATGCATCTGAAATTTGGAAATTACAATAAAAATTAATAAATTAATATAATTATAAACAAAACCTAAGTTATCTAATTCCCAAAATAACTTAGGTTTTTATTATACTTTTATCATGAATTTACTAATCTATATTTAGTCAAATACATTTTTTATTTTTAATGACATACCTAATTTATATCATCAGTCACGAATATTACTGAAATTTTTAAGCATTAATTTTAATAATCTTCGTAATTCTGCAATTTCATCTTCAGTAAGACCTTTGTATTGTTTTATAAATAAATTTTCCGATGCTGAAATCATAAGTGGTTTTAAATCTTTACCTTTATCTGTTAACGTAACCAGAGTGGAACGCCTGTCTTCCTTTGATTTTTCAGTTATAACATATCCAAAAATTTCAAGCTTTTTTACAAGTGTCGTAACAGTTTGAGGAGTTTTATTAATACGTTCAGCAATACTTAACATAGATTTTGTCCCATCAAATAAGCAGAGCAAAATTGAGCCATGCGAGGTTACAAGACCTCTGGCTCCATGCTTATTAATTTCCTCTATGATAAAGTTATTCATTCCAGTGGAAATTTTATTTAAAATGTAAAAAGTATCATCTGACTTCATAGCACACCCTCTCTATTTCTTTGTTAGTGATGCTAAGGTTATAAAATCATCGGCTTTATCAAATTCAGGTTTTGTAGACAAACTTACACAGATATAGATTACTGTAGATAACATCACACCTAAAATTACTTGTAATGCAGATTGATTTTCCCAAAATGTTGGTAATGGAGCACCAAAGCTAACTATTAAATTATACATACTATAAGCAAATCCTACAAGCATTGATGCAAGTGCACCTTTTGAGTTTCCTCTACGCCAAATAAATCCGAGAACAAGCGGAACAAATACACCTGTTGTAATTATATCAGAAGCAATCCAAGAAATTTCCAAGATAGAACGCACAAAAAGTGAAATAACAAGAGCGACAGCAGTAACAAGTAAAGTTGCTATTTTAGAAAATGCAAGCTGACTTGTTTCTGATTTTTCTTTTGTGTTAAGGTCGATTGCAAGAGTCATAGCACCTGTGTTGATGAGTGAATCCATTGTTGACATAATTGCTGCAGATATACCAACAAACACAACAGCACCAAGTATAGGAGGCATATAGTTTGTGACTATTGCAGTAATAATTCCACCTTGTGGCATTTCTTTGAATATTGTAATACCTGACATACCAGTAAGCACAACTATAAGATAAAGTGGAATATATACAAAGAAACTCATTGTTGTCATTTTAAAAGCATCTTTGTCATTTTTAGCTGCTGAAATACGTTGCCATACATTAGCTTGAATCATCCATGCACAGCCAAATGTAATAACATATGTTAAATATTTAGATGCACCTGATGTCAAGCTCATGTAGTTATCTTTTCCAAGAAGTGCAGCTGTGGCACTAATTTCTGCAAATCCACCCGACTTCATCATTGCAAAAATAAAAACAGCTACAGCAGAAATAGCAAGTAAAACAAACTGAATAATATCGGTTAAAACAACACCCCTAAAACCACCAAACATAGAATATACGAGAACTATACCTGTTCCTACAAGTACTGCTACCTCATAATTCATTCCAAGATATGTACCAAAGAAGTTACCAATACCAACCATCTGTGAAGCAGCAGTGAAAGTCATGAATGCCAAAATTAATACAGCAAGCATTTTAGAAACACCTTTAGAATATCTTGCTTCCATCATTTTTCCTTGTGTTAGATATCCAACTTTACGGATAGCTTTAGAACCTAAAATCATTAAAAAAGTAGAAATAAGAACTGGAACACCATAATAGAAAAATGCTCCAAGACCATCTTCATAAGCCAAATCAGCTGTTGACAATGCAGAACCTGCTCCCCACCATGATGCTATAAATGTAATTGATAATGCCCAAAATGGTAATGCTCTTCCGGCGAAGAAGTAATCAATTACATTTGTATTTTTCTTTTCCTTTGTAACCGCAAACAGAAGCAGAGCAAAATAGGCAATGAGTCCTGTAAGGGATAAAACTTGTAATAGAGACATTAATTATCCTCCAAATAATATATTTCGACGTCGAAATATATTATACTACGATATCGAAATATTTGTCAAGAGGTACAAAAAATCTTTTCAAAATTAAAGGACTACCAAAAAGCATACATTATTTTGTTATATTTTTTACCTAACTACTTTCAAGATTATACTATTTAGTATTCAACATTTTATTATTATTGCATATTATAAATTAAGTATCTCAAGTGTTGTTTTTAATTTAGTTAACGGCATAGTAATAGGCTCTTTTAGATGTATTATTTCTTGCACGAATTTAACCCTAACTACCCTACCCTGTATGCTATTACAATAAAATTAAACTTTCTTGAATACTTATTTATAGTGTTTTAATTGATTTATTCTACTTAAGATAATGTTGTCGGTAATGACTATTTTTTAAGTATATTGATGAAATCAACAAATTCTAGATACTGTTGAAATTATCAATATACAATAATTGTGGAGATTTAATGCATGCACCACAATTATGTGAGAAATAAGTTATTATTAGATAAAAACATATTTGTTGTTTATACTAAAGAAAAAGGAATACAATTTAAAACTCCGGAGTTAATTTAGATTAAAAAATATTTACCAACTTATAAATTCTATTAAAAAATCGTATACTTAGTAAAATTAAAAGCTAGTAAGAACTTAATAAATTATTGATAAATACATAATAATATCGGACGACCTTTGGTCGTCTTTTTATATTTTATTTTGAGAATGTTTAATTTCTATTATGAAATTGATAACAATATAAATAAATGGATGGGAAAACATTTAGTTTTACCATCCATTTATATATAGATAAATTTAATTAATTTTTCTTTCTATGTTGTTTAAATTTTTCAAAGAAACCTTCTTTTTGATTAACTTCATCTCCACTTTCTTCAGCTAATTCCTTTAAAAGTTCTTTTTGTCTAGCAGTAAGTTTTGTAGGAGTTTGAACTTTTACAGTTACATATAGAACACCTCTAAACTTAGGATTTCTAATATTAGGGAAACCTTTATCTTTTAAAGATATTACTGTATCAGTTTGTGTACTTTCTTTTATTGTAAATTGTATTTCACCATCAATAGTAGGTATTGTTATATCAGCTCCAAGTGCTGCTTGTGTAAATGTAATAGGAACATCACAATATAAATCAGTACCTTTACGTGTAAATATATTATGTGGTTTTACAGTTATAGTAACAAATAAATCTCCTGTTGGACCACCTTTTTCGCCGGGTTCACCCTTACCTGATATACGTATGCTTTGGTCATTATCTATTCCTCGTGGTATTTCTATTTCTAATTTTTTAACTTTTCTAACTTTACCTTTTCCATTACATTGTGAACAAGGCTCTTTAATTACTTTACCTTCTCCACCACATACACTACAAGGTCTAACACTTGTCATCATTCCAATTATAGTTTGTTGTGTAAATCTTTCTTCACCTGTTCCACGACATTTTTTACATGTTTCTGCATAAGTACCCGGTTTAGCCCCTGTTCCTTTACAAGTTTCACATTGTTCTAAAGAATTCAATTGAATTTCTTTAGTAGTTCCATAAAAAGCTTCTTCAAATGTTATAACTATACGTGTTCTTACATCACTACCCCTTGATGGTCCTTGTGGACGTCTACTTCCTCTACCAAAAAGATCACCAAATGAACCAAATATATCATTTATATCCATATCAGAATAATATCCGCCACCTCCAGCACTTTGGTCAAATGCTGAATGTCCAAATTGGTCATATTTAGCTTTTTTATTTTCATCGCTTAATACTTCATATGCTTCGTTTACTTCTTTAAAATTTTTTTCAGCTTCAGCATTACCCGGATTAGAATCAGGATGATATTTTTTTGCTAACTGACGAAAAGCCTTTTTAATTTCTGCATCACTGGCATTTTTATCAACGCCCAGAGTTTCATAATAATCTCTCTTATCTGCCATGTCATCACCTTCCAAAATTTAACTCCTTAAACTTGGTTTAAGGAGTTAGTTTATGTCCCTCAATAAACTTTAAAAAGTTTGTTGATTTTATACTTCTTTATAATCACCTTCAACTACATCATCACTTGGATTAGGGTTTTGCCCATCTGCTTGTGCTTGGTTGTATAATTTCTCAGAAACTGCATAGAATGCTTGTGTTAAACTTTCTTTTGCATCTTTTATAGCTTGAATATCACTTTCTGTCATTGTTTCAGGGTTAGCATTTTCAACTAAGCTTTTTAATTTGCTTATTTCAGCTTCAATATTAGATTTTTCATTAGGGTCTAATTTATCACCTAAATCTTGTAATGATTTTTCCATTTGGAATACCATTGAATCAGCTTCATTTTTAGTATCTATTGCTTCTTTACGTTTTTTATCTTGTTCAGCAAATTGTTCAGCCTCTTTGATTGCCTTTTCTATATCATCATCACTTAAATTTGTATTAGATGTTATAGTTATTTTTTGTTCTTTTCCTGTTCCTAAATCTTTAGCAGATACATGTACTATACCATTAGCGTCTATATCAAATGTAACTTCAATTTGAGGTATACCTCTTGGGGCTGGTGCAATACCATCAAGTCTAAATTGTCCTAATGTTTTATTATCACGTGCAAGTGACCTTTCTCCTTGTACTACATGTACATCAACTGCTGTTTGATTGTTTTCAGCTGTTGAGAAAATTTGACTTTTCTTTGTAGGAATTGTTGTATTTCTTTCGATTAATCTTGTAGCAACTCCACCCATTGTTTCAATACCTAATGATAATGGTGTTACATCAAGTAATAAGATATCTCCAGCACCAGCATCACCAGCTAATTTACCACCTTGGATACTTGCTCCTACTGCAACACATTCATCAGGATTTATACCTTTAAATGGTTCTTTTCCTGTTAGTTTTTTAACTGCTTCTTGTACTGCTGGTATTCTTGTTGAACCTCCAACAAGAAGAATTTTATTTAATTCAGATGGTTCTAAACCTGCATCTTTTAGGGCTGTTCTTACTGGTCCCATTGTACGGTCTACTAAATCATGTGTAAGTTCATCAAATTTAGCTCTAGTTAATGTAACATCTAAATGTTTTGGTCCATCTTGATTCATTGTTATGAATGGAAGGTTTATATTTGTTGTTGTTGTTGTTGATAATTCTTTTTTAGCTTTTTCTGCTGCTTCTTTAACACGTTGCATAGCCATTTTATCTTGTTTTAAGTCAATTCCTTCAGCTTTTTTAAATTCATCAACTAAGTAATTCATTACTCTTTCGTCAAAATCGTCTCCACCTAAGTAGTTATCTCCACTTGTTGCAAGAACTTCAATTACACCATCACCAATTTCAATAACAGATACGTCAAATGTTCCTCCACCTAAGTCATATACCATGATTTTTTGTTCTTTTTCATTATCTAATCCATAAGCAAGAGCAGCAGCAGTTGGTTCATTTATTATACGTTCTACTTCAAGACCTGCAATTTTACCTGCATCTTTTGTCGCTTGTCTTTGAGCATCTGTAAAATATGCTGGAACTGTAATAACTGCTTTATTTACTGTTTCACCTAAATATCCTTCTGCATCTGTTTTTAATTTTTGAAGTATCATAGCAGAAATTTCTTGTGGTGAATATCCTTTATCATCAATGTTTACTTTATAATCTGAACCCATTTTACGTTTAATTGAACTTATTGTACGGTCTGTATTTGTTATCGCTTGACGTTTTGCCGGTTCACCTACTAAACGTTCACCTGTTTTTGAGAATGCAACTATAGATGGAGTTGTTCTAATACCTTCTGTATTAGCGATAACTACTGGTTGCCCTCCTTCCATAACTGCTACACATGAATTTGTTGTTCCTAAGTCAATACCTATTATTTTAGCCATTTTTATTTCCTCCTAATTATTAAATAAATTTTTAATTTGCAACTTTAACTGTACTATATCTAATAACTTTATCTTTATGAATATAGCCTTTTTGAAGTACTTCTATTACTGTATTTGATTCGTAACTTTCATCTTCTACATGTGCTACTGCTAGATGAAAATTAGGATTAAATTCTTTTCCTTGTGCTTCAATTTCTTTAACATCCATACTATTTAATATATCTGTAAATTGTTTAAGAATCATTTCTATTCCTTGTTGAAAACTTGATTTTTCACTATTGGTCAAAATAGCTCGGGAAAAATTATCAAGTACAGGAAGTATTTTTTCTATAGTGTTTCTAATACCATCATCATACATACTGCTTTTTTCTTTAATTGTTCTTTTTCTGAAATTATCAAATTCAGCCATTGTTCTTTTTAATCTATCATCTAAATTTTTTATTTCTTCTTTTAATGCAGATTGGGTATCAGTTTCAACATCATCAATTATGTCAAATGATTCTAAATTTTCAACTTCTGATTCAGTTTCTTCACTTAAATCTTTGATTTCTTCTTCTTTTACTTCATCTTTAGATGATTTTTCTTTTTTGTTAAACATTTTTTATCCTCCTGACAAACGTCTTAATACTTCTTCTATATTGTGGTTTATATATGATAACATAGATACTACTTGAGCATAATTCATTCTAGTAGGTCCTAGTATTCCTATAGTTCCTAATTCTTTATCACCTATAGTGTAAGTAGTTTTAATTAAACTACATTCTTTTATTTCATTAATAATATTTTCATCACCTATAGTAATTTGGATTTTCCCTATTTCTATCCCATTTTTATTAACTATTTCATTTAATATATCTTTTTCTTCAAGTGTTTGAAATAATATTTTAGCTTTTGAAACATCATTAAATTCAGGATAATCTAATATATTTTTAGCTCCACTTAAACTTACTTCTATATCATCTGATTTTTGAGCAGCGTCCGCTATATAATCTAATATAGGATTAAGAATCTCATTATAATTGCCCATTTGTTTTTTTATTTTCTGAATTAATGGTAATGTTATTTCTTCTAAAGTAAGTCCTAATAAATTTTTATTTAATATTAATGATAGTTTATTGAGTATTTTTTCTTCAGGAGCATTTTTTATATTTATAACATGATTTTGTACTAAATTATTATCCATTACAGAAACAACTATTATAGAGTTTTCATCTAAGGGAATAAGCTGTATATGTTTTAATTTAGTTTTACTTATACTTGGTTTAGAAACTATTGTAGTGTATTTTGTAAGTAACGATACAGCTTTTGCTGTTTCTTTCATAAAATAATCAATTTGATTTATACTATTTTCAACAATTTCTTCAAGTATTTTTATTTGATGTTCCTCTAACTTTTTATATTGCATTAACTCATCAACATAAAGTCTATAGCCTTTATCTGATGGAATGCGTCCTGCTGATAAATGGGGTTGAACTATTAATCCTAATTCCTCTAGGTCTGACATTTCATTTCTTATTGTTGCAGAACTTACACCTAAATTGTATTTTTTAGCAATAGTACGTGACCCTACAGGTTCAGCGGTTGCAACATAATCGTCTATAATCGCCTGTAAAATTTTAATTTTTCTCTCGTTTAAAATCATACTGTCACTTCCTTATTTGCATGATAAGAACATATTATTCTTTGTTAGCACTCTCTTAATGTGAGTGCTAATTTATACTTTTAAAATAACACTCAACTTAAATATTGTCAAGTGTTTTTTTCAAATTTTATTAAAAATTTTTATAGTCAACAAACCTTTTTAAAATTTACTGACTATAAGTAACAAATGTAGAATTGAAATTTCATAGATTTAATAGGATTGGTGGATTTTCATTTTTTAAATGTATATAAAAATTATTTTTATTATCTATAAATGCTAAAAGTATTTGAGATATATTATTAATATCTTTGTTTTTTAATTGAGCATATAACCAATTCTTATCTTTATTTATAGCTTTTAAATTATTATATAAAATCTTACCATCAATGATTACATTTATACATAAGCCTTTATATTCTGTTTGTATCTACATATCTTTACAAGTTAATGGTTGGTTTTCAGATTTTAATAATACACTAAGTTTTCCGCTTGTTTCTAAAATTGCAAACTCTATTTCAGAAATATTAAAAGCATTTTTTAAACGACATTCTTCTAATAAATCATTGACATTCATTTTAGTTTTTTTAAATTAAGTTCAATAATTTTTCCATTTAAAATTAAAATTGTAGGTTCTCCATCAAATATTTTTCTAGCATAATAACTTTTTAATGAAATATATGATAATAAAATTGCAAATAAAGCATATACAACTAATCCTGTTAAATCATTTACATATCCTATAGAATTATCAATTGCAAATGTTCCAGCTATAGAGCCTATAGAAATTCCTGCTACATAATCAAATAAAGTAAGTTGAGAAACTTGCTTTTTACCCATAATTCTAGTTAGAATAAATAATACACTAACTGAAACTAATGATTCTATCATTGTTCTAAACATAAATGACCTCCAAATATACTCTAACTGAATTATTTTTAATATTATATTTATTATTTTAAAATATACTATAAATATAAAGGCAAAAATAAAAACCTAGATTACAATTGAATTTTGTATGCTAGGTTTTAAATATATATTATTTCTTTTATTTTTTCTCTTGATTTTCATTTTTGTCTTGATTTTCATCTTTGTCTTTTTTTTCATTTTTCTCTTGATTTTCATATTTTTCTTTTTTTTTATCTTCCATTTCGTTTCTTAATTTTTTTATAGCTTTTTTTTCTATTCTCGATACATATGACCTTGATATATTTAATAATTTAGCAATTTCTTTTTGTGTTTTTTCAATATTATTCAAAAGACCATATCTTAATATTAATACCTTTCGTTCATCACTTTTTAATATATATTTCATTTTTTCATATAATTTTTTAAATTCTATTTTATTAATTACATGTTCTGAAATATTATCAACATCGCTACTTAGAACTTCTATAAATGTAACTTCATTTCCTTCCCTATCAGTTCCTATTGGTTCTTGTAATGATATTTCATTTTGTTGTTTTTTTGATGAGCGTATATCCATCAATATTTCATTTTCTATACATCTAGCAATATAAGTTGCTAATCTAGTCCCTTTGCTAATATCAAAAGACGTGATACCTTTTATTAAACCAATTGTTCCTATAGATATCAAATCATCTGGGTCTTTATTGTAATTTGAATATTTTTTTACTATATGTGCTACAAGTCTTAAATTTCTTTCTATAAGTACATTTTTAGCTTCTATACTTCCATTAGCAAATTCTTCAAGAAATTTTTTCTCCTCTTCAGGCGTTAATGGATTAGGAAAGGAGCTGTTTCCGGTAATATATCCAAACATAAAAAAGTATTGTAATAAATAAAATATCACAAACCCACCCCCGAAAACATTTTGTAGTTATATTTTATGTTGCACTAAACCTAATGTGTGCGTGTCTAATTAATAATGTATTTAAAATTAAAGCAAAAAATAATACTATTTTTGTTTTTACATAAACGAAAATAGTATTAAATTAATATTAAAAATATTCTAAATTTGTATTATAAATTTATGAATTATAGTAATTTTTTTATTTTAAATCATTAATATCTTTTTTTTAGTTCTAAGTTTCTTAATAATTCACCAACTTCTCTTGGAGTTATTTCTGTATTATATAAAAGATTATATTTTAATTTAACTACTTTTTCTTGTCTATTTTTTAATAAAAATCTTATTTTTGTATATAAAATTTTTAATTGAGTTTTTAATTTTATTTTTCTTGAATAATTTTGTTTTTTATTTAATACATTTATATTAGTTAATATTTCATTTTCTATACATTTAGCAATATACTTACTTAGTGTAATGTTTTTATTTTCATTAAAAGATATAATTCCTTTTACTAAACCCATAGTTGCTATAGATATTATCTCATCTGCTTCATAACATGAATATTTTTTTACTATATGTTTTACAAGTTTCATATTTTTTTCTATAAGTATGTTTTTAGCTTCAATACTTCCATTAAGAAATTCTTTGTAATATTTTCTTTCTTCTTCAATTGTTAATATTTTTGGAAAGGAATTTTTAATCATATTAAGCCTCCCAAATATTGTGTACTTATATATATATGTTTATTTAACAATATATATTACAATATTAATAATACTTTAGTTTATCTCAAAAATGAATGTTGATAAAATAAAAATTGCAAAAATGAATATTGATATATTAAAATAATAATTTAATAATACAATTTTTACATGACTATATATAATTATATATAAAACTTAATTTACTTGTTTTATATATATGTAAATATTTATCAAACTTAATTGTTGGAAATGCAATATAAATAAATTAAACTTGCAAACTATAAGTTTATATGTTAGAATATTTAAATAAAATATAGTATGAGGAGATTTATCATGATTGAATATAAGTTAATGCCTAGTAGTGAATTAGAAGAATTAAAATTAAAATTTAACAAACAATATCAAGAATTCAAAAATAGAAATTTAACTCTTGATATGTCAAGAGGAAAGCCTGATTTAGACCAATTAAATCTTTCAATGGAAATGATGGACTCATTAAATAGCCAAGTAACTCTTAAATGTTCAGAAGGCGTTGATTGTAGAAATTATGGAATAATTGATGGAATAATTGATGCTAAAAAATTAATTGCTGATATGTTATGTGTAGAACCACAAAATGTTATTATATATGGTAATTCAAGTATTAGTATTATGTATGATGCTATATCACGTTCATATACACATGGTGTTATGGGAAGTAAGCCTTGGTGTAAATATGATAAAGTAAAATTTTTATGTCCTGTTCCGGGTTACGATAGACATTTTGCAATAACAGAACATTTTGGTATAGAAATGATACCAATAAAAACCAATCAAGATGGACCTGATATGGATATGATTGAAAAGCTTGTTTCTGAAGATGATACTATAAAGGGAATTTGGTGTGTACCAAAATATTCTAATCCCCAAGGTAATACTTATTCAGATGAAGTTGTAAAAAGATTTGCAAATTTAAAACCTAAAGCTATTGATTTTAGAATTTATTGGGATAATGCTTATGCTGTTCATGATTTATTTGATGAAGGTGATACTCTTTTAAATATAATGGATGAATGCAAAAAGGCTAATAACTGTGATATAATACTTCAATTTTGTTCTACATCAAAAATTAGTTTTCCGGGTTCTGGTATAGCTGCTGTAGTAGCATCTAAAAACAATATTGATTCTATACTAAAACAACTTAAAATTCAAACTATAGGTTATGATAAAGTAAACCAATTACGCCATGTTCGTTTTTTCAAAGATATAAATGGAATTAAAGAACATATGAAAAAACATGCTGAACTTTTAAGACCAAAATTTAAAGTAGTAATAGACGCTCTTGAAGCAGAGATTGAACCATATGGTATAGGTACATGGATTAATCCTAAAGGTGGATATTTTGTATCATTTCAAACAATAGAAGGTTGTGCTAAAAGAGTAGTTTCTTTATGTAAAGAAGCAGGTGTTATTATGACAGAAGCAGGTGCAACTTTCCCATATGGCATGGACCCTATTGATTCAAATATAAGAATTGCTCCATCATATCCATCGGTTAATGAACTTAAATTAGCTATGGAGTTATTTGTACTATGTGTAAAGATTGTAAGTATTGAAAAAATATTAGACAGCAAAAATTAATGGAGATGATTTAAATGCTATCTTGTAAAATGATTAACTTAGTTTCAAACAGTTCATTGATAAGAGCTATGTTTGAAGAAGGAAAAAAACTCACTCAAATATATGGTGAGGATAAAGTATATGATTTTAGTTTAGGAAATCCAAATGTTTACCCTCCTTATGAAATTAAAGAAACCATAATAAAATTATTAGAGCAGAAAAACTTACATGCATATATGAACAATTCAGGTTATGAAGATGTAAGAAATAAAGTTGCAACAAGTATAAATAAAAAATTTAATACAAAATTTAATGAAAATAATATTATTATGACTGTTGGTGCGGCTGGTGGATTAAATATAATTTTAAAAACACTTTTAAATCCACAAGATGAAGTTATAGTTTTTGCTCCTTACTTTGGTGAATATAATAATTATATATCAAATTATGATGGCAAAATTATTATTATACCTGCTACAGATACATTCACTCCTGATTTATCTATATTAGAAAATAGTATAAACTTAAATACTAAAGCAATAATTATAAATACTCCTAACAATCCAACAGGAGTTGTATACTCTGAAAGTATTTTAAAAGATTTAGCAGAAGTATTAAATAGAAAACAAGAACAATTAAATACTTCAATATATTTAATTTCTGATGAACCATATAGAGAAATAGTTTATGATAATACTTATGTTCCATATGTAACTAATTATTATAGAAATACTTTTGTTGTATATTCATTTAGTAAATCGCTATCTCTGCCGGGTGAACGTATTGGTTATGTTGTTACACCAAGTGAAGTAGATGAATTTAATTTAATAACTCAATCTTTAAATGTAGCAAATAGGATTTTAGGTTTTGTTAATGCTCCATCTTTATTTCAAAAAATTATTGGTGAATGTATAGATTTAAAAGTTGATATATCAATTTATGAAAAGAATAGAAATCTTTTATATGATAGTCTTATTAAATTTGGTTTTGAATGTATAAAACCGCAAGGAGCTTTTTATTTATTTCCAAAATCATTAATAGCAGATGATAAAGAATTTGTACTTAAAGCAAAAGAATTTAATTTACTTATTGTTCCGGGTAGTTCTTTTGGTTGTCCGGGATATGTACGAATAGCTTATTGTGTACCATATCAAAAAGTAGAAAACTCATTAGAAAGTTTTGAAAAACTTTCTAAGTTATATTAGGAACATATTTTTAATTTTATTCAAATTTTGAGGTTAATGACTATGGGTTAACCTACAATAAGTAGGGGGACCTGCGGTCACCCTCGAAAAATTTAACGAATTATTGATAAAAATATAATAATATCAAAAATTTTACGGACGTTTTCGCACGCCCCTACATACATATTGATAGTTTTTCTATATAACTATTTATATATGACCCCTCTCAAAATTATAATAATAAAAAGTAACTAATATCTTTTATGTTAATTTTTTATATAACTATTATCAAATTGATATTTAGTTGACAAATAAAAAAAAATATACTATAATAAATTATTCTAAAAAATGAGAGGATGATTTTTATATGTTAAGTGTTTCTGTAATGGTGATTTTCAACTAAATAGTTGAGAGGTTACTTTTAAGGTGTGGGTATAGTTACCTGCTTTTTTAAGTGTGCCTTTATACCTTACAGATTACTTTCTATAATAATCATTTGAGTTATAAGTCAAGTTTAATTGGCAAAATTATAGCGTTTTTTTCGTTATAATTTATAGAGTGTGATAGATTTTCTGTCACACTTTTTTATTTTATATTTTCACTCAATCATTATAAATCTTAGGAGTAGTCTGCCTTAATGGTAATCTCTCTGTAGAATTATTTTTATTAATGGAGGATTTATAAATGAATACACTTGAATTTAATATTATACTTGAAAACTTATCTAAATATGCTCTTTCTCAAAATGTAAAAGAGAAGTTATTATTATTAGAACCTTTTTTAAATGAAAGTCAATGTAAATCAAAAATGAATGAAACAACAGAAGCTAAAAAAATATTAGAATGTATGGGGACACCTCCTCTTACATCAATGAAAGATTTAGATAAAATTTTAGATTTAACTCAAAAAGGTTCTATGTTAATACCAGAACAATTAAGAAGTATTTCTAGCTTTATATTTACTTGTAAACGAATGAAAAGTTATTTAAAGAAAGCAGAAATACTTAATGTTGATATTGCTTATTATAACAGTTCATTTAATGACTTGGATATTCTTTTTGAAGAAATTGAACATTCTATAAGGAATGATATAGTTGATGATAATGCTTCTACTACTTTGCGTGATATACGCCGAAAAATTGAAAATTTGAATTCTTCTATTAAAGTAAAACTTGAAAATATACTTCGCACTAAAAAAGAATGGTTTTCTGATGGTTATGTTGCAACCCGTAATGGTAGACTTGTTTTACCTGTTAAAAAGGAATATAAAAATCAGGTAAATGGTACAGTAGTTGATACTTCTGGTACAGGAAGCACTTACTTTATTGAACCTACTATTGTTAGAAAATTGCATGAAGAATTATCAAGTTTACAAATTGATGAAGACAATGAAGTTAGAAGAATATTATATACACTTACTGCTCTTGTTGAACAATATATAAGTGAACTTAAAATTAACATGGATTGTATGGAAACATTAGATTTTATATTTGCAAAAGCTAAATTGTCAATGGATATGAAAGCAATTCCAGTACCAATTACCACCAATAGAAAAATTATAATTAAACAAGGGCGACATCCTTTATTAAAACAAGATTTATGTATACCACTTGATTTTGAAATTGGTGGAGATATTAGAGGAATTGTAATAACAGGTCCAAATACAGGTGGTAAAACAGTTGCTTTAAAAACAGTAGGACTTTTATCACTTATGGCACAAAGTGGACTTCATGTACCAGTTTCTGAAGGAAGTATATTTTGTATGCATAATAATATTTTATGTGATATTGGAGATGGTCAAAGTATAACAGAAAACCTTTCAACTTTTTCATCACATATTACAAATATTATTAACATTTTAAAAAATGTATCAGATGAAAGTTTAGTATTACTTGATGAATTAGGTTCAGGTACAGACCCTGCAGAAGGAATGGGAATTGCAATTTCAATTTTAAATGAATTAAAACAAAAAGACTGTCTTTTTCTTTCAACAACTCATTATCCTGAAATTAAAGACTTTGCAAAAAATACAGAGAATATTATTAATGCTAGAATGTCTTTTGATAGAGAAAGTTTAAAACCTTTATATAAATTAGAGATTGGTGAAGCTGGTGAAAGTTGTGCCTTATATATTGCTGAAAGATTAGGTTTTCCGGGACATATGCTAAACCAAGCTAGAGATTTGGCATATGGTCAAAATAATTATATTGAAAAACCTAATTCATATACTACATTTTCAGAAAATCCTTTAGATAATTCTAATATTCAAAAAAGACTTCTTAAAGAACTTCCTAAAAAAGCTCCTTTACGTAGCGAAAAATTTAATATTGGAGATAGTGTTAAAATTTATCCACAACAAGATATTGGCATTATTTATAAAAGGGCAAATGAAAAAGGAGAAATTGGCGTTCAAATTAAAGGTAAAAAACAATTGGTTAATCATAAACGAATAAAACTTTTAGCACCTGCAAGTGAACTTTATCCTGATGATTATGATTTTTCTATTATATTTGATAGTGTAGAAAATCGAAAAGCACGACATCAAATAGAAAGAGGTTATTCACCTAATTCAATAGTTAAATACGAAAAAGAAGATTTATAAAAATTGAAAGTATTTAAGTATAGATAGTTATATAAAAGTCGTGTATAAGTATGTAGGGGCGACCTTCGGTCGCCCCTGTTTTTTTTCGGACGTTTTCGCACGCCCCTACATTCAATAACGATTTAAATTTACTTTTATTAACGCTCTCTAAAATTAATATAATAATTTAATTTTATCTTTATAAATTGGATTATCAAATATATTTGTAAAATTAGCAACTTGACTTAATGTTCCAATTAGAGGTATATTTTCAAACTTCGTTCCTTGTAATTTTTTCATTATTTTATCAACAATTTTATCTGCATAAATAACTTTAATATCTCTACCAAAATATAATTGAACTTTTATTTCTACAAAGTCAGTAAGGTTTTTTGAGTTGTGTAAATCACCAACTAACTTTTGTGCATAAACAATACTATTTTCTCTATCAATAATATTTTTAGCATTTAAAGCAGCTAAAATATAAGTTTTTATATTTTCATCAATAAATAATTTATTAAATGCTGTACCGAACCATTTACTATAAGGTGCATATTTATTTTCATATAAAAAAACTAATCGCATAAGACGTTCTGCAATTCTAGTACATATAATTATTGAGCCTATTTCATCGCCACAATCAAAACAACGTTTAATAAATGCTTGCTCTTCTGCAATTAACGACCAATTAGAAGCTAATAAATATAGTTTAACATCTTCAGGATAAAACTTTAAAATATTAAGTTTTTCTTTAATATTTAAATTATCAACAAATATTTTACCACTTGTAAGACTAAGCAACTTATGTTCACTAAATGATAACCAATCTAAATATGTAATATTTGAAAAATCACTCAGACCTAAATAACTATCTAAAAATTCAGATATAGTATGTATAAATATAAGTGGTGAAACTTTACCTGAGTTTATTATTTCAGGATGTCTTACTCCATTATCGTTTTGGTTAGGCATTGAAAAATTAACACTATAACCTTTAAATGTATAAGGAAATTCATTAGAAAATGTATTCATAATATTTTCTTTTAATAAAATATCTTTTTCTGTTAAGAATAAATAAAATCTTGGCCCCCACATATGGTCTGTTGAAGTTTCATCATCAAAACCAAGTACATCGGAACCATAACCAATAAGTCCTGCTGAATATATTAAATTTGGATAATTCTTTTTTAAAATAGGCTCTGCTATTTCAAAGAAAAATTCTTCACATAAAGTTAAACCTTTCATAATTTACCTCCTAAATAATAGTTTGATTTTGTTATAAGATAACTAAATACTATTTTTAAGTTTATAATATACAAACTTTTTTAAAGTTTATTTTTTTTATTACACTCATTTTTCTTAGCACATCCATCACAATGACTACAACCAGTATTATTTTTTTTATCTTTAATTATTTTTATAACAGCTAAAGTACAAAGTAAAATTATAATACATATAATAATAAATGTTGGCATAAAATTTTCTCCTTTTCATTAAATATAAAAAAGAGGCAAGTTTAAACTCACCCCCATATCATTTATTTTTCAACTAAAATCATACTACTATATTGAGGTAATGTTATTTCAAGCATACTTTGTTTTACATAATATAATGCTTCACTTGTATCAAAACCATATTGAGTTGACATTAAAATTTTATTTAAAATTGCTTCTCTTCTAATTCCTATTCTCCATACAGGTAATTTAACTGTTCGTTGAACTTTATCATTATTTAATATTATTACTAATTTATTATTATTATCAAAACGACCATAAGCTAATATTCCATAACTACATTCTAAATATTCTAATGAACCAAATTTTAAAGCAGAATATTTTTTATGTATGGAAATTAATTCTTTATGATATTCAATTAAATCTTTATCTTCATTACCCCAAGGATATGTTCTTCTACTATCAGGGTCAGTCCAACCAACAACACCTGCTTCATCTCCATAATAAATTGTTGGCGACCCCGGCCAAGTCATTTGAAAAGTTACAGCTTCTTTCATAATACCTTTATTAATATTATTTCCTGCTTCTTCTGGACCTTTTGAATTTAATCTACCAACTGTCATATTAGTACGTGTAATAAACCTTGAATGGTCATGATTAGATAGTTCATTCATAGATGTTAATATAGATTGTATACTAAGTCTTGACATATGATATCTCATAGCACTTTCAAAAACTCCTCCATTACAAAGTAAATCTCCTCTAAATTCATCACTATGCTTTTCCATTCCAGTTAAAAACCAAGTAATAGGCTCCATAAAAGCATCATAATTCATTATAGTATCCCACTCATCACCTTGTAACCAATCATAAGCATCTCCATAATGTTCAGCCAAAATTATAGCCTCTGGGTTTGCTTTTTTGACAGCTTTACGAAAGTCTTTCCAAAATTTATGATTAAATTCTTTACTTCTACCAAGGTCAGCAGCTACATCAAGTCGCCAACCATCACAATTATAAGGATTCGATACCCATTTAGCAGAAACTTGCATTACATAATTATATAAATCTTTTGAACCTTCATAATTTAATTTAGGGTGATTATCAAATCCCCACCAACCATCATAACAATCATTATTAGGCCAATTGTTTAAATCATACCATAAAAAATAACTATTGTATGGACTGTCCTTTTCTCTATAAGCACCAACTGGATAATCTAGTTGTTTATAGAAGCCTTCTCTATCCAACCACTTATTAAAAGCACCACAATGATTAAATACACCATCAAGTATAATTTTTATTCCTCTATCATGTGCTTTTTGAATTAATTCTAAAACTAATTTATTACTTGCTTCTAAATTAGTTTTATCTGTTGTCCGTTTTATATATTTTGATGCAAATTTATTATGAAATTTTCCTTCTCCTAAAACTTCCCCTCCATCTTCTGCTATAACACCTATATGAGGGTCTACATAATCATAATCTTGGGTATCATATTTATGATTACTTGGTGAAACAAATATTGGATTAAGATATATTGCGTCTATACCTAAATCATTTAAGTAATCTAATTTTTCAATAATACCTTGTAAGTCACCACCATAAAAATTTCTAACATCATCTGTTGAAGGATATTTGTTCCAATCCTTAACAGCTACTGCAGGTTTCCCTAAATAAATATATTCATTATCTAAAATATTATTAGTTTTGTCACCATCATAAAATCTATCAACAAAAATTTGATATATAACAGCACCTTTTGCCCAATTAGGCGTTTTAAAATCGGGTATTATTCTGAAATTATAAGTTGAATCTATATTTCTACTAACACCTGCTTTATTATAAAAAAATGTTTCATCATTTTTGTTTATAGTAAAATAATACTCAACTTTTGTATCAAGTACATAAACTTCACCTTCATAATAATCAAAAAATTCTTCTGAATAAATTTTTTTCATCAAAATATTTTTGCCACCATAGGATATAAATGCTTTGTCTATATTGTCTTTCGCTGTACGAAGTTTAACTTTAGTTATTTCATAAGATTCAGGTTCAAGTGGGTTACGAAAATTTACTGTTTCGTCAGAAAAAATAGCTTTTTCAATAAGAAAATCCTTATACAATTTCATATACAAACTAAACTTTTCACTTTTTTTCATAAAATCTGTATTTAACTGCACATTCAAAAAAATTCCTCCTAATATTTCGCTCCTTTGAAATTATACTTAATAGAATTGAAAAATATACGAACTCTGTTTGTATAAATTTTCAATTTTATATATTAATTAAATAACTTTTTATTCAAGGTTAATTAAAATGCTATCTACATTTTGGTATTATAATTGATTATCTAATTGTTTTCAATAGAAGATATAAAAGATTTAAGTTATATGTAATATTTTTTTTAAAGATTCTATACTATATTTTACTGCAAAACCTACAAATATTCCAGTAAATATTCCTATTAAAATTAAAAAAGGTAGATAATAAAATACTCTAGTATCTTCTATAACAATACTTGATATTAATATCTGACCTAAGTTATGAAAACTTGCACCTATAACACTTATGCTAATTATACTAAAAAATTTATTAAACTTAACATAAACAAAATTCATAGCAACAATACTTAAAATCCCTCCAACTATACTATATAAAAAACTACTTACGCTTCCAATAAATATTGAAGATAATATAACTCTTAAAAATGTTACTATTAAACTTTCTTTAAATCCTAAAATAATTATAGTAAAAAGAGAAACTATATTTGCAAGTCCTAATTTAAAGCCGGGAATTGGAATGAGTATTGGTATAAATCTTTCTATTATACTAAGTACTAATGCTTGTGAAGTAAATATACTAATTAATAGCATTTTTTTTGTTGTAGACATATATTAATTCCTTTCTTCAATATATACAATAACTTTATTTGGAAGGCAAACAATACTTTGAATTGAATTTTTTATTTTACCTGTACTCTGACAAATTTTATCAGGGCACGTTACATCCATTACATATATACCATCTTTATCATACCCAAGTTTAATATAACCTAAATTAATATTAATGGTTTCAGTTTGTTCAATGTTATTACTTAAATTTATTTGTTTGTAAATTTCATTATTAATTTTTATTATGGCTTTTTTCTGTTTATTTGAATCGTTATTTATGTTAAATAATAATAGACTTATTAAACTTACAAATAAAGTTATAATAAATATTATTAAATCACCTTTTTTTAATCTTTTCATTATTTAAAATTTTCTAAAAATTCTTTAGAAACTCCTGTTACTTTAATTATATCTTCTATATTTAATCCTATAACTAATAAATCTTTTGCTATTTGTTTTGATGTTTCTCTAGCACCTAAAGTAAAACCTTCACTAAATCCTCTTTTAAAAAAACGCTCTTCTAATTCTTCAATGTTCAAAAAAAAACCTCCTTATATTTAATCAACTTTGCTAATTATAAATTATTCTTCTTTTGTATGTAAATTTATTTTAACATAAAATTAAAACATTGACTATAGCAATACTTTAATGTTGAGAGTACTAAATAAATAAAATATAAAATTTAATTAACACTCTTTAAAATATAAGTCTTCAAAATCTCTTTACACTTGCAACGAAAGTGTAAAGAGATTTTTGCCTCTTAATATATAAAAGAATATAATAAATTCAAGGGTAAATTAATAATAAAAATATAAAACCAAGACCTTTTAAAAAAATAGTGTAAAGAAAAATTAAAGCTATATATAAAGTCAATCACTTTAATAAAGCCAAAAATGAATTGATAAATTATTACAATGACGAAAAATCTTTTAATACTACTACAAGAATTAAATTTCACTTTGATTTGATGAAAATATATTTAATGGATTTAAATATTTAATAAATTACTTTACTTTTTAGATGTAGTAAATTAATTAAAAAAATAAGGGAGTGCTAGATTATTTAGCATTCCCTTATTTTTATTTGTTAAATATAAATGTTGCTACTGAAGAATTAGGTAATGTGTATTCATAAATACTACTACCATATCTAACATTTACTAAACGTGTCATAATACCAGAATTATATACTACAATCACAGTACTTCCATCTTCATTTTCACAAGCTACAGTTTTTAAATAATCTGTTTGCGTAGAATTTATAACTTTAGCTCCTGGTTTAATAAATTTACTAAAATGAGCTAATGTAAAATAATGTAATGTATAAGTTAACTCTTTTGTATTTTTATCAATTTTAACAAGCCCATGACATGTACTTCTACCAAACCCTGGTACAGCAGGACCATTTTCTTCATCAAGTGCTATATTCCATAATACAACACTTTTTGAGTGATTTCTTAATACTCTAATAAAATTATCAATAGAAGAAAAGAAAGCATTTTTAAATGGTGCAATCCATTCTCCTCCTGAGCTTTCAGTAAAATGAACTTCTTTATCAGGAAATTTATTATAAACTTCTCCTTGTACTTCTGGTTTTCCAGCATAGACGTGCCAAGCCGTCCCTGCTACATATTTACTGGCTTGTGCTAATACAGTTTCTGGATAATCTGGTCTATCCCAATTATGGTCGTAACAAAGAATTTTTGTATCAATATTATTTTCTTCAAATTTAGGACCAAGACTTTCATTAATAAATTTAACTTGTTCAGATGCTAACATTTTCATACCTGGATAGTGTTCGGGAAGATATAGTGGTTCATTTTGTGGGGAAATAGCATATATAGGAATGCCTTCATTTTGATATGCTTTTATAAATTTAACAAAATAATTTCCATAAATATCATAACATTCTTCTTTTAAACTACCGCCTATCATATCTTCACTTGTTTTCATCCAACCTGGTGCACTCCAAGGAGTTGCCATAACTTTAGCTAAAGGATTAATTTTTAAAGCTTCTTTAGTTAATGGAATAATATCTTCTTTGTCATGGTCGATTGAAAATTTCTCAAAATGAAAATCTGTTTCCCCTTTTTTTAAATCATTATAAGAATAAATAAAGCGAGCAAAATCACTTGCACCCATTGGATTTCTGATAAATGAAAGTCCAATACCATCTTCATAATCAAATAGCTTTTTCATAAGTTCATTTTTATCTTCTTCTTTTAAAATTTGATTAATCAAAAAAGCAGAAGAATCTGTAAACGATGCACCAAATCCATCTATTGTTTGAAAGCTTTGAGTTGGGTCAATATCTATTAATTCAGCATTTGTATTTAATTTTTCCGTTATTTTTAAATCATTCTGTTTTACGAACATATTTTGTTCGTTAGTGGTTGTATAAACCATAATGTCACCTCTTATATTATAACTATTTAATTCTTCATTTATTTGTATTACTTGAGTTTCTTTTTTAGTAGTTTCTTTTGCCCAATCTGGTAGCTCTATAGAGGATTTAACTTTACAAGATGTTAAAGCTATAATAAAACAAACAAAAAATAATATTTTACTATATTTTTTGATACACTCTAACATAATCTACCTCCATAACATATGGTAAACTTGATTCGTCAATTGCACCTCCCCAATTTCCACCAACAGCAATGTTAAGTATAAGATAATAATTTTTGTCAAAAGGCCAACTTTCTATTTCGTTACTGTCCTTTTTAAAACAAGCCATAGATACATTATCTACAAAAAATTCTATATGGTCTTCGTCCCATTCAATAGCATATTCATAAAACTTAGAACATACATTATCAAACTTTTGAAAGTAAGTACGTTGAGTGTTAATTATATGATTTTGTAACTTTGAATGAAGACTAAAGTGTATCATATCTTCATTATGTCCAATATGTTCCATGATATCAATTTCACCACACAAAGGCCATTTTACTCCCTCTTTACTATCATCTGATAACATCCAAATAGCAGGCCATGAACCTTTACCCTTAGGAAGCTTTGCACTAACTTCTATTCTGCCATACTTCCATGTTGCCTTACCATATGTAATAAGTTTCGCTGAAGTATAATTATTATCTTCATATTTTTCTTTTAATGCAGTAATAAATAATTTACCATCTTTAACTTCAGCATTTTTAATATTGTTAGTATAATATTGTCTTTCATTATTTCCAAAACCATATCCTCCTATGTCATAAGACCATTTATTAGGATTTGGAACACCTTCATAGTCAAATTCATCACTCCAAATTAATTTATACATATTATCCTCCTTTTAATCATAGCATATTAGGAATATTTAATAATTTTAGATTTGATAAAAACATTTTTATATGTATTTTAAACTAATTTATACTTTAAACTCTTTTTATAAATCAATTTAAAATAAAGTTTAAATCAGTTTACCTCATTTATTATATAAAATCAATAGTAAATTAGAAAAAATCATTATAATTATTATACAAATTATATTCATTATTTTTGTGAAAAGCTAATAAAAATGTTTTTATAAATAAAAAACTATTGAAATATAAAATTACATTGTATATAATAAAAATATAAATAAAATTTGAACAAATTTTTTAAAATTTTAAGGAGGTTTTAACAATGAAATTAAAAACGTTTTTAGGATTAACAACATCTGTATGTATTTTGACCGGAACTTTAGTAAGTTGTAATAAAGCCGGTGGTGGCGGTTATAAAAAATTAGATAAAAACATTTCTGATGAAATAACAGTTATGATGTGGTCAGGCGACGGAACATTTATGAAAGATATAGGACACAAAAATATTTCTCCTCAAGACTTAAAAGGACAGAATCAGGCAGTTGTTTATGCTGTAGCAAAAGCATTTAATGAAGTGTATCCAAATGTTAAAATTAATATATTTGCTAAATCAGGTGGACCTGATGATGATGCTGGCTCATGGGCACAACATATGGAGAATTTTAAATCAGAACACGGAAAATATCCTGATGTTTTTGTTTCAACAAACTTAGTAAATGATATTGCAAAAGGACTTGTAGCAGACCTTTCAGTATTTGCAGATGACCCTATGTATAAATCATTCAACCCTTCTGTTATGCAAATGATGAATTATTATGGTTTTCAAGCTGGATTACCACAATTCATATTACCACATGGTGTTTACATTAATAAATCATTAGCAGAACAAAATAATATTGATATTCCAAAAGTTACTTGGTCAATAGATGATTACACTAATTTTGTTTCCCAAGGTAATACTAAAGATTTTTGGGGTGCTATGGATGTTCCTATGGAATTTTTAGATACAGGAACAAAAGACTTTAGATACCGTTTAGCTAAACATGATGGAAAAGATGGTAATTACATAAATATAAATTCAGATGAAGTTAAAAGCTTACTTGAGTATGTACCAAAGTGGGCAAAAAATGCTGTATGGCCACAAAGAGATATTGAAAATGTATCTCAAGAAATTATGGAAGAGTACGGATGGTGGGCATTCAACTTCTTTACTAAAAACAAAATTCTTACTCTTAATGGTGACCCTTGGATGATGGGAGATGCAGCACATCCAGACCCAAATCATTGGGGAGCAGTTCAAGCAAGTGATTGGGATATATATCCAAGACCTAGCACAAAATATCAACCTAATACAATAGGTGTTGTAATTGACCCTATGGCAATTCATAACTATGCTATGGATGATGGTAATCCTGAATGGAGTGAAACTGAAAAAAATAAACTTAAAACAGCTTATACATTTGTTAGTTTCTGGGTTGGAGATAGTGCGGCTATGAAAGCAAGAGCAGAACAACAATTCTTAGATAATACTACTCTTAAAACAGCTATGAATGATTCTTTCCCTCTTGTAACAGGTGCTGAATTTGATAGACAAATGGAAATCTGGTATTCAACTGAAACTCATCAACGCTTTGCTGATAAAAATAAAATGCCAGGATTCCAAGAAGTAATTAGACTATGGAAAGAAGGTCAATTCTGGGATATATCTAGTAAAACATATCCTTATTTTATAGAAGAAGATGGAACCACAAAAACAGTTGTTTATGAATGGGATAATATATACAATCCTGACATAGTTGGTGCTAGAAGAACAGATAGTAACTGGTTAGACCAAGTAAAAGCAAAACTTCCTGATTGGAATGCTAATATGAATGCACGTTTTAAAAAGGCAGAACAAAATTTAAAAGATGGACTTATGAAATATTACGGCTTTAAAGAGAGCGATTTTAATAAATAAAACTTAATAGGGGCTTAAAAAGCCCCTTTAGTTAAAAAATTTTATAAGGAAGTGATTAAATGATAACAAAGAAAAAAATAATCATTGTGCTTTCCTGTGTTTTAGCACTTGTAGTTATAGTATCTTTGTTTGCTTTGGGAGGAAAACCTAAGTTTGTTGATGAAGTTGATAAAACTAAAGTAGATAATGCATTTGCACTATTAAATAATTCTCTCAAAACTAAAAACATTATATATACAGATTTTTTAGCTGATAATAAAAGTTCTTATGATGTATCAGCCATAAGTTCTGTTCCTAAAAATGGTAAAAGGATAGATGATTATGATAATTTAGCTGTTGTTTTAGATTATGAAGGTATAGTTGAATATGAATTAAATGTTCAAAAAGCAGGATTATATCATTTAGTTTTAGATTATAAAGCAATAGGTAAAACATTATCTAACTTTAATATTGAAGTGAGTATTAATGATGAACAACAATATGAAGAAATGAAAACTATTTCGCTACCTTTAATGTGGAAAGATAGTACAAAAAATTTCCCTGTTGATGGATATGGTGATGAAACAATTCCTACTCAAACTCGTGTAGATGAATTTTATACATTACCACTATATAACAATACATATTACACAATAGAACCATTACTTTTTAAATTAGAACAAGGTTTAAATATTATAAAAATAACTAATGTATCAAGTGATGGTTTAGGATTAGGAAATCTACAAGCAATTCCTCCTAATAAACAAGGAATTGATTATGCAGAGTACATTAAAAATATAAATGGTTCAAAAGTAAAAGATTTAGTTTTCATAAATGCTATTGATTATACAATTAAGAATAGTATACAAGCAACTTTTGAATCAGTTAATAATCCAATTTTAACACCATATGATAAAACTTACAAAAAATTAAATACAGTTTTTTGGGAAACTTCAGGTACAGAACTTTCATATAATTTTGAAGTCCCACAAGATGGTTTATATAATATTGCTTTTCACTATTCCAATCCAAAACAAGATTTTGATGTTTTTAATACTATCAAAATAGATGGAGAAGTTCCGTTTTATGAACTTAATGCATATGCTTTTCCTCCTACAAAAAATAAGTGGGGTAACTTAACATTAAGTAATAAAGATGGTGTATTTTATGACATTTATTTAACTAAAGGACAACATACATTAACTATGCGTTCAGAACAAGAACCTGTTATAAATGAATGGCGTTATGCTAAACTTATATCAGACCATATTAATCAATTTACATTAGATGTAAAAAAGATAACAGGTAAAGATATAGATAGTAGTAGAACATGGAAAATAACTAGATATATTCCTGAAACTTTAGCTTATATTGAAGCTTATGAAACATTAATCAAAGCAATGCAATCCAATTTACAAAACTATGCACCTAATGGAGCTAGTTCGGCTAGTTTATCAAATTTAGAACAAAGCTTATCTATAATTAATAAATTGAAAAAAAATCCCGATGAATTACCTCTTTATTTAGAAGACCTTTCAGGTGGAAACAGTTCTATATTACAACTTATAGGTGAATTTTCATCATACTTAACAGAACAACCAATTGCTTTAAATAGTATTTATGTTTATGCAAGTGAAAAGTTACCAAAAGAAAATGCAAGTGTATTTCAAAATATAGGTGTAGGGATAAATTCCGTTGTTAATTCATTTACATCGGAAAAATATAATGCAACTACTGATGATCCTGAAATACTTAATGTATGGGTAAATAGATCAATTACTCATGTTGACATATTGCAAAAATTAGTAGATTCTGAATTCAGTCAAAAAACAGGTACTAAAGTTAAAGTATCTATTATACCAGATGCAAATAAATTACTTATGGCAAGTGCTGCAAAACAAACACCTGATGTTGCATTAGGATTGTTTTCTTATATGCCATTTGATATGGCTTCACGTAATGCATTAATAGACTTAACTCAATTTGATGACTTTTGGAATATATCAAATAGATTTGCACCAGGTTCTTTTTTACCTTATATTTTTAATGAGGGTATTTATGCAATACCTGAAGAAATGGACTTTAACGCATTAATATATAGAAAAGATGTCTTTGAAAGTTTAAATTTAACTCCGCCTGACACATGGCAAGATGTAATAGATATGTTACCTGAATTACAAAGATATGGTATGAATTTTTATCATCCTATTGCTACAGGAGATGGATATAAATGGTTTAACCAGACATCCCCTTTTATATATCAAAATAATGGTACGTTATATGCTCCAGATGGTTTAACTACTACTATTAACGAACCTAATGCAGTTAAAGGAATTAAGTTTTTAGGAGATTTATTTACTTCATATTCAATAGCAGAACAAGTACCTTCTTTCTTTAATTCTTTTAGATATTCTATTTTACCAGTTGGTATAGTAAACTTAGAGAACTATATATTAATTAAAAGAGCAGCACCAGAATTAGAAGGGCAATGGGAATTATCAACATATCCAGGAACCATTCAAGAAGATGGTAGTATTTCAAGATGGTATATTGCAGGAGGTAAAGGTGGCATTGTTTTCAAAGATACTGAAAAAGCAAATCAAGCATGGGAGTTTTTAAAGTGGTGGACAGACCACGAAACACAAACTACATATGCATATAACTTACAATCAACATATGGTGGAAATTATATATGGTTATCTTCTAATTTACAAGCAATTGCAGATTCACCACTTGCACAAAAAGATAAACAAGTTATTCTTGAACAAATGAAATGGTTAAGAGATGTACCTAGAACACCAGGACAATATTTATTAGAACGTTCATTATCAGACATATGGAACACTATTGTATTTGATGGAACATCAGCACAAGTTGCTATTGATAAAAAAATAATTCCAATACAACGTGAAATGAGAAAGAAAATGGTTGAGTTAGGTTTTTGTGATGCTGAAGGAAATCCATTAAAACCTTATTCAATAAAAGATATTGATTGGGTTATAGAAAACATGAATAAAGCAAAGGGGGCTAAATAAATTATGAAAAATAAAAAACTTCAAGACGGTCTATCTACATTATTATTATTATTACCATATAGCTTATTATTTTCATTATTTATAGCTATTCCTGTTGCAGTTGCCATTGGATTATCATTTACATTTTTCGATTTAATTCAAATACCAAAAGCAGTTGGTATGCTTAATTATATAACACTTCTTACACAAGATGAAATATTTTTAAAATACGTTTTACCTAATACATTCAAATATGCAATTTTAGTTGGACCAGGTGGTTATATATTATCATTTATACTAGCATGGATGTTAGCACAAATTCAATCACTACCTAGAACAATTATAGCTTTAGCTATTTATACTCCATCAATGGTTGGTAGTGTATTCGTTTCTGTTGTATGGAGAGTTATATTTTCAGGTAACCAAAGTGGTATTTTAAATGCATGGCTTATAAGTGCTGGTTTTATAGATAGACCAATACAGTTTTTACAATCGCCAGAATACCTTATGACTATTATGATTATTGTTTCTCTATGGTCTGCTATGGGTATTGGTTTCTTAGCTATGGTTGCAGGTATTTTAAATGTTAATGAAGAACTTTATGAAGCAGCTTATGTGGATGGAATTAGTAATCGCTTTCAAGAAATTATGTATATAACAATACCATCAATGCGACCACAAATGTTATTTGGTGCTGTTATGGCAATTGTTAATGCATTCAATACCGGTTGGATAGGTGTTACATTATCAGGAGGTAACCCAACACCACAATATTCAGGACAATTAATATTAAATCACATAGAGGACTATGGTTTACAACGCTATGAAATGGGTTATGGAGCAGCAATTTCAGTTGCACTTTTACTTATGGTATGGTTTTTTTCAAAGGTTGCATATGGACTCTTTGGCGATAGAGATTAGGGGGAATTATTATGGCAAATTTTCAAGGTTCAAAAATTAATCCAAAAAGCTTCTCAAGTTCACAACTTAAATTTTACATAATACTTATCCCTTTGGCGATATTTATGGTATTACCAGTTGTATATATTATAAATCATGCATTTAAACCTATGGGAGAACTTTTTGCATTTCCTCCTAAATTTTTTGTAAGACGACCAACTTTAGATAATTTTCAAAGTTTAATGTTTTTATCAGGTTCAACAGGAGTACCAATGCTTCGATATTTACTTAATTCAATTATAATAACAGTAGTAACTGTTGTATTAAATGTAATTGTTACTGTATCAGCTGCATATGCCCTTTCAAAAAAGAAATTTAGAGTAAAAGAAACAATATTTAAAATAAATCAATTAGCTTTAATGTTTGTGCCAGTTGCAGTAACAATACCGAAATATTTAGTTATTGTTAACATAGGTATGATTAATACATGGTTTGCTCATATATTACCACTTATTGCTATGCCTATTGGTTTGTTTTTGGTAAAACAATTTATAGATCAATTACCAGTTGCATTGGTTGAAGCAGCTACCATGGATGGTGCTAATGACTTTTTTATCGTTATGAAGATAATTATTCCATTAACTAAACCTGCTATTTCAACTGTTTGTATACTTACATTCCAAACTGTATGGAATGCTGTAGAATCATCAAACAATTATATTACAAATGATACAATGAGAACATTAGCTTTTTATTTAACGTCTATATCAACTAATAATAATGTTGCTGCTTCTGGTATGGTTGCTGCTGCATCACTTATTATGTTTTTACCAAACCTTATAATATTTATATTTATGCAATCACAAGTTATGAGTACGATGAGCCATTCAGGTATTAAATAGGAGGGGAATTTATGAAATCAATATTTACCATATTTTTAGTATTTTTCATTTCAGTTACTCCTATAGTTTCTGTAAATGCATCTCAAGCAACAAGTTATACATTTTCATTAAATGAAAAAGGATATTATGTAAGAACTCAAGATGCTTATTTGCCGGATAAAACAGTTACGGAATTAAATTTATCACATCCAGAAGATTTATTTGTAGATAGTAACAATGTACTTTATATTGCTGATACAGGTAATAAACGTATTGTAAAATATGATATTAATTCTGGTAAAATTATAGGTATACTAGAAAATGATGTTTTAAAATCACCTAAAGGAGTATTTGTTACAAAAAATGGAGATATATATATTGCAGATAGTGCAGCAAAAACAGTTTTTCATTTTGATAAAAACTTTAAACTATTAGACGAATTTGGAAAACCAACTTCACCATCTTTTGCTGATACACCATTTGAGCCTATGCGAATAGCCGTTGACAATAGAGGTAATATGTACATAATAGGTGAAGGTGTTTATAATGGTGTTATTCAACTTTCTAATGGAGGCGAGTTTTTAGGCTATTTTACAGTAAACAAAACAACTATGAACCTTTGGGAAAAAATTCAAGACTTCTTGTTTACTAATGAACAAAAAGCAGCTTTAATAGATAAAGTACCTGTTACATTTTCAAATGTTTTTATAGATAATAGTGGTATTGTCTATACAACCACTATGGGAACCCTTACAAATGGTGTTAAAAAGCACAACACATCAGGTAGTAATATGTTTAAAGAACCAGTATTTAATTATATCTCTTTAACAGATATTTATGTAAATTCACAAGGAATCATATTTGCTTGTGATAAAATTGGTACTATTACTGTTTATTCAAGTTCAGGAGAAATAATTTTTGATTTTGGGTCAATGATGTCTAATCAAGATATATCAGGACTTTATACTTCACTTAGTACAATTGCTATTGATAATAACGGAAACATATGGACAGCAGATGGTGAAAAAAGTTACTTACAATCTTTTAGACCAACTGATTATGCATTAATGGTATTTGATGCACTTGAATTATTTGAACAAGGTTTATATAATGAAGCTAAAAGCACATGGGAAGAAGTTCTTAAATTAAATCAAATGTCCATATTAGCACATAATGGAATAGGTAAAGCTTATCTTTATGAAAATGATTATGAAAATGCTATGGTGCACTTTGAAGTATCTGGTAATAGAGATTCTTATTCAGAAGCTTATTGGGAAGTAAGAAATATTTGGTTACAAACTTATCTTCAATATTTTATTATATTTATTGCTGTTAGTTACATAGCTATTGCGATATATAATAAATTTGATAAGAAAAAAAGATTAAAATATGCAACAGATAATTTTAAAGATAAATTGTTTAATACAAAAATCTTAGGAGATGTATTATATTGTGCTAAAGTTCCTTTTAAACCAATTGATTGTTATTATGATATTAAAATAGAAACTAAAGGTACAGTACTTGGAGCATCTATAATTTATATATTATTTTTTAGTGTATATATGATATATCAAACAAGTAAAGGATTTATTTATCAATTTATAACTGTAGAAGATATGGATATTAATTCTATAGTAATAGGTTTCTTTGCAATAGTTATATTATTTATTGTATGTAATTACTTAGTAACTTCTATTAATGATGGTGAAGGTAATTTAAAACAAGTATTTTTAATACCTGCATATGGGGCATTACCTTGCTTTATTGCAATGATTTCAGTTATTTTCTTATCTTACTATTTGACTTTTAATGAATCTTTTATGTTAGAAGTAATAATTTTAGTTGGTATATTATGGTCGGGTATAACAATATTTTTAGGTCTTCAAACAGTACATGACTACACAACAAGAACTACTATTAAAAGTTTAATTATAACTTTGATTTTTATGGTTATTGTAGCAATTGTTTTATTAATTATTATTATTATGTGGGACCAAGTATGGCAGTTCTTACAATCTATTGCGAAGGAGTTGATTAGAAATGTTTTTACAAAAAGCTAAAAAATATATTAGTTTAGTAACCTGTAGTACTATAATATTTGTTTCATTAAATTATGCTAAAGGAGAGTATTTAACTTCTAATCGTGATACAAAATTACCACCTGAAAAAGTAAGCTACGATTTAGTTTCTTTTAGTGAATATGAAAAATTGTACGAAACAAATACTTGTATATATTATTTCCGTGATGATAGAGATGTAATTGCTATTTATAATAAGATTAACGGCTATACATGGAAAACAGGTCTTGATATTCCTTTCAACTCTGATATTGATGAAGAAATTAATGGTGCCCAAACAGAAGAAGAAAAACTAAAAGCTTCTAAACCAAAAGAATCAAGAATGAATACTGCCTATACTGGTATTGCTAACTCATTAATTACTATAGAATATTATGATAACTCAAATACTATAAAAACAGTATCTTCTGCTTCAAAATCAGGAGGTACATCAACTCTTGCAACTTTAAATAATGACCCTTCAAAACGTCGTTTAGAAGTAAAATTTTCTGAAATTGATTTAACTGTTAATGTATATATAACTTTTAATGAAAACTCTATTACTTATGAAATTAAAGACGAAGAAGTACAAGGAAACGGAAAAAATAAACTTGCAGCATTAATTATAACTCCTTTCCTTGGAGCTAGTGGAGGTAAACAGGTACTTTATAATAAAGAAACAGATATGTATGATATAGAAGTAGCTAAGCCTATAATACCAGGATATGTATTTGTTCCTGATGGAAGTGGTGCGTTAATTAGATTTAATGATAATGCTATGTCATTTACAGAGTATGTTGGAGACATTTATGGAGTTGACCCTACACAAGCACAATATTATTATGAAAGATTATCAGATGCTATACCATTAAAATCACCTGTTATACCTGTGTTTGGAATAGTTCATGGAAATGAACAATCTGCTTTTGTAGCTCATGCCGATAATGGTGCTGAATATATGGAAATTATTGTTAAGCCTGAAGAAAATATGACTAATTATACGTGGTCGTATCCTCGTTTTGTATATAATAGATTGTATCATCAAGTATATAATAAAAGTGGTGAAGGATATTTTAAATTATTTGATAATCCAAACTCTTTTAATATAAGTATGACATATGAATTTTTAGAGGGAGATTCTGCTGACTATGTTGGTATGGCACAAGCATATCGTAAACATTTAATAAATTCTTCTATATTAAATGAGATTAATCAAAATTATGGAGATATTCCTATTAGATTAGATTTTATTATGTCTGATACAAAAAAAGGTGTTGTAGGTGCTGAAGATGTAATAGTAACAACTATTGAAGATGTAAAATCTGTATTAAATAATATAATAAACAAAGGTGTTAATAATATTAACTCTGGTTTATATGGATGGCAAAAAGGAGGTTTATCTTTTGCTAAACCTTACAATGCAAACTACACATCAAAAATAGGCTCTGAAAAAGACTTTAAAAATATTATAAATCAATTTAATCAAAAAAATATTGATATATCTATGGCTCAAGATTATAATACTATAAATACCAAAATGGTTAATTATTATAATACAGCAGCTAAACATGTTAATTCATGGTATTTAAATGTTTTTAGAGATGTTTTATTACCTCCAAATGCTCCTATTACACAAACTGGTTATGCTATACCACAAAAAAGTATAGAATGGTTTAATAAACAACAAAAACAATTATCCTATACAAATTCTATGACTATAGAAGGAATATCAAATATATTGTTAAGTGATTATACTAGTTCTAATAAAACAAATATAACAGATAGTATTAATACAATTTCAGAAGCATTTAAAAACACTAATAAAAAATTAAATATGGATGCTCCAAATTTATATCTTTGGGCTTATACAGATAGATTTTTACAGGCACCTGTTACAACCTCACAATATATTTTTGAAACGGATTCAGTTCCTTTTTTAGAGATAGTTTTAAATGGAACAATGGAGGTTTATGCACCTTATTCTAATTTCTCATTCTATACACAATCCGATATACTTAGAATGATTGATTATAATTTATCACCTTCATTTATACTTTCAAAAGAACCTTCATATAAGCTTGCACAAACTGGTTCAGCGAGTTTATACTCAACAGAATATAATCAATATGAACAATTAATTAAAAATGTTTATGATAATATAAATAGCGTTTTAAATCAAGTTATAAATTATAAATGGACTAATCGAACTGTAATTCAAAATGGTGTTATAGTAAATACTTATACAAATGGCTCAAATACAAAAGAAATTTTAATTAACTATACAGACAAAGAAGTAAAATACAAAAATAATACAATAGCTGCATTAAGTGCTATAGTTATACAGTAAAGGGAGGATAAATTATGAAAAGTAGTTATCAAAGAAAACAAGACCAATTAGGTTATTTATTCATGTTGCCATGGATTATTGGATTTATAATTTTTACTGCTTTCCCTTTTATATTTACAGTTTATTTAAGTTTTACTGATGTTAAAAAAACAGTATTAGGGTGGGAAATTGATTTTATTGGTACTGGAAATTATATAACAGCATTTTTTAGGAATATAGAATTTACACCTGCTCTTTTAAATTTCTTAAATATGATAATTGCATATGCACCTATTATAGTAATAATTTCTTTTATATTAGCTTATTTATTAAATCATATAACTAAATTTAGAGGTGTACTAAGAACAATTTACTTCTTACCTGTTATTGTATTATCAGGTCCTGTTATGTATCAATTAATGGATGTTGATAAAACACCAGAAGCAGCACAAGCAACAAAACAAGTGTATGATATTTTTATTTTAAGAATAATTGAAAGTTATTCACCTACATTTGCTGAAATGTTAATGGTTATATTTGATAACTTACCAATTATATTATGGTTTACTGGTATTCCTATTGTATTATTTATAAATGGATTACAAAAAATCAATCCAAGTTTATATGAGGCTGCTGAAATTGATTCTGCTACAAGTTGGCAAATATTATGGAAGATTACTATTCCTATTATGAAACCAATTGCTTTAGTAGTGTCAATATTTACAATAGCACAATTAGGTACATTTTCAACAAATCCAGTATTTGACCTTATTAAAAAAGCTACAGAAAATACAAGTGGTGGTTTAGGAATTGCAGCAACTTATTCTTGGATTTATAGTTTTATAGTGCTTTCGATAATAGGGATTACATTTTTACTATTCCATGAAAGTAAAAAAGTTAAAAGGAGTGGTTTATAATGGGTAAGAAAATTCTAAAAGGTTGTATATATTTTGTACTTATATGTATAAGTTATATTTATTTATATCCTATACTTAAAATGATTTCTATGACTTTTATGTCATCAAAAGATATTATAAACCCATCCGTAGAATGGTTACCTCAGAAGGCATCTTTTGAAAATTTGAAAGTTGCATCAACCGTTTTAAATTTAAAGAAAACTTTATTTAATTCATTATGGTTTTCTGGTGTTATGGCTGCAGCACAAACAATTGTATCTGCTACAACAGGTTTTGCATTATCAAGATATAATTTTAGATTTAAATTATTTTGGTTTTTTATGATATTGCTTGCTTTTATAATTCCAATACCAGTACTTATTATACCAAGAATTATGATGTTTGAATCAATTCAAACAATGTTAAATATAAAATTTATAGGTACACCTATACCACAACTTTTAATGGCTTTTTTTGGTCAAGGTGTTTACTCAACAATTTTAATATTAATATTTTATAACTTCTTTAATATGATACCTTATGTTTTAGATGAAGCGGCTATGATAGATGGTGCAACTTCTATACAAATATTCTTTTTTGTAGCTATGAAGCTTTCATTATCCACAGTGTTAGTTGTATTTTTATTTTCATTTGTATGGAATTGGAATGAAACTTATGTTACATCAACTTTTGTTCGTTCTAGTATAGAATTACTTCCTACAAAATTATCTATGTTTGATAGTTTCTTCTCAAGTTTTGCTGATCAAGGAGGAGGGGAAGTTAAAATAAATGAAGCTTATAAAATGGCTGCCACTTTAATATCAATAACTCCTTTACTTATACTTTATGGTTTTGTACAAAGAAAATTTATAGAAGGTATAGAAAATACAGGTATAACAGGAGAATAAATTAAATTATAGAAGGGCAGGTTTTAAACCTGCCCTTTATTTATACAATTATTAATTTTAGTAAGGTAAAATAAAAATACAACATTATCTATAAAATTGTTCTATTAACACATAAATTTAGGTAAAAGATGTAATTTGTTTTCTTATAAACTTATTGTATAATATAAAAGTTGTGATTTTAAATAATAGAATTTATATAAAAATTACTAACTATATGCATTGATGTATTCTATACATCTACTTAAATTTTAATATGATTAGATATTTATAAATAATTTATTAAATTTCTTAATAACGGTTGAAGGTTATATTTACTAAAATTATAATTTAGTAAATAATCTCTTAAATAAAAAAATAATACCTAGAAAAAAATTATATATTATGTTATACTTAATTATATTCATTAGTAAAGATTATGTTATTGTCTTTATTATCTAATACATATCAATTTATTAATTACTTTCATATAAAAATTGATATAACTTCAATTCTTTATAACATATTAAATAATTAAATTATTTTCAATATATTGATTTCATTTGCATTTCAACAAAATTATCAAATAAAAAATTATATAATAATAATTTATAACTAAAAATAATCAAATAAAACTTTAGTATATTTTATTGTAATAAATTATTTGGACAGTTAAAATATAAAATAATACATATTACAATTTGACTTTATATAATTAAAATTTAGAAAGAAGGTAAAAATTATGTATCTTAAAGTATACTTAAATTTTAAATAGTAATAGATAGAACTACGGAGGTAAAAAAATGAAGGTAGATAAAATAATTACTATTAAAGATGTCGCTAAAGAATCGGGTGTTGCTATATCTACGGTATCAAATGTTCTTAATAATGTAGATATAGTAAGTCCAGAAACTAAAGAAAAAGTTTTAAAGGTTGTAAAAGAATTAAACTATGTACCAAATATAAATGCTAAATTATTAAAATCTAATAAAAGAAATACTATAGGGTTATTTTTACCTAATATTCAAGGAAATTTTTATACTCCACTCATGCAAGCAGTACATTGGCAATGTAAAGCTAAAGGATATGTACTTAATATTTATGTTTGCAATGAATATAAAAGCGAAGAACTTTTTAGTATGATTATATCTTCTGGAGTAGAAGGAGCTATTGTATTAAATGAATTTTTATCAAATGAATATGTTGAATATATAATAAAAACAAATAAACCTATTGTTTTTATCGATAGAGAAATTTCTAGTCCTAATGTATCAAGTGTTGTTATTGATAATTATGAAGGTGCAACAATAGCTATAGAGTATTTATTAAGATTGGGACATAGACGTATTGGTTATATGCATGGTATTCATAATTATGATGATGATGTTAGATTTTCTGCATTCTCACAAATTATGGATAAATACTCACTTGCTATAGATGGAAATATTATAATTCGTGGATATTTTGAAGAAGGAGCAGCTTACAGTGAGATAAGAGCTATGTTAAGTAAAGGAGTTACATTACCTGATGCAATCTTCTGTGCTAATGATGAAATGGCATTTGGTTGTATAAATGCTTTAAATGATATGGGAATTAATGTACCTTCAGATATTAGTATAATAGGTTTTGATGATGTTGTAATATCTAAATATTTTAAACCTGCTTTAACTACTATACATAGTCCAGTATCAGAATTAGGTAGTCAAAGTGTTATAGAATTAATTAGATTAATAACCAAAGAAGAAGATATGCATGGTGTTATTATAAAACTATCACCAACACTTGTAGTTAGAGATTCTTGTTCAATTAGAATATAATATTTTAAAAAGTAGATTTAAAAATCTACTTTTTTTATTTACTAATAATTATATAAAACAATTTTATAATATATTTAGTATCTATTAATTAAAAGTTAGTTGCATTATTTTATTAATATTATCCAATTTTTAATCTAAATTTACAAACATTAGTTTGATAATTATAATTTATTATGCTATAATGTAATAAAAATTTTTATAGAGGTGATAATTATGAAGAAACTAGGTAAGAAACAGCAACAAATACTTGATTTTATAAAAAGTGAAATTAAAACAAAAGGATATCCTCCTTCTGTAAGAGAAATATGTGAAGCTGTAGCTTTAAAATCTACTTCTACAGTACACGGGCATTTAGACAGAATGGAAAAAAAAGGTTATATAAGACGTGATGCACAAAAACCAAGAGCTATTGAAATAATGGAAGAAAATTTTTATAACTATCGTCGTGAATTAGTTAATGTTCCTATCATTGGTAGAATTACAGCAGGTGAACCGATTTTAGCAGTAGAAAATATAGATGATACTTTTCCTTTACCCGTAGAATATATAAATAATAATGATAATTGTTTTATGTTATGTGTTAAAGGTAATAGTATGATAGATGCAGGTATATATAGTAAAGATTTAATTTTAGTAAGACAACAAAATACAGCAGAAAATGGTGATATTGTAGTTGCGTTAATTGGTGACTCTGCTACAGTAAAAAGATTTTTTAAGGAAGATAACCATATAAGACTACAACCAGAAAATAAATCAATGCTACCTATAATAGTGCATAATGTTTCTATATTAGGGAAAGTTATAGGATTATTTAGAAAATTTTAAGAGGTGAAATAAGTGTTTGAATTTGTACGTGTTTCAGCAGGAATACCAAAATTAAAAGTTGCCGATTGTGATTATAATACAATTGAAATTTTAAATTTAATAAATTTAGCACATGAGAAGCAAATAAATATATTAGTTTTTCCTGAATTATGTATAACAGCATATACTTGTGGTGATTTATTTTTGCAAAAAACTTTATTAGATTCTGCAAAAAAATCTTTAGCTACTATTTTAGATAAAACATCTAATATAGAAATGTTAATTGCTTTAGGTATGCCAATAGAGTTTAACAATCAATTATTTAATTGTGCTGTACTTATAAATAAAGGTAAAATATTAGGTGTAGTACCTAAAACTTTTATTCCAAACTATAGTGAATTTTATGAAAAGCGTTGGTTTTCATCAAGTTTAAATATAGTATCTAATATTAATAAAATAAATTTATGTAATCAAGAAGTTTCTATTAATTCAGATTTATTATTTAAAGTTAAAGATACCAATATATGTATTGGAGTTGAAATATGCGAAGATTTATGGGCTACTGTTCCACCAAGTTCATATTTAAGCTTAAAAGGTGCTAATATAATATTAAACTTATCAGCAAGTAATGAAATAGTTGCTAAAAATGACTATCGTTATAATTTGGTTTCTCAACAATCTGCAAGATGTATGGCAGCATATATATACTCTTCTGCTGGTTGCGATGAATCTACAACAGATGTTGTTTTTAGTGGTCATAGTATTATTGCTGAAAATGGAAGTATACTTTGTGAGAGTGAAAAATTTTCACAACAATCACAACTTATATATAAAGATATAGATATTGAACAATTAAATGCAGACAGAAAAAAAACTACTACTTTTATGGAAAATAATAATTACTTAAACAAATACTTTTTTAAAGATATAGAAATAATAAATTTTTCTTTAGACATACCTAAAATTAATAAACTTGAACGTTTTATTTGTGCAACTCCATTTGCACCAGCTGATGATTATATAAAATCTAAAAGATGTGAAGAAATATTTTCTATTCAAGTAGCAGGTTTAGCAAAAAGAATTAAACATACAAAAAGTAATTCATCTATAATCGGTATTTCTGGTGGACTTGATTCTACTTTAGCACTTTTAGTTTGTGTAAAAACATATGATTACTTAAACTTAGATAGAAAAAACATTATAGGTATTACTATGCCCGGATTTGGAACTACAGATAGAACATATACTAATGCAATAAACCTTATGAAATCCTTAGGAATAACTATTAAAGAAATTTCTATAAAAGAAGCTTGTTTACAACATTTTAAAGATATTGAGCATGATAAAAATATACATGATATAACATATGAAAATACTCAAGCAAGAGAGAGAACACAAATTCTTATGGATATGGCGAATAAAGAAAATGGTTTGGTTATTGGTACAGGAGATTTATCCGAATTAGCATTAGGTTGGGCTACTTATAATGGCGACCATATGTCTATGTATGGAGTAAATTGCAGTATACCTAAAACGCTTGTAAGAAGTTTAGTTAATTGGGTAGCAGATGTTGAATTTTCAGATGAGAAATCAAAAAATATCTTATTAGATATTTTAGATACACCTGTAAGTCCAGAACTTCTTCCTCCTAATGAGCAAGGTGAAATTAATCAAAAAACTGAAGATTCAGTTGGACCATATGAATTAACAGATTTTTATTTATATAATATGTTACGTTTTGGTTTTTCACCAACTAAAATATTATATTTGGCAGAAAATACATTTAAAGATAAATATAGTAGAGAGATTATTTTAAAATGGTTAAAAATATTTTATCGTAGATTTTTTACTCAACAATTCAAACGCTCATGTTTACCAGATGGACCTAAGGTAGGTTCAATATGTTTATCTCCTAGGGGAGATTTCAGAATGCCAAGTGATGCATCTTATAATATCTGGGTTAATGAATTAGATAATTTAGAATAATAAAAAATTAAGTAAACAAACAGACTTTATTAATTATATGTCGTATCTTAATATAACAAAACAAAATAATAAAATAAAAATTTTAGGAGGTTTTATTTATGGAAGGTAAAAAAACAAGTTTAGGTTTATCCGAAAATATTGAGGCAGTTTTAGCATATGCATTAACATTTTTATCTGGTTTTGCTTTTTTAATTATTGAAAAAGATAATAAATTTGTTAGATTTCATGCAATGCAATCCTTTATAACATTTATAATGTTAATTATGTTATCTTGGATAATAGGAATTGTACCTATTTTAGGTAGTTTAGTAAGTTGGATAATTTCTAGAGCTACTATTATTCTTTGGATAGTACTTATGTACAATGCTTTTAGAGGTAAATACTTTAAAGTGCCTGTTATAGGTGAAATAGTAGAAAAACAATTAAATAAATAACAAATAAAAAATAGAGTAGTAATTATACTACTTTATTTTTTTGTTAATTATTTATATATTAATTGATTTATTTTAACTTTTAATGTATAATATATCTATTAAACTTAGATGAGGGGTGTATAAATATGAACAATATAATTTTAACTATTGGAAGACAATATGGTAGTGGTGGTAGAGAGATTGGAAAAAAAGTTGCTGACATTTTAGGTATTGATTTTTATGATAAAGAAATACTTACTATAGCAGCTAAAGAAAGTGGAATAAGTGAAGAATTATTTGAAAACAATGACGAAAAACCAGCAAATAGTTTTCTTTATTCTTTAGTTATGGGGAACTATGGCGGAACAGACCTTCCTCTTAACCACAAACTTTTTTTAGCTCAATTTGATGCTATTAAAAGTATTGCCAAGACTAATTCTTGTGTTATAGTTGGAAGATGTGCTGACTATGCTCTTGAAGGTTACTCAAATTGTACAAGTGTATTTATACACTCTGATTTAAAAACTAGAATAGATAGAGTTATGAATTTATATAATTTAAGTAAAGAGCAAGCAGAAGATACCATAAAAAAACTAGATAAAAAAAGAGCTAAATATTATAATTTTTATACGGGCAGAAATTGGGGAGATGTTACCAATTATGATTTGACTTTAAATAGTGGGTTTATAGGTATTGAGCATTCAGTAGAATTAATTGTAAATTTTATTAAAATGAAATCATAATTCCTTAATTTTAATATATTTATCTTTAAAAAAGGCGACCTTTGGTCGCCTTTTTATTAATCTCCATGTATCAAACAAAACCAACCTTCTATATTTTGAGGCGTTTTAACTTTTAACCAAGGAACAACATAGTATTCGTATGGATTATATTCAGTATATATAAATTCAATATCTGTAACTAAAAGGGGAGTGTTTTCAGGAACAACTCCAATATAATAATCTGTAAATTTACCTTCATATTTATAATCCGGTTCTGTTAAAAATGAAGATGTTATAACAGCTGTATAACCTGTTTTAGGTTTACTAAATAGTTGTATATTGCCTCGTTTAATTGTTGTACCAACAATATTTTCTTTTGGTAAAGGTATTAACCCTTTATTTAAATCATAATAACAATTTACATTATAGTCATCAAAAGAGTATAATTTAGCATTACCATCATATCGTGTTATATATCCGTCCATATGTATATTCTTAATTATTTGTTTACCATCAAAGCTATATATCTGTGTATTAGGATCACCACTTGGACCGTCTGCTTTAATATAAAATTGGACTAGATTATCATTTACATCAAAGTCAGCAAACTTTAAGCAAGGAATAATGTTATCATTCCCAAACTGTTGACTATATATTTTTCCGTTTATATCGGTTATTTCAATTTCACATTTATCCAAGTTTGAATAATCACCAAAAACCTGTGAATAATAATTATCATAAAAATATACTGAAATTTTTTCCAAAATCCCATCATTATTTAAATCCTTGTTTATTTTTTGTATGTAGCATGTTTTTCCGTCTTTATTTGATTTTTCATACATATCAATATATGAAAAATCTGTACTTCTATCAAGATTAATATAATCATTATATAAAAAATCTGTAATACTACTAATATTAATATAATCATTAATTAAATTAAAATTTTTCTGCTCAATTTCACTTAGTTCATCAAATGTCCCTTTTTGTGTACTATCCGTTTTATACCATAACATATTAGAAAAATATTGTTGAAGTACTATATCTTTAAAAATGTACCCTTTACGAGCAAATATTTCGTTTTTCGCAAGTCTAAGAGTAAAATCATCAAGAATATATAAATCTTCATTTAATATAGCTTTTTTATCACTATCAGGAAAAATATAAAATCCTTCTATTTGTTTTATTAAATCATTATTCTTTGGTATAGTTGGTATTGTATCTTTTTCTGAAGTACTTTCTATTTGTTCTATTAAATTATTATTTTCTTTATTTTGTGGTGTAATTGATATTGTATCTTTTTCTGAAGTAACAACTTCACTTACAGCAGTATCTTTTGTTTTGTTATCTGCTTTACATGAGGTTATCATCAATAAAGATAAGATAATAAAAAAAAGTAAATTATATATTTTTATCGTAATTACCTCCTATCTATATAAATTTTTTGAGTTTATATTTGGATGATTTTTTATAAAATTATATCATAATTCATTTGTTATAACAAGTAAAAAAGTTTAGTTTACATTTGATATACAAATATCTAAATTGTTATATAGTTACAAATATCACTTGCTAATACTCCATACATTCCTAAATGTTTTGAAGCTTTTTCTCCTGCCCTCCCATGAATATATGCAGAAATAGCAGCAGCTAAAAAAGGGTCTTTTCCTTGTGCTAATAATGAGCCTATAATTCCAGTAAGTACATCTCCTGAACCAGCTTTAGCCATAGACGCATTACCAGTAGTATTTATATAAATTTCTCCTTTATTATTACCAATTATAGTTCTAGCATCTTTAAGTAATGTTATAACATTATATTTACTAGAAAATTCTTTAACTATATATAAAGTATTATTTAAAATATCTTCAATAGATACATTAATAAGTCTACTCATTTCTCCGGGGTGTGGAGTTATTATAACAGGAGCTTTTATTAATTTAAGTATATTTATATCTTTTGATATGGCATTTAAAGCATCCGCATCCAATACTATAGGTATTGTTACATTATATAAAAATTCATATATAAATTCTGTAACTTGTTTACTTTGTCCTAATCCCGGCCCAATTGCTATGGCGTCATACTTATTTATACTATCTTTTATTTTTTCAAAACTTTCTAAACATACTTTTCCTTCAAATGATGGTACTATGGTATTTACATTTTCTATAGTTTGACATTTGGTTATATTTATAACTTCTTTTGGAGCAACTAAATTTACTAAACCAACACCTGTTTTATAAGCTGATTTACAAGTTAATATAACAGCCCCTGTCATTTCTTCACAACCACCTATAACCATAAGTTTACCATAACTACCTTTATTAGTTCTAGCACTTCTTTTAGGTATTAAATTTATTATATCTTTATCTTCAAGTACATTGACTTTTGTATCTATATTATTTATTATTTGTTTTGGTATTCCTATATTTGTTACAATTAATTCTGAAGTATATTCTGCACCGGGATATAATATTAAGCCTTGTTTTACAAGTTCAAATGTAATGGTTATATCTGCTTGTATAGCATTAGTTTCTACATGACCTGTTTGTGAGTTAACTCCTGATGGTATATCAACTGATATTGTAAATCTGCTATTGTCATTTATAATATCTATAGTTTGTTTAATTATACCTTTAGTACCACCTTTAAGCCCTGTACCTAATATTGCATCTACTACTATATCAGCTTTTAAAATTAATTCTTTAACAATATCAAATTCTTTTTCATTTTTCAATTCAATAATTGGTAGTTGTAATTTTTTTATTATATTTAAATTAGTAAGTGCATCTTCTGTTATTAAACTATCACCTACAATTATAACATTAACATCAATATTTTTTTGATACAAATGTCTTGCAATACAAAAACCATCACCCCCATTATTTCCTTTACCACATACCACAGTAATTTTAGGATTTTTGATTGTATTTATATTTTCTAATATAATATTAACAACAGATAAACTTGCATTTTCCATAAGTATAATAGAAGGTACATTAAAATCTTCAATAGCACATTTATCTATTTCTTTCATTAATTCACCTGTTACAACTTTCATATAATCACTCCTTATAAATTAGTATTTTTATATAATAATATAACAATATTTATATAAAATCAATAAACATAAAAATAGTAGCTTATATACTAATAATTATGAAATTATTTTTATAAAAAATAAAATATTATCAATAAAACAATTAAATTTAAAATTAATATGGATTCGCACTTAAAATTAAGTGTGAAACCACTTTAAAAATAATAATTAAAAATAAAACTTAAAATCAATCTTGTGTCGCACTCATTAATGAGTGCGACACGACTTTAAATTAAAAAAATAATAATAATAATATTTTATTGTTATTACTACTTTGTAATTATTCCATTATAAACATTCTAAAAATGTGATATAATGATTTTATTTATTTATGGAGGTATGACAATGAAGATAAATAAATTTTATAATAAAAATATTATAGAAAATTATATTGATATTTATTATAATATAATCGACTCTGAGGTAAATGCTTTATTAAACTTTTTAGATACTGATAAAAAGATAATTGGAAAAAATTCTGATTCTGAGAGAGAAGTGATATTTACATCATCAGATGTATATTATTTTGAAATGGTTGATAGAAAATGCTTTGCTTACTTAGAAAAAAGTATATTTGTTGTAGAATTAAGTTTACAAAATATTATTGAGCGTTTTAGTTCTGATGGATTTATTAGAATTAGTAAATCTATGATTGTTAATGTTTTTAAAATAAAATATATAAAATCAGATATAAATATGAAAGTAAATGCTGTACTTGAAAACAATGAAATAGTTATTGTTAATAGAACATATAAAAGAGAATTTTATAAACAGATTAGAAATTTATTTGAAAAGGAAGATGATTATGAGAATAGTTAATAAACATAACTTTTTTTATTTGGTATGTGTTTGTTTTACATTAGTAACATTACATAAAATAATATATGAAACAATATATATGAATAATTTTGGTGCTTTTCAAGGGCAGCTTTTGCAAATACTTGTGGTTAGTATTATTATTATGGTTATATTATCACAACATCATAGAATTTTTAATTTACCATTATTTTTAGCCATAATTATTCAATATTTATTAGTGATTATATTAACTACATTACTTGTATGGATTACAGGATTGTTTACGGAACTTGCTATTTATGCTTATAGAGATATGTTTGTATCTGTAACATTTTTTTATCTTGTAACAAGTATAATTTATTATATATTCTTTTTTATAGAATTAAAAAAACATAATACCATTATTCAAAAATTAAAAAAACACAAAAAAGATAAAAAAGAAAATTAAGATTAATATATTAACTTTTTTATTGCAACTTAATATATCTCATTTGCAACTTAGACACTTTTTGTAGAAATTAAAATAAGGTTTTGTTATTATCTAATCTATAAAAAAATATATTGGAGGTTAGATTATGAAAAAAGAAAAATGGTATTTATATGGTTTGATTGTTATAATAGCATTTTTTATATTTACTATGGATATTGTTAGTGTTTTGGGTTGGGAGGCTTTAGGGGAAAAGTATCAATTTTCACCTTTTACAATATTGTTATGTACAAGATTTACTACAACTATTATTTGGTGTATATTATCATTATTAGTTTTAAATTTTTCAAAGAAGAAATTTCAATTTAATATTTTTGAAAATAAATCAACTCCTTCTACTAAATCAATTATTATTTGTGTTTTATTAACCATAATAATAACAGTAGTACAATACATACTTTGGGGAGGATTTAAACCATGGTTAGAATTTTTAGGATTTACAAAACGCTTTAATAATTTAGGAATAATAGGTTTTATTGCTCAATGTATTTACTATATCTTTGAAATGCTAGTAGCTCTTATTATGGTTGTGTTTGGACAAAAAGCAGGTGAAGTATTAACTAAGTCAAACAAAATTCCTTGGGGAGCAATAATATTTGGATTTATTTGGGGATTACCACATTGGCTTACACAAGGTGATTTAGTAGTAGGAATTGTGAGTATAGTTTTAGGTTTTATTATAGGATTGCCATACCTTTTACTTAACAGAAATACAAAACTTACATGGTTTTTTATGTTTATAATGTTTTTACTTTAAAAAAGGTTAGAATAAAATTCTAACCTTTTTATATTTAAAATTAACTATGTTAGTGTGTATTGATTAATGTAATTTATGTATAATTTTTTAAATTGTATTTAAGGTCCAGTATAAAAACAAATTGTGTTTTGCTCATCAGTGATATTTGTAGAATGTATATATTCCTTAACTATATTTTTATCACTATCATTTATAAGATAAATTTTCTGATTTGTTGTAACACTAGCACCATCTTCATTTTTGTCAATATTTATTTGAATATCATAATTAAAAATATGCCAATTATTTGTATTGAAGTGTCCGAATTCTATTATTACATCATTTTTTTCAAGGATTTGATAGTCATCATGTAATAATGTAAAAACAAAAACATTACCTCCATAAGCACCTTTTTTAAATTTAAATTTATTATTATTGATTAAACTTGTTTCATATCCTTTGTTTGTTTTATCAGATTTGTAAAAATAAATATCTGAATCGAACAATAATTTAACATTATCTATATTAAATTGCTTTCCATCAATTGTTAATGTAATTGTTCCTTTATTATGATATGGATAAAAGTGAGCAAAAGGATATTTAGCAAAAAAATTTATTTTACTATTAATATAAATAAAAATGCTCAACACAATTACAAATATTAAAATATAACTTTTTTTCATTTTAATTTTAAAACTATTCAATAAATCACTCCCTTATATAAAGAGTGTTAACAAGAGTAGGACAGAATACAAAATATTTTTACACATAAATAATATTTTATAATCTTTTAATCATTCTATTATAAACACTCTTGATTTTTTAATTATTACATTATAAATCTTGTAGTATTATTAAGTTAATAATAAAATATAAATTTATTGTGTCAGTTTTTACAACTATTGCATAATATATATTAGTATTTCAAGTTTTATTGTTAATTTCGTTCACCGCATAGTTAATAGGCTCTTTTAGATGTATTATTTCCTGCATGAACTTAACCCTAACTACCCTACCCTGTATGCAATAACATCAAATTACAAATATCTTGATATACTATTAAAGTTATGTAGTTATGTTTTAGATTATTAGTAGTGATTATTTCTACTAAGGTATTGATAAAGTCAACAAATTCTAGATAATGTTGAAGTTATAAGTAAAATAATAATTGTGGAAATTTAATGCATGCACCATAATTATTATGTTAAAGACATTTAATGTAAATATTTATTTACAAGAATTCTTTACTTAGAGAATAAGTTATTACTATTAATATTTATACTAAAGAAAAAAGAACGCAAGTTACAATTTAAAAACTCCGGAGTTAAATTTAAAATCATTTAAAATCCTAAATACTTAAATATATAACCAAACAATACATAATAAAAATAAACAGATATTTTCCTAATTTAATACTAAATATAGTTATAGAAAAATTATAAAATAATTGATAGAAATCTTAATAGAATAAAAACACTCTTAATTAAACATTAATGTGTAAAAGTGGACAATCAAAGGCACTCTTACTTCCAAAAAACCTTCTATATATATAAACTATAAAAAAAGTTAGAATAAAATTCTAACTTTTTTATTATTTATTTATTTTTTAAATATTCATTTATTTCATCAACAAGAGCATCTACATCTATTCCATGTACAGAACATGCTTCTTCAAGACTTTCACCACGAGCAGATGGGCAACCTACACAATGCATTCCTGAATTCATTAATATTGGTACAATATTTTTGTCAATAGCAAGTATATCAGCTATAATCATATCCTTAGTAACCATTTAAAATTCCTCCTTTACTGTAATATCCTTTAGTATAACCTATTTGAAATAAAAAATAAAGTAGTTTATTTATTTTTTTTTAATTTATTAATTATATCTTTTATTTTATCCATAGGAGAGGAATTTTTAAATTTCTTTACTGCTTCTTGATAATCTTCATCTTCAGGGTCTATTTCAAGTGCTTTATTATAATATTTTATTGCTTCTTCAATATTATTTTTTGCTTCTGATATTTTACCTAATCTATAATATCCTTCATGACATTGTTTTTTACTACAATTACATTCTTGTAAAGCCAATTCAATAGCTTTATTATAATATTCTATTGCCTCTTCATAATTTTCAAGATGTTCATAACAAAAACCTATATTTTCATGTAAACACGCAGAATTTTCATCATACTTAATATCCTCTAAATAATATCTTAAAGCTAATTTATAATTGTGTTTCGCTTTGCTCATTTCACCAAGTTCATAATATGCAGTTGCCAACGATTTATAAATATCAGCATCTTTTGATGGATATTTACCAGATTCTATCTCTTTTTTATAAAACTCAATAGCTTTTCTATACTCTTTTAAATTGTATAAATAAAGGTCACCTATATTATTATTAGCATAATGATATCCAAGTTTTAAAGCTTTATGATAATACTTTAGAGCTTTGTTATATTGTTTTAATTTTTTATAAGCAAAAGCTAAATTGTTAGTACATAAAGCATATTCTGGTTGAATTTCTAAAGCTTTATGATAATATTTTATTGCTTTATCATATTGCTTTAAATCTCTATATACAACACCCATATTATTATAGGCATATGCATAGTTAGGATTAATTTCAATTGCCTTATTATAATCTTCCAATGCTTTATCATATTTATCTTGATTAGAGTATAAAAGACCTCTATCGAGATAAAAAGTTTCATCATCTGGAAATTTTTCAATAGCTTCTGTATAACATTTTTCAGATTCTTCATAATTTTTTAATTGTTCATAGCTCTCACCTATATCACGATATGCATATTTATATTCAATATTTAATTCTAATACTTTTTTAAAGTTTTCTATTGCTGTTTCATATTCTTTTAATATTTTATATACTCTACCTAAACCATACCATGCATACATATTTTCATTATTAGCATTTATAACAGTTGAAAAATCTTTTTTTGCTTCTTCAAAATTTCTAAGTCGTATATAACACCAAGCTCTATTTATATAATAATAATCATCTTCTTCTATTGCTAATTGTTTATTATAATATTCAAGTGCTTCTTCGTACTTTTCTAATTTTTCATACACTTCACCTAAATTATTGTTTACTGTAGGATGGGTTGAATCAATTTCAAGTGCTGTTTTTAAATTTTTTATTGCTTTTTCATATTCTCCTCTTTCAGAATAAATTAAACCAATATTATTATAAGCATAAGATGCTTCTGCGTCTTGTTCTATTATATTAAAATAAGTTTCTAAAGCATTATCATATAAGTTTTTCTTTTTATATACTGATGCTAAAAGATATTGTTTGTCAATATTATCTTTTAATTGTATTGATTTATTAATATAATATAAAGCGTTATCATAATTTTCTAAATCCATATTGAAATAAGTTAAATCATAATATAATCTTTCATTATCAGGATATTCTTGTAATAAATTTAAATATAATTCTTTAGCTTCTTCTATTTTTTCTGTAATACTTAAAATTTTAGCTTTATATAATTTTACTTCTAAAGTATCTAATTTATATTCTTCTACTCTTTCAATAACTTGCATTGCATTTTCATATTCACCTACATTAAAATATATTTTTATTTGAATTAAATAATTATCTATAAAGTAAGGATATATATTGTTTACACTAAAGCAATTATCCATAGCATCTCTATAGTTATTTAAATTATAAAGTGCTTCTGCTTTATTTAAATATAAATGTGCTATTCCTTCATCAATCTCTAAACCTTCATCACATACAGAAATAGCTTCTTCATATTTTTCAAGTTTATTTAATGAATAAGATTTTCTATTTAAAATATCTATAATTAATATTTTATCACTATCAGGATAATCTTCTAAAACTTTGTCGCAAACTTTTAAGCATTTTTCATATTCACCTAATAATTCAAATTGATTACTTATTTTTTTATACATATAATTTTCTTTACTTTCATCATGCTTAACATCAAACCATAACATAAAGTATTCTAAAGCTTTATTATATTTTCCTAATTCTGAATTAATACTTCCCATTAAGTTATAATAGTTAGCTTTATTATCATCAGTTATCACAATTTTTTCTGCTAATTCTTTACATATATCAATTTTGTTTGCATCATAACATGCCCATGCTAAATCAAATAAAAATTCTTCATTATTTGGTTCTTCTTCTAATTTATTTTTATGATAATTAACTAGACCTTCACGTACAATATATAAGCGTTCTCTTATGTAATTATTATATGGATACATTACACGAGCTTTTTCAAAATATTCTAATGCTAATAAAAAATCTTCAAGCTCTATATAACAATTACCTAAACCAATAATACTTCCTACATGTTGATCATCAATTTCTATTATTTTTTCATAATATTCTTTAGCAACTATTGCTTCTTTAACTGTTAATTCTGCTTGAGCTTTAGTATATAAAAAATCTATATTATTAGGATATCTTTCTAATAAACATCCTGCTAATATTCTTGCATTTTCTTTATCTCCAGATGAACCAGATTGCATCCAATAGCGAATTTCTAACTTAGTCACAAAAGGATGTTCGATTCCTGTTTCTTTTATTTCATTTAATATTTCTTCTGTTTTTTCGTCATCTCTTTCTGATACACTATCGGATAAAGCAAAATACAATTTAAACCATTCATCATAATCAGCATCGTCATCCCCTGAAAACCATTCATATGGTATACATTCTTCATACTGAATTACTTCCAGTAAGAAATTTATAAATGCAGGTGGAAATTTATTATATAACTCCTCACTTTTTTCAGACCAATTAAAATGTTCATCTAATAAGTGCCAAACCTTTTGAGGCATTCTAAAGTTATCCATAAGAAAAGTTAATAATTTATAACTTGTTTCTTGTACCATATCAATTTGAAAACATATTTCATCTTGTAATAATTCGTTCCAAACATCAGGATTTATTCTTGTGCTAAGCCTACTATAAACTTCTTTAACATTTTGAATCCATAATCCTACAGGACTATTATCAACTTCTTCTTCAACATCACATTCTTTTAAAGCAGTTTCATATGCCTGTCTAAGATTCTGAAAACCTTCTGGGTCTTCTTCAGGATGAAATAAATTTAATTTCTCCATATAAGATTGTTTTATAATATTTTTATCTGTTGTAGGTTCTATGCCTAATATCTTCCAATAATTCATTTTTACATTCCTTTCAATTATACAATTTTTTAATCTAATTAATGTATTGAAAATACTAATAAAAGGGAGTGACACAAAAGTCACTCTCTATTAAAAAATCTAAGCTTTTATTATTGTATTAATTATTTTCTATATCTTTAGCAGCTTCTTTATATTCTTCTCTGTCGCAATCTATTTCTATAGCTTTTTTATAATATTCCAAAGCTTCTTTTATATTATTTTTAGTTTCAGCCATTTTTCCTAATCTAAAATAAGCTCTATGACACTGTCTTTTATCACATGAATTTTCAGTTTTAGCTAATTCCATAGCTTTGTTATAATAATTTAAAGCTTCTTCATAATTATCTAAATGTTCATAACAAATTGCTACATTTTTATACATACACGCATAAGTTTTTTGATATTGTAATTCTTCCAAATAGTATACCAAAGCTTTTTTATAATCTTCATGTGATTTTTTTAGTTGATTAAGTTTATAATAAGCTTCTCCTCTTCTTTTATATACATCTGGGTCATTAGGCGAAATTTTTAATTGTTTGGTAAAAAACTCAACCGCTTTTTTATAATTTTTTAAAGAATATAAATAGAGTTCTCCAATACTTTCATTTATATGGTCATAATCTAAACCTAAGCATTTCATATAACAATCAAGAGCTTTGTCATATTCCTTTAAATCTTCGTATACTGAACCAATATTATTATAGCCAAGTCCATACTTAGGATTTAATTCTAAAGTTTTATTATAATATTCAAGAGCTTTATCATATTGTTTTAATTTTTGATAAATGAACCCCATATTATTATAAGCTTCAATATTATCCATAACATCTGTATTTAATTCTATAGATTTATTATAATCCGCTAAAGCTTCATTATATTTAGTTTGATTTGATAATATAAGTCCTCTTTTAAAATAGAAATTTTTATTATCTGAGAATTTATTAATAGCTTGTGTATAAAGTTCTTCACATTCATTATATTGTTTTAAATAACTATATAAACTACCTAAATTACTATAAGCAAGTCTATACTCAGAATTTACTTCAATAGATTTTTTATAATATTCCAAAGCTTTATCATATTCTTTTAATTCTTCATAAACAACACCAATATTATTATAAGCAATATAATATTTTGGAGCAATTTCTAAAGCTTTATTATAATCTTTTAATGCTTCTTCTTGTTTATTCTGATTTGCAAATGCAAGTCCTCTTTCAAGATAAAATCTTTCATCATCTGGAAATTTATTGATAGTTTCTGTAAAAAATGCTATAGCCTCATCATATCTTTTTAAGTTACGATACAAATCACCTAAATTAAAATAAGGTCGAGTAAAATAAATATTTGTTTCAATAGATTTTTTGTAGTATTCAATAGCTTTATTATATTTTTTTAATTTTTCATAAACAACAGCCATATTATTATAAGCATTTTCGTATTTAGGATTAATTCTAATTGCTTTATTATAATCTTTTAAAGCTTTGTTATAGTCATTTTGAAGTTCAAATATAAATCCTCTTTCGAGATAGAGAGCTTCATTATTTGGAAACTTTTTAATTGTTTCTGTGAAAAATTCAATAGCTTTTTCATATTGTTTTAAATCACAATATATATCACCTAAATTAAAATAAGCACGTGTATAATTAGAATTTAATTCAATAGCTTTTTTATAATATTCCAAAGATTTGTCATATTCTTTTAGATTACGATAAACAACACCAATATTATTATAAGCAACTTCAAAATTAGGGTCAACTTCAAGTGCTTTATTATAATTTTCTAAAGCTTCATCATATTTATTTTGATTTGAAAATAATAATCCTTTTCCTAAATAAAAATCTGCATTATTAGGGAATTTTTCAATAGCTTTTGTATAATATTCTATTTCTTTTTCATATTCATTTAATTCATCATAGCAATCTGTCATATCATAATATAAACGCACATATTCATCATCTAATTCAAATACTTTCTCAAAAATTTCAATAGCATCTTCATATTTATTCATTGCTTTATATACTCTACCTAATCCGTACCATGCATATTTGTTTTGAGGATTAACATTTATAACAGCTAAAAAGTCTTCTTTAGCTTCTTCAAACTTTGATAAATTTAAATGACACCAACCTCTATTTATATAATAGTAGTCATCTTCATCAATTTTTAATTGATTATTATAGTAGATAAGTGCTTCTTCATACATTTCTTTTTTATCATAAAGTTCTCCTATATGACAATTTGCAGTTTGGTGATTTGGATTTATTTCAAGTACTTTTTTAAAAGTATCCATTGCTTTATCTAATTCTTGTAAATCCAAATAAATTAAACCCATATTATTATAAGCATGGAATGCATCAGGGTCTTTTTCAATTATTTTATAATTTGCTTCCAGTGCTTGTTCATTTAAATTTTGCTTTCTATATATTGTTGCAATAGTATAATATTTATTAATTTTATCTTTTAATTCTATTGATTTATTTATACATTCTAAAGCTTTATCATAGTTTTCTAAATCCATATTAAAATATGCTAAATCAACATAAACTTCATCATTATCAGGGTCTTCTTCTAATATGCTTAAAAAAAGTTCTTCTGCTTCTTCTTTTTTATCTGTATAATCTAAAATTCTTGCTTTATATAATTTAGTTTCAATATTATCTATTTCATATTCTTCAACTTGTTCAATAATATTCATTGCTTGGTCATATTGTCGAACATTATAGTATATTTGTATTTGGATTAAATAAGTTTCTGTAAAATATTTATATAATCTATTTGTTTCCTCACAATTATCTAAAGCTTCCCTATAGTTACCTAAACCATAAAAAGCTTTTGCCTTATTTAAGTATAATTCAGCTATACCATTATTAATTTCTATTGCCTCATCGCATACAGAAATAGCTTCTTCATATTTTTCAAGTAAATTTAATATATGAGCTTTTCGATTTAAGGCAATTGTATCTTCAGGAGAATATTCTAATGCTTTATTACAAATTTCCAATGCTTTTTCATAATCATTTAAATCTCTATATATACTACTTATAGCTTTATAAGCATATGTTTTTTGTGCATCATCAGCAAAATCTATACCTAAATTAAAGTATTCTAATGCTTCATTATACTCATCGAGATTATAGTAGATTGTACCTATTAAATTATAATATTTAGTTTTAATATCATCATGTAAATTAATTTTTTCAGTTATTTCCTTAGCTTCTTCAAATTTATTTATATCTATATATAACCAAGCTAATTCAAATAAAAGTTTTTCATCATAGTCTTTTTGGTCTAAACTTTCTTTTAATTTTATAGCGAGATTTTCTTTAATGTTATATATTTTTCCTTTAATGTAGTTACTATATGGATACTTTTCTTTAGCAATTTCAAAGTTTTCTAATGCTAATTCAAATTGTTGAAGCTCCATATAACAATTACCCAATCCAATAATAGCACCTAAATGTTCATTAGACGTTTTTAATATTTTTTCATAATATTCTTTAGCTAATTCTATTTGTTTATCTTCTTGTTCAATTTGTGCTTTTGTATATAAAAATTCTATGTTATCTGGAAATTGCTCTAATAAACCATCACATAATATTCTTGCATTTTCTTTATCATCTGTTTTAAGTAAATAAACAGCTTCTAATTTAGTTAACATAGGATGTTTTATATCAAGTTCTTTTATTTCGTTTAATATTTTTTCTGCTTCTTCAAGGTCTTCATATATCATATCTAATAAATTAAAATATAATTTAAACCATCTATCATAATCTGAATAGTCACTACCTTCAAATAAATCATAACTTATTTGATTTTCATGTTCTGCTACTACGGATGCTATTACAAAATTAATAAAATCATGTGGAAATTTATTATATAATTCTTCTTTTTTATCAAACCAATTAAAATGCTCATCTAATACTTTCCAAATCTTATTTGGTATTCTAAAGTTATCCATTAAAAATGTTAACAATTTATGGCTTGTTTCTTCTACTGTATCAATTTGAAAACATACATCATCTTGTAATAAATTTTTCCAAGTATCAGGTTCAATTCTTGTACTAAAATTATTATAAACATCTCTTACTTTTTGAATCCATAAACCTAAAGGGCTAGTATCAATTTCATCATTATCACACTCTTTTAAAGCAGTTTCGTATGCCCTCCTTAAATTTTGAAAACCTTCAGGGTCTTCTTCAGGATGAAATAAACTTAATTTATCCATATAGGATTGTTTTATAATTTCTTTATCTGTTGTAGGCTCAATGCCTAATACTTTCCAATAATCCATCTTTTTTATTCCTTTCTACGAATTTATGTTCTAAAATTAATTAAAATAAAAAATATTAATTTTTATTGTTTAAATCTTTAGCTTTACATTCAGTGAACAAACTTTTTAGGTTTGCTCACTATAATTTTAATCTAACATAAAAAATTATATTTTTATTTTGAGTTTTATGTACTTTTTTAATACTTTTTAGTTATAAGAAATTTTGTATAAACACATGATATTCATTAAATAAATTAAAAAATCGGTGTAAATTTTATTTTATTTAACAAAAAACTAAAATCATTAATATTTATTTTTTTTTACTTCACTGAGATTATATGCTAAAATCATTAAACTATCTGATAAATGAACATTTTCAACTACAACATCATTTGGTACTTGTAAATCGGTAGGTGAAAAATTCCATAAGCCTTTTATTCCTAATGAAACTAAATCTTGTGCAACTTTTGATACTCTATTTTTAGGTAAAGTTAAAACAGCAATATCTACTTGATTACTTTTAACGAATTCTTCTAAAGTATCAATATCTCTTATTTCTATACCTCTTATTGAAAGCCCAATTATTTTTGGATTAATATCAAAAAGACCAGTTAAATAGAAACCTCTTTTATCAAAATTAGAATAGTTAGCTAAAGCTTGACCTATATTACCAATACCTATTATAATCATATTTTTCTTTTTATTAATTACTAAGATTTTTTTTATTTCATTATACAAATATTCAACATTATAACCATAACCTTGTTGCCCAAAGCCACCAAAATTGTTTAAATCTTGACGAATTTGTGAAGCTGTTATATGCATTCTTTCACTAAGTTCTTGGGAAGATATTCGAGTGATATCATTCTCTAGTAATTCCCCTAAATATCTATAATATCTAGGCAACCTCTTTATGACTGCTAGGGATATCTTTTTATCATTTGGCATTTACTACAACTCCTTTAACATTCACTTATTATTAAGTATACCACTTGCATTAAATTATTGTCAATCTTATAACGAGTTATTATTAAAAAAATATGTGTGATAATGTTGGAAAATACATAAACTACATTTATACATCGTTTGCAATTTTTCAAGTAGTCTTTGCATTAAATTATGTTTTTTGGTATTATTATAAAATGAGTTTGGTTATATAAAATTCATTTTATAATAAATTTTTGTGGAGGATAAAATTATGATATTAGCATGTAAAGATATTCATAAATCTTATGGAGTAGATGTAATATTAGAAAATATAAGTTTTCATATAGAAGAAAATGAAAAAGTAGCAATTGTTGGAGTAAATGGTGCGGGTAAAACCACATTGTTTAAAATATTAACCAAAGTTATAAATTATGATAGTGGTGAAATATATCAAGCAAAAGATAAAACGTTAGGGTATTTGGCACAAGATATGCAAATAGATACACACAATACAATAATTGAAGAAATGATAAAAGTTTTTAATGAATTACTTGGTATTGAACAAAGATTAAGAGATATGGAAAGTGATATGGCAAATTATTCAGGTGATGAACTTGAAAAACTTATGAAGCAATATTCAAATTTACAACATGTATTTGAAGAAAAAGAAGGTTATAGTTATAAGAGTAAAATAAAAGGAGTATTAAAAGGGCTTGGTTTTAGTGAAGATGAATTTAATCAACCAATATATCAGTTATCTGGAGGGCAAAAAACAAGAGTTGCTCTTTCAAAACTTTTATTAACAAAACCTGATATACTATTATTAGACGAGCCTACAAATCATCTTGATATAGATGCTATAAGCTGGTTAGAAGATTTTTTAAATTCTTATTTAGGAGCTGTTATTATAATATCACATGATAGATATTTTCTTGATAGGATAGTAACTAAAGTTATAGAAATAGAAAATAAAAAATCATATGTATATGAAGGAAATTATAGTTATTATGCACATCAAAAAGAGATGATACGAGAAATCCAAATTAAGCAATATCTTGACCAACAAAAAGAAATTAAACGTCAAGAACAAGTTATAGAAAAATTACGTTCATTTAATCGTGAAAAATCTATTAAACGTGCTGAAAGTCGTGAAAAGTTGTTAGATAAAATAGAACGTGTAGAAAAACCTGAAAGTTTACCAGATAAAATGCGTCTTATCTTAGAACCAACTATTATGAGTGGTACAGATATACTTTATATTGAAAATTTATCAAAATCTTTTAATAATGTTCCTTTGTTTTCAAATATAAATTTGGATATAAAAAGGGAAGATAAAATTGCTCTTTTAGGACCTAATGGAATAGGTAAAACAACTTTGTTTCGTATAATATTAAATTTATTAAAACCTGATAATGGTAAAGTAAAATTAGGTACAAACGTTAAAATAGGATATTATGACCAAGAACAACAAACACTTGATGAAAATAAAAGTATTATAGATGAAATAGGTTATACTTATCCGAATATGACAAATACTCAAATAAGAAATATGTTGGCGGCTTTTGTATTTACGGGAGATGATGTATTTAAACCTATATATACATTAAGCGGAGGTGAAAAAGGGCGAGTAACTCTTGCAAAACTTATGCTTTCAGGTGCAAATTTTTTAATTTTAGATGAGCCTACAAACCATTTAGATATGTTTTCAAAAGAAATATTAGAAAATGCTTTAAATAATTTTTCAGGAACTGCTTTATATATTTCACATGATAGGTATTTTATTAATAAAACAGCAAAGAAAATATTAGAGATGAGTTCAACAGGTTTAACTCAATATCTTGGAAATTATGCTTATTATATAGAAAAAAAATCTGAAATTAAACAATTATCTCAATCTACAATTAAAGTTTCTGTTTCAGAAGATACTTCTATAAAAAATGATTGGCTTAAAAGAAAAGAAGAACAAGCAAACATAAGAAAGCTTCAAAATCAGATAGAAAAATTGGAAAATGAAATTGCTGAAATTGAAAATCAAATATTAGAAGCAGATAATTTATTGTGTATTGAAGAAGTATATACAAATCCAAAAAAATCTCAAGAAGTAGTTGAAAATAAATCTTTATTAGAACAAAAATTAGAAAAATTATATGAAGAATGGGCAGAATTATCAACCACCAGTTAATTGGTGGTTGATTATGTAAATATTTTTATAAAAAGTGTAAACCTTTAATTTCTACATTTTGTGCTATTAAGCCTCTATTAGAATAAGTTGAATTCAAATCAGCATAATGAGTAGTAATTGGTAATCTATTTTTTAATATTGAACCTATGTGCATAAAAGTTAAAGCATAAACATCTTCTACAATACTATATATATCCATTTCACCATAAACACTTTTTACTCTTATTGGTTGTGCCATTCCTAAATTTTCAGAAGGTTCGGTGGTTGTTATAAATGCTGTTTTATCTTTTACATACACAGAACCTCTATCAGTTTTATATTTTTTATCTAATGCATCAAAAAAAGCCATTCTTCTGTTAATATTTTTTGTAATTTCAACATAATTGAATTTTATATCTGTATTTTGTGTAATAGTTTCTAATATATCTACATCTTCTCTATTTAATCCATCACGATGGAAAGTAATATGTTTAGGTTGTTCATTATAAAAATCTTTATATGCACTTATTGATTCATAAACTATATCTTTTATTAAATTATTATCTATTTTTTCACCTTTTTGAGGTGATGACATAATTTTATTTTTTAACGCTCTACCATCATGCCCAATTATTTGAACAACTCCTAACATATTAGTTCCATTTTATAGCAATAGGTCAGTCCTTTGATGTTATCTCAGACTTTTCCCCTGCTCCACACCGTACATGCGACTTTCACCGCATACGGCGTTCCATCCTTTATTAACTATTTCTTTTAATTGTATAATTACCAATGATATTACGGTACTCGTTCACTTTCTTAAGCATTTTATTTGTTAGATTAATATCGTCTGCATATTTTGCAAATGTTTCGATATCTGTTGCGTGTATTAAGATATGGGCTTCTTGTGTCAATAGTACAAGGTTTTTGTACCTGTCCGTACCTCCTTGACTTAGAGGTGTTATATGATGTGTTTCCATGCCTAAACCTAGTTCATAGCCTGTTATTGCACATTTTCCCTTTTGTGCTGAGTAGAGGGATAAACGATTGTCGTTGTATTCTACACTTCTATTTAAAACTGGATTGTTAGATAGATATTTAATCATATCCTTGTTTATAAATCCTAGTTTTGTGTGTAGTTCTTCTCGTCCCTCTTTTGTGTAATTATTTATCTTATTGCTATATAACATAGGGGGCTTTGTTTTCACATAATGTATGGGGTATAGTGCTGTTTTAAGCACATTTACATTGTATTCACTCTTACCATATCTTTTATTATATTCTTCGGTTCTGACACCTGTTTTTGTTCTTAACAATCTAAAACGCTTTTTAAGACTTTGAGAGAGTTTATATCCTAGTTTTGAGAAGTCAAGACTGACTTCTGTTGCTATACTATAATAATTTTGTAGTCCAACGACTAATCTATTGTATATATAGACTTCCCTATCTATAGGGTGCTTTTGGACTTTTCTTATTTGTTCTTTTAAGATTTTCTTTGCGTTTTCTATCGCTTTGTTAGTCATATGACTTTTAACAACCCAATCATTTTCTTTCTTTTTGACTTTAATTTCAAATCCTAAGAATTCAGATGCACTTTTTCTTACATCTACTATCTTTGATTTATCTGGACTGATATTTAAGTTTAATCTATCTTTTAACCAAAGTTGTGTTGCTTTATATATCTTAATCGCAGTGGTATAATTCTTACATAAAATTTTAAAATCATCTGCATATCTAACAATGTAGATTTCTTTTAATTTTGATTTTTGTTTTAGATGTCTGAATTTGTGACAATTATTAACATAGGTATAATGTGTTTTATAGGTTTCCCATTGGTTACTTATCCACCAATCTAATTCGTTTAGTACGATATTAGATAAAAGGGGCGATAATATTCCCCCTTGTGGTACTCCTTTTTCTGGTATTCCTATGCCGTCAATTTCTGCTTTTAACATCTTACTTATTATACAAATTATTCTTTTATCCCTTATACCCAATGACCATATTTGTTTTAATAGTTTAGAATGATTT
>CAZWZB010000004.1:130521-160214 GCA_964638835.1 uncultured Eubacteriales bacterium | reverse complement strand
GTTTTAAAAAACACTTGGGTTTGGTTTTAATTATTTTGTTTTCAAAGTTCAACTTATTTCATTTATTTAATGTTCATTACCCTCTATCCGTTTTGATTTCTCTGACGGAGAAAGAGGGATTTGAACCCTCGCGCCGCTTTCACGACCTACTCCCTTTCCAGGGGAGTCCCTTCAACCACTTGGGTACTTCTCCAAAATAGTCTTTAAAAATAAATGACGGAGAAAGTGGGATTCGAACCCACGGCCCCTTGCGGAGTCACTAGTTTTCAAGACTAGCTCCTTAAACCACTCGGACATCTCTCCATATTAAATTCCTTTAGCAGAACAATCGATATTATACACTAATCAAAATCGTTTGTCAACACTTTTTTTAAAATTTTTAAAGTTAATTTTAAACATTTTGTCCTCAAGCGGAACATTTAGTATAATACACTATTATAACTTCTTTGTCAACACTTTTTTTAAATTATTTTTTTATTTTAAAATCTTATTAGTATTATAACCATTATAATAAACTTTAATTCATTATTTTATAAAGTAAAAGTGTATTTTTAAAGTATTATAAAAATACACTTTTATCAATAATTAATTATTATATATTCTTCTCACAATGATAATTTAAAAAACATTCTTGACATTTAGCTTTTCTTGCTGTGCATATATTTCTTCCATGTATTATAATTTGAGAATTGTATTTTATCCAATAATCTTCTGGTAAAATCTCCATTAATTCAAATTCTATTTTAACAGGATTATCACTATTCGTAAATCCCAATCTTTTTGAAACTCTTTTTACATGAGTATCTACAACAATACTAGGAATATTATATATATTTCCTCTTATAACATTTGCAGTTTTCCTTCCAACCCCTGAAAGTGAAACTAATTCGTTTATATCTTCTGGAACCTCTCCATTATATTTTTCAAGCAATTGTCTACAACATGAAATAATATTTTTAGCTTTGTTGTGATAAAATCCAACTGAATGTATTAAATCTTCTAATTCTTGTTGATTTGCTTGTGCAAAATCTTTTGGATTTTTAAATTTTTTAAAAAGTTGTGGAGTTACTATATTAACTCTATTATCTGTACATTGAGCACTTAATATAGTAGCTATAAGTAATTCAAATGCATTATTATAATTTAAATGACATTTTGTATGTATTTTATAGTTTTCATCAAGAAGGTTTAATATTTTTTTTACTTTAACATCAAACTCCATAATTACCTCTCTTTATTCTAAATTATTTATTTGGGAAATATTGTAATCGGGAAATAAAAGTTTTCCTGAGAAATATTGTAAATTATAATTTGTAATAATAAGTATATCCTTTTAGATATCCCTTAAATAATATTAGATTTTCCGATAATTTAAGTATATCTGTATCTATCCATGTAACAATATCATAAGAAAAATATTCAACATGAGTTAATCTACTTAACTGTTTATAATCATAATTCATTAATTCAGGAAGATACTTTTCTACATTAGATTTCTCCTTATAAAAATTTTTTATTTTATCTTCTATAATAGAAGATTTTTTATAAGAAAGCCATGCAGGTAAAGTTTTTACATTATCATTTAAAAACATATCAAACTTTAATAAATCTTTTATTTCCGAAAGTTTATCAACAAGATATTCATTTGAAAAATTCATTAATATTGTGTATAACTCCATTTTACTATGTTGTATTGCATTATGGTTATTATTCTCCCAATATTCTGCTAGAGTTTCGTAAAAATGAAATGGAGAATTAAAAAATTGTATAATATATTTTAATGTGTATGTAGCTTTACCAGAATTATAATAAGTTTCAACCATTTCTTCTATCATTTTAAGTTTTAACATATTTTTATAGTTTAAATCATTAGTATATAAAATTTCATATGGAGCTTTATCTTTATATACTAAACCATATTCTAAAGCATTACTTCTAAGTCCTGACCCTTTTAATACCTTTAAAAAACCTAATTGTAATTGTTCAGGTTGAAGTTTATAGACATCATTAAAAGAGTTAGCAAATGAATTATAGTCTTCATTTGGTAACCCTGCTATTAAATCTAAATGTTGATGAATATTTTTTGACTCTTTTATTTTTTTCACTACATCTGCAAGAATATCAAAATTAACCTTTCGTTTAATACTATTAATTGTTTGTATATTAGTAGATTGAATCCCTATTTCAAATTGAAAAAGACCAACTCTTACCGTTTTTAAAAATTCAATAATTTCTTCATCTATTAAATCTGCTGTTATTTCAAAATGAAAATTTGTAATTTTATTGTCATTATTTTTTAAGTATTTCCAAATACTTAATGCATGGTTTTTGTTACAATTAAATGTTCTATCTACAAATTTAACTTGTTTCACTTTATTATCTAAAAAAAATTGTAAATCAGAATATACACGTTCTAATGATAAAAAGCGAACTCCTTTTTCTATAGAAGATAAGCAATATTGGCATTGGTATGGGCAACCTCTACTAGTTTCATAATATAGTATTCTATTTTCAAAATCAGATAAATTATCTTTATTATAAACAAAAGGGATATCATCTAACTTTAAAGGATTTCTATTAGAATTAATAATAATATTTTCTTTTCTATAAGCAATTGATTTTATATCATTTAAATTTCCTTTCTTATCTACAAAATATTTTGTGAGTTCTAAAAATGTAGCTTCACCCTCACCATAACAAATAATATCTATATCTTTATTTTCCATTATATTTTCTATGTCATAAGAAACTTCTGGACCTCCCAATATAATAATTACATTAGGAAGAACCTTTTTAATCGTTCTTATTATACTAAGTGTTTGTTCTATATTCCAAATATAACATGAAAACGCTATTACATTTGGAGTTCTGTTATATAATTCTGATAAAATATAATTTTCTTCATTGTTAATTGTATATTCTAATATTTCTATATACTCTTTATATTCATGACAATATGATTTTATAGAATGTAATGCTAATGATGAATGAATATATTTTGCATTCAATGTAGTTAAAATAATTTTCATAAGTTTTCCCCCACTTTATAAATAAAATGTAATCTTTACTAGAATAATATCATAAACATATTGGCTTTTCAACAATAAAAATCTTAACATCTAATTTTGGTGATATTATTATACAAGTTTACTTTTATAATTTTTGATATATTTTAAAAAGCTATTTTTATTCTATTATAAACTAAATAAAGGATAATAAAAGTTTTACGTATTACTAATACCAAATAATTTCTTAATTATAATAAAAAGTACAAAATAATTAAGTTTAATAGGGTATCAAATATAATTGAATAATTTTTATATCTTTTTAAATTAACTTAATAATTATAAATTTTTTTAAAAGTGTAATAAATTTAACTTATATGTAGTTACTATTTATGAAGTTATATTTAAATATTTAAGGAGGATTTCATTTATGAAGAAAAAACAATTAATAACTATTGGAACTATACTAGCAATCTCAACAACAAGTTTTGGTGGCACATATGCATATGCTATAAATTATACAGCTAATGCAGAGACTGTATCTCAAAACAAAGTTAATCCGTACTATGATATTCTACAATCTTTAGGTGAAGAGTATCAAATAGAAATGGGTTTAGGAATGCCAGAAGAAATGGAAATTAATGATAATAAACTTCGTTCACAAAGAAGTTTTGCTACTTACGAACAATTTACTCCAGAAGAGTTTGAAAGTTTAGTTAGAAATGAACTTGAAAAACTAGCAGAGCATAATCAAATGATTGTTGATAAGTATGAGGAAAATGGTTCAAATATTAAAGATGCTAAATGGATTCAAATTGATGACGACACAACATCTGTTATACCTATGTCATAAAAATTATATTTTTCTGATAAAAACTTTTATGGCATAGATGTTATATTGGGTGGTGTTGTAATTATAATCTGTTTAAAATAAAAATAACAAGTCAATATTATAAGTTTTAAACTAAGCCAGATAGCATATGCTATTTGGTTTTTTTAATTTTAAAACAGAAACATAATTCTCGAATTATTAACAAACATATGTTTTATATTTTTAAAATTTATGATATAATAATTTTTATTTTATAAAAGGAGAAAATTTATGAACGAATTTAAAATTGTATCTAGTTTCAAACCTACAGGTGACCAACCAGAAGCTATTGAAAATTTAGTTAAAGGTTTTAACGAAGGTAAAAAATTTCAAACATTATTAGGTGTTACAGGTTCAGGGAAAACCTTCACTATGGCTAATATAATAGAAAAATTACAAAAACCAACTTTAATAATGGCACACAACAAAACTTTAGCAGCTCAACTTTACAGTGAATTTAAAGAGTTTTTTCCAAACAATGCTGTTGAATATTTTGTAAGTTATTATGATTACTTTCAACCTGAAGCATATGTACCACAAACAGATACTTATATAGAAAAAGATTCTTCTATTAATGAAGAAATAGATAAACTTAGACATTCTGCTACTTCTTCATTATTTGAACGAAAAGATGTAATTATAATTTCAAGTGTTTCATGTATATATGGTTTGGGTGACCCTAGTGATTATGAAGAAATGGTTTTATCTTTAAGACCGGGCATGATTAAAGATAGAGATGCTGTATTAAAAAAGCTTGTAAGTATACAATACAATAGAAATGATATGAATTTTATTAGAGGTACTTTCAGAGTAAGGGGTGATGTTGTTGAAATTTTTCCAGCTTCATCTTCTGAAAGAGCTGTAAGAGTTGAATTTTTTGGTGATGAAATAGAAAAAATAACTGAAATAGATACTCTTACAGGCGAAATAATAGGCACAAGAAATCATGTTTCTATTTTTCCAGCTTCTCATTATGTAACTTCACAAGAGAAAATGAATAGAGCTATTAAAGCTATTGAAGAAGAATTAGATGAAACAGTTAAAAAGCTAAAATCGGAAGATAAATTATTAGAAGCTCAAAGAATCCTGCAACGTACAAATTTTGATATAGAAATGATGACCGAAATGGGTTTTTGTTCAGGAATAGAAAATTATTCAAGGCATTTATCAAATAGACCCGTAGGAAGTACACCTTATACTCTTATTGATTATTTTCCAAAAGACTTTTTACTTATAGTTGATGAATCTCATGTTACCATACCACAAATTAGAGGTATGTATGCTGGTGACCGTTCAAGAAAAACTACGCTTATTGATTATGGTTTTAGGCTACCATCTGCATTAGACAATCGACCATTACAATTTAACGAATTTGAAGAAAAAATAAATAAGATGTTGTTTGTTTCAGCAACCCCATCTGTATATGAAAAGGAACACTCCGAACAAATAGCAGAACAAATTATAAGACCAACTGGTTTATTAGACCCTTTAATTGATGTGCGACCAGTAAAGGGACAAATTGATAATTTAATTGGTGAAGTAAGAAAAATAACAGAGAATAAACAAAAAGTACTTATTACTACTTTAACTAAAAAAATGGCTGAAGATTTAACTACTTATATGAAAGAAATCGGAATTAGAATTAGATACTTACATTCAGATATAGATACTTTAGAACGTTTAGAAATTATAAGAGATTTAAGAATGGATGTATTTGATGTTTTGGTTGGGATTAATTTATTAAGAGAAGGTTTAGATATACCAGAAGTTTCTTTAGTTGCTATATTAGATGCTGATAAAGAAGGTTTCCTACGTTCTGGAACTTCATTAATTCAAACAATTGGACGTGCTGCAAGAAATTCTGATGGAAAAGTAATAATGTATGCTGACAATATGACTGATTCTATGAGATATGCTATTTCAGAAACAAATCGTAGACGACAAATACAAGAAACTTACAATGAAAAACATGGAATTACGCCAACTACTATTGTTAAAAAAGTATTTGATATAATACAAGCAACAAATGTGGCAGAAGAAAAAGTTAAATATGGATTAGATAAAGATATAGAATCTATGAATAAAGAAGAAATTGAAAAAACTATTAAAAAACTTGAAAAAGAAATGAAGCAAGTTGCAATGGATTTACAATTTGAAAGGGCAGCAGAACTAAGAGATAAAATTTTAGAAATGAAAAAGTATTTACAAGAAGTATAAGTTAGAGGGTTAATGTATAATACACTCAAAACGCTTTTTTAAAATGTTTTGAGTATATTATGCCCTATCTATATTTTTTATTAAGTATAGTGATTAATACTGCATCATAGTCAGCCATTAGCATTTCTTCTGGATTATCTGTATCTTCATCATATCCACTTAATACTTCTATTCCAAATAAACCTGTTAAAAATGCAAACTTTTCACCTATTGTTTTGAAACCTACATAACGTTCAATATAATTATCCGCTTCTTCTATATTATCAGCTAATGATATTAACTCTTTAATTTGTTCATTTTTTAAACTCATAATCATTCTCCTTAAAATAAATATACATTCTATCTATTTACATTTATATGTTATAATTGCCCTATTTGTTCAATTCTACTCTCAAAAAATTTTTTGTTTCTTTCATCTCTTTGTTTGATTAATTCTTTTGCGAAAATTTCAGCTTCTTCTTCTTGTAATTTAGTAAAATTTTCTTTAACTTTATATTGGGATTGAGGTAATTGAACTGTACCAGATGGATACATATGTAAAATAATATGACCTAATTCGTGTGCTGTCATATGTCTTATTTGTTGAATTATTTTATGATTGTAATTATTTCCTATTTTAATGTTGTCTTTTAATTGCTGAGGCAATATTATTATCACTTCGTTTATATTTCTAGAAATTCTAGCTTTTGGAACTCTGATGCCATATTCGACATAAATACTTATTTTTGGATAATAATCAAAGGTATTTATTTTTTCTTTTATTTCTTCTTTCAATTCATTTCTTTTTTCAAAACAACAATTATTAACTATGCTTTCTAAATCTTTTTTTATGTCATCTTTCCTTTTTACATCTCTTTCATGTAGTGGTTGTTTTAATCGTTCGTTAACAATTTTTTCTACTGCTCTAACAGCATGTTGTAAGAACAAATCATCTGACTTTTCGTTTACTTGTTTTGCTATACTATTTATATATTCTTCTGCGAATTGTGACATATTCCACGTCCTTTCATATGTTTTTTGACTAATAACAAATTATATGTAATTTATCTGTTAGTTTTTTAATTGTTAAACTTATAAGGTTATATTAACTAGTATAACTTTATAAGTTTACTATGTCAATTATTAATATGAATATTTTATGTATTTTTAAATATATGTTGATAACTATTATAAAATGATTTTATCTAAGTTATGTAAAATCACTATATAGATTAATGTTTGTAATTTTTACTATATAATAATATTTTAGAAATGAAAAAATGTTTAGAAAAAGTATAGATTTATATTGATACTGCACCAAATGATAAATATAATGTATATATATTTAATGAAGAAAGGAGATTTTATGATGTCAGATACAACAAATTTAAGTATTCGTATAGATAAAAATTTAAAAAAGCAAGCAGAAGAACTTTTTGAAGAATTAGGATTAGATATAACAACAGCATTTAATATTTTTATTCGTCAAGCAATAAGACAAGGAAAAATACCTTTTGAAATTTCTATAGACCCATTCTATACAGTAACAAATCAAGCAAGACTTAAAGAAAGTATTGAAGACTTAAAAGCTGGTAATGGGATTGTTGAAAAGACTTTAGAAGAATTAAAGGCAATGGAAGATAAATAGATGAATGAAAAATATGAGAGTAGGGGGCGACCTTCGGTCGCCCCCTATATTTTCCTACAATTTAAAGTAAATACTATTGAAATTATTATTGAATTTCAGTTTTAGTAGTCACAATTCTAGTTATGCTTTTTACAGTGTCAAATTTATCTCCTGAAAGTGTCGCAAACACATTATTATCTGCTATATAATTACCTAAACCAATTACTTTTTGATTATCTATATTATCTTGTGGTAATGGATTATTTATATTTATACTTGCATTTTTTGAGTTTTCTGTAATAAACTCCATTTTCAAATATTCTTTCGTATCACCCATTTAATCTACCCCCTAAACATCCATTAATTCCCTTTCGACTATGCTATAAACTCCAGTAAGTGTTGGTGTTGTTATTTCACTAATGGCAATAGCAACAGCAAATACGTTCTCGTCTGTGGCGGTTTCGCTTAAATTATAAGTTTGGCTTGATGTTTTACTATTTTCTTTGCTTTTAATTTTCATCTTTCTACCTGTAACTTTATTTATGAGTGCCATTTCCAACCACTTCTTTCAACTAAAATTTTAAAGTGTTCATTAATATATTTATGCTCTTTACATCACTATTATGAATATACATTCGTGTTGTATCAATACTTTTGTGACCTAATATTCGACTTAAAGTTTCAATAGAATTTCCATCTATTTTCATATACTCTGTAGCAAATAAATATCTTATCTCTTTAACAGTACACTTATTTACATTGATTTTTGACATCTTCCCACATTCTTGCATATATTTATTTAGTGTTCTAGGGTCATATGCAACTTTATAATCTTTGTATGAATAAAATAGACTTAATCTTGGTTTAAATATTTTTATGTATTTTTCCATCTCCTCATGTAAAACATCACTTATAATTATTTCACGTTCAGACCCTTTACTTTTAGTCACAAATTTACCCATATAAAAATCATCAATACTACAATCTTTTAATTCTGAAGACCTAATTCCAGTTAGATAAAAAAATATCATTACATAATATTCTCTAGTTCTGCCCCAATTTCTCATACTTCTACAGATTTGTTTGAACTCATTTAATGTTAAATGTTCAGTTTGTTTATAATTTATTTTCTCTAATTCAAACCTATTATTATTCATTCCATCTATATCTAAAAAGTCTAGTAATTTATTAAACATAAAAAGATACAAATTTATTGTACTTTGCTTATGTTTTCTTCTTAATCCTTCCTCTACAAATTCATTAAATATATTTTCATCAAATTGAGAAATTTTATTATCTATACAATACCTTTCAAATACTACAAATTGAAGTTTAATTCTTGTAGCAGTATTATAAGACGTTTCATTATTGTAATAATTCATTAATTGATTTTTAGCTTTATTATATTGATTTATATTATACATAAATTCACTTCCCTTTATTTAAATTTTAATTTTTAGAAAACTAAATGTTTTGCCTTTAGATTTATTATATTGATTTATATTAAATAGATATTCAATTTTCAGTAACACTTCTTTTAGAAGTGTTACGAATTTTTAGGTCTATTTTACTAATTTACTTTTGAATTTACTGGCTTTGGGCTTGTTTTGTAGGCCTTCGATTTCATTTTACACTTCTTTTAGAAGTGTTATTGAATTTCAAAAAATTTTTATATTGAATTTATAAAAATAAAAAATAATCCGTTAACAAGTTTAAAACTTAGAGATAAAACTTTTTTAAATCTGTAGTTTAAAAAGTGTAACGGAAAAACTATATCACTTTCTTATAGTTTACAAAACTCTGTTGACTATAATAAAGAGATAAACTTTTAGAACTGAAAAAATACTTATAAAAATTATTAGATGATGTAGGGGACACTATCCTAATAGAAATTTTCAGATGACCAGAGATTTAACATTTTAAGTTTCTTATTGACTTATTACTTTTTGATAATATATAATTTAAAAGTCAAATTATCAATATTATTTAGGAGGATTGTAAATGAGAAAAGTAATAAGTAAATTTTTTGTATTGATTTGTACATTAGGTATATTAGCAACATATACACATACTGTGTATGCAAAAAAACCGGGAGACATTGTAGACTACGTTCTTTATACAGATATTGTTACATACATAGACAATGAACCAATTAAATCTTACAATATTAACGGATATACAGTTGTTGTTTCTGAAGATTTAGTTGATTATGGATTTGATTTTTATTGGAATGAACAAGACCGAGCTGTACATATTAACAGAATATTATATTCAAATGCAAATAAGAGTTATCATTCTTCATATGTACCAGAAAAAAATACTCATGTAGTTGGAACAAGAGCAATGCCTGTGCTTTATACAGACATAAAAGTATATTTTGAGGGAGAATTAATCAGAAGTCATAATATTAATGGAAAAACCGTTATATATGTTGATGATATAGCTAAACTTTGTGCTTCTTCATATAAATGGTTAGAGCAGAATAGAACTTTAAATCTTAAAGTTATACCTAATTGGGCTTGTGAAGTAACTAATTTAGAATATGATTCTATGACAAATGAATTGATGGAAGGTTTTGCTTTTTCAATTGAAAATAAATCAAATAACAATGAAATTGTTTTTAAAATTAAAGATTATGCAGGAGATTTTAAAGCAATAGGCGGTTTTGGTTTAAATTCAAAAAGTATAAGTTTTAGTATATATCAAAATGTTAATAAAACAGGAGATTTTTTTCATGATATAAATAATAATATAAATATTAAATATAATGAAAGAGTTGCAGAAGATACTCCAGAACGTAGAGAGGCGTTATCGAAAGTATTTAGAGTTTATATTAATGATGAACTATTAACTGGTGAACTTTCATATACACAAGGTAATGGACATGGGGATTATACATTTTTATTTGATAAATTATATGATTTTAATGATATTAAAACTATGAAATTAGAAATTGGTAACATTACACTTAAAAATTAGAGAGTGGTAACCTATAGATAGTTATACAAAAAACCATAGATATTTGTGTAGGGGCGACCAAAGGTCGCCCCTACACTTATTTTTGAATCATTCTATAGTAAACATCCTCAAAAATCTTAACTATATTTATAATAATATTTTATTTGACTTGATTTAATTCATATGCTATAATCCATATGTAAAAGAATCCCTTATAATAGAAAGGAGAATGGCTCTCCTCTCATGACTTTCGTCACGAGCCTCCGAGCTACTAAATAATTATGAAAAAAATTAATTTTGATGACAACAATAAAAAAGTTTATTTTTCTGGAATTGGTGGCATAAGTATGAGTGCATTAGCTGAATTATTAAAATCTAAAGGTTTTAATGTTTGTGGCTCAGATGTAAAAGAAAGTAAAATAACTACTCATTTAAAAGATTTAGGAATAGAAGTGTTTATAGGTCAGAAAGAAGAAAATATAACTTCTGATATAGATTTACTTGTAAATACTGCTGCTGTTAAAAAAGATAATCCAGAAATGATAACTGCATTAAATAAAAATATACCTATTATGGAGCGTTCAGAATTTTTGGGTAATGTAATGAAAAATTATAAATATCCACTTGCGATATCAGGAACACATGGTAAAACTACCACTACTTCTATGATTTCACATATACTTTTAGAAGCTGAAAAAGACCCTACGATATTGGTAGGAGGGATACTAGATATTATAAATGGGAATATAAGAATAGCAAATTCAGATTATTTTATTACAGAAGCTTGTGAATATTGTGATAGTTTTTTAAAGTTTTTCCCTTATATTGGTGTAATACTGAATATTGAAGAAGACCATTTAGATTATTTTAAAGATATTAAACAAATCAGAAATTCTTTTTCAAGTTTTGCTAAATTAATACCTTCTGATGGAGCTTTAATAATAAATGGAGATATAGAAAATATAGAAGAAATAACTTCTAACTTAAATTGTAAAGTAGTTACATTCGGCTCAGATAAGAATAAAGTAATGTGGACTGCTACTAATATACAATATGATAGCAAAGGAATAGGAAGTTTTGATATAACATACAAAAATAATTCAATAGGAAGAGTTACTTTAAAAACTCCGGGTATTCACAATATATATAATGCACTTGCTAGTTGTGCTACAGCTTATGAATTAAATATAAATATAGATAGTATAATTAAAGGTTTAAATGCTTTTTCTGGAACTCATAGACGCTTTGAATACAAAGGAAAAGTAAAAGGTATAACAATTATAGATGATTATGCTCATCATCCTACAGAAATAAAAGCTACTTTGGAAGTTGCCAATAACTATAAACATAATAAATTGTGGTGTATATTTCAACCACACACTTACACTAGAACTAAAGCATTATTAGACGATTTTGCAAAATCATTTGATAATGTAGATAATCTTATAATAACCGATATATATGCTGCAAGAGAAAAAAATATATTTGATATACATTCAACTAATTTAGTAGAAAAAATAAATAATGGTAAGAATGTTAAATATATTAAAGATTTTGAGGATATAATAAAGTATATATTAGAAAATGCAAATGAAGATGATTTGCTAATAACTATGGGTGCAGGAGATATTAATATTATAGGAGAAAAACTATTAAGTAAATAATACTATTTAAGCTATGTATTAGCTATAATTTAAAACTGCCTAATATTAAATATTAGATAGTTTTTTTTTAAATTTTTTAAGGCGGTGATAATATGGATTTTATTAATAAAGATGAAAAAGATAATTCTATAACATCTATAAATAATGTTTTTTTTGATAAATATATGCTTAAAGCAAATGGTACTTTTGTAAAAATTTATTTATATGGTTATAGGTATTATTATAATGAACTTTCTATCCCTTCATCAAAGGAAATTTCCATTGATATGGACATCTTAGAATCAGATGTAATATCAGCATGGAGATATTGGGAAAATGAAGGGCTTTTAAAGTTACATTATAATGATGAGTTAAACAATTACAATATAGAGTATTTACAAATTGGCAATAATTATTCACATAGACCACAATATTCTACGGAACAAATAACTACTCATAATGAATCAGATAAAATAGCAGAATTGTTTAAATATGCTGGGCAAGTTTTAAAGAAAACTATTAATCATAACGAAATGGATATTATATTTAGTTTTTATGATTGGTTAAAACTACCTATAGATGTTATTAAATTGTTATTAAAATATAATTCAGATAAACATATAAATTATATAGAAAAAGTTGCTATATCATGGGCTGAAAATGATATAAGAACAATAGAACAAGTAGAAGAAAAAATAAATTTATATAACAAATATAAAAACATAATGAAAACATTTAAACTAGATAGAAATTGTAATTCACAAGAAGAAGAATATTTAAAAAAATGGTTAAAAGAATATAATTTTTCTACAGAAATAATATCAGAAGCTTGTAATAGAACTATACTTAAAATAAATAATATAAATTTTGCATATACCGATAAAATATTAGATAATTGGTATAAAAATAACGTTAAAAGCATAGAAGATATAATAAAGCTAGAAAATGAATATAATGAAAAGAAAAAAGTTGAATTTCAAAATAAAAATTTTCAGCAGAAAAAGCAAAACAAGTTTATTAATTATGAACAAAGAGAATGGGACTTTGAAGCATTAGATAAGCTTGAAGAAAAATATATAGATAAATTGTTAGAGGAGTAAATTTTATGGGAATAAATTCTTTAATATATAAAGAACTATCAAAAGAATATGATGAAATTAGATTTAATGCTCAAAAAGAATTAAAAAAAAGACAAAATGAAATATATGCAACAATACCACGTATCCAAGAAATTGATGAAGAACTATCATCAATTGGTTTAAAAATAACTAAAGCTATAATTAGCAATCCAGAAAATGCAGAAGAATTTATATTAAATTTAGAAAATGAGAACAACAAATTAAAAGAAGAAAAATTAAATTTACTTATTAAAAATGGGTATGGAGAAAATGCTTTAACTATTAAATATATGTGTGGTGTTTGTCAAGATACCGGATATATTCAAACAAAACAATGTAAATGTATGAATCAAAGGCTTATTGATAAACTTTATTCAAAATCAAATTTAAAAGAAGTATTAGAAAATGAAAACTTTTCTAACTTTAATAAAGAATATTATTCTAATATATCAAATGAAGAAGGAATCAATTCACCAAGACAAAATATAGAAAAAGTAATTGAAGTTTGTAAAAAGTTTTGTGATAATTTTGAAATAAGTTTTCAAAATATAATGATACATGGCAAAAGTGGATTAGGTAAAACATTTTTATGTAATTGTATAGCAAATGAGTTATTGAATAAAGGTAAAACAGTATTATATTTAACATCTAGTCAAATATTTAGAACTATTGAACGTGAAAAATTTAATAGAACAGAAGAAATTAATAATGAGTTCTTAGATACTTTATTATCTGTAGATTTACTTATAATAGATGATTTGGGAACAGAATTTAATACTCAATTTACAAGTTCTGAATTTTATAATCTTGTTAATATGAGATTATTATATAAAAAATCAACTATTATATCAACAAATCTAGCACCATCTTTTTGGATAGATAGTTATTCTGATAGAGTAGTATCAAGAATACATGGACATTATGCAATATTAAAATTATATGGTGAAGATATTAGAATACAAAAAAAACATGCTTAGTTATAAGGAGTGATAAAAATATCACTCCTTATTTTATTTTAAGAATTACATAAATTAATTACTTCTAAAATATGATTATTAACTTTACAATAATTTCGTTACAAGGTTTTTATTTCAAAAAATTTAATAATATCAGTAAATAAATTTTTTTTAATTTAAAATCGGTTCGCACTCCGTGCGGAGTATGGAGTGTGAACGCACTTTAATTCAAAATTTGAATTTCTAATAATATAATACTAATTTTTTATATTAACTTGAATTTAAATAAATTATACTCTTTTTTATATTAAAATTAAACTGCACTTTTTTTAATAGAACTACATATGTTTGTTGTTTTTTATATTATAAATTATTATAATAAAAGTGTAATTTAATAAAATATTAATAATTAAGGAGAAATGCTAAATACATAGTTTTAAAAGTAATCTAGTTCAAAACAATAAGGAGTGGTGTAAATGAAAAGAAAGAAAATATTGCCTTTAGTAATCTCTATATTTTTAGTAATGGGATTTGCACTAATAAGTAATATTACAATATTAGCAGCAACAATTTATCTTTCAAACGGTGGTGATGATAGTAATAATGGTTTAAATCAAAGAACAGCAGTTAAAACTTTACTAAAAGCTTATGAATTAGTTCAAGATGGAGATATAATTTATGTAATTGATACAATAGATATATCTGATACAGATAATATTACAGTAACCAAAGAAATAACTATAACTGGTACTGGGGAAGAATATGCAATGTTAAAGCGTATAACAGGCAATACAACATCATTAATAACAGTTGATAGAAGTGGTAAACTTACATTAGAAAATATTATTATTGATGGTGGAGCTGTTTGGGAAGAAGATAAAACAAATATTGGGCTTATTGCTGATGATTCCCTTATTAAAGTTTATGGTGAATTAATAACAAATGTGGGTGCTGTTATTAGAAATAATTATAACTATTATGACTTTGGAGGAGGAGTTTGTGTTGATGGAATATTTATAATGAATGATGGTTTAATTTCTTCTAACTTTTCTAAATTTGAAGGAGGAGGGGTTTGTGTTGATGGAATATTTACAATGAAAAATGGCTCAATCTCTAATAACTCTGCTGAAGATTGCGGAGGAGGGGTTTATGTTTTTGGAAAATCAACATTTATAATGGAAAATGGTTCTATTTCTAATAATTTTTCTAAATCTGGAGGCGGGATTTTTGTTTCTATAAAAGCAATATCTACAATGAATGAAGGCTTGATTTCTTATAACTCTGCTGACTTTGGAGGAGGGGTTTGTGTTGGTGGAATATTTACAATGAATGGAGGCTTGATTTCTTATAATTCTGCTAATAATAGTGGTGGTGGGGTTTCTGTTTATGGAACTTATCAACTTGTAGATTGGGAACTCGTTAGAATTCCTGCAACATTTGAACTTTCTGGTTCTTCTCAAATTATTAATAACACAAAAGGAACTACACCAAACAATATTTATCTACTAAATAGTTCTTTAATTAATTTAATCAAGGATTTTACCGGTAGTGCTGGCATAACATTAGAAAATGATGATAATAATGGTATCAAAGTTCAAATGGATACTACTGAATTTAATGGAATAAATAATATATTCTCTGATGAAAATAATCTTAAATGTGGGAGTTATGAAGATGGTAAGATTGTATGGAAATATATAAATGATGAAACTCCAATTATAAGTACTAATTTAATAACTTATAAATTTAAACAACCACCAATAATAATACTCCTACAAGAAGAATTATTATTTGTAGTGATATTTTTGATATTTACATATCAGAAACAAATACCTTAGAGAGGTATTAAATAAAACGTGTAGCAATATTTTTGATATAATAAAAGCTATACAAGATATAATAAAAAAAATAATCACCTGTTAATATAGGTGGTTATTTTTTAATACTAATCTAATATAATTATTATAATATAAATTTTATGCTCTACTTAAATATTCGCCTGTGCGAGTATCAATTTTTATAACATCATCTTGGTTAACAAATAAAGGTACATATACTGTAGCACCTGTTTCAACTGTTGCTGGCTTTGTAGCTCCTTGTGCTGTATCACCTTTAAATCCCGGCTCTGTATGAGTAATTTTAAGTTCTACAAATAAAGGAGGTTCTACTCCGAATACTACTCCATTATGTGAAAGCATTTTAACAGTATCATTTTCTTTTACAAATTTTAATGCATCTCCAAGAGTATCTCCGTTTAATGCAGTTTGTTCATAAGTTTCTACATCCATAAAATGATATAAATCTCCATCTGGATATAAATATTGCATATCTTTACGTTCTATATGAGCATTTTCAACTTTTTCAGTAGGTCTAAAAGTTCTTTCTACAACTCCACCAGTTTTAATATTTTTAAGTTTTGTACGAACAAAAGCAGCACCTTTTCCAGGTTTAACATGTTGGAATTCTATTATTGTATATATTGCTCCCTCAAATTCTATTGTAACGCCATTTCTAAAATCGCTTGCTGAAACCATCATTTTCCTCCTGATTCTTACTAATTCTCAAATTCTCCACTCATACTTAACCCACTTTTAAAAAGCTTGTTAAGTATGAGTGGAGGCGTAAACTTAAAAATTTGATAAGAGTATAAATAAAATTATACTCTTATCAATTTTTAAGTTTATTAAATATAGCATATTATAACATATACTAATTACAATTACAACACTTTAATTGACATTAAAGATTTATTTTTTACCTTTAGCTGGTTCAATATTAATTTTATTTCCTTTTATCTGATTATTTTTCATTCTAAATAAAACTTCTTTAGCATATTCTTTTGGAACTTCTACAAATGTATAATTATCATATATATCTATTGTACCAATCAACTTTCCTGAAATACCGGTTTCACCTGCTATAGCTCCTAATACATCTTTTGGGCGAATTTTATCTTTACGTCCTATATTTATAAATAATCTTGACATACCTTGTTCAGATGAGCCTGTATCAGTGAGTTCTTCTTCAACAAAATCATTAGTATTATCATTTGTATTTTGTTCACCAAATGTCATTTTTAGTAGTGCTGATGCTATATCTATAACAGCGTAATCATCTTCAACCATTTTTTCTATTATATTTATATACTTTGTAAGATGACCTTCTTCTATTATATTTTTCAATTTTTCTATAAAAGTATTTAATTTAATTTCTTCGATATCACTCATAGAAGGTAATTTTTGTTGAATTATTTTAGCTTTAGTATATTTCATTATTTCTCTTAATTTATACATTTCCTTACCAACTACAAAAGTAAATGCTTTTCCAGATTTACCAGCACGTCCAGTTCTTCCAATACGATGTACATAATATTCCTCATCTTGTGGAATATCAAAATTAAATACTATATCAATATCATCAACATCTATACCTCTAGCAGCAACATCTGTAGCTACAAGTATTTCTATTGTTCCATTTCTAAATTTTTGCATAACACGGTCTCTTTGTGGTTGCTTTAAATCTCCATGTAACCCTTCAGCAAAATAACCTCTACCTTGGAGTTGTTCAACAAGTTCATCAACTCGTTTTTTTGTATTACAAAATATAATAGAAAGTTTAGGTTCATATAAATCTATTAATCTTGAAGTAGCATCAAGTTTATTTTTTTCTTTAACTTCAAAATATATTTGCTCAATACTTGGTATTGTTAATTCTTTATGAGTAACTTTTATTAAGTGAGGGTCTTTTTGAAATTTTTTAGTTAAATCTAAAATTTCTTTTGCCATAGTAGCAGAAAAAAGTACTGTTTGATGTTCAGATGTAACTTTAGTTAATATTTCTTCAATATCTTCACGAAATCCCATATCTAACATTTCATCAGCTTCATCAAGCACAACCATTTTTACAGTTTCCATTTTTACAGTTCTTCTTCTCATATGGTCCATAACACGTCCAGGTGTTCCAATAATTACTTGAGCACCTTTTTTTAAAGCAAGTATTTGTCTATCTATTGGCTGTCCTCCATATATAGGAATTATACGAATACTTTCTTTATATTTTATGAGTTTTCTAAATTCCTCACAAACTTGAATTGCAAGTTCCCTTGTTGGACATAATATAACTGCTTGAAGTTTTCTATTGTCTGGGTCAATTAATTCAAGACAAGGAATACCAAAAGCAGCAGTTTTGCCAGTACCTGTTTGTGACTGACCTATAATATCACGACCAGCCATTATTTCCTTAATAGATTCTGACTGAATAGGTGTAGCCTCCTCAAAGCCCATATCTTGTACAGCTTTGCAGATTTCAGGTGACAAATTCATTTCTTCAAATTTTAAAATTTCCATTAACATTATCCTTCCGATGTTTTTAATAATTTATCTATATCTTAAGAAATATATCACAAAAATATTTTACAGTCAATTCATAATAGTATTTCTATTTAGAAATTTTTAAACTTACAAGAGTGCTAATTAAATAATTAAGAAACAATAAAATATTGTTTTTATTAATTTTTTTATTTAAAGTTGTGTCGCACTTTATTTAAAGTGCGACACAACTTTGATTTTAAATTAATTATTTTGTTATTACTACTAAATTTATTATTAATAGTTTTAACAAAAAAATAAGTATTATTACATAGATAAAAGATAATAAAGTTGAAGATTCTATTTACAATTTTTAAAATTAATAAAATATAAATTTTATTATTAGGTATACAAAAGCATATTTTGTTGATAAAATAATAATATTATTTTTATGGAGGTGAATTAAATGTCAATCCCTATTTTAACAGCGTTATTACCATTAGCCACTATACTTATAGCTACTATAGCAAGATTTGCAATAAAAATATTCATGATAGTTTTTGAATGGTCAACTGATATATTTTTTGGTAAAATATCAACTGATAAAAGCTGGAAGCTAACTGCTCTATCTGCTTTATCAATGGTTTGGATTATAACAGCATTATGTATACCATTTCCTAAAATGGCTGAATTCACTTTAGTTTTTTTACCTAAAACTCTACGTACAAACAAGATTATAGTATATTTATTAAATGGTGCGGGTACATTTTTTATACCAATTATAGTTGGTGTTATATGTGTATTTTGGCATATGGAATTTAGTAAAGATATTATAACTTTTAAGAATATAAAATCATTACAATATAAACAAGTTTTATTGGGATTTTATTATACATTCTTTTTAGGAATTAGCTTTATAACTATGTTTATATTTTCCCCATTAATAAAATTTATAAACTTCATTAAAAGAAGAAAAATGATTCATGCTATAGCTGTTATTAATATTGCAAGGGTAGAAACTGTATTATTAAAATTAAAAAGAGCATTATTAAGTGAAAAAATTAAACTTCAATTAAAAAACCATACACTTATATACAAAATACCTTTTACTTTGATTGGGTTTTTATCTGAAAGTTTATTTAAAGATATAATAATAAAAAATAGGAAATTTTTATATAACAAGGATTTACAAATTTATATTCATCAATCTGATATTATGATAGTTGGGAAAGATGAATTAGTAAAAAAAACCAGAGCTATTATTTCAGAAATACTTATGTTTGATGTAACATATTTAACTTGGAATAGTGAAACTCAAAAATTAGAAGATGAAATTTTAAATATATATAACGATTTTATAAGTTCAGAGGGTAATGCCATTAAACAATGTTTAATTAAAATAGAAAAAGTAAAAAATAGATGTTCTGAATTAGTAGTGGACTTTGAAGATTTAAGAACAGTAATGCAACAGGCTTTAGTACTGGAAAATATGTTACTAAAAAAAGTATCTTATAAAGAGATATCATCTAAAAAAGACAAATAGCAATAAAATATTAATGTGCTAGTAATTTCTCCAAAATATTCATTTGGTCTTATTCTTGACAAATTAAAAGAAGAGTAATATAATAAAATAACAAATGTTATATAACGTAAGTTATTTTATAAGAGAGGTTAAGATTATGCCACCAAAAATTAAAATCACAGAAGATAATATTCTTGATGCTGCTATTAAATTAATAAGAGAAAAGAATTGGGAATCTATTAATGCTAGATTATTAGCAAATGAATTAAATTGTTCAACACAACCTATTTTCCGATTATATGTTAATATGGATGAACTTAAGAGTGCTGTTTATAAAAGAGTAGAAAAAATATATAATGAACATATTATTTCCAATATCCAAAATAAAGATAATGCATTTTTATCTATGGGTTTAGCATATATTAATTTTGCAAAAAATGAAAAACAATTATTTAAACTACTATTTATGTCTAATTATATTAAAGTAAAAAGTATAAAGGAAATAGTAGAAGATGAAGATAATGAAATAATAGTTTCTATAATATCACAAATGACAAATTTATCAAAAGATAAAGCTAAAACATTATTTATTAATACTTGGTTAGTCACCCATGGAATTGCATCAATGTTAGCAACAAATTCATGTGATTTTTCAGATGAAGAAATAAAAAGTATATTAATAGATTCATTTAATGGATATATACTAGTTTTGAATAAAAAGGAGCAGTAAATATGAAAAAAAGACCAGTGTTATCCTCAATTTTATGGGCGATTATAATACTTTTGTTTTATGTTTTAGCAGGAGTTATAACACAAGTTATAGGAATGAACGATATTCAAACAAAATTCACACAAGGAATATGTATATGGTTATCTGTAATTTTAGCAATACAATATATGAAAAAATCAAAAGTCGGATTTAATAGTTTTGGTTTAAAGCTTCCTGATTCGGATAGTTATAAAAAAGTACTTTTTTATTTACCAGCAATTATAATAGAATTATCAGTTTTACTTATGGGCTTTCCTGATAATAATATACTATACATAATTACTATTTTATTTATGACTTTGGCTGTTGCTTTTGCTGAAGAAATTTATTTTCGTGGTATTATAATTACAATACTCAAAGAATTAAGTATTAAAAAATCAATTATTATATCTAGTATTATTTTTGGGCTTACACATGCGGGAAATATTATGGGAGGTTCAGATATTTTCCTAACACTTTTGCAAATAATTATTTCATTTGCTTTTGGAATTGTTTTTGCTGAAATTTTTATTATTACTAAAAGTCTTTTTCCAACTATAGTTTGGCATTTTATTCATAACTTATTTGTTTATGTAGGAGTTCAACTAGATGTAAAAACAAATATTATTTATGCAATATTTCAAATAATAATTTTAATTATATATGCTATTTTTTTGTTAAAAAAGCTTCCTAAAATATAAATTATGAAAAGAGGAAAAAAAATGATTGATTTCACGAATTCAGAATATTTAAGTTTAAAAGTTGTTCCAAATTCTAGCTTTGAAGATTTATTATCACCCTTATTTATTAACGGAGAAGAAATTATAAGCTCATACAAAACAGTTAGAGATGGGGTTGTTTTTACTAATAAGCGTGTTATTACAATTAATGTTCAAGGCATAACTGGAAAGAAAAAAGATTTCACTTCTTTACCATATAGTAAAATTCAAGCTTATTCTATAGAAACAGCAGGTGTTTTTGATTTAGATAGTGAATTAGAACTATGGTTTAGCGGATTGGGAAAAGTAAAATTTAGCTTTGTAAGTAATTCTGATGTAATACAAATTTGCCATGTGATTAGTGAGTTTGCTTTACAAAAATAGGGTAAATTTTTTACCCTATTTTTAACTTTTGTATGTAATTAATTTAAATCATATAATGAACCAAATGAATATCCTTTATCTTTTAAGCTTTTAAGCATATCGTCTAAAGCTTCTGTATTTGATTTTGAAACAGCATGTAATAAAAATATTCCTCCATTGTGATAATTATCCATAACATGTTGATAAGCAACATCTTTTCCTGGTTGATTATTTACATCCCAATCTAAATAAGCTAAACTCCAAAAAATAGTTTTATAACCTAATTGTTTAGTTATATCTAATGTTCTAGCACTAAATACACCAGCAGGAGGTCTAATAAATTTATCCATTTCATAACCGGTTAGCTCTTTATAATATCTAGCTGTTTCTTCTATTTCATATTTAATTTCTTCATCTGATAAATCAGGCATATTAGGATGATTTACAGTATGGTTTGCTACTATATGTCCTTCTCTTGCCATACGTTTTGTTAATTCTGGCTCTGATTTCATAAATGCTTTTGTAAGAAAGAAAGTGGCTTTAACATTATTATCTTTTAAAGTATCTAATATAGATGGAGTATATCCATATTCATAACCTTCATCAAATGTAAGATAAATAACATTTCTTGATGAATCTCCTATATAATAAGCATCAAACTTTTTAATATCTACTCCTTGATTATATCCAACAACTCTTGAATGGTCTTTGTTTCGTTGAAATGACCAACTTATAGATTTATTACTTTCATTTGAACTTATATTTCCGTAATTTGTATTATTAACTGTAGGGTTTGTTGTTTCTTCAGCAATAGTATTGATTTCTGTACTATCTTCTGATTCTGTGTTATCTATTATTTCTGTATTATCTTCCGTCATTGTTTCTGTTGTAGTTTCAACTGGTTTAGTTGTAGTCTCAATTGGCTTAGTTGTAGTTTCAACTGGTTTAGTTGTAGTTTCAACTGTCTTAGTCGTGGTTTCTGTTTCTTTAGTAGTAGTTTCTGTTGTTTCTGTTGTAATTTCAGTCTCAACTTCTTTAGTTGTAACTTGTTCTGTACTAGCTTCTGTAACAGGTTGAGTACTAAGTTCGCGTTCAGTAGTTGGTGCTGTACTATTTGCCACAACGGTTTCTATATTCTTTTTTGAATTACACCCAGTAAGTGCTAATAATATTAAAAGTAAAATCATTAGATATTTTTTTATAATAATCATCTCCTAAAAATAAGTTTAATTCATAGTATTTGATTATATCATTTTATTTATATCAAAACAATATACAATTATCCTTTATTAGATTAAGATTCTGTTAAAATTTAATTAAAAAAATGATATAGTATTTACTATATCATTCTAAGAATATTAATATTTTTAAAGTAATTGTAACTTATTATTTGATATTATACAATTATTTTTAATTATACGACTTAATTTTTATATTATTTATTATTTTATTTTCAGATTTTTCTTTAATTTTAGTTTTTTAGGAATATTTATCGTATAATGTGTTCCTGCAATAATAATTCCCATAAGCCCTATATAGTCAAATGCTGAAGTAGTTGATTGAGTATTGGTAAATAAATCTGCTGATTCTGTTAAATTAATATTTGGAATTTGTTCAATAGTGTTTTTTCCCTTTTTGGTAACTACAGAATCATTGTTAATTATTTCATTCATATTATCATTTTCTAGAGTCGAATTATTATCTAATATGGAACTATCATCAATAGTAGGTATTGAAGTTTGCGGTTGTGGTTTATTTTCGCTTTGTGCATAAGTAGATTCATATTGTGCTATAGCCTCATTTTTATATTTTATTCCTTTTGTACATTGTAAATTTGTTAGAGGACAACGTCTACCACAACCACTACAAAATAGTTTACTTAAAAATTCTTCAAGTGTAGGAGTATCAACAACTAAACTATTTGTACTTAATAACATTATAGAATTGGTATTTGTAATGTATGTTTCATTTTTTGAATTATGTAATGTTTGTGCAACAGGTAATGAATGTTTAACAAATGGAGCTATAAAATTATTATTTATTTCTGGATTAATAATTGCCCTTAATCCCAAAATAGAAATAAAAACAACCATAATTCTAGCAACTATAATTTGAATGGGATTTTCTTTATTCAAGCCAAGTAATTTTACAAACATATTCATTAAAGCTTGCCAATGTAGCCCTATATGAACAGAAAGTAATACTAATGAGCTATATGCAAAAAAATGATGTAAATCAGACCAAAAAGAAATATCATTTACAATTATTTTAGTTAAAATCGTTTGAGAAATTAATATACCACTTATAACATTAAAACTAACCAAAACAAGTAATAAACAATCAAACACAAACATAAATTTTGTTTTTCTTGCGACTTTGATATTTGTGATGTTCTTACATACTCCTACAATCCATTTGTAGTTTAACATTTTATGTACTATAAATAGAAAAAATATGCTTATTCCAATCAATTCATGTAAAGCAATTCCTACAAAACTTACTTTCATTAATAAAAAAAATAGTATGGTCATTAATATATCTAATGGAACTTTTAATTTATTCATATTATTCTTACTCCTTTTATTTTTATATCAAAACTTATATAACTATTTATAGATTACCACCCTCATGTTTTTAAATATTCTAAGAATCTGTCAAATTAATTTATTTTATTTACATTCTTTGCTTAACCCTATATTTTGAAGCTCTAAAAGCATTTATTTGTTTCACACTATTTTTGACGTATAAATGTTGTCAGATTTATTTATGCTGTGAATTCATTGTAAAATCAATAAAAATAGTATTAATAAAATAATATTTGAGTTCAAAATCTCTTTACACTTGCGTTGCAAGTGTAAAGAGATTTTGAATTTAATTTTATAAAAACCACTCGTAATAATTTTATATTTCTATTATAAAAATAATTTATGTTTTTTGATGGTCGGTAAAATGAATTTTTAGTGAACATAATTATTTCTTGAGTTAATCTTAAATTAAAAACTTCATTTTTTCTTATAAATTATACTTCATTTTTTGTATTATATAGTGTATAATCAAAAGAAATTATTTTTATTTAATGTTAGGGAGTAAACACATGAGAAATAATATATTTAATTGTGAAAATTGTAAACGAATAGCTATAATGGGTGGAACATTTGACCCTATTCATTATGGACATTTGGTAGTAGCAGAAGAAGTAAGAACTAAATTTAATATAGAAAGAGTTTTATTTATGCCAACAGGTAACCCACCCCACAAAAAAGATAAAACTGTTTCATCAAGTGAACATAGATATCTTATGACTGTATTAGCTACGGTTACAAATTCTCATTTTGATGTATCAAGAATAGAGATAGATAGAACTGGTTATACGTATACAATAGATACAATTACTGAATTAAAAAAAATTATTTCAGAAGATACTACCGTTTATTTTATAACAGGTGCAGATGCTATTCATCATATATTAACTTGGAAAGAGCCTGAAAAGTTATTTAGTTTATGTGAATTTGTTGCAGTTACTAGACCCGGATATGTTACACAAATAAGTGAAATAGAAAAGCGTTTTGAAAGTAAAATTCATTTTTTAAAAGTACCATCTTTGGACATATCTTCTTCTGATATAAGAACAAGAATAAAAGAAGGAAAATCTATAAAATATATGTTACCTGAAGAAGTTGAAAATTATATATATAAATTTGAATTGTACAAAAATTAGAAAGGATATTAAAAATGCTAGATTATAAAACAATGCAAGATAAACTTCAATCATCATTATCCATAAAAAGATATATTCATACATTAGGTGTTGTTGACGAAGCAATAAAATTAGCAAGAATATATAATGAAAATGTTGAAGTTGCAAAAATTGCAGCACTATTACATGATTGTGCTAAAGATTATCCAGATGATTTAAAAAGACGGCTATGTAAAGAACTTCATGTAGAACTTGATGATATATTAAAATCAGATATAAGTTTAGCCCATAGTTTTTTAGGTGCAAAAATAGCAAAGATAGAATATGGGGTTGATGATGGTAAAATTCTATCAGCAATAAGAAACCACACTACAGGAGCAAAAAATATGTCCATGCTTGATAAAATTATTTTTATAGCTGATTATATAGAACCTAATCGGGAACATTTTGAAGGTTTAGATGAGATTAAAAAATTAGCATATAAAGATATAAACAAAGCAATGGAGATGGCATTAAGAACTACAATTGAATATACAAAACAAAAAGGTAAAACTGTACATCCCTTATCATTAGAAGCATTGGAAGATTATTAAAAAGGAGTTTTTAAATTGACAAATTTAATAAAAGTAGCATTAAAAGTTTTAGAAGATAAAAAAGCAGAAGATATTAAAGTATTAAATATTCAAAAAGTATCTACAATGTCAGATTATTTTATTATAGCAAGTGCAAATAATGTAAATCAAGTAAAAGCTATTGCTGATGAATTAGAGGAGAAATTTTTTGAAAATGGACGTAAATTACTTCAATCAGAAGGTTATCAAACAGCAAGATGGATATTACTTGATTTTGATAATATAATAGTTCACATATTCCATAAAGAAGATAGAGTATTTTATCAACTTGAAAGGGTTTGGGCAGATGCTGAGGTAATCACAATTTCTTAAACTTATTTTTATTAATATAGTAAACAAACTTTAAAAAGTTTGTTTACTATAAAACTTAAGGAGTTGTTTTTAAGTTGATTTTCTAAAAAATATTTTGGGATTAATATAAATTGTTTCATAATCACTATCATAGTTTTCAATTCTATACATAAGTTGTTTTACAAGTCGATTACCTAATAATTCATTCTGCACATGAACAGTTGTTAAAAATGTATCTTCTAACATAATTTCAATATTATCATCATAACCCGATACGCAAACATCCTCTGGTACTTTAAGATTATGTTCATTCAAATAAGTTATTACTATAAAAGCTATGTAATCATTAGCACAAACAAAAGCTTCTGGCATTTCTGAAAGATTATCTAAAAATCTTTCAATAGTGCTTTTATAAGACTCTGAAGGTATTCTTTCTGTAAAACAATATTTATTTTCTAAAATAAGATTATGTGTTTTAATAGCTTTTAAAAAACCAGAAAATCTATCATATATAGTTTTTGAGTATGTAATATCTCCAATAAACCCTAATTTTTTATTACCTTTTTTTATAATTGTATCTGTAATACGAAAAATACTTTCTACTCCTTCTAATAATACAACATCTCCTGATATATCTTGTGAACTTATAGTTGAAGGAATATCTAAAAATACTTTTGGAATTTTAGTATTACATAACTCTTTAACTGTATCTTCATTGTAAATATTTATTACAATAATTCCTCTAACTTCATTATTTTTTATAATTTCTGGCAATACAAAATTATTTTCTTCATCTTCTGTTAATGGATTATAAATTAAATTAAATTTATTTTGACCTAACTCGTTAGCAATTTGATTTATTATTCTTATCCAAAAAACTGTGCTTTCAGGACGCGAAACTATAACAGATATATTATTATTTGGTTTTATAGTTTTTACTACAGACTTTACTAAATCTTTGTTAAGTTTTTTATAATTCATTTCAACAGCTTTTTTTAAAATTCTTTGTTTGGTATTCTCTGAAACACCTTCTTTATTGTTCAAAACTTTCCAAACAGTAATTCTTGAGATATTTAAACTATCCGAAATATCTTTTATAGTAACTTTTCTCATGTTATTCACATCCTAATGATAACTTTTAAGAATATATTATATATTTTTTTAATTTACATTCTTAATTATAACGCTTTTTTAAGGTTTGTTTACTATAATACTTCCATCTGAGAATATAGATATTTCACTATCTCCATTACTATTTTTACAGTAAATCTCAAAACTATTTTTTGTTGTTTCTATTGTTGGATTTATATTATAACTTTCATTAGATTTTAATACATTAAAATCTTTGCAGAAATATCCGTTTTCATCTCGAAATTTATGTTGTAAATAGTAAAGTTTACGTAATTCCCATTTAATTTTTTCATCTTCAGGAATAGTATATTCCCCTCCATCTTTACTAAAAAATACAAATCCCCATAATTCAGGGTAATGAATATTTATAAGCCCTGTAGGCGCCCAAACCCAATTATCTTCAGGATATGCTCTGTTAGTTTCAGGATTGATTTGTTTTGTATAACCATTCTCAGTAATATCTACTTTCCATTGAACACGTGAAAAATTAATACGCCAAAAATCCCCAACTTTTGGTACTTGTTTGTTTTCTGCACATTCCTTTAAAACTTTAAATGGCATAACAATTTCTACAGACCATTCTTTATTATCAGCTTTAGGATTATTTAATTCACCATCAATATAAACTGCTGTTTGAAGCCCTTGTATATCCCAACTATTTATAGGAACTCCACCATCACGATAAGGTTTTGTAAGAAACAAATCCCATACTGTATTTTTAGCATTTATTTCAAGTTCATAATATCTATGTGTATCTGAATCAGGGTCAATAAATATTTCAAAATCATTGTCATAAAAAATGACAGCATCTCTTTCTTCAATAGTTCCCCAAATTTCATTGCCTATTAAACGAGCAGCAAAATATAAATTTTCATCATCCCATAATATTTTAGCTTGGGTTTTAAAACGAGGTTTTGGCATATTATCGCCTTCAATATCCACAAAGCATTCTGTAAAGGATGCATCCTCCCAAAACTCTTTATCAATTCTACCATCCAATTTAAAAGGCTTTTTTGCTCTTTTGCATACATAAATAGGTGGATTAAAATCAATTTTTGGTGAAGGTATACTATAATTTATAGGTTTTGATTTCATTTTTATCACATCCGTTTGTTAAATTAACAATACTTTTTAGTATTTGTTTAATTTTATTATATAATATTTTATTGCTAAATACAAGATAATTTTTTATAAAAATATAAATTAATTTAACATTTTTCATAACAAATGTTAAATTAATTTAATAATAATTAACCTAATAATAAATATTTAAATATTATTTACATCTTTTAACTATAATTTAATATAAAAGCAATTTAACTTCTTGTGCAATTACATAGTAATAAATTTAGATTTATAAAAAATAAATAAAAAGTTAGAGGAAGTTAAGTAATAAATGATAAAAGAGATTAATTTTGATTGGATTTAGATATAATTTTTTATTAGAAATAAAAAATAGAATGCAAAAATTAAGAAATTATAATAACCAACTAAGCTTAATATTATAAGCTTAGTTGGTAGTTTTCGGTTGTCGTGCTTTTCTTGAACGTATTAATATTTTATCATCTTTAATATCTATTGTAGCACTACCTCCATTTGCAAGCTTTCCAAATAAAAGTTCTTCTACAAAATAATTTTTAATTTCTTTGTTTACAACTCTAAATATTTCCCTAGCACCATAAGTTGTTGAAAAACCTTTGTTAGCTAACCATATAAGTGCTTGTTCTGTTGTATCTAATTTTATTCTTTTTGGTTTTAATTTTTCAGCTAATTGTTTTAAAGCTTTTTGTGATATTAATTTAGCCATTGTTTCATCCATATTATTAAATATAACAATTTCATCTAATCTATTTCTAAATTCAGGCGTAAATATACGTTCTACTTCTTTATCTATAATTGATTTATCTTC
>CAZWZB010000004.1:55169-130421 GCA_964638835.1 uncultured Eubacteriales bacterium | reverse complement strand
CTCATATCGTATCGTTGTAGTGGAACGCCCAACTTTTCAGCTAATTGTTTGGCTATTTCTGTTTTACCTACACCAGTTGACCCTACAAATAGTAAAGATGCTACAGGTTTATTATTTTCATTTAAACCTGCTCTTGAACGTCTAATAGACCTTACTACTATATCAACTGCTTTATCTTGTCCGTATATTTCCGATTTTATTTCAGAATCTAAAGTTTGTAATATTTCCATATCACTTTTAGAAATAGTTACTTCTGGTATTCTTGCAATTGATGAAACAACCTTTTCTATATCATTTTCAGATATTTGTACTGTAATGTCTTCATCACTACAATTCATTCTAGCAGAAGCACCTGCTTCATCTATAACATCGATAGCTTTATCAGGTAAGAATTTATCATTTATATATTTACTTGAAAGTTTAGCTGCTAATTCAATAGATTTTTTAGAATATTTAACATTATGATATTTTTCATAATTTTCTTTTAAGCCATTAAGTATTTTTATAGTATCTTCAATCGAAGATTCAATTATATCTATTTTTTGAAATCTTCTTGTAAGTGCTTTATCTTTTTCTAAAAATTTTCTATATTCATCAAAAGTAGTTGAACCTATAAATCTTAAATTTCCATTAGCTAAATAAGGTTTTAATATATTAGATGCATCCATTGTTCCACCAGAAGTACTCCCAGCTCCAATAATATTATGTATTTCATCTATATATAAAATAATATTCTTTTGTTTTTCCATATAATTTAATATAGCTTTAAATTTTTCTTCAAATTCTCCTCTAAATTTAGTTCCCGCAACTACTGCCCCCATATCAAGTGAATATATTTTATAATTATTTAATTTACTTGGTATTTGACCATTAACGATTTTTTGAGCAAGCCCTTCAACTATTGCAGTTTTACCAACACCTGGGTCACCCACATGGATAGGATTATTTTTTTGTCTCCTACATAAAATTTGAATTGTTCTTTCTAAAATATCTTCTCTGCCAATTAATGGGTCTATTTTACCTTTTTTCGCTTTTTTAGTTAAATCAACTACATAATTATCTATTGAATTACCTTTTGATTGCTTATTATCATTTATATTAATATTACTTTCAGAAGAATCAGCTTCTACATCTGAACTAGAAATATATTTCATTATTGCATCTTTATTAACACCATTTTTTTTCATAATATAACACGCAAATGATTCTGGAAGTAAATACATGGTAGCTAATAAATCTCCAATATTTATTTCATTTCTTTTAGCACTTAATGCATATTGGATAGCAAGGTCAAATAAATTTTGTAAACCAACAGTTTCTATCGGATTTAATTCAACCCCTATTCTATTCATATTTTGTTCAAAAAAGATTTGTAAATCTTCATTTATAGCATCAATATCACCATTAGCCATTTCTATAAGCTCTTTACCTAAATCAAAAAAAAGAATCGCTTGTAATATATGTTCAGGTGTAAAAAATTCATGTCTTTGCAATTTTGCCTCATTCATTGCGATAATATAAACTTGTTTAGTTATCATGTCTAAATGCATTTGGTATACTCCTCTACCATAATTTTTAAAGGAAAATTACTTTCTATTGCTAACATATCAGCTTTACATTTCTTTGTTATAGCAATATCATAAGTATATACCCCTGCTATACCTTTACCAATTTCATGTATTTTAAACATTAATTCGGTTGCCTCTGCTAAAGGTTTATTAAAAACTTCCATTAGCATTTGTATAACAAATTCCATAGTAGTTAACTCATCATTATATATAACAACTGCATACATTTTAGGTTTATCTATTTTGATTTGATTTTTTAAAACAACTTTTTGTGTCGCCATCCAATTCACCTCTTGTTATAAAAGTTGATATAATTTTACCACTATATATACAATATAATCAAGTGATAATTTATAGATATAAACAAATTTATTTTACATTATGTGATAATAAGGCTTATATAAACAAATTTGATTTATTTTAATTATATAAAAATATAGCTTAAATATTAAAAATTATGTATAGTATCATTACAATAATTGTAGGTGATAGTGTCCTTATTTATTCTTTATAGATAAAGTGTTCTATTTGAGAGGATATGTTTTTCACTTTTTCACTTAGAAAAGATGGATATATTGTTAGTTTATTAAATTCATCTAATGAAACCCATTTCAACATAATATTAGAATTATCTTTTTGTGCAAAAAATTCATCATTATCAGGAATTGTTGAAATATCTTTTAAAGATATAAGGTAATAGAATGATATTGTATGTGCATCTTTATTTCCACATTTCCAAAAACATTCTTCAATCCAAAGTATTCTTTCACAAATAATATCGCCTCCTGTTTCTTCTTTATATTCACGAATAAGAGTTGCCTCTGAAGTTTCACCTATTGTTACATGACCACCTGGTAAAGCATATTCTGTTCCATTTTTATCTTTCTGCAAAAGAATTTTATTATTTAATATTAATACACCAACACTTCTAAAATTACATATATAATTATCCATTGAAAAATGCCAATCTTGTTTTTTCATATACTCACCTCCTATTGATTATATAAATAATCTTTTACTTATTCATTCAAATTCACAAGATAATTATTTTCTATATTGCGAATTATACTGTAATCTTTATTAAAATACAATATTTTTGAGAGTGCTAATAAAATAATTAAAAATAATAAAAAAAAATTAAGAGTGTTAATTAAAAAATGATATGCTCCAAATGATTACAGCATTGAAATTTTGTTGAGACTTACCAAGGAAGTCTCAACAAAATTTGAAAAATTATTTAATATAAATCAATACAATAAATAATTACTGCCTTTTATTTTCAATTATTTTATTAGCACTACCATATTTTTATTAGTTCTTGTTTCAATAGTTTAGTTATAGTTAAACTATTGATATGTTTACAAAATCAATAATTTTAATTATCATTTTAATATAATAATAAATTTTAAAAATATAGGAGTGATTTTATGGTTGACTTAAGTATTACTGCAACAAAAATTGCAAACTTAAGAAAAGAAAAAGGATTTACACAAGAAGAATTAGCGACAAGATTAGGAGTATCATCACAAGCTATATCAAAATGGGAAAGAGCTTTATCATTACCAGATATTGATTTATTGATTGATATTTCAAAAATTTTAGGTGTAAGTATTGATTTTTTATTAAACAAAGATATAATAGTTCAAAATCAAAATAAACAAGTGGATGAATTAGCAAGTAATGATATATTACATATGATAAAAACTTTAAAAGAAGCTGATGTGTGTATTTATTTTGGTCATAATTTAGTACAAATATTTGAACAATCAGGTTGTGCTTTCATTGAAAAAATTGCTCAATATAGAAAAAATATATTGTATAATGAGCGTGTATTATTACCAAAAGTACATATAAAAGATCAATTAAGTTTAAATGAAAATCAATGTATTATAAAAATATTTGGTAAAAAAGTATGGGATAAAACCTTTGAAATAGTGTCTGAAAATATCACAGATGAAATATTAGAAAATTTTAATAATTGTATATATAATAATTTACATGAATTTGTAAATCGTCATTTAGTTAAACTTTTGGTTGAAGGTTTAAGATTAGAATATCCTTTTGTTATTGATGGTGTAGTTCCAGATAGAATTAATCTTACAACATTAAAAATAATTCTTAAAGCACTTGTAAAAGAAAAAATATCATTAAACTTTTTGATGAAAATTATTGAGATACTTGATGAAAATATTGATAAAATAAAAGAGATTGAACAATTAATAGCGATTGTAAAATTAAATCTTTAATATATATTAATTAAATTTAGTAAGTTTTCTCAAAACACTGGAACACTTTTTTATAAAGTGTTCCGGGAAATTAAATTTTAAATTTTATTATTAACTATATTGATATAAACTTAGGATTGCACTTTTCAAATAAAGTTATATACTTAAAACCAACTTGTTTGAGTAAAGAATATGCTACATCAAAATAAGCTGCAATATCTTGTGGTTTATGAGCATCAGAACCAACAGTAATTATTTCTCCTTTAAGTTCTTTATATCTTTTTAAAACTTCTATTTGTGGATGAGTTTGATTAAGTTTATAACGATATCCTGATGTATTTATTTCTATACCTTTACCTTTATCAATCAAAGCTTTTAATATTTCATCTATTATATCTTTATAATCATTATAATCTAATGCTTTATTTTCAAAATCTCCATAACGAATTATATAATCTAAATGACCATAAACATTAAAATTATTATGAATATGTATGTTATTTAAAACATCTTCAAAATAAAGTTGATATGCTTCTTCTTTAGATTTATTTTTATAAAAATCCCCATTATATAAATCAAGTCTATCAACTACATGAGTAGATGCTATTACAAAATCAAAATCTACACTATTGTAAATATCAACTAATCTTTGTTTTAAATGTGGTTGAAGACCTATTTCAATACCAAGTAATAATTTTATTTTATCTTTATATTTTTCTTTTAAGTTATAGAAAACTTTATTATAATCATTATAGTCGATTGAGAAATCTAATTCATAATTAGGATAATCCAAATCTACATGGTCAGTTAAAGCTATTTCTTTTAAACCAAGTTCAATTGCTTTAATTATCATATCTTCCATAGGAGTTTCACTATCTGAAGAAAAATTGCAATGTGTATGATAATCAGCTATAAACATTAATATCATCTCCATTAAAATTATTTGTTAGTTTGTCCAACTTAATTAATCTAATATTATATCATATTATATACAATAATACTACACAAACATTGTTAATATTAGATAAAAAAAATGTTAATAATAAATTAAATAAACTTCTTGCTTTTAATAATTAAAGCATGTTAGAATAGAAATGATTTTGTATAAATACAGATTAATATATAATTAACTTAGAAAGAGGGCGTAATAAAGAACTATGTCGGATATAGACTATGGTAAAATCATTCTTTCATTTATTGGTGGTCTTGGACTGTTTATATATGGTATGCATATAATGGCAGAAGGACTTCAAAAGTCGGCAGGAACACGAATGAAAAAATTCTTAGAAGTTATAACAGGTAAAAAAGGATTGGGTGTTTTAATAGGAGCTTTGATAACAGCAATTATACAAAGTAGTTCTGCAACTACAGTTATGGTGGTTGGTTTTGTTAATGCTGGCTTATTTAATCTCCAACAAGCAGTTGCTGTTATTATGGGAGCTAATATTGGTACTACAGTTACAGGCTGGCTTGTATCAAGTGTTGAATGGTTAGGAGTTTTCTCACCTACTAAAATAGCCCCTATTGCAGTTGCTGTTGGTGTATTTATGGTAATGTTTGTTAAAAAGAAATCCACAAGCCAACTTGGTGAAATTATAGTTGGATTTGGTATGTTATTTATTGGTATATCAACTATGTCTTCTGCTGTATCACCTCTTAAAAGTTCCCCTTTATTTAAAGAATTATTTTTAACCTTGGGAGGTAATCCTTTACTTGGAGTATTAGCAGGAGCATTTGTAACAGCAGTTATACAAAGTAGCTCTGCTTCTGTAGGTATATTACAAACATTAGCCGGTTCAGGACTTGTTCCATGGAATGCAGCAGTTTACATTATTATGGGACAAAATATAGGAACTTGTGTTACAGCTATGTTATCAAGTGTAGGTGCTAGTAAAGTAGCAAAAAGAGCTGCATATATCCATTTGCTATTTAATGTAATAGGAAGTGTATTGTTTAGTATAATAGCAATAATATTTTTTAATTTTAATCAAAAATTAGGTAACACATTAATATCCCAAACTGAAATAAGTTTTGCACATACAATATTTAATGTAGCAAATACAATGTTACTATATCCATTTAGCAATTTACTTATAAAAATGTCAGAGTTTTTTGTACAATCTAGTAAAGAACAACAAAAAGATAATTCAGCACTTGTATATTTAGATGATAGACTTTTAGGTACGCCTAATATGGCAGTTCAAAGTGCAAATAAAGAAGTTTTACGTATGGGAAGTATGGTTTCTGAAAATTTTAGAACAGCTTTAGATTGTTTATTAGAAAAAGATATGTTGAAATTTGAACAAGTTAAAAAATGTGAAGATGATATAGATGTACTTGATAAATCTATAACAGGATTTTTAGTTAAAATATGCAACTCACCAATAAATGAAGAAGAAAATAATATAATTACAGCCCATTTTCATACAACAAATGATTTAGAGAGAATAGGTGACCATTCAATAAATATAGCAGAGATAGCAAAATACATGATAGATGAAAATATAAGCTTTTCAGATTTAGCATATAATGAGCTTTCAGATATGATTAAAGTTTGTTGGAATTGTTATGATACTGCTTTTAGAGCAAAAGAAACAAATGATGTAGAGCTTGCTAAATTAGCAATATCTATGGAACAAAAAGTAGATGTTATGGAAGAAGAACTTAGAGCTGGTCATATACAAAGACTTACAAATAATCTTTGTAATACTAAATCAGGAGTCGCATTTTTAGATGCATTAACAAATCTTGAGCGAATAACAGACCACTGTGCTAACATCGCACAATCTGTAATAGATGCTAAAGAAAATAAAAAGAAAACAAAACACCATATTCATTCAAATACACTAACAATATAAAGAGCAAATTAAATTGCTCTTTATTATTTTGTAAAATTACAAAATCAACTTTGCTAAGTATAAGTAAAACTTTTATAAAATTACGCTTCTTTTCATTATAATTTTATGGAATTTATTTTATTTTTGTAGTAAAATATAATGGTGTAAAAATTATACTTACCAAACTTAAAAAAAGTTTGGCGAATGTAAGTGGAGGCTTCACTAAGTATTAAATTATTAAGGAGAGATAAAAGTGAGATATATAAAAGATTTTCAAGAAGGTGAAAATGTAATAGGACATTATTTTTGCAAACAAAAACAGATTATGAAATCAAGAGCAGGCAAATCATATATGTCATTACGTTTACAAGATAAAACAGGTGGAATAGATGCAAAGGTATGGGATTTTAATAATGATATACAAAGTTTTGAAGATAATAATTTTATAAAAATAGAAGGTATCGTACTTATATATCAAGGTGAAACACAATTAAATATAAAAAAAATAAGAAAAAGTAGAGAAGGTGAATATGACCCAGCAAATTACATTCCATGCACTGAAAAAGATGTTAGTGCTATGTATAATGAACTTACAGATTATATAAAAACAATTAACAACATATATATTAAAAAACTTTTAGAAGCTTTTTTTGTTAATGATTCTAATGCTATAAAACTTTTTGTAAATCATTCAGCAGCTAAAAATATACATCATAGTTATATGGGTGGATTATTAGAACATACATTATCTGTAGTTAAAATATGTGATTTTATGGGAAATCTTTATAAAGCAAATAGAGATATATTAATAGCAACAGCAATGTTACATGATATAGGTAAAATAGAAGAATTATCACCTTTCCCTAATAATGATTATACAGATGATGGACAGCTTTTAGGGCATATTATAATAGGTACAGAAATGATAACAGAAAAAATTAAAACTATAAATGGTTTTCCAAATCAATTAGCAAGTTTAATAAAACACTCTATATTATCACACCATGGAGAATATGAATATGGTTCACCTAAAAGGCCTAAAACTGTAGAAGCATTTATACTTCATTGTGCAGATAATACTGATGCAAAAATAAAAGTATATCAAGAAGCAATAGAAGCAGATGTTACACAGGGAAGTTGGGCAGGTTATAATAAAATGCTAGGACACAACATAAGAAAAACAGAAATAGATTAATACAAAGTTTATTTTCTAAAGTATATGAATATATTTAGTTATATCTATAATTTAGGAGGTAATTATATGTTAAGATATGATAGAAGTAGAGCTGTAGGATATGCACATAAATGGGCTTTTAAAAGAAATCCTAAATATCTAAACTTTGATACTACAGAAGGTGGAGACTGTACAAATTTTGCTTCTCAAGTAATTTTTGCTGGTAGTAAAATAATGAATTATACACCTTTATATGGTTGGTATTATATTAGTTCAGATAATAGAACTCCATCATGGACTGGAGTTGAATATTTATATAATTTCTTAGTGAAGAATAAAGGCGATGGACCTTTTGGAGAAGAAGTAGACGTAAGTCATATTATGCCGGGTGATATAATTCAACTTTCATTTAATGGAGAACAATTTCAACATACACCAGTGGTTGTTAAAACAGGTAACCCTCCAAGTATAAATAATATCCTTGTAGCTGCCCATACCTATAATCGTGATAATTATCCTCTTACACAATACAATTGGAGTAAAATAAGATTTATTCATATAATAGGTGTACGTTAAGATATTCTAACCTTAGAAAAACTTAAAAATAAAGGCAATCTTATGTTGTTGTTTAAAAACTATTTATAAATAAAATAAAAAGGCAGCATTGAAATCTGCCTTTTTTATATACAAATCTATAGTCAATAAATTGTTTTAAAATTTATTATCTATAATATTTAATGTAATATTGGGGGTTTTCTTTTTTTAGTTGCTTGTTCATATACATATGCTATTGATATTAATGTAGGTTCTGTGTAAGCTTTCCCCATAAATATAATACTAATAGGTTTTTCTGAACTTGCTGGAATAGTAATACAAGGATAACCTGCTGTAGCAAGTATTTGTTGTAAGTCTAATGATATTATAGCATCTAAATTATTTTTTTCTATAACTAAATCTATGGTATTCATTTTCATTCTTTCGTTATTTACTTTTGCTTTTGTATATTCAATTTCTGTTAATGTCCCAGATGTCTTTTGAGAAATTTTTAAATATTTTTGACCATACTTTAAACATGATTTTGGGTTTTTTCGATTGAATTCAATAATATCGTCTAAATTTTTAATATCAGTACAACCTTTTACTTTTGAAAGATAATAATTAATTCCAGACTTAAATTCATAAAATAGTACAGACATATCAACTTTATAATCTAATTCAACTTGTATAATTTCTGCTCCATTTGATTTTAATATATCTATAGCTTCATTTAATATATTTTTTTCTTCTTTATTTAACTTATCGTTTTTACAAACCCCTATTTTTTTACCTTTTATATTACAATTTATAAATTGTAAATAATCATTATAAATTAAATCTTCACTTTTTAAAGTAGCACAATCATTTTTATCTACACCAGCAATTGCTTCTAACAGTATTACAGCATCCTCTAAAGTGCGTCCCATAACTCCAGCTGTATCTTGATTATTGGATATTGGTATTATTCCTTCTCTACTTACAACCCCAACAGTAGGTTTTATTCCTACAATAAAATTATTTCTAGCAGGACTTATTATAGAGCCACTTGTTTCTGTTCCTATAGAAGCAGTACATAAATTAGCAGCTATTGCAACTGCTGAACCTGAACTTGAACCAGATGGAGATATATTTTCATTATATGGATTCTTTACTTGTCCTCCCCTTGAACTATATCCATCTGACATTTTATCAGACATAAAGTTAGCAAATTCCGTCATATTAGTTTTTCCTAATATAATGGCTCCTTTTTCTCTTAGTTTTTTTATTATAAATGCATCATCAGGGGCATATAAATCTGCTAAAGCTAAAGAACCAGCACTTGTATGCATTTTATCACTGGTATTTATATTATCCTTAATTAATATAGGAATACCATGTAATATACTTCTTGCTCCTTTAATTTTTCTTTCGTTATCTAATGCATAAGCAATATGATAAACATCTGGATTTATTTCCAGTATAGAATTTAATGTTGGACCACTTTTATCATACACTACAATTCTTTCTATATACATTTCAACTAAATCTATAGAAGTTAATTTTCCCTCGTTAATAAGTTTATACAACTCTTTGATTGTCAACTCTTGAACATCTATCATTAAGACACCACCATAATTTTAATAAGTATAATTTTAGACAATTATCTTTATTAATTATATATAATTATAATAAACTATTCAAGCATTGTAATTATAAATCTTTATAAGTTTCTTTTTAAGTCTTATTTTGCTTATGGAATATATCTTTTCTATGTTATCATCAAAATCTTTGATTCTATAATATATATTTAAATTGTCCATAAATATGTATCGTACCAACCCCCTAGTACTTCTTGTATCAATAATAGTAAATGGTATAATATCCAAACTCATTTTAATAGCATTTATAAAATCTTTAACTTTGATTATATTTAGGCTTTCAAAACAATCATTAACAAGTATTTTTCTGGCTTTTACCGCTCTATATATTTCTTCTTTTTCCCAATCAGTCATATATTTTTCTCCAAAACAAATATAAAATTCTTTCTTTATATTATATATTTCAAAATTATATTGATGTGTATCTATAAGTCTTCTATCTTTTATATGATAATTTTTATTTTCCAATAAATTAAATAAAAATCCATCATAAGAAAAAGAACTAACTTCTTCTAAGAAAATTATAATATTATTTTCGTTTATACATATCACATTAGATATATCTAATTTATTTCCAATAATAGAATATACTCTTTCTAATTCTATTTTCTTTTTATATACATTTATTTTTCTTATAATAAGCTTATCTTCTTCTTGTGTAACAGCAAAAAATATATCATTATATACACTTATATTTGTGTTTTTAAATGAAAGTTCACTACATATCCAACTAGCAATAATAACTTCATATGAATATTCTAAATTGGTTTTTATAATAAAATATTGTTGGTTTTTGAATTTAGAAATATATATAGCATTTGTTGTACATAAAATTATATTAGTATTCATAAAATTCAGCATTCCTCCTAACGTTATTATTTTCGGTGTAAATGTTAAATTTACATTTTGTATAATATATATATTTAAGTAATTATTTACCATTATAATATAAAATTCTTTAAATGTAAAGTTAAGAATACTAGTAATTCATAATTAAAAACTTTGGGATTTATTTATACGTAGCTCTTTCTTATAATGAACAACTTTTTAACTTGTTAATTATAATTATTCAAGAAATAGTATTGTAAATTGAAAAAATTGATATAAAATAAATATTTTAATTTTGTGTATTTAAATACATTTTAAAGTTATTTTTATATAAATTCAAGAATTAAATAATTTTTTTTGCTAAATCGTCTTAATTTATCTTTAATATCTTAAAATTTTAAGATATAATAGTTTTTTACGAATTTTTTGTAATTATAAGCTTAAATTTATAAAAATAAGTGTAGAAGTAACTTTTGGTTACTTCTACACTTAACATATATTTATATTAATTTAAAATTATATAAATTATTATTTATATAATCAATAAAGTTTATAATAGTTTATTGATTATAATTTTCAACTTTGCTAAGTATAAATAATTTTTTTTATCGATTCAATAGAGAGATTGTATTGTTCAGCAAGAGTGTCTATTGATATTTTCTCAGCATATTTACTTCTAATTTCATTATTTCTTTTTTTATAATAATCTCTTGCACCTGTACTTTCACCCCATTGTTTACGGTTTTTATATTTTGGGAAATATAAAGCTTCACCACTTACATATTTTTGTACTTCTTTTAACAATTCATCTGGTAAAACATCACTAGCTTTTCTATATTTCACTTAAATCACACCCTGGAATTCTTTGAAATAAATTCATCAACAGAAGAGTAGATATCAATTTTAATATTGTTAGATTTTATAGCAGAAATTATATTATTTTCTGCTAACTTTACTTTCTTTGCATAAGAAGATAAATCATTAGCATCAAAATAAGTTAGAATATCTAATTCTGGTATAGCAAAATCTTTTGCAATGTCCTCCAAATCAGTTTGTATTCCACAACTTTCACTAAATGCAAGAGCAGATTTATTTTCATCACAAAAATGATAAATTCTCTTGAAATAGTAACTACATTCTTGATACCAGTCTGCTAAATATTGATAATGTGGAGTATTATTACTATCTTTTATACGTTTGTCGTTTGATATAAAGAAAGCTCTTGTTGTTTTGATAATATTATGACATAATGTTTTTATTTCATCTGTAGATTTGGTGTTGCTTACTTGATTGTATTGTTCAATAAAATTATCAGGTATATGATTCATTGAATATAAATCTTCAAGTCTGTTGAAACTTTTAAAATAAGTTTGGTTAAAATATGCAACTGCTACAGCTAGGTAATCTCTAATAAATCCAGCAGCTTTTCTAACTTTATAAAGAGTGTCTTCAAATAATAAAATATTATATATTTCCATAGCATTATTAATCCATTCTAATCCTCTTTCATACATATAAACAGGATTTGCTAAGTTTGCATTGAATTTTGCTCGCAAATATAAAAATCGTTGTTTGTCAGCTTCATTCTTATTATAGAGTATATTTGCCTCTGCAAGTACAGTAACAAAGTAACCTTTTACTTCTGCATCTCTTTCAAAGCTTTCCCAAGAAACTTGATTAAAGTCATATCCAACACCATTAATAATAAATGTTCTTGCTAAACCAATACGTTCTTTTGAATCAGAAATGATTGTGTTTATATATCTGATGTTACGGTCTTTTTCCAAACAGTAAGTATTATGTTCTAATAAAATTGATACTTGATTTTTATAATGTAGTAAAGTTTCATTTATTGCCCATTCTATTAATCGATTATCAGTTTCTTTCATATGTATTACCACCTTTTTGATATATTTGCAACTTTGCTTTGCTATTAATAATATATCAGATAAATAATGAAATTAATATACCATCATTTTTTCTAATAAATTTATTACCATATTAAAAATCGTTAATTATAAAAATAATAGCTTTTACAATTATATTGGTAATTTTTATATAATACTCTCAAAATTTATTATATTATAAGCCATATTTCTTTACATTAAGAAAATTTTTTTATTATTTATACTATTTTTTTTCAAAAATAGTACAAATATAAATATTGTAATAATAAATAAGTTATGTTAATATAGTTTTAAAAATAATGTACTATAAAATTTAATTGGAGTTGATTTAATGAGTGAAGAAAAGTTATGGGGTGGGAGATTTAAAAAATCTACAACTGCACAGGTAGACCACTTTCATTCTTCTATTTCTTTTGACAAAAGAATGTACAAGCAAGATATAAAGGGTAGTATTGCTCATGTAAAAATGTTAGGTAAACAAAACATAATTTCACAAGAAGATTCAGAACTTATACAAAAAACATTAGTGGAAATATTAGAAGATATAGAAAGTGGTAAAGTAATCTTTGAAGAAAAATCCGAAGATATTCATATGAATATAGAAACTATTTTAATAAATAGAATAGGTGACGTCGGTAAAAAATTACATACAGGTCGTAGCAGAAATGACCAAGTTGCATTAGATATAAGAATGTATTTAAAAGATGAAATAAATAATATTAAAACCTTAATAAAAGATTTAAAATTAGTTTTATTAGAACTTTCAAAAATACATTCAAATACTATCATGCCGGGATATACTCATTTACAGAAAGCCCAACCTATTACTTTAGCACATCATTTACTTGCATATTTTGAAATGTTTAAAAGAGATTATGAGCGTTTAAATGATTGTTACAAAAGAACTGATGTAATGCCTTTAGGTTCAGGAGCATTAGCATCAACTACATATAATCTTGACCGTCATTTTGTAGCTAATGAATTAGAATTTAATTCTATCACTGCCAATAGTTTAGATGCTGTTTCGGATAGAGATTTTTGTATAGAACTTTCATGCATTTTATCAATTATAATGCTACATTTAAGTCGATTTTGTGAAGAAATAATTCTTTGGAGTACAAACGAATTTAAATTTATAGAACTTGATGATGCATATAGTACAGGTAGTTCTATAATGCCACAGAAAAAGAATCCTGATATGGCAGAACTTATTCGTGGAAAAACTGGACGTGTATATGGCAGTCTTATTACACTATTAACCATTATGAAAAGTTTACCTTTGGCATATAACAAGGATATGCAAGAAGATAAAGAAGCTATTTTTGATGCTGTAGACACTGTCACCATGTGCCTACCTGTATTTACAGCTATGATAAAAACTATGAATGTAAATGTAGAGAATTTATATAATTCAACAAAAAGTGGGTTTACAAATGCAACTGATGCTGCGGATTGGCTTGTTAAACAAGGAATTCCATTTAGAGATGCACATTCTATTGTTGGTAAACTTGTTGCTTATTGTTTAACAGAAAATAAAGCTTTGGACGATTTAAAATTAGAAGAATTTAAAAAAATATCTAATGTATTTGATGAAAGTATTTATGATGCAATAAAAATAGAAAAATGCGTTGATGCTCGTAATGTTTATGGGGGTCCATCTAAAGAATATATATTAGACCTTATAAAAGCTAATGAAAAATACTTGAACGAATTACTTTAAAAGTCATAGGTATAACTAAGAGTATATTTTGAAAGGAAGAAAAAAATGTTAAAATTATTTCGTAAAAGGTTTATACCTTATGAAACAGTATATTTAAAAGATGATGAAATATTGTATTGTGAAGACAATATTATTGTTACAAAATGGAATACTATAAAACCAAGAAATGATATATCGCGAGGGTTATCATGTTACTTTATTGATAAAGGTTTTAAAGTAAGTAAAATGTACAATTCAAAAGATGAAGTTGTATACTGGTATTGTGATATAATTGAAACAGAACAACATTTAGAAGAAAATGCATATGTTTTTAATGATTTATTAATTGATGTTATAATATATGAAAATGGTTCTATAAAAGTTGTAGATTTAGGAGAAGTAGCAGACGCTTTAGACGATAATCTTATAAATATAGAAACTGCAAAATCTGCTCTTAGATATTTAGATAATTTACTTGAAATTATTTATAGTGGAAATTTTAGTACATTAAAAAAATATATTGAAGAAAAAGAATATATTGAACAAACTTAAAAATTTATTTATTATAAATTGATAGTTTTTATACAATTAAAAAGCGTTATCTAAAAATAGAGAACGCTTTTAATTGTTACAATATATTAAAAATAAAAAGGGAAACTGAAGTTAATTTACTACAAAATCTGTAGTTATTTTTTTAAAATCATCTATTATTACGGTTGCTTTGCTTAAGTTTTGGTTACCAGAAGTAATATTTATATATCCAATACATTTCATACCTGCTGATATTGCTGCTAACACTCCATTTTCAGAGTCTTCAATTACAACACATTCTTCATTGGCAACATTTAACTTTTCAGCTGTTTTTAAAAAAATATCCGGTGATGGTTTACTATTTTTCATATCTTCACCACTTACTATTTCAGTAAAGTATTTTGTTATATCTAATTTATCAAGTATAGTGTTTATAAATCTGTATGATGATGAAGATGCAACTGCCATTTTTATATTGTTTATTTTTAAATCTTCCAATAATTCTATTATTCCTGATATAGCAGTTAATTCTTGCTTGGATATCAGTTCAAAAATTATATCTTCTTGTATTTTTGTTATATCTGATATTGATTGAATAATTTTGAAATCTTCTTTAAATTTTGCAAACCTATTTGGATTAGAAGTTCCAGTATATTTTTCTAAATCTTTATGGGCTACAGTTACACCCAATTTAGAAAGTGTAAGTCGGTCTGCTTCATAATGAATAGGTTGACTATCTATAAGTACACCATCCATATCAAATATTACTGCCTTAATCATAATTTAACCTCGATAACTTTGTGTAATTAATTTATATATTCATTCTACCAGATATTATTAATATGTCAATATAAAATCCGCATTGTAATATAAACTTAACATTACCAATTTACTTTCATTTAAAATAATTCACCACATCAAATTTTCGCAAGTGCTAAATAAATAATTTAAATTTAGATATGGAAATATAAAATTTATTTAGGTTTGAATAAAAATAATTTTGAAATTTCGTTAAGACTTCTTTTAGAAGTCAGAACAAAAATTCAAGGCCTACAAAACAAGCCCAAACTCAGTAAATATAAAGGTAAATTGACCACGAACATGCCTAATTTTACAAAGACTTCTTCGAGAAGTCTTAACAAAAATTGAAAAGTTATTTAATATAAATCAATATAATAAATAACTTTTCAATTATTTTATTAGCACTCCCAAATTTTCATTGATATTAACAAAATAATAATAAAAAAATAAAATTTAAAATTAAAAAATATTTTTATACTTAAGAATAACTATTTCTTGCAAGTGTATAATAACTGTGATATAATATCAACGTTGTTAGTATGGGCAAAAGTAACTATACTATAAGGATTAACAAATTTTGTATTTATAAAGAGGTGAATTTAAATGAAAGAAAATTTACATCCAAAATATTTTCAAGCAAAAGTAAAATGTAACTGCGGTAATGAATTTGTGACAGGTTCAACAAAAGAAAATATTTCTGTTGAAGTTTGTTCAAAATGCCATCCTTTCTATACTGGTAGTCAAAAAATGCTTCTTGAAGCAGGTGGACGTGTAGAAAAATTTAATAAAAAATATAAAATGTAATTATGACATTTTAAGCATATTAATGTATGATTTAAACCAGTTATATTGATTATCTAAATTTTGTATTGTAGAATATAATTATCTTAAATCAAAGGTGGTTATATTATGAATGGCAATAACAGATTTGTAAAAACTTATTCTCAAAATCAACTTAGTAGAGTTATGGAAATTTGGGTTGATAAAGAAACTGGTGTTAATTATATATTTCATTTCACTAGTAATGGTAGTGGTGGTTTTACTCCTTTGTTAGATGCAAGTGGTAATGTAATAGTTACAGATGTTTCTAAATAGTACTAGTATAGATATAATTAAACGAAAAGTTGAGGGTTTGGGTATAATTACTCAACCCTTTTTTAGATTGATAAATAAAAGCGGGAGGTTTGATTGTGAAAAGAACTGATATTGGAGGGCAAGCAATAATTGAAGGTGTAATGATGCGTGGCAAAAGTATGTATGCTGTTGCAGTAAGAAAACCGGATAAAGAAATAGTAGTTGATAAGAAAAAACTAAGTAATAACAGACCTAAATTTTTAAAACTTCCTCTTATACGTGGTGCTGTAGGACTTATAGATTCACTTGTAATAGGCATGAGAACTATAACATATTCAGCTGAGTTTTTAGAAATAGAGGAAGAAGAACCTTCAAAAATGGACAAATTCCTTGAAAAAAAATTTGGTGATAAGCTTAATGATATTTTAATAGGTATCTCTGTAGTTATAGCTTTGGCGATGTCAATAGGTTTATTTATGGTGCTTCCAACATTTATTTCTAATTTTTTTGCCAACTTATTGCCGGGAACTTGGGCATTAGGTATAATTGAAGGAATTGTTCGTATATTAATTTTTCTGATTTATTTAATGATTATAAGTCAAATGAATGATGTAAAAAGAGTTTTTCAATATCATGGTGCAGAACATAAAACTATAAATTGTTTTGAACATGAAGAAGAATTAACAGTAGAAAATGTACGAAAACATTCAAGATTCCACAAACGTTGTGGAACTAGTTTTTTACTTATAGTTATGGTTGTTAGTATGTTAGTATTTATGTTTGTAAGAGTTGAAACTGTTTTTTTACGTGTATTAAGTAGAATAGTTCTTTTTCCACTAATAGCCGGAATATCTTATGAACTTATAAAATTAGCAGGCAAATCAGATTCAATCTTAATTAAAATAATAAGTGCACCTGGAATATATTTGCAGAGATTTACTACAAAAGAACCTGATGATAGCATGATTGAAGTTGCAATAGCAGCAATGAAAGGTGTTTTAGAAGATGAACCAGAATAAGAGTGTAGAAGAATTACTTTTATATGGTAAACAATATTTAAAACAATGTAATATTGAAACGTCAATAGATGCTCAAGTTATACTTATGTATGTGTTAAATTTTTCAAAAATAGATTTATTTTTAAAAAATAAAGTGATTGTAACTACTGATGAACAGAATAAATATATTGAACTTTTAAAAAAAAGAGGAAAAGGGGTTCCTACACAATATATAGTGGGAAAACAAGAATTTATGTCTTTGGATTTTTTAGTTAATGAAGAAACTTTAATCCCAAGAGCAGATACAGAAATATTAGTTGAAACAATATTGAACGTAGATAAAAATATAAAATATATATTGGATATTGGAACTGGAACTGGTTGTATTCCTATAAGTTTATTACATTATTCAAAAGATATGAAAGCTTTGGCTATAGATATTAACCTTAGGGCATTAGAATTAGCAGAACATAATGCTTGTATTAATAATGTAGAAGATAGAATTACTTTTATTCAAAGTGATTTATTTTCAAATTTGCCTGATAAATTTATTAATAAATTTGATGCTATAGTTTCTAATCCTCCATATATACCAACAGAGGACATAGAAAGTCTTATGAAAGAAGTAAAAGATTATGAGCCATATATAGCACTTAATGGTGGTATTGATGGCTTAGATTTTTATAGAAAAATTACAATTCAATCTCAAAAATATTTAAAGTCGGGAGGTTTTATTTTTTATGAAATAGGCTATAACCAAGCCAAAGATGTATCATGTATATTAGAAAACTCAGGTTTCACTAATATACATATAATAAAAGATTTAAGTGGACTTGATAGAGTTATTATGGCAAATAAATAGGAAAGGTAGAATAATAATGTTTACACGTTTAGAAGAAATGGAAATAAAATATGAAGAATTATCTAAAAAACTAAGTGACCCACAAATAATAAGTGACCAAAATGAATTTCGTAAATTAATGAAAGAAAATAGTGATATAACCCCTATTGTTGAAAAGTACAGAGAATTAAAGAAAACGGAAGAAACAATAGAAGAAGCTAAAATGATATTAGAAGAAAGTAACGATGATGAATTAAAACAAATGGCAAAAGAAGAATTATCAGAAGCAAGAGAAACTCTTGAAGCTATACAAAATGAATTAAAGATATTACTTTTGCCTAAAGACCCTAATGATGAAAAAAATGTTATTATGGAAATACGTGGTGGTGCTGGCGGAGATGAAGCGGCACTTTTTGCAGGTGATTTATTTAGAATGTATTCAAGATATGCTGAAAGAAGAAGATGGAAAGTAGAAATGATGAATAGTAATGATAGTGACCTTGGTGGATTTAAAGAAGTTGCTTTTATGATACAAGGACAAGGGGCATACTCTCGTTTAAAATATGAAAGCGGTGTTCATAGAGTTCAAAGAATACCTTCCACAGAATCAGGAGGGCGTATACATACTTCTACAGTTACAGTAGTAGTACTACCAGAAGCTGAAGAAGTAGATGTTGAATTGAATATGAATGATATAAGAATAGACGTTTTCCGTTCATCTGGAAATGGTGGACAATGTGTTAATACTACAGACTCTGCTGTACGTATAACTCACAATCCTACAGGAATAGTTGTTTCATGCCAAGATGAAAAATCACAGCTTAAAAATAAAGAAAAAGCTTTAAAAGTACTTAGAGCAAAATTATATGAATTAGAATTGGAAAAACAACATTCAGAAGTATCTGCAGAAAGAAAAAGTCAAGTGGGTACAGGTAATAGAAATGAACGTATACGTACTTATAATTTCCCACAAGGTCGTGTTACAGACCATAGAGTAGGACTTACAATTCATCGTTTAGAATCAGTTTTAGATGGTGATATTGATGAAATAATGGATACTCTTATAACTACAGACCAAGCTGAAAAATTAAGTAGTTCAAATGAATAAGTAGAAAGAAAATATTAAGGAGGATAAAATTATGATGGTTGATTCTTTATCAATGGCTTCACCAGTTATAGCTATTATTTTAGTTTTGATTAAATTTTTTTTGTTTATGTTTAGATAGTGATAATAAATATTCTCATAATTAGTAGGGGCGACCTGCGGTCGCCCCTTTATTTTTAATAAAAACATTAAGGAGGAAAATAAATGGATGCTATTAATGTAGATTTTTGGTCGATAATTCCACCAATTATAGCTATTGCTTTAGCCTTAATTACTAAAGAAGTTATTTCATCTTTAATAATTGGAATTCTTTCAGGTACATTTATTTATGCATTACATACTACAAGTGGTATTATTAGCATTATAACTAAAACAACAGATGTTACAGTATCACTTATGATTTCTAAAATGGCAGATAATGCTTCTATTTTATTGTTTTTAGGTTTACTTGGAGCATTAGTAACGGTTATTACAAAAGCAGGCGGTTCAAAAGCTTATGGTGATTGGGCTTCTAGTAAAATTAAAACACGTATTGGTGCTCAACTTGCAACAGCAGTACTTGGAACAGTTATATTCATCGATGATTATTTTAATTGTTTAACAGTTGGTACAGTAATGCGACCAGTTACAGATAAATATAAAATTTCTCATGCAAAATTAGCTTATATTATAGATGCAACTGCAGCACCTATATGTATAATCGCTCCCATATCTTCATGGGCTGCTTCTGTTATTTCTCAAATGAGTGGTACTGGTCTCGATGGAATGTCTGCTTTTATTCAAACAATACCATATAATTTATATGCAATTTTAACTCTTATAATGGTAGTTGTACTTTGTGTTTCAAAATTAGAATTTGGGCCAATGGCTAAATTTGAAAATAACGCCATTAATAACGGTATTCTTAATTCAAACTCTAGTTTAGATACTCATGCACAAGATGAACTTGCAAAAATGAAAATTTCATCTAAAGGAAAAGTATATGATTTAATAATACCTATTATTGTACTTATTGTAGCTTCAATTTTATCTATGCTTTATATTGGAGGATATTTTGAAGGTGATATGACTATTGCTGAAGGCTTTGGTAATACAGATGCTGGGGTTGCTTTAGCACTTTCTGGTTTTATAGCTTTAATATTTGCATTTTTTATATTTGTTCCTCGCAAAATTATTTCTTTTGATGAATTTATGGGTAGTATAAGTATTGGAGTTAAGTCAATGGTTTCAGCTTATATTATTTTAATACTTGCTTGGACTATAAGTGGTGTATGTAGAGATTTACTTTCTACGGGTGAATATGTTGGTGGATTAGTACAAAATTCTAATATGCCAGTTTCTCTTATTCCTTTTATTGCATTTGTTGTAGCTGGATTTTTATCATTTTCAATGGGTACATCATGGGGTACCTTTGGTATTTTGATTCCGATTATAGCTGTTGTATGTGAAACTATTGCTCCACAACTTACAATTATAGGATTATCTGCAACATTAGCAGGTTCAATATTTGGTGACCATTGCTCACCTATATCAGATACTACGATTTTATCATCTACAGGAGCTAACTGTAATCATATTGACCATGTATCTAGTCAAATTCCATATACAATTGTTGTTGCTGTTTGTTGTTGTATTGGTTATATTGTAGCTGGAATTACAGCAAATTTAATATTAACTCTAGGTGTATCTATAATTTGTTTATTTGTTGCTATTGTTTTATTGCATAAAATATATACATAGTTTAATAAATAGTTATTACATAAAAATTTGAGAGTGGTTAGTAAAAGATAGATTGGAGAGTAGGGGCGACCTTTGGTCGTCCGTTTTATTTTATATAATTATACTTCTTGTTAAGCCACTGATAAAATATTTAAAGGATTAAAATTAGAATTCCCAACAAAACGGACGTGCAAAGCACGCCCCTACAAAAAACCTATAGTTTAAATAAATATTCATCTATTTTTATATTACCACTCTCAAAAATTTTAATTTAATGTTGTGTCGCACTCCTTAAGGAGTGCGACACAAGTTTGATTTTAAATTTTTTATTTGATTTAATACATAATAATTTTATAAAAAAATCTATTCTTATTATTATAAAATTCCAACCATTTTTAAAAGATATTGTGCATTTGTTGTTTTACATCTACCTGTTTTTATTTTATAATCAAAATTAATTTTATCATTTATATAATTCTCAGAAAAATGATAATTTATAACGCAAACATTTTTATTTTTTTCTAAATCACAAAGTTCAAAATCATGTGTTGTAAGAATAGTAATTATTTTATCTTTGGATAATCGTTTTATAGTTTCTATAGCTCCTATAATTCTATCACTAGAATTCGTACCTTTGAAAATCTCATCTATTAAAGTTATCATAGGTAAACCTTTTTTACTATAATCTATAATATCTTTTAATCTTAAAAGTTCTGCATAAAATGTTGATATATTTTCTGTTACACTATCTTCAATACGTATAGAAGTAAATAAAGCTATTTCTGATATTTCAAAACTTGTTGCTAATACAGGAGCTCCTGAATATGCAAGTAATATATTAGTACCAATAGAACGCATAAAAGTAGTTTTGCCTGACATATTAGAACCTGTTATTATACAAGTTGATGAATTTAAGTTAATATCATTTCCCACAGATTTAGTTTCTGTTATTAATGGATGTTTAATTTGATTAAACGAAAGAATAGGAGTACTACTTTCTTTTATTGTAGGAAAACAATATTCATCTTTAACATTACAAATTACTGCTAAACTAAGTAACATTTCTATTTCGCCAACAACTTCAAGCCACTTTCTTATATTCTTACCATAAATCCTTTTCCATTTGTTAAACTGCTCTACTAAATGATAGTCACTTAAAAATAATCCATTTGTAAGTATAAATTCTATACTATTACGACGACCTTTAACAAATTCACAAATTGAATTAAGATGTTTTAAACTACTAACGGCACTACCATCTTTATTTAATATTTTTTGTAACTCATTTATATATTGACTATTAAATTTTTCATCTTCTATTAACTTTAAAATAGCAACATAAGCATTGATTTGTTCAGTAAATTCCTCAATTGGTTTTAGTTCTTTTATATTTCTAGCATAACCAATAAATGTAGAAGCAAGTTGAATTAATATACAAGTAATAAATAAAAAACTTGCTTGTTTGTTTAAAATAGAAAATATTAAAATAGAAATTGTAATAGCAGGTAATAGCCAAATATAAATTTTTAATAAAAGAGGTGAACTTTTAATTTTGTTTTCTGATATTTTTAAAAAATCTAAAATTATAGCATCTTTATTTTTTTTATTAGTAGAAAAAATTGTTCCTAAACTTTGCATTCTAATAGAAAACTCTATTTTATTTGATAATTCTTCTACTGCTTGTTGGTGTTTTATAATAGCATTTCTTTTAGGTTTGATATTTTGAAGATTATTAGCTAATAGCTGTTTTCCGTAAGCCGTATTAGCAACACAAATATATTGATATAATGAATTCTGACCTAAAATATCTAAATCTTTTGCTTGTGGTATTTTATTAGATAAAAATTCTTTACCATTACAATTAAATAAACGCCAATCTTCACTAAATCTACTTATATATTTTTCTAATACAATCTTTTCTGCATTTTTATATTTTAATTCGTTTTCAATTTTTATATGTTTTCTTATTAAAATTATAAAAAGAGCAAAAAAGATAATAGTTAAAATATATAAAAAAGAAATTTTTTGAGTAATTGCTATACAAAACACACATAATGCAATTAAGAAAATAATAAACCTAATTAGACTTATATTATTAAAACTTTTTTGTAAAATATTAATTTCTTCTACTGTTTTGTTTAACTTGTTTTTATAAAAATCTATCTTCATATTTAACACACCTAACTATAAATTATAAAGGACAGTTTATCACAATAAAATTAATTGGTCAATTGAATCTAAACTCTGAAAATATTAAAAAGAGTAAGAAAGTTATTTGACTAAATTTTACAAAATATAACCACCAATAAAATTGGTGGTTATATTTTAATTTTAAATTTATTTACAAGTTCTTTCAAACTATCTGATTGAATATTCAATTGTTGGCATATGTTAGTATTTTGTTCGGCTGTAGAAGAATTAGTTTCTACTACATTTGCTATTTGTTCTATTCCTTGTGTTACTTGTGAAAGTGCTTCGGACTGTTCTTTAGTTGCTTTTGAAATTTCAGTTACAAATTGAGTAGATTTCTTAGTACTATCTAATATTAAATTTAAAGTTTCACAGGTTTCATTTAATATAACATTTCCATTATTAGTTGCTTGTATTGAGCTTTCAATAAGTAAAGTTGTATTTCTTGCTGCTTCCATACTTTGTTCAGCAAGTGTTCTAACTTCATTAGCAACTACTGAAAATCCTTTACCCAGTTCACCAGCATGAGCCGCTTCAATTGAAGCATTAAGTGCTAGCAAATTACTTTTATTTGCTATATCATTAATTAATTTTATTATACCACTAATTTGATTTGATTTATCATTTATTTGCTGCATAGCATCAGTCATATTTTTCATATGTTTATCTACAAACTCTGTATCAGAATATGCTTTCATTACTATATCATTCATAGTATGAGAATTGTTAGCATTATCAGTTACTTTTTCTGATATATCAGATATTGTTGCTAATAATTCTTCTATTGCATTTGCTTGGTCAGATACTCCCTGTGAAACTAATGTTGTTTTATCAAGTATTTCATTTGAAGCATCGGAAATTTTAAATGATGATGTGTTAATTTGTAACATAGTATTGTTAATAGAACTTATTATTTTATTTAAAGATTGTTTTATTAAATTAAAATCACCAATATAATCCATATTTATTTCTAAGTTTAAATTATTATGGGATATTTCACTTAAATTATAAGTAATATTTTCTATAATTTCTTTTAAAGAATTTATCATTAAAGACATAGAATTAACAAGCATCAAAGTTTCATCTTTAGTTTTTACATCTGGTAATTTTGAAGTTAAATCACCTTTTGCTAACGCTTCAAGTCTTTTTACGCAATGCAAGATAGGTTTTGATATATTATTAGAAAGAATAATTGATATTATTGTTCCAAGTATAATAAATATTATCACAAAAATTCCTGATACAATTATTGATTTAAGCACATCTACCAAAAAGTTACTTCTAGCTGAATAAATTGCCATGCTCCAACCATTAGTTTCAGCTATAGGACAGTATCCTTGAACATATGTTGTTCCAGCTTCTTTATACATAACAAAACCACTGTTACCTTTTATCATATCAGCTTCAACTTGAGCAAGTTCTATTAAACTTGAATCGGTTTGAGCTTCTTTAATACTATTTCCACCATTTAATACATATTCATAATCTTCATATGCAATTGTATAACCATCTTTATCAACAATATATGCACCACTATTTTCAAGTAAAGTTATTTCACTGACTATATCTGAAATAACTTTACCATCAATCATTAACATAATAATACCTGAAATAGAGCTTCCCTTTTTTCCATTTTCCCATAATGGAGCAGAAACAATTATTGCAAGACTATTTGTATTTTTATTTAAAATAGGGTCAGACAAAAAAACATTTCCTGCAATAGCTGATTTAAAATAATCTTTCTCTGAAATATTAGAATTGTTATCTATAACAATTCCATTTTCATCTGCCATGGTAATATGTGCTATATTATAATTAATTGCTTTATTTCTTAAAATTTCTTTTTTTTCTTCCAAAGATATATTACCACTTGTTAGTTCTGATATAGTTCCAATTTCTTCAGCAATAACTTTATATACTCTAAATGTTTCTGTAATTTTATCTGCTGCTGTTTCAGCTAATTGTTTAACGGTTGTTTTTAATACAGAAACAGCAGTATTATAATTAAAAATCATATTGCTTATAAAAAATGCTATGCTAACGGAAACTACTATTGATACAATAACTATATTAATTTTAGTTTTTATACTTTTCAACTTTATCACCTCAAGATAATTTAAATTGTGAAATGGTATTTATTAATACTTGAGATTGATTATCAAGTTCGGTTGCAATTGTATTATTTTCTTCTGCTGTTGTTGAATTGTTTTCTATTACACTTGCTATTTGCTCAATACCATTTGTAATTTGAATTACTGCTTGTGATTGTTGATGTGATTGTGTTGAAATATTATCAACAAGTTTAGATACATTACTAGATGCTTCTACTATAGAATTTAATGCTTGTGCTGTTTCATTAGCAACTTCTGTTCCAACTTTAACTGATTGGATAGCATTCTCTATAAGAGTAGCTGTTTTTCTAGCAGCTTCTGAACTTTGAGTTGCTAAAGCATTAACTTCATTAGCTATAATTGAAAATCCTGCTCCAGATTCACCAGCATGGGCAGCTTCAATTGAAGCATTAAGTGCTAACAAATTAGTTTCCGAAGCAATATCATCTATTGTTTTTACAATTTCTATTATCTGATTAGATACAATATTAATTTCATTTATAGCTTTTATCATTTTATCCATTTGTTGTGACCCATATTTTACGTTTTCTGTAGCATTTGTCGCCATAAGACTAGCATTTTGTGCATATTCAGCATTTGTTTTAATATTTTCTGATATTTCATTAATTGTTGCAACTAATTCTTGTATTGCTGATGCTTGTTCATTACTTCCTTGTGATAGTGTATTAGCTCCAAGAGAAACTTGTTTTGATGCTGTTGAAACTTGCTTTGAGCTTAAACTTATATTAGAAATAGTATCTTTTAAAGAGTTGATAATCTGCTCCATTGATGTTTTTATAGGAGCAAAATCTTCTATATATTCTTTATCAATTTTAACTGTCATGTCACCATCTTTTAATTTACCTAAAATATATGAAATATCTTCTATATATTCTTTAATTATATTTACGGTTTTACGTGTACTATCTGCTAGTTTTCCAAGTTCATCTTTAGAATTATATTTAATATCTATATTCAATTTTCCTAATGAAACTTTTGAAGTTTCTTTTTCTATTTCTAATATAGGTTTTACAATACTTTTTTTAAGAACTAAAAACATAACAATAACAAAAATTATATTTATAACTATTATTAAAAATGTAATACTATAAGATTTATTTCTTAAATCTAAAGCAGTATTATAAAAATTATCTGCTCTATTACTTGCATCATTACTTATTATAATTAAGGCATCATTTGCTTTTTCTAAAGTTGGCATATACGTTTCATTTAGCATTTTTAAAGCTTCATTGTTATCATTTGTAGAATTTTTAGAAATTAAATCTAATATTTGCCCTTTATATGCATTTGAACTATTTATTAAATCAGTAAAATTAGTAATAAGTTTTTTATCGCCTAAAAACTTATCATTTATTTTTTTAACTACTCTCTCTAATTGTTGTAGAGAATTATCAGCCGATTGAATATATTTTTGAATCTCAGTTGAATTTGAAATTTCAATTGATTTAAGTATATCCTTTTGAGCTGATAATAAAAGTTGTCTTGCTTCTGCTGATGAAGTTATAACAACAAATGAGTCCTTATAAAATGTTTCAAATTTTTTAGATATTATCCCAATATTAAATATACTAACTGAACCTAAAATTAGTAAAGATATAATAATAGCAAAAAAAACCGACATTAACTTATTTCCTATATTCATATTTTTAAACATAAATTTTCCTTCCAATTCTAAATAAATTTTTTGAAAGTATTAATTATATAATTAAATCTGCTAATACCATAATAAAAAATCACTCTTTATTTTAATCTAAATTGTTCAATTAAATTATTTAGTAAATTAGCTTGATTTGATAATTCTTCGCTTGTTGCAGCACTTTGCTGTGATATTGCTGAAGTACTTTCTACGATATTTGTTATTTGTGAAACACCATTTTTTATTTCTATTATAGAGTCTGTTTGTTCGTTTGAACTAATTGTTATTTCATTTATAAGAGTTGATATTTCTTTTACATTTTCTATAATTGTTACTAATGTTTTAGCTGTTTCATCAGCTATTTTATTTCCTTCTGTTACGGTTTCTATTGAGTTTTCTATTAATCTTGTTGTTATTTTAGCTGCTTCTGAGCTTTGATTTGCTAAATCTTTTATTTGTTGGGCTACTACATTAAAACCTTTTCCTGCTTCTCCTGCTCTTGCTGCTTCTATACTAGCATTTAAAGCTAAAAGATTTGTTTTATATGCTATATCTTCTATTGTTTTAATTATTTCTTTTATTTTTTCTGATGAAACACTTATTTGTGACATAGATTTTACAAGTTCATTCATTTTTTCATTTCCAATTAGTATTCCTTTAGAAACATTTGACGCTATATTATTTACATCATTTGTATGTTTAGTATTATTACTTATTTTTTCAGAAACCTCTAATATTAATGCTGATAATTCCTCTATTGTACTTGCTTGTTCAGTTGCTCCTTCTGCTAATGATTGTGCTGTTTGTGATACTTGTGATGAATTATCATTTACTTGTAATGATACTGTGCTTATTTGTTTAATTGTACTATTTAAAGATGATATAATTCCTTCTATTGCAGTTTTAGTAGGATAAAAATCACCCTTGTAAAACTCGTTTGGTGTTATATTTAAGTTTCCATTTGCTATTTGATTTAATATGTATATTATATCTTTAAAAATTTCATCTGTATTGTTTATAAGTTTTTTTGTACTTTCTGCTAAAGTATATATTTCATCTCTTGTAGTTATAACTGGTATATCTGATTTTAAATCACCATCTGAAAGTTTACTTATACGTTCTATAAGTAATACAATAGGATTTCCTATTTTTCTAGCAGCTATTAATGCTACTATTACTGAAATTATAATAAATAAAATTGTTAATCCTATAGTTATTATTATATTAATATAAATTCTTTCCATCATTTCATTTTCAATAGCACAAACAGCAAGACCCCAACCATCTGTATTAGGTATAATTTCATATGAAACATATTCTTTTAATCCTTTATAAGTTACTCTAACAGAACCTTCTTCACCTGAACTTATTAATTTAGTTACTCTTGCAACATCTTTTAAAGACGAATCTGTTTTCTCAAGCTCAACGAAATTTACCGAATTTTCAATAAGTGAAATATCTTTATGAGCTATAATATTATAATTTTTATCTTGTAAAAAGATATATCCTTCTTTACCTATTTTTATATCTGCTACTTTTTTATTAAATTCTTTATAATCTAATAATGCATAAACTATTCCCTCATAATCTGTACCATTATTAATTTTAGTAGCTATAACAAATGTAATAGTTCCATCAATTTTACTTTTAATGATACTAGAAATATAAGTTTCTCCATTTATTGCTTTTTGAAAATATTCTCTATCTGTTATATTTGCACCACTGAACGCATTCCCATTTTTATCAGCTATTCCAATTCTAATAAAACCTTGCTTTTTAGCTATTGTTTGAAATAATTCTTCCTTGTTATTACTATTAGTTATATCTGGTATTGTAGATATAACTTCTATTTTTTCTTTGAGCTTATCTAAGTAATTTGAAATAACATCTGTATATGCTTCTCTCATTGCTGTTACAAATGATTCCATATCACTTTTTTCATTTTTAAATAAAATACTAAGATAAATAATACTTAATACTAAACATATAATAATAGAAACACTACAAATAGAAACTACTAATTTACTTTTAATTGTTTTCATATTTAAATTCCTCTCTAAATTTAAAGTTAGATTTTATTTATATAACGTATAATAAAGTTGAAAATTTTGTACAAATTTTGTTTGTATAATTTTCAACTTTAATAAGTATACTTTACAGTCTTAAGTATGTAAACTGGTTTATATTTCTATAGTATATTGTGCTTTTAATGATTGTTTTGGTTGTAGTGTATTTACATCAATTCCTGTGTTTAAAGCGTTTGGTACTGATGACCAAGGTTCAATACAAATAAATTTATTCTTTTGATTTGTCCATATTACAACATATTTAAAGTTAGTATCATATTTTACAGTTATATTTCTATTATCAAAACTATCTGCAATACTAGTTTTGTCTTTAGTATGCGTATATATAGCACCAATACCACAAATTAAATCATGATTTATTTCTCCTGTAAATTCTGCTGTAGTATCAGTTAAAGCATCATAGACATTTTTAGCATTAATATCAAAAGTTAAATTATCTAAATGTGAGATACAAAAATAAGGATGAAATCCAAAATTAAAAGGCATAATATCATTACCAGAATTGATATATTCTTGGTCTATAGTGATACTTGTATCTTTTAATTTAAATGTTAAACGTACTTCAAAATCAAAAGGGTAACTTTTTTTAGTTTCTTCATTAGATTTAACAGTTATTGTTAAAGATGCACTATCAGTTGTACTTTGTTCGATTATATCCCATTTATAACTATGTACTAAGCCATGTATACCCATATGATACGAAACTCCATTAAAAGTAAGATTTTCATCTTTACATCTTCCTACTGTTGGAAATAATACAGGAACTGCACAATGTCCTCTACCGGGTTTATTATAGCTTTCTTCATCAATAAATATATATTCTTTACCATCTTTTTTTAAGCTAGTAAGCATTCCGCCTTTTTCAGGTGTAATTACAGCTGTAACACCACTTTTTGTATCTTTTAGTACAATGTTTTCATATACCGACTTTTCTATTGCGATTTCAAACATGATTATCAACCTTTCTCTATTTAAGATTAAATTTATATTTAGTAAAGTTAAAAATTATGTAAAAGTATATAAATATAATTCACATACAAATTTCAACTTCATATAACGTATATAATAATTTTATCACATTATAAGTCTATTGTATATGATAAAAATACTAGTAATTATAATAATTTAGTAAGTACTAAATAAATAATTAAGTAAAAATAATAAAAACAATATAATATCGTTCTTTATTATTTTTTGATTTAAAGTCATGTCGCACTTAAAATTAAGTGCGACATAGTATTGATTTTTAATTTCATTTTAATTATTATCACTACTATAAATTGTAGTAAAAAAATAGCTTAACTTTATATAGTTAAACTATTTTAATAAATTTTATATTTTAACATTTTCAATTAAAAATCATATTTCCAATATTATTAATTAAAAATGCAACTAACCAAGCTACTAATGTTTGATATGTTATAGCTTTAAGAGCCCAACCCCAAGAACCCATTTCTCTTTTCATAGTAGCAAAAGCAGATATACAAGGCATATATAAAAGACAAAAAGTCATAAAAGCATATGCTGTTATTGGAGTAAAAATAGTTTGCAATGTTGATATTAAAAATGCTTCATCTGCTGAACTATATAATATACCCATAGTGGTAACAACTGCTTCTTTAGCTACTAATCCAGTTAATATTGATACAGAAGCTCTCCATTCACCAAATCCTAAAGGTTTAAATATAGGAGCTATTATTGAACCAATAGTGCCTAGTATACTATTATCCATATTCACCATTTTAAATTCAAAACTAAAATTAGAAGTAAACCATATAATTACTGATGCTACTAAAAGAATTGTTCCTGCTTTTATAGCAAAGCCTTTAACTTTATCCCACATATGTATTAACATACTCTTTATAGTTGGAAATCTATATTGTGGTAATTCCATAACAAAAGTTGCATTTTGCCCTTTAAACATTGTACTTTTAAGTAAAAGTCCTGAAATTATAGCCACAATTATACCTAAAAAATACAGTGAAAAAATTATAAATGATTGATTACTAATAAAAAATGCTGAACCAAACAAAGCATAAATAGGTAATTTTGCACCACATGACATAAAAGGAATTAACATCATAGTCATTTTTCTATCTTTTTCATTTTCTAATGTTCTTGCTGACATTAAAGCAGGAACTGAACAACCAAACCCCATAAGCATTGGTATAAATGATTTGCCAGATAAACCAAATTTTCTAAACAATTTATCCATAACAAACGCTGCTCTTGACATATAACCGCTATCTTCTAATATAGATAACAATAAAAATAAAATAATTATTTGAGGTAAAAAAGTAAGTACAGAACATATACCATTTAAAATACCATTACATACAAGCCCCACAGCCCAAGTTTCTACCCCTATATTAAATAATAAACTTTCTATGTTTGGTATAAACATTTCATTTACAAATGTATCAACTAAGCTTTGTAAAAAAGTTCCTAGTCCTAAAATACTTTCACCAAAAGTTATTTCAAATATAATGTACATAATAGCTATAAATAATGGTATTGCTAAAAATTTATTTGTAGCTACTTTATCAATTTTATCTGATATAGTAAGTTCTCTTGCTTTTCTTTCAATTGAATTAGCTATTATTTTTTCTATAAATTTATATCTTTGGTCAGCAATCATAACTTCAATATCAGTATTTAAATGAATATTTTTTGTTATTGCCACTTCTTTTAATTTATCGGAAGGAATTGCTTTTGTTATAATTTCATCGCCTTCTAAAAGCTTTATAGCAAGAAAATTATTATCTTCATTAATTATATTTTTTATTTCAGAAATACAATTTTCTATATCAGAATTAAATATATTTAACGATTTAGAATTTTTAGGTATCTTTGATATTTGTATAGCAGCAGATATTAATTCTTTAATTCCTTTACCACTTCTTGCAACTATAGGTATTATTTCTATACCTAATTGTTCTTTTAGTTTTTCAATATAAATGGTATCTCCTCTTTTTTCAACTTCATCCATCATATTAAGAGCTATAATAATAGGTATATTTGTTTCTATTATTTGAAGTGACAAATATAAATTTCTTTCTATATTTGTTGCATCTATAATATTAACAACTACACTTGGTCTTTCATTTATTATGTAATCTCTTGCTACAATCTCCTCTGCTGAATATGGAGATAAAGAATATATTCCCGGTAAATCTACTATATCAATGTCTTCATCTGAATATTTATATTTCCCCACTTTTTTATCAACTGTAACCCCCGGCCAATTACCTACATGTTGCCTTGAACCAGTTAACTCATTAAATAAAGTTGTTTTACCGCAGTTAGGATTACCAGCTAATGCTATTCTTACACTCATAATATCACCTAAATTTTTTCTACTAATATTTGTTCTGCTTCATCTTTTCTTAAACTAAGTTCGTATCCTCTTAAATGTATTTCAATAGGGTCGCCAAAAGGAGCTACTTTAACTACTTTTATTGATACACCGGGTGTAACTCCCATATCCATTAATCTTCTTTTTATAGCTCCTGTATTTCCTATATTTAAAACAATACCTCTTTCGTTAGGTTTTAAGTTTTTTAGATTATATTCTGTTTCAATTTCTGAATTTGCTTTATTAACCTTACACTTATTACCTAATAATGCAGAAAACATAATATTTCTCTCCTTTTAATTTGTTATATTAGACTAACATTTTGTTAAAACTATCTTTACGTTTTATTAAAAAACCCCAAATTAAATAAATTTTTAAGATTTAAACATTGTTATATTACGCTAACATTATATAATTGAAAATTAAATTTGTCAATAGATATTAAAGATTTTTATATTCTTTGTAAAATTAAATTTATATTGTAGAAAAGTAAATATTATAACTTATTAGAGTGCTAAATAATTAAGTAAAAACAATAAAACATTGTTTTTACTATTTTTTTAATTCAAAGTCGTGTCGCACTTTAAATAAAGTGCGACATAGAATTGATTTTTAATTTTAGTTACTATTACTTGTTAATTTAATTGTTGAATTTATTTTTAAGATTCAATATAAATGAGAAATTTAAAAAGATTTATTATTTTACATAGAATAAAAAATATAAATATTTATTTGAAATAAATAAAGTAATATAGTATGATATAATTAAAATAACATTACTATATCATATTTTACAGTAATATATATGAAAAGTTAATGAAAATGTTAAGTAAAAATTCCTAAAAGTAACATTATCCTTACAATAATAAAAAAAAGAGTAAGTATTATACTTACTCTTCTATTTTTTTATCTATATAAAGAGGTTTAAGTTTAGAATAAAGAATTCTCTGCTCATCATATAATCCACTATACCCTGACAACATATAACTTATAGCACAAATTACAGCAAAGAAAATTAAACCTTCAGAACCAAATAGTTCAATACTCATAAATATAGAAGTAATAGGGCAATTAGTAACGGCACTGAAAACAGCTATTAAACCAAGTCCGGCACAAAATGAAGAATTTAACTTAAAAAATTTTGAAATAGTATTACCAAAAGTTGCTCCAATAAAAAATGATGGTACAATTTCTCCACCTTTAAAACCCGCTCCTAATGTAAGTGCTGTAAAAATTATTTTTAATATAAATGCAAATGGACTTACATCTCCTTCAAATGCTTGATGTATTATATCTACACCTGCTCCATTATAGTAATGTGTTCCTAATATATATGTTAATACTACAACAATAACTCCACCAACTGCTATCCGAATTATTGTATTAGGAAAAAATTTCTTATAATAATTACTTGTTTGATGCATAGCAAAACAAAATAAAATACTAAGTGCTGAAAATAAAATTGCAATCAAACCCATTTCAACAATATTTGAAAGTGTTAATTGTGGGACTGATAAAATTTTAAAAGCTTGAGGTTCTAAACCAAAAAATAATGCTACTTTGGAAGCAAAAATTGCTGATAACAAACAAGGAACCATTGCTGAATAATGCATAACTCCAACTGTTGCAACTTCCATTGCAAAAATTGCGGCCGTAAGTGGTGTTCCAAATAAAGCCGCAAAACCTGCACTCATACCACACATTGTTATAATTCTTTTATCCTTTTCATCAAGATTAAGTATTTTACCTAGTTGTGAGGAAATGCTGCCTCCTATTTGTAGGGCAGCACCTTCTCTTCCTGATGAGCCTCCAAATAAATGAGTTATTATAGTACTTCCAAAAATTAATATAGTAGTTTTTAAAGTAAGTTCTTTATTATCTCTTACAGCTAATAAAATTAAATTTGTACCTCTATCATTTGACATATTGCATAATTTATAACAATATGCTATTACTATACCACCTAATGGTAAAAATAATATTAACCAACTGTAGGTTTCTCTTAGTATAGTTGCTTCATCAAGTAAAATATGAAATAATGTTCCAACGCCTCCTATTAATAAGCCTGTTAAAATTGCAATTAAGATCCATTTTAAAAAACTCCGTATAGAATACCCCAAAATACTTAAACTATTCAAAAAATGTAGCAAATTAATCATCTCCTTATAATAAAGAGGTTTAAAATAACTGTATACTTATTTCTCCTGAATTCATAGCTTTAATATCTCCATTTTCTTCTCTAATAAGTAAATTGATATTATCATCTATTCCTTCAACTCTCGCATAATAATGAATATTATTTTTAATAATTCTTGCTTTTTCTCCAATAGATACAAGATTTTTTCTATAATTATTAATTAGTATGTCTTTATTATTATTTAATAATTCATTGTAATTTTTTTCAAACTGGTTTAGAATTTCTGCTATAAGAATATTTCTGTTACAAACTTTATGTATAATATCTTCTATTGATATAGATATATTAGATAATTCATCTACTTCAAATGTGTTTACATTTAAGCCTATACCTAATATTACATATTCAACATATCTACTTTCAACTTCTATTGCTGCTTCTGTTAAAATACCACCTAATTTTTTATCACCATACAATATATCATTAGGCCATTTTATTGAAGTTTTTATATTTAATTTATTTTTAATAGCTTCTAAAATAGATACTGCAGCAACTACAGTTATTATATTAATATCTGTCATTTTTATATTAGGATGTAACAAAATACTCATGTATATACCTGCTTTTGATGGTGAATAAAATTTGCTGTTCATTCCACCTCTACCCATAGTTTGTTCTTCTGAAATTAATACAAGTCCTTCTTTAGCTTCTTGGATAGCTTTTGTTTTTAAATATGTATTAGTGGAAGGTACGGTTTTTAATATTTGAATGTTATTACCCACTAAATTTGTTTTTAAGTACTCTTTGATTTCGCTACTAGATAATGTATTATCTAAAGCACTTTTTAAATAAATATTACTTTTAATCATTTTAATCCAACCATCCTTATTGTTTAATAATAAATTTCATTTGTAAATTTTCCTTTAATATATAGTTTGTTAAACACCAATTTATAACCTCATATCTTAAATATACTATTTGGTTTTCAACTACACATTTGATTTGTTCATTTAAGCTTTTGTGTGTATAAGTTTTCAATCTTGTTATAATATTTAAAATATTATTATTTTTTAGTGTTTCACATAACTTATAAACATTATACACTATTTGAAAATATTCATCTATAGTAAAAGTGATTATATTTTTAGTTTTTTTGTCACCATAAATGAAAATATTATCTTTTTTGCAAACAATATTAGTTTTAAATATATATTTATTACCAATACTTACTTGACCTGTAATGATTCGTTTCTCATTAAAATTATAATTTAACTTTTCTAATAATTGCATATATATAATATCTGTAGCTATTAAAATAAATAAATTTATACATATATCTTCATCTAATTCACATACACTAAGTATTTGTTTTTTATTTGTTTTGAAACATTCAACAATATTAATAGCCAAATATTCACTAAATTTTTTTATTTCCTCATGTAAATATTCTGTTATATCTTTATTTAAAATTATAAAATTTGTACTAAAAGTATTATTTGAATTTTTAATAAGTTTTGCTTTTTCTAATATATTAAGTTCTTTTAATAATATATTTTGTGGGATAGATAAATTTTCACTTAAAGTTATTAAACTTTTAGGATTATATAATTCTAAAAGTATTTGTTTGTGTATATTATTTTTTAAGTTTAATTCTTTATTACCATTAGCATCTGTTTTTATAAATATATATTCTTCCATAGTAATCTCCTTTAAATTTATTATAACAAAAAAGCAGGTTTAAAACCTGCTTTTTTTTATTTAATATTTATGCCATATTTTATTAATTCAGCTTTAAGTTTTTCAACATTTTTATCTTCCATAGATGTAAGAGGCATTCTACATTCAGAAACATTATAACCTATAAGGTTCATAGCAGTTTTTATTGGTATAGGATTAACTTCTATAAATAAAGCATTAATTAAACTAAGCATTTTTAATTGTAAATCTAATGCTCCTTCTATGTCACCATCAAAAAATTTATTACATATGTCGGCAGTATCTTTCGGCAAAATATTAGCGACTACAGATATAACTCCTTTACCTCCTAAAGAAAGTAAAGGTACTATCTGGTCATCACAGCCAGAATAAATACTAAAATCTTTACCACATAATGCTGCTATTTCTGCTACTTGTGATATATTACCACTTGCTTCTTTAATACCAACTATATTACTTACTTTTGATAATTCATATGCTGTATTTGGTGTAAGATTTAAACCTGTTCTACTTGGTACATTATATAAAATTATTGGCAAGTCAACTTCTTTTGCTATAAGCTTATAATGTTGTATAAGTCCTTTTTGAGTTGTTTTATTATAATAAGGGGTAGCTAATAATAAACCATCTGCTCCTACTTCTTTTGATTTTTTAGCAAGATAAATTGCATGTTCAGTATTATTACTTCCTGCTCCTGCTATAACAGGAACTCTTTTATTTACTCTATCTACAACTGCTTTTATGCAACTAATTTGTTCTTCATCTGTTAATGTTGATGCTTCTCCTGTAGTACCACATGATATTATTGCATCTGTTTGATTAGATATTTGAAATTCTATAAGTTCATCTAATACTTTGTAATTAATTTCTCCTTTTTCATTAAAAGGTGTTACAAGTGCAACTCCACAACCCTTAAATAACATATCAAATTCCCCTTTCATTTAAGTTTTGGATTAAAACCTCTGCTATCTGCACTGCATTAGAAGCAGCACCTTTTCTAATATTATCTGCTACAACCCATAAATTTACTCCATTTTCAACACTTTCATCACGTCTTATTCTTCCAACAAATACTTCGTCATGTCCTGTTGCTTCTGTTGCTAATGGATATTCATTTTGTTGTGAATTATTTTTTAATATAATACCTTTAGAATTTTTTAATATTTCTATGAGCTCTTCCAATTCAAATGGATTTTCAAATTCTACATTAATAGATTCACTATGACTATTAAATACAGGTACACGTACTGCTGTTGCTGTAATTTTCATATTAGGTGAATGAAGAATTTTTCTTGTTTCATTAATCATTTTAATTTCTTCTTTTGTATAACCGGTTTCTGTAAATACATCAATATGCGGTAAGCAATTATTTGCTATACTATGAGGAAATTTTTTTGGCGAATTTCCTTTTAAGCCTTCTTCTAAATCAGTATGACCAGCCATACCAGCACCAGAAACAGCTTGATATGTAGAATACACAATACGTTTAATTTTATATTTGTCATGTAAAGGTTTTAATGCAACCATTGCTTGTATAGTAGAGCAGTTAGGATTTGCAATAATACCTTTATTAAGATTTATATCTTCAGGGTTAACTTCAGGAACTACTAATGGAACTTCATCGTTCATACGCCATGCTGAACTATTATCTATAACAACACAACCACATTTAGCTGCTATAGGTGCAAACTTTTGACTTATATCTCCTCCTGCTGAGAATAAAGCAATATCTATACCTCTATCAAATGATGTTTCTGTTAGTTCTTCAACAATGTATTCTTTATCTTTGAACATTATTTTTTGTCCTTTAGAACGTGCAGATGCAAATACATAAAAATTATCAATTGGTAGATTTTTTTCTTCTAATACTTTTATAAAAGTTCTTCCAACCATTCCAGTAACACCAACTACAGCTAAATTAAATTTTTTCATTTAAACTTCCTCCTAAATTTATATTTATATTATATGATTATGATAACATCAATTGTAAATTGTACTTTGTACTTAAAGTATATTACTTTAAAATTAAAAAAGCTAGCACGTATGCTAGCTGAAAATATATAAAAATTAAAATCATAATTTTTAAAATAAATACAAATAGCTCTCCATCATAGTAATATTAGTACTAATTGATGACAATTGAGTAGTTATTAACTAAACAACCAGATTCAAACATTAAGGTGTTTTTCATCTTCGGCAAATATTCCTTTTTATAAACTTCTTCTGTACCTTAATACATCCGTTTATATACTCTTAAAATTTGCACCTCTATCATAATATTAAATTGTAAATATGATAACATATTAAAAAACCAATGTCAAATACTTTTTAAATAATAAATTTTATTTTTACCAATTAGAATGGACGACCAAAATTGCCTTTATATATTACAAATTATTTCTACTTGTTTACCACAAAAAGCTATTCCATATTTATATATATCAGTTATTCCTATATTTTTAAGTTCAGTCTCATATTTTTTATCATCAATTTGTTTTAAAGCTTCTTCTGCTTTTTCTTTTAAATTATCCTCTTTATTTGATACTTTAAATTCTATTATTATACCTTGTAAATTTTTATCTTTTGGTATTAGCATAATATCAAATCTTCCATATCCACTTTCCCTATTAGATTTAACATAATGAGTATCTATTAATAACGCAACTATACCTAATACTAGTCCATGATAAAAGCTTTCTGTTGTATCTATATAACTTATACATTTTAATATTAAATCTTCAAATAACGTTTTAAATGTATTGATATCTCCTTGTAATAGTGCATCTAATATATCTATCATTTCATTAAATGACATGCCTTTTACCAGTTGATTTAATATTTCTTCTTGATATACAAATAATAATTCTTTGTTTGGTATTGCTAAGGTATATTTAGTTGAATTTATAACTATTCTACTTGAAATAACTTTTAAATAACCTGTTAACAATAAAAAACTATATAAATTTTCATGATGCTTTTTTATATCATTGTAAACTATATGAGTATTTATAACGCATTCTACTTTTTTACCTTCTAATAAAAATTTTAAGTTATCTTTCATTTTATTATCTGCTTCTTTAATCAATTCATAAATTATATCATTACTACTTGTATTTAACCAATATGCCTTTGGTGTACAATCATTTCTAAAGTAATTAATAACTGACCATGAATTATATATTTCTATATCACCAAACTTATAACCATTATACCAATCTTTTAATTCTAATATTTTATCTTCACATTTATAATCTCTTGCTATTTGTTCTACTTCTTGTTGTGTAAATCCAAAATAAGTATTATATTTTTTATCTAATACAGTAGAAATTTCTAAATTATTAAGCCCACTAAATATACTTTCTTTTGCTACTCTAAGTATACCAGTTATTACTGCAAATTTTAAATAATTATTATCTTTTAAACCTCCACTTAACCAATTTCTCATAAAGCTTATTATATTATTATAAAATTTATTTACATGTCCACTTTGTATTGGCACATCATATTCATCTATTAACAATATAGGTTCTATATTATAATATCTATATAGAAAATTAGTTAATTTACTTAAAGTATCTTCATAATCAGCTTGAGTTCCTGTTAAATTTAAAATCCTAGTTACATAATCTTTTTCTTCTGTTTCAAATTTATCACTTATTAAAATAGATTTATATTTAATAAATATACTTTGTATTACAGTTTTTAATTTATGATAAGTATTTTCCCAATCATCACATTTAACATCTTTTAAAGTAATATAAATTACAGGATATTTATTTTGTTCTTGTTTATATTTTTCTCCTGATTTAGATATATTTAAACCATCAAATAAATTAGAATATTCTTTATTGTTTTCAAAGTAATATTTAAGCATACTCATATTTAATGTTTTACCAAAACGACGAGGTCGAGCTATTAAAAGTACTCCATTTAATTCGTCAATTATATCTTTAATAAATAAAGTTTTATCTATATAATAACAATCTTTAATTACTCTTTTAAAATCACTAACTCCTATTGGCATAGGTTTCATATAAATCACTCCTTATAATTTATATCAGGTCTCAATACTTTAGCACCTTTCATATAAATATGTTTTACATCTTTTTGAGTTTTTGTTGTTTGGATTTGTAACATTACTCTTATACACATAGGTAAGCTGTCTTTTACATACATTTCTTGAAAACACATTAATCCAGCATTTATAATTCCTAAATTTCTAGCAGCAACAGCAGGATAAATTTCATCTAAATCTTTTGTTGCTGTGAATATTATTGATACTATTTCATCAATATCTAAGTTGTTAACTTGCATTATTTCCTTTAATAATTCTTCTGTAGTGCTTAATATTTCTTCTTTATTATTTTTTGTAACTGTTATAGCTCCACGTATGCACACCATTACAAACACTCCTTTATCTTTTTAGTTTTTTTAATTCTTCAAATAATAATTCATTCAATACTTTTATGTAAGTTCCTTTCATACCCAAAGACCTTGATTCAATAATATCAGCACTTTCAAGTTTTCTAAGTGCATTTACAATTACAGAACGTGTCATTTTCCATCTTTCTGCAACTTTGCTTGCTACTATTAAACCTTCTCTTTCTACTTCATTAAGTTCATTAAAAACATTAACAATTGCTTCTAATTCTGAATATGATAATGTGTTTATAGCACATTTAACAATTGAACTTTTTCTATATCTTTCTGTAATAATTTGATTATTAATATGGAAAATCTCTAACCCAATTATTGTTGAAATATGCTCACTTACTATAATATCTTCTAAAGAAAAATTATTTTCTTTATACATTAGTAGTGTACCTTGTCTATTATTAGCATAAATTATAGGTATTACAGTAATAATAAATTCTTCTTTGTTTTTAAAAATTTCTTTGCTGTTTATCTCTCTAGTCTCTGTTATAGAATTTAATCGTTCAATATAAATAGTATTATTAATCAAATTTACATATTTTGAATTATACCCTAATGAATTTCCTCTTATATCTACTATTAATACACTAGAAGTTAAAAAATTACTTAGCTTGTTACAAATATCTTCAAATACTAAGTTATGATTTAAATTTTGAAATAATTTATTAACTTTTCGTATCTTATATAATGTACTATCCACAATCTACACTCCCTAATAAGGTTATTAAAAAAATATGAGTAATAATATGAATTCAATTGAAATTTTGATTATATAGTCAATAAATTTGCATTATAAATATATCAATTGAAAACACTTTAAGTAACTTCGTTATTTGTTTGACTAAGTTATTTACTCATATTTTTTAAATCATTAAAATTTAGTAAGTATTTATACTTCTGCTTTTTCTTCTATATTGGGTTTTATATAACCACAATTCTGATTTGAACAAATAACTTTAGGATTTTTACTTCCTTTTTCTATTAAAAATTCTCCACATACAGGACATTTTTCGCCAGTTGGTTTACTCCAAGACATAAAATTACACTCAGGGTTATTTTCGCAACCATAATACTTTCTACCTTTTTTTGTTTTTTTGATTTGGACATTACCTGAACAAATAGGGCAGGTTACATCAGCATTTTCAAAAAAAGGTTTAGCATTTTGACAATCAGGATATCCGGGACATGCAAGAAATTTTCCGTATCTACCGTATTTTATGACCATATTTCTACCACATTTATCACATATTACGTCTGTTACTTCATCTGCAATTTCAATTTTACTTATATTTTCTTCAGCAATTTCTAAATTTTCTTTAAATGGAGTATAAAAATTTCTTATAACATCTTTCCATTCAATATCTCCTTCTTCAACTTTATCTAATTGTTCTTCAAGTTCTGCTGTAAAATCTATATTTACTATGTCTTTGAAATTATTAGTCATTATTTCATTTATAATTTCACCTAATTCAGTTGGATAAAAGTTTTTTGCTTCTTTAACAACATACCCTCTTTGTATTATAGTACCAATTGTAGGAACATAAGTACTTGGTCGTCCTACTCCTATTTCTTCTAATGTTTTTACAAGAGATGCTTCTGTAAAACGAGCAGGTGGTTGTGTAAAATGTTGTAATGGTTCAAATTTAAGTATTGATAATGTTTCATTTTCTTTTAAAGATGGTAATTTATTTGTATCATCTTCTATATCTGATTTATATACTTTTAAAAATCCATCAAATCTTAATAATGAACTAGATGCTTTAAATAAGTAATTGTCTACATATATTTTTACAGAAATAGTTTCATATATAGCAGATATCATTTGACTTGCTATAAACCTTTCCCAAATTAATTTATAAAGTTTATATTGGTCAGGCGTAAGAGAATCTTTTATAATATCAGCAGATTTATTTACATAAGTAGGTCGTATAGCTTCATGAGCATCTTGGGTTTTACCTCTTGATTTATATTCAGCTCTTTTAAATACATTATATTGTTCCCCATAATGTGAACTTATATATTTTTTTGAATCATCATAAGCTTCATCTGATATTCTTACAGAGTCTGTACGTATATAAGTTACAAGCCCAAGCATACCTTCTCCTTTTATATCAATTCCTTCATATAATTGTTGTGCTACCATCATAGTTTTTTGAGTTGTAAACCCAAGAATTTTTGATGCTTCTTGCTGTAATGTACTTGTTGTGAAAGGAGGGGAAGGATTTTTTATTCTGTAACCATTTTTTATTTCACTTATAGTAAATTTTTTATCTTTTATATTTTCTAAAATATTAAGAACTTCTTGTTCTGACTTTAAATCGATTTTTTTATCATTTTCACCGTAAAATTTTGCAACAAGTTTAAATTTATTTTTTGTTTCTAAAACTACATCTAATGTCCAATATTCTTCAGGTATGAAATTATTAATTTCTTCTTCTCTATCACATATAATTTTAAGTGCAACAGATTGTACTCTACCAGCACTTAATCCTTTTTTAACTTTCTTCCACAAAATAGGGCTTATTGTATAACCAACTATTCTGTCAAGTCCTCTCCTTGCTTGTTGAGCATTTACTAAATTCATATCTATATTTCTAGCTTCTTTTATAGATTTTTTAACTGCATTTTTAGTTATTTCATTAAATGTTATTCTGCTTGTATTTTCTTCACTAAGTTTTAACGAATGTAACAAATGCCATGATATTGCTTCTCCTTCACGGTCAGGGTCAGTTGCTAAATAAACTTTATCTGCTGATTTTACTTCTTTTCTAAGTTTGGTTAGTAATTCACCTTTACCTCTTATTGTAATATATCTTGGTTCAAAATTATTTTCTATATCAATACCCATATCACTCTTTGGTAAATCTCTTACGTGTCCCATTGATGCTTCTATTTTATAAGAACTTCCCAAAAATTTTTTTATAGTTTTAGCTTTTGCTGGTGATTCAACAATCACTAAATATTTTGCCATAATTACCACTCCTGTTTATAAAATTTTAACATACATTTGTCCTGGAAGTTGTTGTATATAACCCTTAAGTTCTAATATTGTAATAAGATATTGGAATTTATTTATAGGGTAGTTAAGTTTATTAAAAATACTATCAATATTTTGTGGCTCTAAACTTATACAATCATATACTAATTTTTCATCTGGTGCAAGGAAATCTTTATTATTAATTTTTTCTTCATTTTTTTTATTATATTCATTTTTATTTAAACCTAATTCTTTTAATATATCATCTACACTTGTTATTAAGCAAGCACCTTGTTTTATTAAATAATTTGTACCTTCACTCAATTGGCTTGTGATATTTCCGGGAACTGCAAAAACATCTCGACCTTGTTCTAAAGCATGACCTACAGTAATTAAAGAACCGCTTTTTTTTGTTGCTTCAACTATTATAGTAGTATCACTTAAGCCACTTATAATTCTATTTCTTTGCGGGAAAAATGCTTTATGCACATTAGTACCTATTGGATATTCAGATATAACTGCCCCATTTTCAATTATTTTATTCATTAACTCATAATTCGATTTTGGATAACATATATCAAGCCCACAACCTAAAACTGCTATTGTAGAGTTTTTTATATTTGAACTAATAGCTCCTTCATGTGCTAACGAATCAATTCCTTTTGCCATTCCGCTTACAACAGTAATATTATTTTTTGCTAATTCCTCAGCTAAATTTTTTGTAACATTAGCTCCATACTCACTACACTTCCTTGAACCTACAATAGATATACATTTATTTTTTGTCAAATTACCTCTAATGTAAATTCCATAAGGATAATCATATATACTTTTCAAAATTTCAGGATAAAATTCGTTGTTAATAGAAATATATGAAGTATTATGTTTTTCTAGTAAATAAATTTGGTTTTCTATATAATAATTATTTCTTGTATTTATTATTTTATTTATATAATTTTCTGATAACTCTTTTATTGAGTATAATAAATTTGACTTAGCATAGAAAATTTCTTCAGGAGAAGAAAAATATTTTAAAAGTATATTTATATTTTTACTACTAAATAAATCTAAACTAGATAACCACATCCAATAGTTATCAATATTCATATAATTACCTCCATTTTAAATATTATAATTACTAACATTAAAAAATAATTAAAATTACAAATCAATCTTGTGTCGCACTTTATTTAAAGTGCGACACGACTTTATTTAATATTTTCAAAAAATTTGTTAATTAAAAGATTACTAAATTATTCTATACTTATTAGAAAGATTTTTCAATCTTTTTTATATTTTTCTGCTAAAAAATTTGAAATTATTACACATAATTAGTATAATATATTTATTATTGATTTAGGAGGATTTAAATGCTAAGAATAGTATTAAGTAGTGCATTGTGTGGAATAGATGGTTATATAATAAATGTTGAAGTAGATATAAGTGATGGACTTCCATCATTTGATTTAGTTGGACTTCCAGATTCATCTGTTAAAGAATCAAAAGAAAGAGTTAGAACAGCTATTAAAAATTCAAATTTTATTTTTCCTGTTAAGCGAATTACAGTTAATTTATCACCTGCTGATACAAGAAAAGAAGGTCCTTCTTTTGACCTTCCTATTGCTATTTCTATATTATCATGTATGGGTATAATAAAAGAAGAAAAACTTAAAAGTACTATTATAATAGGTGAACTTTCTTTAGATGGTTCAATTAATCCAGTTAATGGTATATTACCTATGGTTTATAGTGCATTTAAAAAAGGAATAAAAAAATGTATAATACCATTTTTAAATGCTGAAGAAGGTGCTATAGTAAATGGAATGGAAGTTTATGGAGTAAAGTCACTTTCAGAAGTTGTTGAACATCTTGCAGAAACAAAAATATTACAACCAACTACAATAGATATACAAAGTTTATTTTGTAATGATTTAAATACAACTTTAGATTTTATAGATGTTAAAGGACAAAGCAATGTGAAAAGGGCTTTAGAAATATCCGCTTCGGGTTTCCACAATGTATTAATGATTGGAGCACCTGGTTCAGGTAAAACTATGATGGCGAAAAGATTACCTTCGATATTACCTCCTTTATCATTTGATGAAAGTATTGATATAACTAAAATTTATAGTGTATCTGGTTTATTAAAAAATAAAGGAACTTTAATTACAAATAGACCATTTAGGTCACCACATCATACAATATCAAGTTCAGCCCTAACAGGAGGAGGTCGTGTACCAAAACCTGGTGAAATAAGTTTAGCTCATAATGGAATATTATTTTTAGATGAGTTACCTGAATTTCATAAAAACGTATTAGAAGTTATGCGACAACCATTAGAAGATAAAGAAGTTACAGTATCAAGAGTTAATGGAACAGTTACATATCCATCAAAATTTATGTTAATTGCTTCTTTAAATCCTTGCCCTTGTGGATATTATCCTGATAAAAATAAATGTCGTTGTACTAGTACAGAAATAAAAAAATATTTAGGTAAAATAAGTGGTCCCCTGCTTGATAGAATAGATATACATATAGAAGTACCAACTGTACATTATTCTGAATTAAATTCAAATACATCAAATGAAACTTCTGAAACCATTTGTAAACGTGTTATAAATGCTCAGAAAATACAAATTGAAAGATACAAAAACGAAAACATAATATTTAATTCTCAATTGTCAGTGTCTCAAATTGAAAAGTATTGTATATTAGGAGAACAAGAAAAAGCTATTTTAAAAGCAGCATTTGACAAATTAAATTTAAGTGCTAGAGCTTACCATAGAATATTAAAAGTATCACGCACAATAGCAGATTTAGATAATTCAGAAAACATAAAAGTTCAACATGTTGCAGAAGCAATTCAATATAGAAATTTAGATAGAAAATATTGGGGATAAACCGAATAATTAAAAATAATAAGAACAATATTATATTATTCTTATTATTTTTTTATTTAATATTAGATTTTAAAGTTGATATTACGTTTTTTATGATATATGATAATATTATTTTATATAAATGAAAGGATTGATTTATATTGCCATTTATAGAAGTTGACAAACAAGAAGAATTAAAAGAATATGAATTTAGAAAATTACTTTCTGAAACTAGAAAAAAACACAGATATAAGTCCAAATTTAAGAAATGTTATAAAGTATATTAATGCTATTGGATATGAGTTAACTATACAACCTAAAATGGATTAAAATAAAAGCTAATTATATTATTAATATAATTAGCTTTCTTGAAATTCTAAATCTTATTTGTAAAATATGATACTAATACTATAACTATTTAAAAGATATTAAAGTTATATAAAAAAATAAATTAACATGAAAATAGAAAATTTAAAACATAATTTTGACACAACTAAGATGTAATATATAAATATAAATTAAATAATTCAAAATAAAATTTAGGAGGTTATTAAAATGATAAAATTAAAAAAATTAATGACAGTAGGAACAGTAATAATAGCAATGGGAGCTACAACAGTAACAGTAATGGCTGCTCAAGGTAGAGGAGCAAATACTGCTATCCGTAGACAAGATGGTACATATATTACAACAGGTACACGACCAGGAACAGGAAGAGGAGCCGGTGGTACAGGTAAACTACAAGGAATTGGTGGTTTAGGTTTACAAGATGGTTCATGTTATATTACAACTAATTAAAGATTTATAAAATTTTCTATAATGAAAATAAACCATTAAAATAAAAATTTAATGGTTTATTTTTTATTTAAATTACATTAATTACAATGTTTACTTATATAAAATAATATAAAAATATCTATTGACCATTTATAAAATAGTGTTACAATTATAAATAAAAAATTCAATAAGACAAGAGGAATAATAATGAACACACAACAAATAATGGAAGTAGCATTACAATTATCTAATTTAACTGAAACACCTATTGATTCAACCATAGAAGTTCAAGGAGATAATATTAAAAAAATTATGATAGGTGTAGATATGGAAACATCTGAATTATTATTAGCTAAAAATATGGGTGTAGATTTAGTTATAAGTCATCATCCTAAGAGTGGTACTGCTCAAATAGATTTTCATAAAGTTATGGAAAATCAAATAGACAAAATGGTTTCTTTTGGAGTTCCTATAAATAAAGCTCAAAAAGCTTTAAAGAAAAGAATGACTACTGTTGAAAGACTTTATCATGTATCTAATTATGAAAAAGTATCATCATTTGCTAGAATACTTAATATGCCTTTTATGAATGTTCATACTCCTGCTGATATGATAGGAGAGCAGTTTATTCAACAACATTTAAACCAAGAATTATTATCTAATTCTAAAGCTAAATTAAAAGATGTATTAGAAAGTTTAAATAAAATACCTGAATATAGTAATTCTATATGTAAGCCTGTAATTCGTGTAGGAAGTGAAGAAGATTATGCAGGTAAAATTGCTGTTCTTATGGCAGGTGGAACAAGTGGCGGAGCTGATGTATATAAAGCATATTTTGAAGCAGGTGTTGGAACTGTAGTATGTATGCATATGCCTGATGATGTTATAACAGAAGTAGAAAAACAAAATATAGGTAATGTTATTGTTGCTGGACATATGCCAAGTGACTCTGTAGGTTTAAATATATTTATAAAAAAATTAGAAAGCTTAGATATTGAAGTAATAAAAATGGCAGGAATTTTATAGTTAAATAATCTATAAGAATGTTTATTTATGTTTAATAAACATTCTTATTATTTTTTATTCTAAAGTAGTTTCAAATTTATTATCTAAGTTAATCCATGCATTATAAGCATCTGCCCATGTTTTATGAGAATAAGGGCGAGTTTTATCTTCAGTTTTATTTGCATAGTCATTAACAAATTTTAAGAAGAAATATATATATTCTTTACCAGTTTCTAATTCAGATATTATAATATCACTCCATATTTTTCCTTCATTAATATAAATTTGAATTATGTATATTATTTATTAATAATTCAACATCATAATTAACACGTCTTTTATAAACATTCCAAGAATTATTTAAAATTTCTAATATTGTATATGCTGCTTTTGAATGCTAGTTTAACACTTGAAAATTCTTTATGTTCTAAATCTTTAATAAATTCCCTAGATATAACTTCATTTGCAAAAGGTAAACTCATATAGTAATCACCTAAAAAACATATTTATCAACTCCCATTTGTTTAGCATCTTCTAAAACAGCCGAAAGGGCTGGCATATTACTGTGAATATCTGAAATTAAAGCATATTTCATTAACTAATGCCTCTATATTGATTAAATTTTATATTTCTACATTATATATATTAAATATTAAGTAATTATTTAATATATATTAAAGTTAGATTAAAAAGTAAATTAAGTTATCATATAATTTTTTTATAATTTAAATAAATTTTAATTATATAAAGTAACAAAAACAGACTATATAACATAATATATTAATGAAAGGAGGTGTAAAGATGAGTAAATATAATGAATATAAGAATGATAATTATTATAATAAAAAAGATAATTACTATGATAAAGAAGATAATTATTATGATAAAGAAGATAGTTATTATAATAAAAAAGATAACTTTAAAGAAAAAGATGAACATTGTGATAAAAAAGACGACGAGTACAAAAATTGTGAAGGCAAAGATATATATATTGATAAATGCGATTGCGAAGTTAAAGTTGATATTATTACTGAAAATAAACAAGATATTTTTATATGGGGTAATGTAAAGGATTCTTGCAATAGACCCGTTAAAGAAGCTAAAGTTATACTTCTTAAGTATGTAGATAAGCATAAATGTGAATTAAAACCTGTTGGTTATACTCATACAGATAATAATGGATTTTATAAATTTAAATTGCCTGCTGATAGCCATGGAGAATATAGAATTGTAGTGGTTACATGTGAATTTGAAAAAGAAGCTTGTTGCTATACTCACAAATCTTATTATAAAGATGATAAACAAGAAAAAGAAATTTGTGATACTAATAAAATAAAAAGATAATATTTCTAAATAAAAACCACCAGTTTATCTGGTGGTTTTTATTATTTTTTCTTTTTACTATCTTTTAATGAAACTATTCTATTAAATACAAGTTTATTATCTGTAGATTTTGGGTCTACTACAAAATATCCATTCCTTATAAATTGATATCTACTTTCTTTTGGTGTATTTTTTAATGAAGGTTCAACTAAAGAATTTAATGTTACCTTTGAATTAGGATTTATTTTTTCTTTCCATGTTTTATCATCATCTTTAAGTAATTCTTCATTTTCTAAAAGTTTTTCATAAAGGTTTATTTCCGCTTCAACAGCAGTACTTGCATTAACCCAATGAATAGTACCTTTTACTTTACGACCAGTAAAACCTAATCCACTTTTTGTTTCAGGGTCATAAGTACAATGTAATTCTAATATCTCACCAGAGTCATTTTTTATTACTTCTTCACATTTTATATAATAAGCACCTTTTAATCTTACTTCACCACCAATTGTTAAACGGCGAAATCCTTTTTCAGGTACTTCCATAAAATCTTCTTGCTCTATATAAATTTCTTTTGAAAATGCAACTTGTCTACTTCCCATAGTTTCATTTTCAGCGTTATTTTCTATTTCTAATAATTCAGTTATATTTTCAGGATAATTTGTTATAACTACTTTTAATGGATTAAGTACAGCCATATAACAATTAACTTTTGTTTTTAAATCATCTCTTAAAAAATGTTCAAGCATAGCAATATCTATTGTGCTTTCGCTTTTTGATACTCCTATTTCACCTAAAAATATTCTTATACTTTCTGGTGTGAAACCACGTCTTCTTAATCCTTTAAGTGTAGGAAGTCTTGGGTCGTCCCATCCATCTACATAATTACCAAATACCAATTCTCTTAAATAACGTTTACTTGTTATTGCTCCGCTTATGTTCATTCGTCCGAATTCTCTTTGCTTTGGAGGTTGAATTGCTTCTATTTCATTAAGTACCCATTCATATAAAGGTCTATGGTCTTTAAATTCAATAGAACATAATGAATGTGTAATTCCTTCTATATAATCTTGAATAGGATGAGCATAATCATACATAGGATATATACACCATGCATCATTTGTTCTATAATGATTTACTTTTTGTATTCTATATATTACAGGGTCTCTCATATTCATATTAGGAGATGACATATCTATTTTAGCTCTTAAAACTTTTTCACCTGATTCAAATTCACCATTTCGCATTCTAGCAAATAAATCTAAATTTTCTTCTACACTTCTATTTCTGTAGGGGCTTTCTTTACCTGGTTCAGTTAAAGTTCCTCTATATTCTTTAGTTTGTTCAGCAGTTAAATCACATACATAAGCTTTATTCTTTTTAATAAGCATAACAGCATATTCATAAATTTTTTCGTAATAGTCTGAACCATAATATATTCTATCTTTTGGGTCAAAACCTATCCATTTCATATCTTCTATAATAGCTTTTACATATTCATAATCTTCTTTTAATGGATTTGTATCATCTAAACGAAGGTTAAATTCACCATTATATTTTTTTGCTATAGTGTAGCTTATATTTATAGCATAAGCACTACCAATATGAAGATAACCATTCGGTTCTGGTGGAAATCTAGTACATATTTCTCTACTATATGTTTTATCGTTTAAATCTTCTTCTACTATTCTTTGCATAAAATTACTTTCTTCTGAAATTATATCCATAGTTTCTCCTCCTTAAAATACTAATATAATATAAAGTTTAAACTTATAAGTCAAGTATTTTATTAATAAAAAACTTATAAACTTCTTATAGTTTATAAGTTTTCTAGTTTATGTGAATTTTTAAATAAAAATATATCATATTTACAGTTAAAAATTTCTTTTATTAATGGGACATATAAATTTTTAAAATCTCCTTTATTATCATTAATAGCAAGAATAAATTGTTCTTCTTCTATAAAGTTAAAATAATAATCAAAATTATAAAAGTTTGTTAAATCTTTAGTTAAAATTATATTGTAATCAATATTAAATTCTTTTATTAATTCTTCTTTATTTTTAATTTCATACCAAGCAAACTTAGCATTTTTATTTTCCATATGATAAAAAATTGTTTTAAAAGAAATATCCTGTATATTTTTAAATATGTTTGATTTAAAATTAGAAGTATTTAATTTTTCAGTTATAATCAGTTTTATGTTATATAAAGTGTCTTTATCTATATTAGAAAAATTATAAAAAAATTTTTCTAATAAGATATCTTTTTGATTATCAATATCAAGATTATTTTTATTACCATATTTTTTAAAAAGGTTATTTCGTATAGATATTTCTATCTCTTGTTCAACTTTTTTTGATTCAAAATATAAAATCTTATTTATATAAAGATAGAAATTCTCTTCTATTATTTCTTCTTGAATATTGATATCTAATTTATTAAAATCAACGATATCTTTTTTTATTAAAATTTTATATTTATTATTAAGAAACAGTTCAAATACTTTTAAATGTTCTTTATAATTGAATAAAAAATTGGGAATTATATACCAGTTATTATTGTTCATTTTTATATTCCCAAATTAAAAATACATATTTTTTAAATATAAATCATTAAAATTAATATCATTAGCAAGTTGAATTTCTTTTGTTATTTCTAATATTTTTTCAATTTGTTTATCACTTTCTTTATCTAGTAAATATTTTTCTGCTCCACCTAAAGAACTATTTCCTATTACTTTAATTTTAGATTCAAATTCTTTTGGTATAAGTCCTATTAATAAAGCATTGTTTATATTAATGTGATAACCAAAGCCACCTGAGATATATATTGTTTCTATATCTTTAATCTTACAACCATATTGTTGTATTAATATTTCAATGCCTGAACAGATTGCTGCCTTTGCCATTTGTACTTCTCTTATATCTTTTTGTGTAAAAATTATATTATCTTCAATTACTATACCATCTTCAAAATATTTATCTATAAGCAAACCTGTTTTATTTATATAATTATTTTTTAAAAGTTCTGCTATTATATCTATAACACCAGAACCGCATATACCAATAGGTTTTTTATTATTAATAGTTTTAAATTTAATATTATCTTCTATAATACTTATATTAGATATAGCTCCTTCAACACTTGCTATACCACATGAAATATTACCACCTTCTAATGCTGGTCCTACTGCTGTTGATGCACATAATATATTGTGTTTATTTCCTATAACAATTTCTCCATTTGTACCTATATCTATAAGCATTGATATATTTTCTTTTTTATCCAAATCACACATAAGAATACCAGATAAAATATCTCCACCTACATAAGTTGATATACTTGGTAAAATAGTTACTGGTGAATTTAAAAGGTTACTTTCAAAAATTTCATTAAAAGTTGATTCTATTTTATTTAAAGTTACTGGAGTGAAAGGAAAAACCCCCAATCCTTCACAATTAAATCCCATTAATAAATGTATCATTGTAGTATTAGCAGATATAATTATTTTATCTATTTTAAGATTGGCACAAATATTTTTTATTCCTTTTATAATATCTTTTTGAATAAGTTCTTTTAATTGTTGGCCTTTTCCATTTATAGAGTTTTGTATTCTTGATATTACATCTGCTCCAAATATTCTTTGACTATTTATTGATGTATAACTATTAATAATATCACCATTTGTATTTACTAATTCAAATGCTATTGTAGTAGTTCCTATATCTATTATTATTCCAAATTTATTTTCTTTAAATTCTGTATTTAAATTAATTCTTTCATATTCAGATACTATATTCATACTTTCTTCAGTTAATAATTTTATTTCTATAGTTCCTTTTGGATATGCCTTACATGCTAATCTAAATCCTGTTTCTAATTCTTGTGATGAAAAAAACTTTTTATCATACTCAGTTATAGGTAATTCACCATTTATAACTTGTATTTTACATTTACCACAAGTTCCTTTTCCACCACATACAAAGGGTAAATTTATACCTTTATCAATAAGCATTTCCATAACATTATTTATGTTATTACTTTCTAATTTTAATAATTTCATTTAAATATCCTTCCTACACTGTACTTGAATAGAGATGAAAAATATATTAGTTTTATATTTACATTTCCATAAATTATAATAAAATATACATTACTTTGATTATAATTAAATTATATTCTGCTATTCTCATTTTTTCAATTTTAATTTTATCATCACTAATTAAATAAATCTAGTAATAAATCCAAGAATTTTTTTAATGTTGGTTCGCACTTAATTTTAAGTGCGAACCAACATTGATTTTTTATTTTTATTTATTATAATAAAGTTGAAGGGTTATAGTTAAAAAAAATAGATTGAGTATATGTGAAAATACAAACTTTATTAGAATGTTTTTAAAGTTTAATAAGTACAAGTAAAGAATATGGTTTTTTGCTTGCAACTTAAATAACTAATTAAAAATAGATTCTTTTATTTTATTTATCCTTCAATTACATAATAAAATTTATAAACGAGGAGGAAAGTGAAAAATGAAAAAATTTATATTGGTATTAGGATTGGCGTTTATCTTTATTTTGCAAATAGGATTGATAACTAAATTTGCAGGAATAGGTCATACTTTTATAGATAATGGTATTAACTATAAGGTCACAAGTAAAAATCCTAAGATGGTGGAAATTATTCGTAGTCAAACCGTAACAGGAGATATAACCATACCAAAGAAAATCGATAATTATACTGTTAGTTCTATTAGTGATAATGCGTTTTATGAATGTAGTTCACTAACAAGTATAACTCTACCTGATACTATTACTTCTATTGGTAATGTGGCGTTTTATGAATGTAGCTCACTAACAAGTATAACTCTACCTAATACTATTACTTCTATTGGGGATAATGCGTTTTCTGAATGTGGCTTACTAACAAATATAATTATACCTGATAATGTTACTTCTATTGGTGATAGGGCATTTTTTAAATGTAGTTCACTAACAAGTATAACTCTACCTGATACTGTTACTTCTATTGGTGAGAGGGCATTTTCTGGATGTAGTTCACTAACAAATATATCTCTACCTGATAGTGTTACTTTTATTGGTGAGGGGGCATTTTTTAAATGTAGTTCACTAACAAGTATAACTATACCTGATATGGTTACTTCTATTGGTGAGAGGGCATTTTCTGGATGTAGTTCACTAACAAATATATCTCTACCTGATAGTGTTACTTTTATTGGTGAGGGGGCATTTTCTGGATGCAGTTCATTGACAAGTATAACTCTACCTTGTACTGTTACTTCTATTGGTAATGTGGTGTTTTTTGAATGTAGCTCACTAACAAATATAATTATACCTGATACTGTTACTTCTATTGGTGAGGGGGCGTTTTATGGTTGTAGTTCATTAACAAATATAATTATACCTGATAATGTTACTTTTATTGGTGATGCAGTGTTTTCTGGATGTAGTTCACTAACAAGTATAACTCTACCTGATACTATTACTTCTATTGGTGTTGAGGCGTTTAATGAATGTAGTTCACTAACAAATATAACTATACCTGATACTATTACTTCTATTGGTGATAGGATGTTTTCTGGATGTAGTTCACTAACAAGTATAACTATACCTGATACTATTACTTCTATTGGTGAGGGGGCGTTTTCTGGATGTAGCTTGCTAACAAGTATAATTATACCTGATAATGTTACTTCTATTGGTGAGGGGGCGTTTTCTGGATGTAGCTCGCTAACAAGTATAACTATACCTGATAGTGTTACTTCTATTTGTGATAGAGTGTTTTTTAAATGTAGTTCACTAACAAGTATAACTCTACCTGATACTATTACTTCTATTGGAGAGGGTGCATTTTATCTATGTAGTTCACTAACAAATATAACTATACCTGATACTATTACTTCTATTGGTGTTGAGGCGTTTTCTGGATGTAGTTCACTAACAAGTATAACTCTACCTAATACTATTACTTCTATTGGTGGTGGGGCATTTTCTGGATGTAGTTCACTAATAAGTATAACTATACCTGATACTGTTACTTCTATTGGTGCTAGTACGTTTAATGAATGTAGTTCACTAACAAGTATAAATCTATCTGATAATGTTACTTCTATTGATTATGGGGCGTTTTTAAAATGTAGCTTACTAACAAATATAATTATACCTGATAATGTTACTTATATTGGTGATAGGGCGTTCTATGAATGTAGTTCATTAACAAGTATAACTCTACCTAATGGTGTTACTTTTATTAGTGAGGCGACGTTTTCTAGTTGTACTAAACTAAAAAGTATAACTCTACCTGATACTATTACTTATATCGAGGGAATGGCATTTTATGGATGTAGTTCACTAACAAGTATATCTTTACCTAATAATATTACTTCTATTGGGGATGAGGCATTTTATGGATGCGATTTACTAACAAGTATAACTCTATCTGATAATATTACTTCTATTGGTGATAGGGTGTTTTTTAAATGTAGTTCACTAACAAGTATAACTCTACCTGATACTGATACTGTTACTTCTATTGGGGAGAGAGCGTTTTTTGAATGTAGTTCATTAACAAGTATAACTATACCTGATACTGTTGCTTCTATTGGGGAGGCTGCGTTTTATGGATGTAATTCACTAACAAGTATAACTATTGAAACAAGTGTTACTTCTATTGGAGATAATGTATTTAGTAAGCCAAAATCTAAATTTGTACCTATTTACTATTTAAAAAGTGGTAGTAATGCTTCTTTTATTAAGAGTTATTCTTTCCCTAGTAATTTTCAACTTATAGCTATGACAAAAATAATATTTAATGCGAATAATGGAATGGGTTCTATGTTAGAACAAACTTTTATTGATAGTGTTCCACAAGCTATAATAGAAAATGCATTTACAAAAACAGGTTATGAATTTTGTGGTTGGAATACGCAAGCTGATGGTTTGGGTACTTCTTATTTAGATAAAGAAAGTATAACTGTAACAGAAGATACAACTCTTTATGCACAGTGGATACCTTTAACTTATACTGTAGAGAATTAAGCTAGTTCTAGTTAAATTAAACTTTTGATATAGTATCAGCTATAACAGAAATAATAATTATTAATTATAGTTGATAATATAAAAAGTACAGATTAATTACACTAATAATTCATTCTTTATTATGAATAGTAAGAAATAATAAAATATTTTTCTTACTATTTTTTTTATTTAAAGTTGTGTCGCACTCATTAATGAGTGCGACACAACTTTGATTTTAAATCTATTTTATATTAATAAAATCATCTAAAGAAACTTTAATCTTAAATTTAAAAATGTAAGAATGTTAAACTTTTATTTATTGTAATTTAACAAAAATATATTGAAATATATAGGGGTACATTGTATAATATAAATAAAAATTTATATAAATAGGAGGATAAAAATGATGGATATAATAATGCCGGGATTTAAATTATTTATTATTTGTAGTATTTCAGTCCTTTCGCTTAGTATGGTAAATGAAATAACAAAGCCTATTATTGAACAACAACAAATAATAGCAAAATCCAATACAATGAAGACTGTTTTACCTGATGCTACTGATTTTGAAATAAATGAAGTAACAGATGGTAATATATCTGCAATTGCTAAAAGTGACAATGGATATGTTATAAGTGTATCTTTAAATGGTTTTGGTGGGAAAATAGACCTTATGGTTGGCATATCATTTGATGGTATTATTCAGGGAGTTAGTGTTCTTTCTCATTCTGAAACTCCGGGACTTGGAGCAAAAGCTAAAGATGCAGAATTTATAGACCAATACAAGGGACAAAAAGCTAATAATCTTATTATAGTTGTAAAAGATAAAACTCCTAGTAATGGAGAAGTTGCAGCTATAACAGCATCAACAATAACTTCTAATGCTGTTACAAATGCAGTTAATGAAGTAATAATGTATTTTAATAATAATTTGGGAGGTGTAAATTAATGAATATTGGAAAAACACTTAAAAACGGTTTAATAAATGAAAATCCTGTATTTGTTCAAGTAATAGGAATGTGTCCTGCATTAGGTGTTACTACATCTGCTAAAAACGGAATTGGAATGGGATTAGCCACTACAGCAGTGCTTATAGGTTCTAATTTAGTTATTTCATTGCTTAGAAAATTTATACCTAGCAAAGTAAGAATACCAGCATTTATTGTTGTTATAGCAAGTTTTGTTACTTTAATTCAATTTTTATTACAAGCATATTTGCCAGACTTAAATGATTCCCTTGGATTATTTATACCTCTTATAGTTGTTAATTGTATAATACTTGCAAGAGCAGAAGCATTTGCATCAAAAAATGGAGTGATTTCATCAATATTTGATGGGCTTGGTATGGGAATTGGTTTTACAATTGCACTAACTTGTATTGGAGTTGTTCGTGAAATATTAGGAGCAGGAACTATATTTGATTATCAATTATTATCTTCTTACCAACCAATGCTTATTATGATTATGCCTCCGGGTGCATTTTTTACATTGGCATTTTTAATAGCAGGTTTTAATTCTCTAAGAAAAAAACAAATATAAAATCTTAAACAAGGAGATGATTACTTGAATATATTTATTATAATTTTAGGTTCAATCTTAGTAAACAATTTTGTATTATCGCAATTTTTAGGTATATGTCCATTTTTAGGAGTGTCTAAAAAAGTTGAAACCGCATTAGGAATGGGTTTAGCAGTTACATTTGTAATGACATTAGCATCAGCAGTTGCATATATGGTTTATAATTTTATATTAGTTCCACTTAATATAACTTATTTATATACAATAGCATTCATACTTGTTATAGCAACTTTAGTTCAATTAGTTGAAATGTTTTTAAGAAAGAGTAGTCCAACGCTATATCAAGCACTTGGAGTATTTCTTCCATTAATAACAACAAATTGTGCTGTGCTTGGAGCAGCAGTTGCAAATATGAATAAAGATTTTAACTTTATAGAATCTGTTGTAAATGGATTTTCTGCTGCTATTGGATTTACACTTGCTATAGTTTTATTTGCTGGAATACGTGAAAGAATAGAAAAAAATGATATACCAGAAAAATTTAAAGGTTTTCCTATAGCACTTATTACAGCTGGAATTATGTCGATAGCATTTTTAGGTTTTCAAGGCTTATTAAGTTAGGAGGGATAAAATGGATTTAATGAATATTGTAACTCCCGTTGTAAGTATAGGAGCTTTAGGACTTACATTAGGTATAGGTTTAGGTGTTGCTTCTAAAAAATTTGCAGTTGAAATAGATGAAACAGAGTCAAAAATAAATGAAGTATTACCTGGTGCAAACTGTGGTGGTTGTGGTTATCCCGGTTGTGGTGGTTTAGCTTCTGCAATTGCACAAGGAAAAGAAAAAGCTAATTCATGCCCTGTTGGTGGCTCTTCTGTTGCTAAAAAAATAGCTGATATTTTGGGAGTTGTAGCAGAAGAAATTGAAAAGAAAACTTCATATATAAAGTGTAATGGTACTTGTGAGAATGCAAAATTAAAATATGAATATTCAGGTTTGCAAGATTGTCGTGCTATTTCACAAACAGCTGGTAGCAGTGATAAACTTTGTACATATGGTTGTGTTGGATTAGGTACTTGTGTTAGAGTATGTAAATTTGATGCTTTATCAATAGTTAATGGTATAGCAGTTGTAGATAAAGATAAATGTACTGCTTGTAGTACTTGTGTTAATATATGCCCTAAAAATTTAATAGAACTTGTTCCAATACATAGTAATATAAGAGTACAATGTAATTCAAAAGATAAAGGTAAAGATACAAAAGATAATTGTAATGTGGGTTGTATAGGTTGTAAACGATGTGAAAAAACTTGTAAAAGTGATGCAATACATGTTGTAGATAATATTGCCAAAATAGATTATACAAAATGTACTAATTGTAAAGATTGTATTTCTGTTTGCAGCCAAAAGACAATAATTATAAGTGAATAATACAATAACTTAATAATAATTAAAAAATATCTTATTATTGATAAGATATTTTTTTGTTTTAAAGTTTTATATTAGAAAGTTATATAACTTAACAACTAAATCATTCAAAAGTTATATACTTCTGCTATAATAAAATAATTGAATTTTATCACTAAAATATATTTATATAAATAAAAGGAGTAAATTTATGTATTTAGAATTAAAAACTGACAGATTACTTTTAAGACCATTAAGTTTAGAAGATTTAGATACTGTTCACATATATGCATCAGATATTGATAATACAAAATATATGTTATGTTTACCTAATAAAACAATAGAGGAAACCAAACAGTTTTTAACTAATGTTCATAATGAGTGGGAAAAAAATCAACCGGATTTTTATGAATTTGCAATTATACTTGATGATAAACAAATAGGAGGAATTTCAATATCTTTAAATGAACAACGAACAGAAGGAGAGCTTGGTTGGATACTTAATAAAAATTACTGGAGAAAAGGTTATGCGACAGAAGCTGCATTAGCAGTAAAAAATTTTGCAATTAATGAATTAAAAATTTCCAAGTTAATGGCATGTTGTGATTTTAGAAACACTAATTCTTATAATGTTATGAAAAAGATTGGATTGGTATTAGAAAGTGATAATGGAGTTAGACAATACAAACATACATCCGAAATAGCAAAAGAATTTATATATTCACTTGTTATTGCTTAATAGTAATAATATTGATAATTAATATTTTTTTTTAATCAAAGTCGTGTCGCACTCATTTATGAGTGCGACACGACTTTGATTGTTAATTTAATTATTTTGTTAACACTAATATAATTTTAATTATTATTTAATAATTAAAATTATATTTAATTTAAAACCAGTTCGCACTTAATTTTAAGTGCGAACCAAGATTGATTTTTAAAAAAATATATAGTATAGTATAATAAATTAAATATATAGTTAACAAGTTAATAACTATAGCAGTAAAGTTGAAATCTTTATACAAACTCTAAGTTTTCAATTTCGTTAAGTATAAATAGATAGGAGTAAAAAAATGAGCGGAGTTACGTCAGAAGATGTAAATATATTTCTAAATGAAATTCAACCTCCATGTGATGGAGTGTTAGGAGAAATTCAATCAAATGCACTAGCAAAAAAAGTACCAATCATCCCACAAGAAGTAGCTAAATTCTTAGGAGTTATATTACAGATAAAAAAACCAACTAATATATTAGAAATTGGTACAGCAATAGGGTTTTCATCAAGCTTTATGAGTCAATATTTAGTTAAAGGTGGTACTATAACCACTATAGAACGATTTGATGTAATGAAAGAACAAGCAGTTGAAAATATAAAAAGAATGAACTTAGAAAACACAATAAAAATACTATATGGAGATGCTGCAGAAATATTACCAACATTAACAGGAACCTATGATGTTATATTTATGGATGCTGCAAAAGGACAATACAATGCTTTTTTTAATGAGTGTATAAGATTATTACCAGTTGGTGGTATACTTATAGCAGATGATGTATTACAAGATGGTTTAATAACTAAATCAAGGTTTGATATTCCAAAAAGACAAAGAACAATTCATAAACGTATGCGTAATTTTTTATGGAATATAAGCCATTCAGATATATTTGAATCAAGTATAATACCTATAGGAAATGGAGTTGCTATTTGTTACAAGATAGCAGAAGAAAAGGGAGAAAATATATGAAACCAGAACTTTTAGCACCAGCAGGAGATTTAGAAAAATTAAAAATAGCTGTACTATATGGGGCAGATGCTGTTTATATTGGAGGAGAACATTTCAGTTTACGTGCAAAAGCTAAAAACTTTAGTATTTCAGATATGAAAGAAGGAATTTCATTTGCACACAATCATGGAGTTAAAATATATGTTACTGCTAATATAATAGCTCACAATGAAGACTTTAAGGGTATGAGTGAATATTTTATTGAATTAGAAAAAATGAAAGTTGATGCAATATTAGTTGCTGACCCAGGAGTATTTCAAATAGCAAAAGAAACAATCCCAAATATGGAGATACATTTAAGTACTCAAGCTAATAATACAAATTATAAATCAGCACAGTTTTGGTATTCATTAGGTGTAAAACGAATTGTTTTAGCAAGAGAATTATCATTAAATGAAATAAAAGAAATAAGAGATAATACAAAAGAAGATATGGAATTAGAAGCTTTTGTACATGGGGCTATGTGTATATCTTATTCAGGACGTTGTTTACTTAGCAACTATATGACAAATCGTGATGCAAATAAAGGAGAATGCTCTCATCCTTGCAGATGGAAATATTATTTAGTTGAAGAAAAAAGACCAAATGAATATATGCCTGTTGTAGAAAATGAAAGGGGAACTTATATATATAACTCAAAAGATTTATGTATGATAACACACATTCCTGATTTAATTAACTCTGGTATTTCTAGTCTTAAACTTGAAGGAAGAATGAAAACTCCTTTTTATGTTGGAACAGTAGTAAAAGCATATAGGGAAGCCATAGACGATTATATAAAAGACCCAAATTTATATAATAGTAAATTAGATTATTATTTAGAAGAAGTATCAAAAGCAAGTCATAGAGAGTATACAACCGGTTTCTACTATGATAAACCATCAGGAAATGAACAAATATATACAAGTAATAGTTATTTAAGAACTTATGAATTTTTAGGTATGGTTTTAGATTATAATGAAACAACAAATATAGCAACAATAGAACAAAGAAATAAATTTGTAGTAGGTGATGAAGTAGAATTCATGTCTTATAATGGAGGATATTTTACACAAACAATCGAACAAATTATAGATGAAGAAGGTAATTCCGTTGATATGGCACCACACCCACAACAAATTGTAAAAATGAAAGTGATAAAACCAGTAAATAAATTTGATATGATGAGAATAGATATTGGTAAAAAGTCTTCCTAATTATTTAGGAGGACTTTTGTAAATTTCAAAAATTTAATTAAAATAAGGAGGACAATTTTATATGGATAATTTAGTTTTTAGTATTAATAACTATTATGATTTATTAAATTTACATAAAGCATTATTGGAAGCTAAATTTCATAAAAATCCTGATAATGAAAATGTAGCTGGAAGTCCAATAATAGCTAAAATGTGTAATGATATAGTTGATTTATTAACACAATATGATATTGAAAGAAAAGGAAAAAATATTTGGACAGATTGGAGAAAAATAGAAAATCAAATATTTTATAAAAAAAGAGTTATTGAAGCTATTATGTGTTTTGAAAAATGGAATAAATTAAGTTATGAAAATAAAATTAGTACAATTCAAAATTATTTGAGTCCATTTATCTGCACACAAAAGGATTTTGACGAATTAATAAACGAACTTGATAATATTAATAGTTAGATAATGTTTTTTAGAAATTAGTTATATAGGATTTATAGTTAATGAAATTTTTTCAAGGTCATTGACTATAAAAATTTAATAAATATCTTCTTCTGTAGCAACTATATATATATCACTTGTTGAAAGAACATTTCCATTACAAAGTTCATAATGCATTACTATCCAATAAGAATAAATATAACTATCATTGGGTAAGTTTATATTTTCATTTAAATATGTATTACTTTTATTTTCATAATTTATAATTTGCTTGTCATTTGAATTATTATTGTAGGAAAAATTTTTAGTGAAGCTAGAAATAAAAATAAATAATTGCTAATTTATTATAAAATTATATCACTAAACAATAATTACATCAATGAATTTATAGAATATAATAGCCAAAAACTTTTTTTAGTTTATTTATATTATTCATTGACATATGGTAAAATTATGTTGTATTATATATTTTATTATTGTGTTATTTATATTTAACAAAGTTATAGCAAAAAATATAGAAAGAGTTGGTTAAATGCATATTGTTAAAAACTTTATAATTGGTATTGTAATTGGAGTAGCTAATATAATTCCGGGTGTTAGTGGTGGTACAATGGCAGTAGTTTTGGGAATATATGATAAGCTTATTTCTTCTATTACTAACTTTTTTAAAAACTTAAAAGAAAATATAATTTTTTTAGCTACAATTGTAATCGGAGCAGGAATTGGTATTTTATTATTTGCAAATATCATAAGATTTTGTTTAGATAAATATAATCAACAAACAAATTTCTTTTTTATTGGATTGATAGTTGGAACTATTCCTTTAATGTATAAAAAAGCAACTGAAAAAAGAGTTAATAAATTAAATATTTTATGGTGTATTCTAGCTTTCATTTTGACTTTTTTAATGGCTTTTTTAGGTGAGCCACAATCAAATGGAGAAATCATAACTACAATATCTGCTAATAATATTTTTAAATTATTTTTTGCTGGATTTATTGCTGCTGCTGCAATGATACTTCCGGGCGTTAGTGGCTCTTTTATACTTTTACTGTTAGGTTTATATGATAGTATTATTTCTGCAATAGCAGATTTTAATATAAAAATACTATTTGTTGTGGGGGTTGGTGTAGGTTGTGGACTTTTAGTAATGACTAAAGTAATAGATATATTATTTAAAAGATATCCACAAACAGCGTACTTTATTATACTTGGTTTAATATTAGGTTCTATATATGCTATATTTCCGGGTATATCTATTTCAATGGGTAGTTTAATATCTATTATTACATTTGTAATTGGTTTTGGTATTGCTTTTGTAATGGGAAAGAGAGAGTAAAGAAGCTTCGTTATTGGTTTGTATCTGATGCTTATCTAAGTTAAAACCAATTATATAATAAATAGTAATTTATAAAAAAATTTTATAATGCTATAAAATAATTTGAAAGGAATTAAAAAATGTTTACAATTAAATGTTCACAAGATTTAACCAATACAGAAGCAGTTATAGTATTTTATACAAAAGATAATAATTTATCATATCATCACTCTAATATAGATAGCTTATTTAATAAGTTTCGTGAGACTAAAGCATTATCTGATGATAAATACTGTGTATTATCAAGTTATATTGCTATAGATAATTATATAACTTGTATTATTTTTGTTGGATTAGGAGATATCGAAAAATGCACAAATAAAATAATTCAACGTGCTAGTTATTTAGGCGTAAAAGAAAGTTTAAAATATAAAATAAATAGTATTTCTATTTGTTTATTTGAAAATATCACTTCATCACAACAACAAAAAGTAGTAGAAGGTGCATTGTTTGCTAATTATAATTTTGACAAATACCATTTAGAACAAAAAGAAAAGAAAGAATTTACAATAGAGCTTGTTAAAACAGGTGATTTAGATAAAAAAGCAATTGAAATTGGAAAAATAACAGCTTTAAATATATTTGAAGCTCGTAATATAGTAAATGAGCCTGCTAACAATATGACACCAATTGATTTAGCAGAATATGTACTACAAAACCAAAATAAAGGTTATACAGCAGAAATTTTTGATGAAAATAAAATAAAAGAATTTAAAATGAATGCATTTTATGCTGTAGCACAAGGTAGTTGTAATCCTCCAAAACTTATTGTAATGAAATATAATGGTTGCCCTGAAAATAAAGAAGTAATTGGACTTATTGGTAAAGGTCTTACTTATGATAGTGGTGGTTATTCATTAAAACCATCAAATGGTATGAAAACTATGAAAGCTGATATGGGTGGTGCGGGAAGTGTTATTGCAGCAATGAGTACATTAGCACAAATTAAAGCATCTGTAAATGTAGTTGCAATTGTTCCTGCTTGTGAAAATTTAATTTCTGATCGTGCATATAAGCCAGGTGATATTATACAATCTATGTCAGGAAAATATATAGAAGTAGATAATGCTGATGCGGAAGGCAGGCTTACTATTATTGATGCTATTACTTATGCAATTTGTGAACATAATGTAACAACTATTATTGATGTTGCTACTTTAACTGGTGGAGCAGTTGTCGCTTTTGGTAAAGAATATAATATTACCATGACAAATAATGAACGTTTATGGGATTTAGTTTCTCAAAGTTCTGATATATCAGGCGATAAAGTTTGGAGATTACCTATTGATGAAAATTTAGGTAAAGAAAATAAATCTAAAATTGCTGATTTAAAAAATTCTGCTGGGTGTGCTGGAACAATAACAGCAGGTATGTTTATAGGTGAATTTGTAGAAGAAAAACCATGGGTGCATTTTGATATAGCAGGACCAGCTTATGTTGATGATGATAATATATTTTGTGGTTCAGGTGCAACAGGAGTTCCTACAAGTTTATTATGTGAATTAATACAAAAGTATTTTAATGTAAGTTCAATATAGTTAAAAATAAAAAAATAGAAGACAACCAAAGATTGTCTTCTATTTTTTTATTCTTATTTTAAATAATTTTCTTTTGTTTCTATTTGATTTTTTATATTTTCTATAAATTTGTCTAATGCCATAGAACCTTCATCCCCATTTAAACGAGTACGTATAGAAACTTCATTCTTTTCTTCTTCTTTTTCACCTAGTATAAGCATATAAGGTATTTTTTGCATTTGAGCTTCTCTTATTTTGTAACCTATTTTTTCAGCACGATAATCTGCAGAAACACGAATACCTTCTTCTTTTAGTTTATCTACTACTTTTTGTGTATATCCATGATATTTTTCTGATATAGGTAATACTTTAACTTGAATTGGTGATAACCATGTAGGAAATGCTCCTGCAAAATGTTCTATAAGTATGCCTATAAAACGTTCTATACTTCCAAATACTACTCTGTGTATCATTACAGGTCTATGTTTTTCTCCATCTGCTCCTACATACTCAAGTTCAAATTTTTCTGGTAATTGGAAATCTAATTGTATAGTTCCGCATTGCCAAGTTCTTCCTAGTGTATCTTCTAAATGAAAATCTATTTTAGGTCCATAAAAAGCACCATCACCTTCATTTATAATAAACTTTAGATTTTTTTCTTCAAGTGCTTCTCTTAAAGCAGATGTTGCTATATCCCATTGTTCTTTAGTACCCATACTTTCTTCAGGTTGTGTTGAAAGTTCTACATGATATTTAAAACCAAATAAACTATATACTTCATCAATTAAATCAATTACATTTTTTATTTCATCTTTAATTTGTTCAGGTGTCATAAAAATATGAGCATCATCTTGTGTGAAACATCTTACACGCATAAGACCATGTAATGCTCCTGACATTTCATGTCTGTGAACTAAACCTAATTCTCCCATTCTAATTGGTAAATCACGATATGAATGTATATCTGTTTTATATATTAAAATTCCACCAGGACAGTTCATAGGTTTTATAGCAAAATCCATTTCATCTATCAAAGTTGTATACATATTTCCTTTATAATGAAACCAATGTCCTGAACGCTCCCATAATGTTCTACTTAACATTATAGGACTAGATATTTCTTGGTAATCTGCTTTTTTGTGTACTTCTCTCCAGTAATCTATAAGAGTATTTTTTAATATCATACCTTTTGGCATAAAAAATGGAAATCCAGGTCCTTCATCAAGTAGTGTAAATAAACCTAACTCTTTACCTAATTTTCTATGGTCACGTTTTTTAGCTTCTTCTATTCTTGTTAAATGCTCATCTAAATCTGTTTTTTTAGTATATGAAGTTCCATATATACGAGAAAGCATTTTATTTTTTTCGCTTCCTCTCCAGTATGCTCCTGCTACAGCAGTTAATTTAAATGCTTTAATATATTTAGTACTCATTAAATGAGGTCCAGCACATAAATCTGTAAACTCACCTTGTTTATAAAAAGATATAACTGCATCTTCTGGTAAATCTTTAATAAGTTCTACTTTATAACTTTCATTTTTTTCTTGCATTAATTTTATAGCATCTTCTCTTTTTAATTCAAATCTTTCTATACCTAAATCTTCTTTAACTATTTTTTTCATTTCATTTTCTATTTTTTCTAAGTCTTCCATTGTAAAAGCATTTTCTGTATCAAAATCATAATAGAAGCCTTCTTCTATTGCTGGACCTATAGCACATTTTACATTTGGATATAAACGTTTAACAGCTTGAGCCATGATATGAGCTGTTGTATGTCTAAATGCTTTTTTTCCATCTTCACTATCAAATGTTAAAATACTTAATTCAGCATTGTCATTTATAGTTTCTCTTAAATCAACAACTTTATTATTTAATATCCCACAGCAAGCTAATCTTGCTAAGTTTTCACTTATATTTTTTGCTATTTCAATTACTGAAATTCCATTTTCAAATTCTCTAACTTCATCCCTTAATTTAATTTGAATCATTTTTATTTCTCTCCTTTTTAAATTTTTAATAAAAATTTTCTTAAGAATTATTATATGAATTTTAATTTTTAACTATTTAATTATTTTAAATAAAAAAACTCATCTCTTTTCTAAATAGAAAAGGGACGAGTTTTACCCGTGGTTCCACCCTAATTGGTTTTAACCTCTCATTAAACTATAACGCAGTAAACGGACTTTATTAAAGTCACTCAAAGGTGGTTTTCAATTATACGTGTTAAGAATATTCACACCAATATATTCTCTCTCTGAAAACATAATATAATTTACTGTCCTTATCATAGTGTTATTTTATATTAAGATATTATAATTAAAGAAAGCTCCCCATAATAAAATTAATATGAAGAGCATTAGTTGCACTAACAATCTATATATTCTAAATACCTAAGTATTGATATTCTAATATTCTTGATTGACTATATGCGAGCTACATTAAAGTTTGTGTTTATTAGCTCATTAATTATTTACGAGTTACATTTGATGCTTGTGGACCTTTAGCTCCTTGAACTACTTCAAATTGAACTTCTTGACCTTCATCAAGTGTTTTGTAACCATCTAATTGAATTGCTGAGAAATGTACAAATACATCGTCTTCTCCTGGTACTGAAATAAACCCAAATCCTTTTTCTGCGTTAAACCATTTTACTGTTCCTGTTTTCATTGTTAAATCCTCCTAATACTTCAAAAAAAATTGTGGTTCTGCGTCTTGCAGTTACTACTTATCTAGAATAACACACTTTACCAACGTTGTCAAACTAATTTTTAAAAGTTTTCAAATTATTTTATATTTAAGTTATTATATTATACCTACCAGTAGTAACATAAATATTATTTCCGTAATGTTTATGTTATTATCCAAAAAATTATTCCTTTTGCAACTTTCATCTATTTCATATATACCATCTTCGTGAATTGTAGTGTTAGAACTCATTGTACTTGAAATAATAGGAGTAGAATATTTTTTTATTTCTTTATTAATACAAGAAACAGTATTAATTGATAAAATTATATCTGTTAACTTATCAATATTTGCATGAAATTTTTCGTTCATAAATGGTTTTAATGCATTTAAAAGTTCTATTTCTTTTGATGATTGACTTTTTGCTATATCTTTTTGTTCTTCTAATGCCATTTGGAATTTTTGAATATATTTATCATGAAAAATAGACTTTACTGTGTTTACTGCTTCATTTAAATCATTTTGAATAATATTTTTATTTTCCATTAGTTGAGTTATTTCATATATTGTGTTCATAAACTTACCTCCTTAAAATCCTTAGAAAGTAATTTTTCTATATCAATTAAACCCCAACCTTGTTGATTTTGACTATATCCTAAATCAGTAGTGCTGTATTTTAATTTATATTTTACTTCATTGGGTGTTAAATGAGGATTTTTTTGTAGTAATAAAGCTATTGCTCCTGCTACAATAGGTGTTGACATAGAAGTTCCACTAAGTTGTAAATAATGATTATCTATAATTTTTAAATTTTCAGGAGTTGTTAAATATTGAGATGCTGTTGGACTAAGACATGAAACAATATTTGAACCGGGTGCTACAATATCTGGTTTAAATATACATTCTTCGGTAGGACCTCTACCAGAAAAATTTCTTTGAGATGTTCCCCATATTGTAACTGTTTCTTCATCATCAGAAGAACCTACAGTTATAACCTTTTTACTTATTCCGGGAGATGTTATAGTAAAATTTCGAGGTCCATTATTTCCTGCTGCTATAGTCATAACAATTCCTGAATCCCAAGCAGCATTAACAGCTTTTACTAAAGGGTCTAAACTTGAACTTTCTGATGAGCCTATAGATAAGTTTGCTATTCGTATATTATATTTATTTTTATTATCTACAATCCATTGTATTCCCGCTAAAACTTGAGATGTATTTCCTTTACCATTTGTATCTAATATTTTAATTCCTATAATATTACTTTCAGGAGCTATACCACAATAACGACCATTAGAATTAATACCATTTCCTGCAATTATTCCTGCAACATGTGTACCATGTCCATTATCATCATATGGTTGTGTATCTTCATTAACAAAATCTTTAAAAAAAATAAGCCTATTATTAGGTTTAATAAGGTCTTCTATTGGTGATATTCCTGTATCTAATATTGCAATTCCAATTCCTCTACCGTTTAATCCTTGTTTTTTTGCACTATCCCATTTAATAGTTTTGCGTGCGTTGTTCATTTGAGCTGTAATATGAGTATTATTATATACTCCCTTTATTCCTTTTATGTTTTTTAAATTATATATATATTCTTTAGGAATTTCAACTACATAAGCATCGATAATAGGTAAGCGATATTTAACTTTTCCAAACTGTTGAATTAACTTTTCTAATTTATCATCTACACTACATTCAACTATAAGTTCAATCGTTTTATTCATTAAATGCACCTCCCATTCTTATTTTATACTTAGTAAACCAGAAAATTAAATTTAGTTTTCAAGTTTACATCTCTGACTATAAATTATATGAGTAAAACCTGTACTTCTTGCTATTAATTATAAAAAAGTAATAAGAAATAAATATAATTGTGTTAACAAGATAATTAAAATAAAAAACAAAGTCGTGTCGCACTTTATTTAAAGTGCGACACGACTTTAAATAAAAAAAATAATAATAAACAATATTTTATTGTTATTATTATTTTTAATTACTTATTTAACTTTCTCTAAAAATATATATAATTATAAAAAGTGATATTTTAATTATTATTTTTAAAGTCTTTCAAAACATTTTACACCTTTTGTAACAATTATTCTATAAAGTATTATATCTACAATTCCTAAAACACTTGTAATAATTAAAGTAATTAGTGTAGCATCTAAGTTGAAACTTGAAATAGATATAATAGGTACCATTGCTGTTAACATACCTACAATCATACAAACAAATACAGGAACTCCTTGTTTAATAACTCTAATTTCTGATGTCCATGTAAAGTTAGGATAATATAAATTTGAGAGTATTCCAACAAAAGATATTAATATAGCATATATAGTTGGCGTAACAAAAATCATTATTAAATCAATATAAGATAATTTTAATATATAACTTAAAATTATTCCATTAATAAATACACTTGGCAACATTATAGTTAAATTAATAAGTACTTTACTCATTAATATACTACTAGTTTTTATTGGAATAGATTTTGTAATCCACAAACTTTTACCTTCTAATGAAATTGATGCAGAAGTTGTGCAAGTAATTGATACAAGTGCAGCTATAGCTAAAGGAGCTATTACTTTTATGCTATCTGAAAATCCTGGCATTTGAATCATTTCTTCTATGCTTTCAGAACCAAATAGCATTATTCCAATAGACATTATTGTAGCTAGTATTGGTCCTACTGCTGTGTTAAGTACATAAATTGGTGAAGAAAAATATCTTTTTAACTCTTTTTTGTAAACTGCTAAAAATGGTGATGTTTGTTTTAAAGATTTCATTTGATAATTAGATTTACTTTTTACTGTAGTTAAAGCTGTATTTAAATTTTTGAATATATAACTTATAATTATAGTAAATATAATTAATGACATAATTGAAATACCTAAAAATATAAATAAAGAGATTATATTTGTATCCCTAACAGCCGCTATATAAAAGGAAGTTAAAGGATATATCTTATTAATTACATCTATAAATGCAGTTGCTATATTATCTAAGTTTTCTACATTATTTAAATCATCTATATATTTTTGCATATTAAATGAAATATATAAGATACCTATAATAAATGCTAATGATAAAACTATAGTTATTATATTACTATACTTAAATCTACTAGAAATAAAAGTTATTATAAAGCTTAAAATACTTGATATAATTAATGGTACTATAGGTATAAAGAAGAATGTTATTATAAAAATAATATAGTATTCAAAACTTGGATTAACTTTTATAGCATATGCTACTCCAGCTGGCAACATAACAAAAGCACTAAAAAATAAATTTGCAATATATAATGTTGCTAAACGACTTATAACAATAGTACTTGTTTTTATTGGTAAAGACATTAAAATGTCTATATCTTTAGAATAAAACAACACTGCATTTGCTTTATATATAGTAGTGAATAAAGTAATAAGTCCAATATTCATTAACATCACAGCTAGTACTATGCTAACTCCATTTATTTGTTCAAATTGTGATGCCATCGCAAAATTATACATAAAAGAAGTACCTAAAAGAATTATACCTGCAAAAACCATTAATGCAAAAAATCCTATCATTTTAGATTTTTCTTTTTTATCATTGGTATGTAAAAATTTATTTAAACCAAAGAAACCAAGTAATTGCACTTTTAAAAGTAATTTAAAATTATTCATTTTCAATCAACTCCATAAATAAGTTTTCTAAGCTATTATCACCTTTAACAGTGTTTGTATCTCCACAAGCTACTAATTTACCAGCTTTTATAATAGCAATTTTATTACATAACTTTTCAGCCACATCTAATACATGAGTGGAGAAAAATATAGCTCCACCACATTTACATATATCACTCATAATAGATTTTAAACTATGACTAGCTTTTGGGTCTAGTCCAACAAAAGGTTCATCTAAAACTAAAAGTTTAGGGGAATGAATTAATGCTGAAATTATAGCAAGCTTTTGTTTCATACCATGTGAATATGATGATATTAAATCGCCTAAATTTTTTGTTATTTCAAATATGTCAGCATATTTTTTAATAAGTTCTTCTCTGGTTGTTTTTTGAACTTCAAAAACATCTCCTATAAAATTTAAATATTGGATTCCTGTTAAATATTCATATAAATCAGGATTGTCTGGTATATATGAAATAATCTTTTTACATTCAAAAGGATTATCTTTAACAGATATATTATTTATATAAATTTCTCCTTCTTCAAAATCTAATATACCAACTACAGCTTTAATTGTAGTTGTTTTTCCTGCTCCATTATGACCTATAAACCCATAAATATCACCTGCTTTTATTTCTAAATTTAAATTATCAACTGCTTTTTTTCCACCTTTATATGTTTTAGAAAAATTATTTATTTTTAACATATTAAATCCTCCAAATTGTTTATTTTTTAATATAATATTATTTTATCACTATTATTAACTTTTACAATAGTTATAGCTTGAGTTATACATTATTATGTTTGAATTGTCATCAATTAAAATACTATTTATAATGTACAACAAAAAATACTTAATAAATATTAAAAAATAATATTTACCAAGTATTATAAGTTTATTCTGGTTCTAAATTAGAAATTAATTTGTTTAATTCTTCTTCATAAGTTTGAATAATATTTGATATAACTTTATTTTCTGTTTTATCTGTATTTTGTAAATTAGTAAGTTCATTCCATAATTTTTGTTGTTTATTATCTAAGTCATTTAACTCATTTTCTATATTCTTTCTTTCATCACTTATATCTTTGTATAAAAGTTTTTTGTCTTCCATACTAACTAAATTTAAAAGCTCTTCAAATAAAGCATCAGGATTTTCTATACCAGCATTTGAAAGCATTTTAATTATATTTCCTACTACTTCTTGAGACCTATTATTCATAGCAATATGTCTCCTTGAAATTTGCTTTTGATACATATATTCATCCCAATTATTTTTTAACATCATAGAATTTCTAACTCTATATTTTTTATATTCATAATTTAAAAAAGAAGTACAATTTACATAAAGTACTTTTGCTCTATTTAATAATTCTATTACTTTTACTTGTAATAACTGATTTCTATGCAATTCATGTCTAAATTTTCTTTGAAAAATATAAGTAGCACTACCTAATATAATTGCGAAAACACATAGCACCATTAAAGGTACAAATATTTCCATATCATAGGTTATTTTTAGAACACCTAAAACAAATGTTATAATAGCTAAAGTGCAAACAAATACTATAGAAAAACCATACAAAAATTTTAGAGCTTGTTGTAATTGTTCCCTACCATATATAAGGTCTTCTTTTTCGCCTGTGATATATGCTATATCTCTTTTAAGTCCTGCTTGGCGTTGCTCTGAATATTCGATTTCTTTAAGTATAGTTTCAACTTCATTTTCATATTTAGCTAAATAATCTAATGATTTATCATAGCTGTTTATTTGAGTTTTTAATACATTACTTTCTTTAAATGCTATTCTATATGCTTCTATATAGTTTTGTAGTTTTTGTAAACTTTCTTTATTAAAAGAATTAAATTTTTCTAAATCGTTTTCTTTTAGAATAGAATTTTCAAGTTTATTAGATAAAGAAATTCTTTTTTCAGCTAAATATATAGCTTCTTCAGAAAGCTCTACAGCTTTTTTTATATCATCATATGCAGGGTCTAAAATATCAACATTTTCTAAATAATTTTGAAATTTTTCATTCTCATATATATATTCTTCAATAACTTTAGGTTTAAACTTAAATATGCTTTTTAATGTATTAAAAAAATTCTTAACATTTGAAATAAAATTTTTCATAATAAATCCTCATTTTTATTATATTAACACCGTTTAAGTATTTCTTAAGAAGTTATTAATTATAAATAGTTTTTAATTTGTTCATATTGTTCATCTGTTAATTGAGTCCATTTAAGAATTTTTTCTTTACTCTCACCATCTTTTATCATTTCTATTGCTATTGCAATTGTTTTTTTATGTTCAGTTTCTGCTTTAACTTCTTCTTTAACCTCTGCCTTAACTTCTTCTTTAACTTTTTTTACAACTTCTGCTTTAACTGTTTCTTCAACTTTTTTTACAACTTCTGCTCTAACTTCTTCTTTAACTTTTTTTACAACTTCTGCTCTAACTTCTTCTTTAACTTTTTTTACAACTTCT
>CAZWZB010000004.1:0-55069 GCA_964638835.1 uncultured Eubacteriales bacterium | reverse complement strand
ACAACTTCTGCTCTAACTTCTTCTTTAACTTTTTTTACAACTTCTGCTCTAACTTTTTCTTCAATTTCTGCTTTAACTTCTGCCTTAACTTCTTCTCTAATTTCTTCTCTAATTTCTTTTCTAACCTTTTGAACATCATAATCTTCTAATAATTCAAACATATCTAAAAATCTCCTTTCATAAATCATATGACTGATTTCTTTTATTTCAACATCAGGTACATTTATTCTTTTTAAAAATAGATATATTATTTCTTCTAGTGATTTTAATAAATTATCTGGCATTTTTTCTTTAATCTTTTCAATATATTCTGTACTTATTAAGTCTAATATAATTTTTATTTCATCAGGTTTTTTTATCTTATCTATTATCATCATAAGAGTAATCATATCTTGAAACATCAATAAATCTTTTACAGGATACTTATTTAATTCGACAAGCTCATATTCAAATTTTGGTGTATATTTTTCAAATACATCATTTAAATATACTTTATTTTTAAAATTTAAATCTGCTGTCCATTTATTATCACCTGAATAATATACTATAGGTAATATAGGAGGCAATTTAAAATCTTTCTTTTCTGTGCTTCCTTTTTCTTTTTCTTCACATTCTTTAATCCATAATTCCCATATAAGTGACATATATAAAAGCATTCTGAAAGACATTATATAATCTGATTTACTTTGATGTTCTATCATAGTTATTACAAATACATCTTCTTTTATTTTAATTACTTTTATAGTATCACTATCTTTATGGTCTATAAATAAGGGTAAAAATCTTTCTGTGTAATCTGATATATCAGAGGGGGTAATATTTTTTAATAAATCAATGTTTATAAAATCTTTAATAAATTGACAAAACAATTCTGGTTCATCAAATACTTTTTTGTATGAATTATCTTTAATATCATGTACTACTTTTTTATTATTCATAAATTATATCATTCCTCTTTTGTTAAATATGTTAATTATTATAGTTTTAAAGTCCAATCTTCACAATTCCATATATCTGTAACTACATCTTTATAAAATTCGCTCTCATGACAAACTAATAATATACTTCCTTTGTAAGCTTTTAATGCACGTTTTAATTCATCTTTTGCTAAAACATCTAAATGGTTTGTAGGCTCATCAAGTATAAGTATATTTGTTTCTTTATTTATTATTTTACATAAACGTACTTTAGCTTGTTCGCCTCCACTTAATACCATAACTTTACTTTCTATATGTTTAGTAGTAAGTCCACATTTTGCAAGAGCACTTCTTACCTCATATTGAGTATATGAAGGGAATTCTGACCAAAATTCTTCAATACATGAATTATAATTTTTATCTCTTATTTCTTGTTCAAAATATCCTATCTCTTGATAATCACCCTTTATTACTTCACCTGATATAGGAGATAAAAATCCCAATAAACTTTTTAATAATGTTGTTTTTCCTAAACCATTAGCCCCCACTAAGGCTATTTTTTGTCCTCTTTCCATTTTTACACTTAAAGGGCGTGTAAGTGCTGTATTATATCCTATAACTAACTTATTAGTCTCAAATATTATTTTACCTGCTGCTCTTGCTTCTTTAAAGTTAAACTCTGGTTTTATTTTGTCTTTAGGTAATTCTATTTTTTCCATTTTATCTAAAACTTTTTGACGTGACTTAGCCATATTTGTTGTTGCAACTCTTGCTTTATTTCTAGCAATAAAATCTTCTAGTTTATTTATTTCTTGTTGTTGTTTTTCGTATGCTGTTTCAAGCTGCCTTTTAGCTAATTCATATTGTTTTTCAAAATTGTAATAGTCACCTACATATCTTGTTAATTTTCCATTTTCAACATGATATATTAAGTTTATTACACTATTTAAAAATGGTATATCATGTGAAATTAATATAAACGCATTTTCATAGTTTTGTAAAAAACGTTTAAGCCATTCTATATGATTTTCATCTAAATAATTTGTAGGCTCGTCTAATAATAATATATCGGGATTTTCAAGTAAAAGTTTAGCTAAAAGAATTTTAGTTCGTTGTCCACCACTTAAATCATCAACATTTCTGTCTAAGCCTATTTCTTTAAGTCCCAATCCTCCAGCTATTTCTTCAATTTTAACATCAAGTGTATAAAAATTACTGCTATCTAAAATTTCTTGAATAGTACCCATTTCTTCTAATAGTTTTTCCATTTCTTGTTCTGTACAATCGGAAAGCTTTTCTGTAATACCTACCATTTCATTTTCAAGTTCAAATAAATATTTAAAAGCATCTCTTAATACTTCGCGTATAGTTTTGCCACCTTCAAGTTGTGTATGTTGATCCATATAACCAGCTCTTACTCTATTTGCCCATTCTATAGTTCCTTCATCAGGCATTAATTTGCCGGTTATAATATTCATAAATGTAGATTTTCCTTCACCATTTGCACCGATAAATCCTACATGTTCACCTTTTAATAATCTAAATGATACATCATCTAATATTATTCTATCACCAAAACCATGATTTACATTTTTAACTGTTAAAATACTCATATTGTTAAACCTTTCTATAAACACTTTTTATATTTATTATAACTAAGTTTATATTTATTTTCAATGATAAATTTTATGATAGTTTCAATAAAACACTTAAAACAAAAATAATAAAAATTAAATTTAAAGTCGTGTGGCACTTAATTTTAAGTGCGACACGACTTTAATTAAAAAAAAATAAAAATAAATAAAATATTTTTTTTTTATTTTTTTTATTATATTTTTTTAATTTTTAATTTATAATTTTTTTGATATTTAAAATAAAACAATTAAAACAAAAATAATAAAATTTAATTTTAATGTCGTGGCTCACTATTTTTTGTGTGCGACACGACTTTAATTAAAAAAAAATAATAAACAATAAAATATTGATTATTACTTTTTTTAATTATTTATTTAACATTTATATTTTTATTTATATAATAAAACACATCGCCATAGCTTTTTGATTGTAATGTAGGTGTTGCTTGAATAACATAAATTATATTTTCTTTTGGTAATATACTAACTTCCTGCCCTCCATAACCTCTAAATCCAAATCCAAAATCAAATAACCAAATTAAAAAACCATAATTTGAATTTTGTTCAGAAGCTATTAAAGCTTTTTTTAAATATTCACTTGAAACAATTTTTTGATTGTTATAAATACCATTATTTAATATTAAGAATCCTAGCTTTGCTAAATCTTTTGCTGATAAATCAGATTGTTTTTCTAAACTTGGATTTTTTACATTAATATTATAATCAATTTTACATTTACTTTTTGACCACTCACCACTTTTTATATTAAGTGGTGAATATAAATATTTGTTACAAAAATCATATGTACTCATATTGGTTGCTTTACTAACAACAGCAGACAATAAAATAACATCCCATTCTTTATAAACATATTTTGTTCCCGGAAAACTTATCATATTTACATCTGCAAGATGTTCTAACCAATCATTTGAACGGAAAAGTTGTTCTATCATAGGACAATGATAATGTATTCCACCATTCCAATAAATACCCGATGTCATTGTTAATAAATGTTTAATTGTTATTTGTTTGTGATACATATGAATATTTTTGTTAAACTGTGGTAAGTATTTGCATATAGGGTCATCAATATTTAAATAGCCTTTATCAGCACATATACCCACACATATAGACAAAATACTTTTCCAAATAGATTTAATATTATTTCTGCTATCTTCATTAAATTTATTATAATATCTTTCTAAAATAAGTTCATTATCTTTATACATTAAAATACTATTTATAAGACGGTAGCGTTTTTGTTTTATATAATCATCAATTAATTTAATCATTTTAAATACCTACCTATAATCGAACTTGTATTATTTTTTAATTCAATTGGTGTGCCTGTTGCAATAACATCTCCTCCATCATTGCCACCACCTACACCCATTTCAATAATATAATCACAATTTGATAATACATATGGATCATGTTCAGTTACAATAATAGTATTGCCTTTGTCAGTTAACTCTTGCATAAGCTCCATAAGTTTAACACTATCATGAAATGAAAGTCCTGTTGTTGGCTCATCTAAAATATATACAGTGTCTTTTGCATTTTGTCCTTTTGATAATTCTTTTGCAAGTTTAATACGTTGACTTTCACCACCTGAAATAGTAGGAGTTTTTTGTCCAAGTGTAATATATCCCATACCAACTCTTTCTAAAGTGTGTAAAATTTTTTCAATAGTTTTATCATATCCTTTAAAAAAATCTATTGCTTCAACAACTGTCATTGCTAAAACTTCACGGATATTTTTTCCATTAAGATTAACTTCCATAGCTTCTTGTATAAATCCAGTACCATTACAAACTTCACATTCCACATCAATAAAATTACCAAATCCAACATGATAATGAACAACACCATCACCTTTACAAACCCTACAGCCACCTTCAGAGTTTACAGAAAACAAACCAGCACTTAGACCACTTTCTTTAGCAAATAATGCTCTAATTTTATCAAACATTCCTGTATATGTAGCAGGGCATGAAGTTCTACTTCTACCAATTGATTTTTGGTCAATAATAACACATTTTTTAATATGTTCTGTGCCTGTTAATATAACATTACTTTGTTCAAAGGTAGAATCATCTTCATCATCAATAACACATTTAGTGTTTAAAATCTCTTTTAATTTTGGAACAAGTGTATCTGATATAAGACTTGATTTACCACTACCTGATACACCACAAATACCAACCATAACACCAATTGGAATATCAATTGTTACATTTTTTAAATTATGTAAGTTTGCATTTTTTATAGTGAGCATTTTCTTTTTATTTATTGGTTTATAAACTTCCTTATATTTTAATTTGTTGCCCTTTAAATAAGGTGCTGTATTAGAAGTATTACATTTTAAAAAACTTTCAAAATCACCCTCAAAAATTTTATTACCACCATAAATTCCTGCATTTGGACCTAAGTCAATAATATAATCTGCACAACGCATAAAATTTTCATCATGTTCTACTGCAACTACTGTATTTCCTCGTTTAACAAGATTTTTGATTATATTAATTAATTTTTCTTTTTCAACTTCATGTAATCCGATTGTAGGTTCATCAAATATAAATATAATTGAATCCATTTCAGCTATTATATAAGAAGCAAGAAATAGTCTTTGAATTTCTCCACCTGATAAGGTTGGTACTGGGCGTGAAAGTGAAAGATGATGAAGTCCAACATCTATCATACATTCAAGTTTTAATGTTATTTCTTTAAGTAAAGGTGTTGGTTTAAGACTTACAGTTTTTAAAAAATTACAAAGGTCTTTAATATATAGATTTTCAAGTTCAAAAATAGTTTTACCATCAATTGTAGTATGACTTGCTTGTTCTCCTAATCCTGTACCATTACATTTTGGGCATACTATTCTATTCATATATCCATCACGTGTAAGTAAATATTCTAATCTTCCTGATGTTGAAAAAATGCCATTTGTAATTTGTGTAATCCAAGGAATAAACCCAATGAAGTGCATTCTACCATTATCTCCATATTTTAAACAATTGAGTTGTTCTTCTGTTAATGTATTTAGTTGTTGTTCTGGTGATAAATTGTAATATTTATAAAAACCATCTAGCATTTTTCTAGTAGAACCGTGCTTTCCTATTCCTAAACAAACATCTTCTATTTTTTGAGTTTTATCATAAAAAAGTTTTTCTTCATCAAGATATTTAACGATTCCAGCACCTAAACATTTAACGCACATTCCTTTTGGAGAATTTTTCTGGAACATTTCCATAGAAAGTGGTAAGCCATCATCAAAATTTATATCTCTCATGCCATGTGTTGCAAATAATACAGCCAACATATTACTTATTTTTGTGCGTGTTCCAACTCTACTTCTTGGATTAGATTGCCTAATAATTCTCTGCTCTACTGCTACAGTTGGGGTTAATCCTTTTATACTTTCAAATGTAGGAACACTATCAACCATAAATTGCGTATCTGAAAACATTAAATATCTACGTTTACCTTCTTCATAAAGTGTATCAAATGCAAAACTTGATTTACCACTCCCTGACACTCCTGTTATTACGGTTAATTTATTTCTTGGTATTTTTATATCAACGTTTTTTAAATTGTGAATTTTTGCTCCTTTTACTTCTATATATTCAATCATAAATAAACACTCCTATTTTATTGAAATAAAAAAATGTTAATAAAATAAATCTTATTAACACTTTGAAATGAATTATATATTATTTTGAAATTTTTTAATGAGCAGAAAATATCATTTTTTTTAAGTCAATTTAGCAGATAAATCCTATGTTTTTATAAATGTTTAAGTATATTTAAATATATTTTAAATACATAAATGTAAAATTTAATTTATTAATATTGCTGGCGATAAAATTAACAAAAAATATTTTAAGAGTGTATGTATGTTTTATAGAATTTTAAAATCAAATTATATATTTCTTCTTTAAGTGCAATACATTGAATCCAATTATCTGGTATGCTTTCAATACCATAAAAAACTCCTGATAATCCACCTGTTATTGCAGCAATAGTATCTGTATCATCACCAAGATTTATAGCTTTTAATATTGAATCTTTATAATTATCTGTTGTTAAGAAACACCATAGGGCTGCTTCTAATGTATCAACTACATATCCAGATGATAAAATATCATCTTCATTTAATGATAGCAAGTTCTTATTAATTATTCGACTAAAATAATTTATTTCATCTTTATATTCAATCATACATTTATTTTTTACAAAATCAATGGTTTTTTCATATGATTTTTCTTTAGATTGTTCTTTTAACAAATTGATAAGCATTTCATTATATATTATACAAGCTAATTTTGAACGTTTATGACCATGTGTTATTGAGGATACATCTTCTATCATTTTAATTTTTCTAATACAATTAAAATTCTTTGTAAAATAAGCCATAGGTAAAATTCTCATTAATGAACCATTACCATTATCTCGTTCATTTCTACCACCACATTCAATAGGATTAATTCCCATAGCTATTTTATTTATAGCATAAACAGTAGTATTACCAATATCATAAACTTCACCATATGGAGTTAAAAAACCATAATTATAAAATTTAACAAAATTCTCAGAAATTTTTTCAAGGTTATAACCATTAGTTAAACTTTCTAATAAACACAACATCAAAGATGAATCATCTGACCATGTACCAAAATATTGATTATGTGTACCATAAGCTCGCATTTCTTTAACAGGGTCTTCTTTTATTTTTTCTCTTGATTTAAATTCTAAAGGTACTCCAAGTGCATCCCCTACAACAAATCCAAAAATTCCTCCAAAAAATCTATTCTCTAACCAACTATTTGGATTAATTTTAATAGATTCTTTTGAATCAAAATAAATGCATTCTTTTTTGCAATTTATAATATAATCTGGCTTTTTATTTTTTTTATAAATTTTACAATCTAATATATTATTATCAATATAATTAGAGCATAGCTTACATTGTGGGAGCTTTAAATTTATTTCTTTATTCATATTTACCACCTTTTTAATTTTTAAATTTGTGTTACTATAGGTAAAAACTCTTCATTTTAAATCTCTTGATTTTTATAAAAAATAGGCAAAGTAACTTTGAATGCACTACCTTTTCCTAATTCACTTTCTACTTCTATTTTTCCTTTATATAATATAACTATATGTTTTACAATAGAAAGTCCTAAGCCTGTTCCTCCTACTTTTCTTGAACGACCTTTATCTACTCTGTAAAAACGTTCAAATATTCTTTCTATACTTTCTTTAGGTATTCCTATACCAGTATCTTTTACAGTAATCGTTAATATATTTGAGCTATTATAAAAATCAACATTAACTTCCCCTTTTTCTGTATACTTTATTGCATTTTCAATTAAATTTATTAATATTTGAGCTATTCTTTCTTTATTACAAAGTAAATCAATCATTCCTGGTTCAATTATAAAGTTCAACAATATTTCTTTTTTATCTGCTAAAGGTTGTAATATTTTTTTTACATTATCAACTATAATATAGATTGATACCTTTGTTATATTTATATCCTTGTCCCTTGATTCTATTTCAGATAACAATAATATTTCTTGGATTAGATTGTATAAACGGTCTGCTTCTATATCAATTATATCAAGAAATCTTGTTGTAACAACAGGGTCATTAATAGCACCATTTTTTAATGTATCTACAAAACCTTTTATGGATGTTAGAGGCGTTTTTAATTCATGTGTTACATTAGAAACAAAATCGCTTCTCATTCTTTCTAGCTTTCTTATTTGAGTTACATCTTCAATAAGTAAAACTGTACCAAGAATTTTATCTTCTGAATTTATTATGGGATTTGCATATATTTTTAGTATTTTTTCTGTCCCATTAACATAGTTTAGTTCTTCTACTACACATTGTACATTGGCGATAGATTCTTCTATTAAATTAAAAATTTTTGAACTTCTTATTACTTCATAAAATGGTTTATTAGTTTTGTTTATTCCTAATAGCTTATATGATAAAGGATTTAAAAGCATTATATTATAATCTATATCTACAGCTATAACTCCATTTGTTATACTATTAAGTATAGATTCTAATTTTATATTTCTATCTTTTAATTGTATTATTGTATATTTTAATTCTCTTGACATTAAATTAAAAGCAGTTGTAAGTTTACCAACTTCATCATGAGAGTTAACATATATTTTTTTGTCATAATTACCTCTAGCAACATCTTCAACAGCTATTGTTAATTCTTTTATTGGACTTGAAAATATTTTAGAGAAAAGAAAAGCAAATATTATTGCTAAAAATAAACCCAACATAATTCCATTCATACTTGAATTTAATATTTCTGTTTTAAGAGCTTGTATTTCTAATAAGGGCATAGAAATTCTTAATACAATATCATTACTATTATATTTTATATTTTGAGCATAATAAAGATAATATGTACCCATCGTTTCACTATATCTTGTAGAAAATCCAATACCATTTTTTAATGCTTCTCTTATTTCACTTCTATCACTATGGTTTGAAAGTTCTGTATCTGTTCCAGAATCACTTAAAACATCCCCATTTGAACTTATAATTGTAATACGCAAATTCATTTGTTGTGAATAATATTGTGTAAATTCAGAAAAATTATTATTATACTCTTGTTTTAATATATCAGATAACAAATTTAATTCTAATAATAAATTATTTTTTATTTGTCTTTCCAAATGTTTTTGACTTGTGCTAATAGAAATATATCCCGTTATTGATGAAACAATAGCTATTATAAATATATAAGTCAACATAAGTTTTCTTCTCATCTTTTTCCCTCTCTAAACTTATATCCTATACCCCTCACAGTTTTAATAAAAGTAGGATTTGCATCATCAAATTCAATTTTTTTTCTTAAATTTCTTATATGGACATCTACAGTTCTTGTTTCTCCTAAAAAATCATATCCCCATATCCTTTCTAATAAATTTTCTCTTGAAAATACTCTACCAGGATTTCTTGCAAATAGTAAAAGTAATTCGTATTCTTTCAAGGGCATGTCTATTATTTCATTATTCACAGTTACTGTTCTAAAAGTTTCATTTATGGTTATATTATCAAATGTAAGAATATCTTCTTTTTCTTCAACAACATTTTCTAAATCTTCAGTTCTTCTTAATACAGATTTTAATCTTGCAAGTAATTCTCTCATACTAAATGGTTTTCCTAAATAGTCATCTGCTCCCATTTCTAAACCTAATACAGTATCAAATTCTTCATTTTTAGCAGTTAACATTATAACAGGTAATTTTTTTAATTTTTCATTCATACGTATTCTTCTTAAAACTTCTATACCATCAATATCAGGCAACATTAAATCAAGAATTACAGCATCTATATTAGTTGTTTCTAATATGTTTAATGCTTTCTCCCCATATTCACTTTGCACTACAATATATCCATTACTTTGTAAATTATATTTTAATAGTTCTAATATATGTTCTTCATCATCTACTGTAAGTATTTTTTTTTGTACCACATTAACACCTCGTTTTAAAATTAATATCCTAGAGAACAAATTTTAAAAGTTTATTCTCTATAATTATAAACTTGATTCTTTATGTTTTTCAAGCTTGTTAAATATAAATGGAGTATATAATAAATAAAGTTAAAAATCCATTAAATTTATGTAAATTTTGATTTATTATTATACATATAAAAATTAGAAGATATATTTTTATTAAGTATATACATGATTATTTAAACATTATACAATAAAATTATGAACATCTCTGCTTTTGTCGCAAAATTATTTATGCTAATAAAACTTTTATTTTTTTTGTATTATGTTATACTCACATTAATAGTACATGATAAAAACTGCACAACATATGTAAGGAATAACAACTATTTATTTGATATAATTTATTTTGAAAGGAATGATAGTATGGATTTGCTTGATAGAATGAATAGTGCAATGGACTATATTGAAACACACTTAACAGAAAATATTGATTATCAAAAAATTGCTAAGATTGCAACATGTTCAGTGTTTCATTTTCAACGAATGTTTCCATTTATAACCGGAATATCTTTATTTGAATATATAAGACGAAGAAAATTAACAATGGCAGCATTTGAACTACAAACAAGTGATATTAAAGTAATTGATGTAGCATTAAAGTATGGTTATGAATCTCCAGAAGCATTCTCAAGAGCATTTAAAGCTTTACATGGTATAATGCCAACATCAGCACGTAATAAAGGTATAACTTTAAAGGCATATCCTAAAATGTCATTCCTTATTTCTATTAAAGGAGATATCGAAATGAATTATAGAATTGAAGAAAAAGAAAGCTTTACAATATTCGGAATATCAACAGATATAGATGCTAATAACCCATTTGTTGAAATACCAACTTTTTGGGATAAATGTATATCAAACGGAACAATTGACCGTATTAGAAAAGTAGTTGGATTAGAAGAAAATTTACAACTTCATGCAGGTCTTTATAATTGGCGTCCGGGTGTTTTTTCATATATGATAGGATATTATCTGCCAGAGAATGGTTTACCTGATGGATATGAAAAATTAGAAGTAAAAAAATATACATGGGCAGTATTTTCAACAGGATTATATCGTGATGGAGAAGGTGGTTCTATCCTTCATGACATATGGAAACGAATTTTTCCTGAATGGTTTCCAACCTCTGGCTATGAGCATGATGATGGTCCAGAATTTGAAATGACTTATGATAGAGGAAATAATATGTATGAAATGGAAATTTGGATACCTGTTGTAAAAAAACAAAATAAAGATAGTGTTAAAAAATAATAAAAACAATATTATTTTTTTTATTTAAAGTCGTGTCGCACTCCTTAAGGAGTGCGACACGACTTTGATTTTAAATTTGATTTTTTATTAATATTATTTTCTCAAAATAAATATAAAAAAATTCCCTAAGCAAAGCTTAAGGAATTTTTTTATGCACTAATCGCATTTTTATTAACTTGATTAATAATTTCATCTATAGGAAGTATTGAAATCAATACAACACATATTAAACCTTCAATTCCTATAACAGGAACATTTACACTAAGTGAGTAAAGTAACGGATTCACTCCTTCAGGTGCATAACTACCAAAGAATACAAACCCTGAAACTATACTAAAAAACATTCTTCCTAAAGTACCAACTATAACTCCAAATAGTTTTTTAGTTTTGAAAAATCCAGCAAACCCTAACATCATAAAAGCTAAAGGATAATCAAATAGAACTTGTATTGGTGAAAGTATGTAAGGGTCTAAAAAGAAATCTAATATACCACAAATAAGACCAGTAAATAAACCAATTTCAGGACCATACATAAATGCAATAATGAAAATAGGGACAAAACGACCGGGCGTAATACTACCTCCTTGTGGAAAGTGGTATAATCTTATCATGCTAAGTACGCATGATAAAGTTAAAGCAAGCCCTATTCTAGTTATCATTTGAGTATTTACATTAATTTTTCTAACTCTAATTAGTACTACAAATATAAATATACAACCTAGTATAGCAAGCATTGTTGTTGGTTTTGTAAGTACATTCATAAAATTTGCAGGTACATTTAAAATTTCTGAAAATTTTTCTACAAACTCTGTTAAAACATTTTTAATATAATTCATAAAACATCTCCTTTTTTGTGCATTGGAGCATAAAAAAAACCACAAGCCTATATGGAAGTGGTAATCTCACAGGCTTTCCTACGCTGGCATTATCCAGTTCAGGTTAAAGGGTTAATGAATAATCATTTCTCAGCCATTAGGCACCCCTAGCACATATTTTTTTATTTTAAATTAACAAGTATATTTTAATGCATTTTATTATCTTTGTCAATTTAAATTTTTTATAACTACATTTGTAGATATATAAAAAATTACTCCTTCTTTATATATCTTTAAGTCACTTAATATATTAAACTATATTCAATAAAAATTTTCTTCATTCAGATAGATTTATTTTTATAGTCTATTTTTTTGCTATTGGAATCCAAATTTCACAGAAGCAATTTTTATCTAAGTTATCAGAATAATATTCAAAATCTATATCATCAATCATTACATATTCTGAGTTAGGTAAAAATTCAGTAAAAATTTTGTTCCATGTATCCCCAATGGAATTACCTGATGTTCCAATACACTTAAAAACCGCCCACAACTCATGTTTGATATCCCAAACTACAAGTTCGTCACAAATATTTTCACCTAAGAATTCTTTACCAATACCATATTTGAAGTATTTACTTTCATTTGAAATTGGTGAACAAACTCCATATACAGCAGAATCATTTGATATTTTTTCAAGTAAAGAAAATGTTCCATCTTGCTTACACTGTTCCCAAAAGCAAGGAATTTCCTTGTTATTGCTATCATTAATAATTTCATTAGAAAATTCCTTTACCTTTGTAATAAGTTTAAATGGCTTTATTTTTTCAATACGATAATCCATACTCATACCACCTTCAATTATAATTTTAATTTGAAGGCGACTAAATAGCTTTAATTCATTTCCTAGCTTCTTTGCCATATTTGGTGTAATCCCATGAAAACGAGTAAATGCTTTTGTAAAACTCTCAGGTGATTCATAACAATATTTTAAAGCTATATCAATAATTTTTATATCAGAAAATAATAATTCTTGACTTGCCAAAGATAATCTCCTGTTTCTTATATACTCAGCAACTGTCATTCCTGTTACTAAACTGAAAATTCTATGAAAATGATAACTTGAAATATATAAATGTTGTGCTACATCTTCATAATTAATATGTTCAAGTAAATTATCTTCAATATAATTTATGGCAGATTGAAGGGTTTTAATTAAATCCATTTTCCCACCTCCTTATATCAATTATACTTGAAATTAGATTATAATTCCTGTTTATACTTGCTTTAGTTTGTCAGAACATTATTTTTAACTTTATATTTTTTTAATAAGTATGTTTTACTTCTCTATCTTATATACTAGTAAATATAAAATTATTTATATCTATTATAATTAAATTTTATTATCTAATTCAGATAGTTTTAATCTAACTGTCATAATGTATGGTAATTCAGGTTTAATTTTATCCCAATGACCATAAGATGTTATAACAAAAGTACCATCATCAAGAGCAATATTACCTGCATAACCACAATCACCAAATCGAGGATTTACAGTATAATCATTAAGTAAAATAACACTATACTGTCCTTCTTTATTATTTAAAAGGTCATCATAAGTACCAACCCAACAAACAAAATTTCCGGCTCTCCATGCATTATCATCATTTTGCTCACGTATTATTTGACGAAAAGTAATTAATAATCTCGATGAAATAGGGTCATAACATGCTTTATGTCTATCACCTGTTAAAACTTTTGGTAATTCCCTTGGCTCAGTCCAAGTTTCACCTTCGTCATTAGAAAAAGCAATCATAGAATTTGTGATTCTTCCTTCTCCTCTTGCTATAAGTGCTAATTGATTACCACAAGGTGAACGTAATACTTCAATTTCACACATTTTTGCATATTTTTCAACTTCATCATGTTGTTTAAGTAAACGTTCAGGTTCACTCCAACATTCATTACCTTCATCATCAAATGTAAGATATACTTTAAAGTTATTAAATGAAAAGTCATGAAATATTCCCATATATTTAAAATCCCAACTACCATCAGCTTTTTTTAAACGTGTTAAACTAGATAAAGCAACAATTGTTTTTAATTCTCTATCACTAAAAAAGTGTTCTAATTCAGTCCAAGTTTGACCATTATCTTCTGAAAATGCAGTTTTAAAACCATTAGCTTCTCTATCAAAAGCCATTCCGCTTATAAGTTGCAATCTTTTAATTCCATCTGGTTTTTCAATAAGATATATAGTAGGTGTTTCTTTGCTTTGTTCCCAACTTTTAGGTGTTGGTAAACGATTACTCCAAGTTTTTCCCCCATTTATACTTCTTTTAAGAATAATTGGACCTTGCCCATGCCCTTTAGGATAAACCGTAAAAATAGTTCCATCATCTAATAAAACTAAATCTGGATGTCCTATATATTGATTCTCTTCTCTATCTGTAATAATTTGTCTTTCTGTGTCATTGCTTAAATCTATAATTGGTATACCAACATTGTATATATGCTTGTCTTCACTTCTTATAAAACTCATGTTAAAACCCCCTTAAAAATTTAATAGTAGAGAACGGCAAAGTGGTCATTCTCTACTATATTTATAAAAATTTAAAATTTACAAAATAATCGTTAATTTTTGGCTATAATTTGTAAAAAATTTTTAATGTATTTGTTATAAAATTATAAAAAAACATGTTTACAAAATCATAACTTATGTTATAATATAATTATAAATGAAAAGTAATCGACCACGTAAGTGGTTAGCCTTATATTACATTAAATAACGTCTATTCGGGCTAAGAACAGGGCGTTATTTCTTTTTGGAGTTATTATCCTTATCTAAATAAGAAATAAGAGTTATAAGAAACATCCAAGAATTAATTAATAAGATTAATACTTCAAATGTACTCATAATAACACCACCTCCCTTCTAAATGAAGTGGAGGCCAACTCACCCACGTTCTCGATTACCTTAAATTTATATTAACACATATTAATCCAATTTACAACAAAATAATTTTTTATTTGAACTATAATATTGACTATTAATTATGAAAGAACTAATAGTTATGATAAAATGTATAAATTGCAATAACGATTGTGATGAGAAGATAGTATATCAAATATTTAATCTAAATTGCTCCTAATACATTTAGTTAATGTAAAAGTTCTATCACAACCATATTCCCAATACATAATCCCCAATATATTTTTTTCTTTTACATATTCTGCTTTATATTTTATAGATTCTGTATCATCATAAGTAATAAATATATTACCATCAAATAAGTATGGAGCTTTTGCTTCATCATCCCAATACCTTATAAAATTATTTTTATTAACGTATTTTTCTATTAAATCAGAATACCCTGGACCATATCCACCAGCAGTTTTAGCATGTTGCATATAACCATTATCTACATTAGGAACACCAGACCATTGACGTGAATAAAAAGCTACTCCTATAACTAATTTTTCAATTGGAACACCAGCATCTACAAAAACTTTTACAGTAGTATCAACACTACTATCACTTAAACTTACAGTAGGTGTATATAAATTTGTGTGATGACCTGTTGCCATAGAAAAACCACCAATCATATCATAAGTCATAAGTTGAACATAATCTAAATATTGTTGAACAATATCCATTTCAGTACCACGAGTAAAATAATTTCCTGCTCCAACAGCAATTGTAAGCATATAATCTTTATTTATAGTATTTAATTCTTCTCTTAAAGCTTTAATATACAAAGTAAAATTTTTTTTATCATCTTTTGATGCAGAAATACCAGCAACGCTATAACAAGGGTATTCCCAATCTATGTCTAATCCATCTAATCTACAGTCAGTAACTATTTTTACTGCTGATTTTGCAAAGTTTAAACGTGATTGTTCTGTTGATGCTACCTCTGAAAATCCACCAGCAGACCAACCTCCTATTGAAAGTACAAATTTTAAATTAGGATTTATATTTTTAGCTGCTTCTATATATTTTAAATTATCTTTGTAATTCCAAGTAGCTAAACCATTATGTATATGACCAAATGCTATATTAATAACATCTAATCTTTTTAAATCATCTTCTTTAATTAAACCTAAATCATTTGTGCTAACATAAGCTATTATCTTATGCTTTCTCATCTTCTATCGCTCCATTCATAATTAAATTGATTATAAAGTTTACAACTTATTTAACTTGTATAAATTTTTTTGTAGTGCTATAACAAAAAAATGGTGGTAATGATAATACAAAAAATACGAAAAATTGTGGCAATAAAAATCCTATAATACCAGTTAGAAAAAGTATGAGTAAGAGTTTACCTGTTGCTTTGAATTTTGAAAACCCTAATATAATACTTAAATATATACACTTTTTAAAATTTATATTTTCTTGTAAAATTGTTATTGATGGAAAATATAAAAAAACTAATACTGATAATATTAACAATATAAATGCTTGTAAATATCCTATTGTTGAAATTATTATATTATTTACATTCATAAAAAATACAATATCACATAATAAAATTATAGAAACTGATATAATTAATAATCCTAATAAATTAGCTTTAATAAAAAATTTCTTATATATGTACCACATATTTTTAAACATATTTGCTTCATTTTTATTAGAATAATTTTCAAATATTTGAATAGCTGAAAATATGGCTGGGAATAAACCAAATATTATACCTCCCATTAAAGTGAATACAAACATAAATATATTTATTTTTGCAATAAAAATTATATTTTCACAAAAAACATATAACTTACTTTTTAATTTTAAATCAAAATTATCAGGTTCCATAATAATATTCCTTTCTAAAATTAATTATTAAAGGCAGGTATTAAACCTGCCTTATGTATTTTATCCTACAATACCAGACCTTTCTGCTCCTTCAACAAATTCTTTTTGTATAAATAAATAAAGTATTATAAGAGGTAACATTATCATCAATGAAGCAGTTTGGGCAATTGCTGATTGATAAAGTGGATTTGTTGTTAAAAAAGCAAATCCATCTGAAAATCCTTTATTATTAGTAGCAACTCTATTTAATGTTTGTTCTACAGAAGAAATTGAAGTATTTAATGCAACCATCAAATTACTTTGAGTTTTATTAAATAAACCTACAAAATATGAATCATTCCAGTTCCATACAAAGCTCAATACAGAAACTGTAATTAAACTTGATTTTGCACTTGGTAAAACAATTGAAAAGAAAGTTCTTAAAAATCCTGCTCCATCAACAAAAGCAGCTTCTTCTAATTCTTTTGGTAATCCTCTAAAAAATTGTCTGAAAATATATATATACAAACCACTCTTTAAACCCATTCCTAAAGCTGATAACATATAAAGAGTTAAAGGAGAATTTAAAAGGTTAATCGGTTTACCAGTAATTGCTTTTATGATTCCAAAAATATCAAAATTTCTAAAATACATATATTGAGGAAGCATTACTACTTGTGGAGGTATAACAATTGTTAAAATTACACAACCGAATAGAAGTCCACTTCCTTTAAATTTAAGTCTTGCAAATGCATATCCAGCAAGAGCAGAAGATATTGTCTGTAACAACATTACCATTGCTGTTGTAGCTAATGTATATGGTAATGCTTTGGTATAATCTAACATTTTTAAAGAAACTACTATATGTTCAATTGAAAATTCGCCTGGTATCCAAATTGAAACAGGAGAACCTAATTCATATGGACTTTTAAATGCAGTTGAAAGTTGTTGAAGTATAGGTGTTAGTATTAAAAATGAAAGACATATTATAAGTGCATAACGAATTATATTTATAAAAAACCCACTAGATTTTCGCTTTACAATATCCTTTATATTCGCTTGTCTTTCTTTTGAAATTTTAATCATAATAAAACACCTTCCTTGAAATTAAAAATGCTACTACACCCATTATAACCAAACACACTATGAGAAATATAAAACTCATAGATGCACTTAAACCGAATTTACTTTGTTGAAAAGCTACTTCATATGCTCTATCTGTCATTTCTGAACGCATAAAACCATCTGCTAAACTATATATACTACATGTTAAAATCATAGGCGAAACCATAGGGAAAGTTACTTTCCAGAAAGTTTCATATGTTGTAGCTCCTTCGATTTTTGCAACTTCATATAATGATGATGAAATAGATTGTAAACCAGCTAAAAATATTAAAATCTGTACTCCTGATAAAGTTATTGTATAAAATATTGAAGATACAGATTTTAATAAACCATCTACCAAACCTTTATCAAGTCCACTTGAAACAAGTAAATTTGCAAGAGTACCAACACCAAGTAAACTAGTTTCCTCAGCCACTTCAAATGCTGCTTGTGCTGCTGCTCCTCCTATTTGTACTTTTCCTGCACTTGCTGCCATTATTATTGGTATAAAGAAAATTCCTCTTGCAAGCATACGCCCTTTAAATTTACCATTAATTAAAATAGCACTAAATAAAGAAAATATTATAATAAGTACAACAGATGGTATAGACTGTACAACAGTTGTTACAAGTTTTTGATTAAATTCAGGGTCAACAGTTAATGCTCTTATATAATTATCTAGTCCTACAAACTTAAATTGTAGATTACCTTCATTATTTATGGAAACATCATTAAAACTATAAAATACAACCTCAATAAGTGGTTTGATAAAAAAGACAAGAAAACCTATTAACCAAGGTGATAAAAATATTAAGCCCCATAACCCTGTTCGTTTCTGAAGTGAAAGTTTGGAGTACCAACCTAATTTCTTTGTTTTGTCTGTTTTTTTTGCTTCTTCCATTCCCTTCGTCCCTTTCTATCATTTATATTTAGTAAACTTGAAAACTATGTTCATACAAAGTTTTCAAGTTTACGCCCCTACTTAGAGTTAATAAACCTTTTTTGAAGTTTGTTAACTCTATTTTGATATTACATAGGATTTACTTTCTATTTTCAATGAATCAGCATTTAATTGTTTATCATCATAATTTATATAAACTTTAACACCATTTGTATAAGTTATTTTTCTTATACCATTTGATAAAACTTCATGTCTTTTAATTTCTGCATTTTTAACAGATTGATAAAATTCATTATATTCATTATAATAATCAACAATTTTATTTTCCCATTTACTATACTGTCCTGAAAGTATAGAAGTATATATTGTATTTACTAATACTTTTTCATTTTCATTTATAATAAGAAATTTAGGTGCAGTTTTAGACTCTATAGAATAAAGCATAAGTTCACTCATATCTTTATGAAGCATATCATTTAATGAAATACTAGAATATTCTATATATCCATCTAACACCATTTGAACAAAAGGTATATCATAATTTACTACATTATATTTATTACTACCAAAAGGTAAATTTGTAACATAAGTTGTATTTTTTAGTGCATATGCATTTGGATTTGAAAGCATTAAATTATAATTGTTACTTAATGTATTTAAAACATTTTCTGTTGTTACTAATGCATTATGTCTTCCAACATCTCTTTTTGTATTATAATCAGGTACTATTATTTGACCTATATCTGTAGCACTTATACCTTTTATATCTAAATCTTTGATATTTTTTGTATTTAATTTTTTAACATTAGATATAAATTTATCAACATATGATACAAGATAATTAGGAGATATTAAAAATGACCAATCAGAACTAAAAGGTGCTAGAGTAGCTACACTAAAAACATCTCTCCTATTTAATTGTTTTAATTCTATCCAAGCAGTATCTCCACTTAAATACCTTGCTACTTGTTTAGATGTATTTAAATCTTTTTTTGTATATGACTGTGAAAAATTTACTACAGGAAAAAAATCTATTCCGTTTGATGCTGTAAAACTTAATAATTCATTAAAATCAGTTTTATTTCCCAATACACTTTCAAGCTTTAAATTTGAAATAGCAGTATGTTTAACTCCACCATTCATCCATCCGTTATACTCTACTTTTAAATTATTAATACCTTTGTTTTTAATGTCTTTTAATATATTTTCAGCTTGTTTAAAAGTAGTAAGTGATTCCGTTGAATTATATGAGACACCTAAAAATAGTTTACGTTTATCAATAGAACCTATAAATTCAATAAATAAAGGAGCATCTTCTTGAATTTCTCTTTTTACAATCTGACCTTTGTCAATTAGATATTGTTGATAATTTTTAGCCATTCCTGCATAAGTAATATTTTCTTCAATCATTTTATAACGAACGACAATACTTTCATTAAAAACATCTTTTGAAAATTTCGGTTGAGTAACAGTTGGATTACCAATAGCAGAAACTCTTTCTATATCTCTAAGAGTAAAGTTTACACCTACTTTATTAAATTCATCAGATTTACCAGATATTTCAGCAATAATTTCTGCCATAGTTTCGCCTTTTTCGATTATAGCTAACATAGCCATTTTATCCCATTTTATTCCGAATATAGGTAATGTGGTTGGTAATAAATCTGGTTTATATTTATCCATGTTTTTTAATACATCTTCTTGATATACTTTAGTTGAATAGTTAACAGCTGATTTGCGACCGTTATTAAATTCAATAATTGCACCACTTCCATCAGGAACAAAAATATATCCATTATCTTGTTGTGTAGATGACATAAAGTGAGATAAAAGTCCTATAGTAACTATTGGATTTTTTTCATTAATTTCTAATTCATTTACTGGTATACTAACAACTAAATCCATTCCATCTAATTGATATTCTATAGAACTGTTTATATGTATAAGGGAATTCTCAATTTCAATTCCATATTGTGCATTATCAGTTTCTAAATCTTCTAAAGTATATGAGCCTATATTAAACATATAATCATATAGTTGTTGTAATTTTAAATCAGAAACACCATCATCTTTTGTTCTTAAATAAGAGTCCCCAACTATACGATATACTTCTTCAAAAGAATCTTTTTGTTTTTTAGTAAGTTTACTTACTACCAAGTCAACCATTTTTTGTCTATCAACATATTTAGGAAAATCATTTAAAGTAAGTTTATCTTCCCCAATACTATATTTTATTTTAACGCCATTTTCTATAAATTCATATTCCACTTGTTCAAATGCTACTGCCATTGAATAAGTATCTATAGATTTTAAAGAAGCACTTCTAGCATTATCAATATATGTAAAAACTAAATCTGATTTTTGAGAGTTTCTAGTAACTTCATTACCATCTTTACCATCAAAAACTTTTGTATCAACATAGTTCTTTGTTTTTTTAGATTCTATACGTAACATAGCTAGTTCTTTATCTAAATATAAAATTGCTTGTTCATTTTCTGCTATTTTTTCTAATTTAAAATTTCCATTTTGATTTGAAGTAGGTGTACTGCCAATAGCAAAAACAATTACGGTTTGTTGTAATAATGTTATAATTAATAATAAACTTATTATTTTTTTCAATGTTCTTACTCCTTTCTCCACAATAGGGCTTTGTTTTATTAACTATAAAAATCTTAAAGATAATTCTCTATATATAGTTATAAAGAATGTAATTACTTCACCTATTAGGGACATTAATAACATTGCAATAAAAATTATTATGGCCATAGATACAAATGTTAATAAAATTGACCCTATTGCTTTAGAAAATGTAAAATTATGAACTACAATTAAACCAATAAAAAGATAAAAACAATAGGTAACAGTTGAAAGTCCTGTAAAAAAATATGCTAATGGTATTTCATCTACTGTTAATACATTTGAAAGAATTACAAATATGGCATTACAAAATAATGTTAAATAAAGAGCATACATATTTACAAGAAAAATTTCTTTATATTTACCAATACCATCCATAAGGGTAGTAACACTCCAATTTGCTGTTACAAATAATAAAATAGGTAAACTCGTAGTAACAACAATATATAAACTATTCATTACATATGGATTACTATAATTTACAATAAATCCCGAATATACTTCTGATATAATATTTATCAAGCAAAGAAGAGCAAGAAAAGTAAATGCAACAGAAAGTTTACCTTTATTTTCATACTTAAGTTCATCAAATCCTTTAAATGGATTTGCTACAATATACATAGGGAAGTCAAAATAATCTTCTTTTATACGCTTAATTACACTTTTAAATGTCATCTATATCTCCCCTTTCTGGTTTTAATGATTTACCATATTTTATACGTTTATATATCCCAACTCCTGTATATAAACAAATTATTAAAATAACTCCTAAGAAGATATAACCAAAATTATTATCTATATAGTCAGCACGAGTTTTTTCAAATGCTTTTGAATAATATTTACGTTCAGCACCTGCTTCAAAATATTCTAGTGCTTTATCATAATTTTCAGCTCTTAATTCAGCTTTACCCATTCCTATAAATGCTAAATTAAGATTAGGATTTAATTCAGAAACTCTTGCCCATTCAGAAGAAGCTTGTATAAAATTCCCCTCATATTGTAATTTAACAGCATTATTTATAGCTTGAGCATATACTGTAGGTTTCATAACTTCAATACTTTGTGCCATTTGGTCTACAATGAGTATATCATCATCCATAAATTTTACATCAACTGCATTTCTAAAATTTCCTTGTCTATCACCAGGTCCACCAAAAATATATAATAAATAACCATCTTCATTATAAGTAAATAGTCGCATTCTTTTTGCATCTAAAACAGTATACATACCATAATCATTACAATCAACAGCTATAAATTCTGAAGGTCCTGTTGCTATACCATAACCCATATTTCTATATGCCAAATCTCCTTTAGGTCTTATGTCTTCTAATGGAGCTCTAAGTATATCTTCACCTTTTGAATTTAACATTTTAAGAGCTTTTTTTTCAGTAAGTCCTTTGCTTGTGGAAAATATAAATCCATCATTATTTATAGCTATATTACTAAAATCTGTAGGTAACCAAAGCTTCATTTGTTTTCTTTGAGCTTCTGTAGCTATACTTCTCCAAAATAAATCTATTGGATTAAATTTTACATTATTAACGCCATAGAAACGAGAGAATTCTCCTTCTGGTGTTAGTTCCATAATCCCTTCATATACATTTCTGGCTACAACAAACATTCTACCTAACGAGTCTATAACTAATTTTATTGGTTTATATACTACATCTTCAAGTCCAACTGCATTTGGTTTTAAAAGTTCTCTTACAAATTCATATTTAGCGTTAAAATGTAAAATTCTTGCATTATCTGGTTCAGCTACATAAATATCTCCGGAAGTTGTTACAAAAAGACCTTCTGGATTTTTTATTTTTTGAGTTCCACTATTTGTTTTGAATTCAGAAATTATTTTTAAAGTATTAAACTCTTTATCTGTAATAATAATCTTATCTATATCTGCAATATAAACTTTATCATCTCTAACAAAAATTGAAGTTAATTTGCTAAGGGAGTCAACACCCAAATCAGATGCTCTTATACTTTTTCTAACTTCATATGCTGTTGGAGCTGGCTCAGCAAAAGCAGTTCTTATAGAATATATATAATCAGAATCAGCATAAACGGTAGTAGTAATAGAAATTATAGTAAGAAATATTAAAATACTTTTTATAATCTTCATTTTGATTCCTCCTATTCTTTCATACCTGAAGTAGTCATTGTTTCAAGTACATTACTTTGTGAAATAATGAATACTACAACTGGTATTATAAACATAAGGAGAGATGTTGCAGCAACAACACCAGCTCTTGAAATACCAACGCTTGCGATTTGACTTAACATATAAGTTAAAGGTTTTAAATTTTCAGCATAGATAAAGTTTCCACCTGTTGCACCCCAAAGACTTTGGAAAGAGAATATAAAAACTGTAATCCAGGCTGGTTTTACAGCAGGCATAATAATTATCCAAAGCATTTTAAATTCAGTTGCTCCATCAATTCTTGCAGCTTCAATAAGTGAATCAGGTAATAAAACCATAAAGTTTTTTAATAAATACAACCCTAAAGTAGAACATACAGCAGGAAGTATTACTGCCCAATATGTATCAATTAATCCTAGGCGAGACATAACTAAATAGTTAGGTACAGCAGTTACTGCTGGTGAAAACATCAACGAATACACAATTATTGATGATAAAAATTTATTACCTGGAAATTTAAATTTAGCTAAAGGAAAAGCTGCCATTGATGATAATACTATATGTCCAACTGTTCCTAGAGCAACTATAAATATTGTATTAAAAAGATAGCGTGAAAACGGTATTAATGAACTATTAGCATAATCAAATAAGTCTAAAAAGTTATTTAATGTAGGATTTTGCACCCACATTTTAGGTGGGAATCTAAATAGTTCATTTAAAGGTTTAAAAGCATTATTTATCATAAATAATACAGGAAATATTGAGAAAGTAGCAAACATTATTATGAAAATTAAAATACCTATAGTACCAGAAGCACTATGATTACTTCGTTTGTTAGTAAAAAATTTTACCAATGGATTTTCTTTAAATTTTCTTTTAAAACTCTTGTCTTCTTGTTTTAATGAAGTAACATTTGCCATCTTAGGTTCCCACCTTTCTCAAGAATTTTTGGAATAGCATATTTGCAAATATCATTACAAAAAATAATACAACTGCTATTGATGATGCATAACCAAGTTCAAGTCTTATCATACCATAATCATTTAAATGGTCTACAACACTATGTGTTGCATATCCTGTACTTGGAAAACCAGTTAATGCACTACCTGAGATTGATAATGAAGCAGTAATTGTCATAACAGCACCAAATAATAATTGTGGTTTCATAGATGGTAAAATTATATACCAAAGTTCTTGCCATCTATTTTTAATACCATCTATTTCCCCTGCTTCTAATTGTGCTCTATCTACACCCTGAAGACCTGCTATAAAAGATAAAAATCCTATACCAAAACTCATCCAAAGTTGAACTAATATTACAATTGGCATCATCCAAGTTGCACTTTGTAACCAAAGAATTGGTTTTATAATTACACCTAAACTAATTAACATCGCATTTGCATATCCATTTGAATCGCTTGAAAAAAGTAAAGTCCATATCATATATGCATTTCCTGAAAGTGCAGGAGCATATAATACTACTGTAAAAACAGCTCTAAGTTTAGCAGGAAGTTCATTAAGCATCCATGCCATTATGAAAGATAATATAAAACCAAAAGGTCCTATCATTATAGCCATAATAAAAGTATTCTGAAAAGCTTGTAAAAAAAGTTTATCTTCAAGCAATAAATTTCTATAATTTAAAAGTCCTATAAAATTAGGTGCTTGTAAAACATTAAAATCTGTAAAACTCATAAATATAGCAAATATAACTGGAAAAGCTGTAAAAACAAAAAATAAAATAAAAAATGGTGCTAACATTAAATATAAAGTCTTATTTAATTTTATTTGTTTTAAAGTCTTATTAAATTTATTCATTAGAGTCCTCCTTTCTAGTTCTCCAATCCAAATTCTTGACGTTTTTTATGGAGTTCATCATTTATAAGTACATTATAATCATATAAAGTTTCAGATGGATTTGCTTTTTTATCTATAACTTTTAAAAATGCATTGTCAACATTTCTTCCTGTAATATAACCACCAGGAACCTGTCTGATTTCACGTACATATGGTAATGATGATTGTAATATTTCCATAGCACTCTTAGGCCAAGCAGATTTTTCAAATGAAGTTAAATTTGCGACAGGATAACGAGCTGCTGAACCCAATATCGCTTCCATTTCACGTGCATATTTAGTTTGTGTATCAGCAGAAGTCCACCATTTTAAAAATTCCCAAGCTTCGTTTTCAACTTTTCTTTTTTCAACAGAAGCTTTAATAATTAATGATGCACTTGTTGTACAAGGTAAATCACGTCTTATTGTTCCATCTTCTTGTTTTGTTCCTGGTATAGGTGCAATATCCCAAATGCCTCTTATTTCAGGAGCAGAAACACTTAATTTACTATAATTTGTAAAATCAACTACAGCTATTGGAACTTCACCAATACGAAAACGTGTTACAAAATCAACTTCTTTTGGAAAACTATGTTTTGTATAAAAATCAGTCCATTTAGCGAAAGTTTCCATTCCAACTGCAGAATCAAGTTCAGACCTAGAACCATTTTCACTATAAAGATCTCCACCACTTTGATAGAACATTGAAAGGAAAACAGAATTTATAGCCTTTGAATTGCCTACAGAAGCTGCACTACCTAAAGTTAAAGGAGTTGCTGTGTCTAAATAAAATTCCATGTTATTTTTTTGTAAATAAGGAACAATTGAAACAACATCATCCCATGTTTCTGGAATAGGTATTTGAAGTTCACTAAATATATCTTTTCTATAAAACATTACTGGAAAACTCATTTGATCAGGTAAAGCATAATAACCACCTAAAAATTCAAAAGTTTCTAATGCACCTGGTGCAAACCAATTGTATATTTCATCAAAATCAGAGAATGTTGAAACATCATAAGCTGCATCTCTAAATGCAAAGTTAATAGGTAATGTACTTCCTATTTGAATTGCTATATCTGGTCCTTTTCCTGTGAATGTTGCTGGTAAAAGAACATCAGAACTTACAAGTTTTAATTTAACAGAAGTATTATTTTGGGTTTCAAATGTTTCATTAATAAGCCTTCTTATTACTTCAAGTTGGTCACGTCCCGTAGTAACCCATACTTCTATAGTTTTTCTATTAGCATTTCCTTCACCAAATGAGTTAAAATCATTTGTAAATGAGCCAATAAATGATTTTAATTCATGTGCTGTATTTTGAAAAAAGTTACCTTCTGCTTTAGGAAGTTTATCTTCGCTACCTAACAACATAAAATAATCTATAGTTAAAGGTTGCTCTTTAATATCAAGTGTCCATTTTCCTAAGGCTGTTATATTATCTTTAAGACTTGCAATTTTTCTAGCAATATCATCAGGATTTTTTATCATATCTTCAAGCTGAACAATTGTTTTAGATATAACAGCTGTTTTATCACTATTTGTTCCTGCTAAAGTTTGAATATTTTTTAATAAAGTATTTAAACGTTCTAGTTCTTGTTGTGCTGTTGGTATTAAATGAGGTAATCTTTTTGTTAATTGATAATCTCTATATCTATCTGGTGCTGTTCCTGTTATAACAACAATATCTCTATATAAATCATTTAATATTTTTGTACTATCTTCAACTTCATAAATTAATTCAGCAAAAACACCTAGAGTATTTTGAAGTGAAATAGTATTTAGCCCTTTTTCCAAATAAAAATATAAATCTTGACCGTCAACACTTTTTAATGGTTCTAGTTGGAAATTAGTTTTATGATAAAATCTTAATTCTCTTGCTTCTTGAAAAGGTACTTCTCCATTTATTTTTAATGAACGACTTGAAAATAAGCCTCTTAACTCATTTTGTTTAAATCTAAAAGCAATTCTATATAAACCATTTTCGGGAGCATTTACTTCCCAATTAATCCAATCACCTGCTATTTTCCAAGATTTGCCTCCGATCGTGTTTAAGACTATATTAGATGAATGATATGGTTCATTTTTTACGGATGTTCTATCATTAAGAGGGAAAAAACTTGGTGATGATTTAGTAATAGCATTTTCACCTTGTACTTTAGTTTCTGTACTAATTTTATGTATAATATTAATTCCTTTATTTTGATATTCAGATAAGTATTGTTCATAATTTGGTAAGTTTAATATAGGAGTAAGAGTTATTGTTTCTATTTCCATTGGTTCTTTTTCAGAACGAAAAGTTAATTTATTTTTACCTTTTGAAAAATGAAATTTAAGAGGTTCATTGAAAAATCCATCTGCATCCATAACAAAAATTTCTAACCACTCAGGTTTTTCTACTTGCGATGGAAATGTTTGATTACCTTTTTGTTGTTTATAGTTTTGGTCTTTATCTACCCAAGCTCTATGAAACAATACAGCACTAGCTTCTTTATAAGGTAATTCATCATTAACAAGTATTGTTCTTTCTATTGTAGAGTTTTTACCTTCTGTCGGAAAATATTTAACTTGAATATTGTACATACCCTCATTAGGAACATCAAACTCCCATGTGATTTCTCCTGATTCTTGTGTAATAACACTATTTTGTTTTTTTTCTACATGAGGCATATCTTTAATACTACTATAATTAGAACCTTTTATAACAACTTCATTACTACCACTATTTACCTGCATAAAATTTTCTAAATAGGATGTATATTTAATGGATATCTCTTGTTCTGGTATATACAAATCTTTAGAAAAAGGTGAAGTGCTTGTTGTATTGGTAGCATATACTTGCGAATAAAAACAATTCACAACTATAGTAGAAACTAATACAAATGCTTTTATTCTCTTTGTCATAGTGTCCATCCTTTCTTAGTATAAAAAGTATTATACTTTTATAATTTTATCCCAAACTACTTGCATAATTTGGGATAAAGAATAAACTTATATTATATAGTCAATGAAATTAAAATTTTATTTATTAAAGTAAGAATTTATTCTTATAAAATTCAACTTCACTAAGTATATTATTTTACAAAACCTTTTTCTTTCATAGTAGCATTATCTTGTTGTAATTTTGCTTCTAATGCTGATCTTACTGGTTGCTTTTCATTTATAATAGTACGAACAGTTGCACCAAAACCTAATCCTAAACTTCCAATACCTTCAAAACGTTCTTTAGCACCTAACCAATACCATAATTCTACATCTAACATATTATTAAACCATCTATAATCAAGTTCTTCTTGTTCTAATTCAACACCTGTTGTTTCTGCAATATATTCTTTTACAACAAATCCATGGTTAATACCTTCCATAAACATATTCATAATTACAGCAGGGTCACCCTTTTTCTCAGCACCATTTAATAATACTTTTGTTTGTGCATCAAAGAATGAACTTTTATAATTATCAGAAAGTGTTTTATAGGAGTCTTTATTACCAGTAGTACCTATTGTTACATTAGAACCCCAAGGATATGGTACAAAACCAAAGTCAAGTTTGTCTACAAGACCTTCCATTTGCCATGCTGCTCTATGAGTCATAACAACTTCCTTACCTTCTTCAAATGTAACTCCTGGTGTACCCCAATAATCAGGATTTCCTGCATCATTTATATTAGGTGATCTTACTAAATTAGCATCAAATAATTTTTGTAAAAATTCCATTGATTCAATTACAGGTTCTTTCAAATAATTTAAATTACCACTTGGATCAATTAAATTTTCACCATTTGCTGCTACTGCAAATAAAGACCAATAATATGGGTCGATAAAGAATGGATATTCATCTTCTTTTAATTTGGATTTTAATTCTACACAATAATTATAAAAATCATCATATGTCCAATTACCTTCTTGGAACATTTCGCTTGGAGTTTTAGTCATACCTGCATCTTTTATCATCTTACGATTGTAAATAAGTCCTTCACCACCAACACCTGTAGCTATTCCGTATTTTCTATCAAGCCAAGTAGCAGTTTCAATATATCTACTAGCATAAGGGCTATCTTTTATGTAATCTGTTAAATCAAGAAGTACATTACTTGCAACAAGTCTAGGTAACCACATTCTTGATATATCCATAGCATCAGCAACTTGCTGTCCTGAAGCATGAGCTTTAATAAATTCATCAGGTAATGCATCCCATTCAGCTACTGGTTTTACAGCAATTTCAATTTTACAATTATATTTTTCTTCAAGTTGTTTAACTTTTTTCTCTCTATCTTCTTTTTCATAAGGTTGTAAATCTCCGGACTCAGGATTTGCATTTAAATCTGCTAAACTGTTAAAATCTAAAAATCTAATAGTTGCTCCATTCAAATTTCCCGCAGGGAATAATTTTGATTCATCTTCTTCATCCTCTTCAGGTTCTGTTTGTGCTTCTGTAGGTTTAGCAGTTGTTTCTACTGGTTTAGTAGTGCCAGCTGTAGTAGTTTTATTATCACCACCTGAGTTATTACACCCGGAAAAAGCTCCTGTAGCAAGCATCATGGTTAAAAGAATTGACACCATCTTTTTTTCTTTAATCATAATTAAAACCTCTCTTTCTTGAATTTTATACTTCGTTAAATTATTTTATATTTTACAATATAAATTAGCACAAAACATAAAGTTAAATATAAAGTTAACATTTTGCAGAAAAAATATAAATTATTTTAAATTCAATTTATATTTTATTTGCTTTGGGCATAATTTATAAAATATTAGAATAATTCAATTACTTATGTGACATATTATAACATAATAAATTTTGAATTACAAGAGTTTTATATAAATTTTAATTAAGAATGTGAATTTCTAATAAAATTTATTTTTGTTTTTTGTGCATTTTTTATGTGTAAAAATAATTATATGAAACAGATATTCGCAATTAATAAAGATTTTTTAACTTATTTATTTAACATATTTTCTAATTTTAATTATAATAAGATACTAACTATATGAAAATGTTAACATTAAATTTTAAAAATTATATTTTGTTAATTAAAAATATTTTAATTTTATGCTTCAAAATTACATTAAATAAATTATTATATAATTAATTATAATTAAATAATTACAGTACTTATACCTATCATTGCTACAAATATAAACATAACCATAACACAAACTAAAGCACCTAATAATAATTGACAAAATGTACCCACTGTATTAATACAATTGACAATTCTTTCATCTGATATTGGTTGTATTATAGCTGCTGTAAATTTATATACAAATATAAGAGCTATAAGTTTTAATACAGGAATAGTACAAAGTAGTATCATAAATATTATAACTGTTAATATTGTTCCATTTTTTATTAAACTCATAAATCCTGCTATTGTGTCAACTGTTTTAGTCATAACTTCACCAACTACAGGTATTATTCCAATTGCTGATTTAGCAGTTTTATTTACAACTCCTTCTACAACAGGTACAGTTAATTTATGCAATGCTAGTGTAGCTGTAAAAAGCATAGCGATACTTTTTAAAATCCAACCTAAAGTTTTTTTAATTAATTCACTTAAATTAGTCAATAATTCTTTTGCTGAAATATGATTTATTATTTCAAGTAATGCTGTAGAAAATATAATTGGTAATATAATATTTTTAATAACAATAATCATTACTTCTGTTGTAAAAATTATTACAGGATGAAACATAGTTATACTCATATAATTACCACTTGTAATTAAAAGTGTAGTTAGTACTGGTAAAAAAACATTTAGTAATGTTGATACACTATCAATAGAATCTGAAACTAAATTTACAGCAACTCTAAAAGATTGAAATAACATTATAACTACTATTATATATGATACATAAAATGATAATTCAGCAACTGCTTGACTTTGAAATGATGAACTTAGATTTTTTGTTATAGCACATATACAAACTATAAATATTATGTTTTTAATAATACCCATTTGGTTGTATATCTCTTTTAGTAAGTTTTTAATTATATTGTTTCCTGTGTCTTGTAAACTAAAACTAAATTCCCCCTTTACAATTTTATTTATAGTTTCTTTTAAATCAAAATTAGTTAAGTATTCATTATCTTTAGTTAATCCTTTTAAATCATTAATAAAAGCATCTATATCTATAAGATTAAGTTGGCTTTGTATTATCTCATTTGAATTTGCATATATATTTAATTTTATAGCTATAGCTAGTGTTAATATGATTATTAATAAAAATATTTTTTTCATAATGTTTAACTCCTATGGCATTACTGTAAGTATAAGTTCCATTAGTGCTATAAGTATTGGGGCTGAGATTACTATAATAAGCACTTTTCCAACGAATTCTATTTTTGATGCAATGGCAGTTTCACCAGTATCTTTGCAAATTTGTACTCCAAATTCTGCAATATATGCTATTCCTATTATTTTAAATATTATTGATATGTAGGTTTTATTTAAATTTGAATTTTCAGATATATTATAGAGCATATCAATTACTGTTATAAGCTGTGGAATAACCATAATAAAAATTAATACACCTGTTACTATACTTATAAGTATACTTATTTCAGGGCTTTGTTTTTTTAATGTTATAGCTAATATTGATGCAATTATTCCTATTGCAACTACTTGAAATATTTCCACATTAATCACCTCTATAATTGAAAAAGAGTTTGAACAGTTGTAAAAAGTTCACTTATATATTGTATAACCCAAAATAATACTACTACTAAACCTGCTAATGTAGTCATCATAGCTTGTTCTTCTCTACCTGCACGTATAAGTACTTGATTAAGAACAGAAACTAATATTCCAACTGCTGCTATTTTGAAAACTATTGTAATATCCATTTTATTATCTCCTTTCATAAAAATAATTAAGCTAGTACCAAATTAAAATAAAAATTTTATTAAATTAACAATAATACTAATAACATAGCTCCAAGTATTCCTAAGCTCTGATACATTTTACTTTCTTTTTCAATCTTTTCATTTATAAATTCATTTGTTTTGTCTATATATTCTACAATAATATCAATATTATTTATTTGAAGCTCTTTATCCAAATAACCTAATACTTTACCAAAACTTATTATGGTTTCTAAATCCTCTTTTGAAAAATTAGTTTTATTTGAGTATAATTCAAATTCGTTTGTCCAAATTTCATTTACACTAATCTTTTTTTCTTTTAGTTTTATAGATATTTTTTCAAATATATATTTTATTGGTTGTTCACTTCTAATAGCAATATTATATAAAGCTTCAGGCAATGGTTCTGATGAATAATTTATTTGAGATTTCAATAATAAAAAAGCTTTTTTTATTATATTTAATTGTTCCATCCTTATTTTTTCTTTTTGTGACAAATATCTACCTAATTTCATACCTGAAAAAATAATACATATAGTAGCTAGTCCCTTTATAATGTATACATTCATTATTATTCACCTACATTAGTACAAATTTCTTTGCATCATAAACTTTTTGAATAGGATTACTGTTTAAGTTATTTCTACTTAATACAATTATTCTTTCAAAAATTTTTTTATCTAACAATTGAGATAATACAGGTTTCTTTTGTATATCTTCTAATGTCTTACCATGGACTGTACATATAAGTTTTATACCTGAATTTAAAATTTCTTCTATAGCATATATATCTTCATTTTTTCCTATTTCATCTACAGCTATAACTTCAGGTGACATAGAGCGTAACAATAACATTATTCCTTCTGCTTTTGGACAGCTATCTAATACATCAGTTCTAATACCAATATCATTTTGTGGTATTCCATTATAGCAACCGGCTATTTCTGAACGTTCATCAACAACAGAAACTGTAACTCCGGATTTTCCATTAAATCCATTACTTAATTGTCTTACTATATCTCGAAGTAATGTTGTTTTTCCGCATTTTGGGGGTGATACTATTAATGTGTGGTATATTTCTTTATCATATATATAATTAATTACATAATCAGCACAACCTATTATTTGATGTGATATTCTTATATTCATTCCATTAATATTTTTTATTGTTTTAATATGTCCTTTGTCTATAACTGCTTTTCCAGTTAGTCCAACTCTATGACCTCCTTGTAAAGTAATATAACCATTCTTTAACTCTTCCTCTAATGCATACAAAGAATAATCACTTATAAGCTCCAATGTAAGCATAATATCTTTTTGTGTAGGTATAAATTTTGATAATATTTGTTCAGAATTTTTTTTATATAATATAATTGGATTATTAACCCTTATTCTTATTTCTTCTATTTCTTTGAACTCTGATGTAGATATGCTATAAAAACTTTTTTTAATATTATCACTTAAACAATTCATAATAATTTCTTTTAAATTCATATAATCACCTCATTTGATTAATTGTATGAGACAAGATATTTAAATATTACTTTATTAATTTTAAAATATTTATGATTATATTAATACTAATAAAACAATAAAACTAAAGGGCTGACGCCAGCCCCTACATTACATTTTAATTATTTAATTAGCACTTTCAATAAATATAATATGGTAATTAATACATAAAAAAAATAATCTCTCAATTATGAAAGATTATTTTAAATTAACTTAGCTAAAAAATTTTATTTAACTAGATTTTGTGGTTTTAATTTATATGTTTTTAACATTTTCATTAAAAGTTCTGATTGTGATAATAACTTTTCACTTGTTGCTGAGCACTCTTGGGCAGTTTGTGAGCTTGTATCTCCAAGCTCTGAAACATGTTGAATGCTTTCAGAAATTTGATTTAGAAAATCAGATTGTTTCATACAAGATTCAGAAATCTGATTTACAAGTTTACCAGCCTCAATTGATGAATTTACTACATCTTCTAGTATTGTTGCTGTTTCATTTGATAAAGAAGAACCATTTTCAATTACATCTATAGTCTTTTTAATTAAATCAAATGTATTTTTAGCAGCTAAACTACTTTCATTTGCAAGTTTACCCATTTCACTTGCTACAATAACAAATCCTGCTCCATGTTCCCCTGCACGTGAAGCCTCAATAGATGCATTTAATGATAATAAATTAGTTTGTTGTGCAATGCCATCAATAACCTTTATTATGTTTGATATTTGTTGAGATTGGAAAGTAATTTCATCAATAGCATTTAATAATTTATTCATATATTCATTTGCTACACTTATTATTTTAACTGACTCTTGTGTTATATTATTAACACTTTGTGCATTATTTGCTGTATCACTAACAAATTGATTTATTTCTTCAACAGAAACTACCAATTCATTTAAATAATCAGATTGATTTGTAGAACTTATAGCTAATGATTGAGATATATCTGTCATTTCATTTGAACTTTTTTTAACATTATTTGCAACACTTGTTGTGTTATATAGCATATCATTACAAAATATTATTATAGTATTTAGAGATTCTTTTATTGGAAGAAAATCTCCTAAAAATTTTGAATCTACATTAACATTCATATTTTTATTTGCTATTTCTTGTAAAACAAAATTTATATCTGCTATATATTCTTTTAGTTGTCTAATAGTTTTTCTTATGTTATGTGCTAAACTTCCTAATTCATCATCAGCTCTATAATCTATATCAACATTTAAATTTCCTTTTGATAATTCATTTATAGCTATGTCCATTTGATTTATAGGTTTCATAAGTGTTTTTGTTAATATGATAATAATTAAAACAGATATAAGTAAGCTTAGTAACAATAATGACACACTTTGTAATATTGAATCATTACTAGATTTCTTTGCTTCATCTGTAAATTCAATAGCATTTGTATTTACTAATTCAAATAATTCTTTTATGTATTCATTTGTTTTATTAAAAACAACTTCATATTCATTCTCTATTTTTTCTAATGCTTTCTCTTTTTCTCCTTTTAAGATAAGTTCATTTATATCTTTTCTAATTGGTGCAGCAGAATTTTTAAATAAACTTTCAATATTATTTATTAGAGCTAGTTTCTTATCATTATTTGAAAAAGCAATTTTTAATCTTTCCACCTCTTCTATTACTGATTTAGCAGCAGCTATATTCTCATCAATTAATTTTTGTGTTTTTATTTCATCATTTGTAGCAATTGCTTTGTATAAAGCTTTTTCAACAGTAACCATATCTTTTCTAATAGCCCACATATCATGCATATCAGTATATGGACGATTATATAAATTTTGAGTACTATTAGAAGCTTTTTGTATATTTAAAATGGATACTATAACTACTATAGTTGATAATCCTATAACAATTCCAAAACATAGCATCAATTTAAATATAATTTTAATATTTTTTAACATAAAACATCCCCCACTATATAATATATTCAATTGTTTAATATATCACAAAAAAAGTAATACGTCAAACTTAAAATATAAAAATATATAAATAAATATGATAAAATCAATAAAGTTTTAATAGAGGTAATTTTAAGGAAACAAATATTAAATTTTTCTAAAGTTATAGTAAAAAATATTAAATTTTAAATAAATAATTAAAAATAGTAAGAAACAATAAAATATTGTTCTTACTATTTTTTAAATTTAAAGTTGTGTCGCACTCATTAATGAGTGCGACACAACTTTGATTTTTAATTTTTATTGCTAGAAATATTTTTTAATCTAATATGACATATCAAACATAGTAAAGGATATAATGCTGATAATAAAATTCCAATTCTTAAACCAAGTTGTTCTGTTGTTAAAGATATTTGATTTAAAAATTCAATTGGTACAATCTTTTCTGAAAAATCAGTTATTACACCTGTTAACCATGGACCACTAGCAGCTCCAATATCCCCACCAGCAGCCAAAAGTGCAAACATTGAAGCACCCGCAAGAGGAAGTTTTTCTGAAGCAATAACTAAAGTGCCTGGCCATAATAAACTTACACATATACCAACAATACAACAAGTAATTAAAGATAAAGTATTAAATGGCGATAATGCAATAATAATATAACAAAATATAGCTAAAAAACTACCATATATCATTATTTTATGGATATTAACTTTATGTCCATAAAAACCATGTAATACACGTCCAATTCCCAACATGACAGCAAAACCACACATTCCAAGTATATCGCCCATAATTTTAGGAAGACCAAGACCTTTTTCCATAAATGAAGAAGACCATTGAGAAATCGTAACTTCAGATGCTCCACCTAAAGCAATAGCTAAAAAAGCAACTATAAATATAGAATTTGATAATAAATCTTTAATTGACATAACCTCAGAAGCATGTAATTTTTGTGAAAGAGGAACTTTTGCAAATAAAAAAGAATTTAAAAATGGCAATATAGACCACAATAAAACTATAATATACCAACTTTTGCTTCCAAATATAAACAAAAATAATGTTGTTACAATTACAACTGTAACCTGTCCCCAAGCATAAAAAGAATGTAACATACTCATAGCTTTTTCTTTTTCTTTTGTTGGAATAGCATCAACAATAGCACTAAGTAATAATTCTAATAATCCACCTGAACCAGAAAAAACAATTGTAGAAATTACAAACCCAATATAAACATTATTTTTAAATATTACTGGTGTAAAAGCAAACATAATAAAACCAAGTACACATAAAATATGTGCAAGAACTGCAAATATACGAAAGCCGTGTTTATCAACAGCTTTACTAAAAGCAATATCAACAATAACTTGTGTAATAAAATTTATAAGTATTAAAGTACCAAATTGTGTGTATGTAATGCCAAATTGTTCCCTTAAAGGAATAAAAATAATTGGTGTAAGGTTTATAACAATGGCTTGAGTAAAATTACCTATATAACATGCTAATATAGTAGATTTATAAGATATAATAATCCCTTCTTTCTTTTTTTATTTATTTTAAACTAAAATATATATAAGTGCAACTAAAAAAGTGAGTTTATACTCACTTTTAATTTTTTAATTTATTATAAATGTCTTGCATTTTTAAATCAATATTTGATATTCCTTCAGCACATTCTTGTAAATCTTTTTGCAAGTCCTTTTGTAAATCTTCTTTAATTTCAGAATCTGATTTATATCTAAGTTGATGTTCAAGACTTGCCCAAAAATCCATAGCAATAGTACGAATTTGAATTTCTACTGGTACTATTTTTGTTTCACTTGATAAAAATACGGGAACTGATACAACAATGTGTAAACTACGATAACCATTTGATTTGGGTTCTTTTATATAATCAACCATTTTAATTAAACTAATATCACTTTGTCTAATAAGTAGTTTTGCGATAGTATAAACATCATTAATATAATAACATATAACACGTATACCTGCGATATCATTTAAATTTTTCATAGCTGACTCTATACTTACTTCAAGTCCTTTTCGTTTAAGCTTTTCCATTATACTTTGAGGTTGTTTAAGTCTACTTTCCATATGATGAATAGGATTATGAGAATATCTAACATGAAATTCATCATCTAAAATTTCAAGTTTAGTACTAATTTCTCTAACAGCACCACCATATAATTGTTGCATTTTTACAGTATCTTTTAATAAATTTATTGTTTTTTCTTCTGAAATTCCAAATTTATTAACATTTATTTTAATATTATCTAAATTGACTTTAGCTTTTCTTTCAAGTATCATTTTTATCCTCCAATGGTAATTTTATTATAAATTTAGAGCCTTTTTCTATAGTGCTGTTAACTTTAATATTACCATCACAAAGCTCTATAATACGTTTTGCTAATGGTAATCCTAAACCATTACCTTCGCTAGAATGTGATTTATCTCCTTGATAAAATTTATCAAAAATATGATTAATAGTTTGTTCATTCATTCCTATACCATTATCTAAAATAATAACAATAATATTTTTATTATCTATATAGCATTTTATTGTGATTTCTCCATTGATATTTGAAAATTTAATTGCATTTCCAATAAGATTAAGCCATACTTGCTGTAAAAGTTCTTGATTACCAAAATAATTTATTTTTGAAAGTTCAATATTAAAACTAATACTTTTTTTTGACCATTCATTTTGTAATAGTAAAATTACATATCTTATTTGTTCATCTAAATAAAAATACTGTTTATCTGTAATTATTATTTGATTTTCAAGTTTAGTTAATTTCAAAATATTTGTTGTTAGTTTAGATAATCTTGTAGCTTCATCAGTAATTATTTGAGCATATTCTTTTTGTTCTTCTGTAAGTTCACTATTTAATAATACAGTAGCAAAACCTTGTATTGAAGATATAGGAGTTTTAAATTCATGTGAAACATTACTTATAAAGTCTTTATGTAGCATACTCATATTAGCAAGTTCTTTTGTCATTTTATTAAAACTATCTATAAGTATATTAAATTCATCTTCTTTATTACCTACAATAGGTAATTCTATACTAAAATCGCCTTGGGATACTTTTTTAGTTGCTTTATTTAATTCACGAATAGGTCTTAAAATTTTTTCTCCTGTTATAGTTACAATTATTAGTGCAAAGGTTATTGAAAAAAATACTATAAGAAAATTATATAAATTAATTATAATTTTAATTTTTTCTATTATAATATTATCAATTGAAAATATAAACTTTGAAAGTGTATCTAATTTTAGTGGAATTATTGTTACTATAATTAAACAAGCACATATTGAAGAAATGACCATAACAACAAATAAAAATAATACTAATTTTAATCTTAAATTTTTTATTCCCATATTTATATTCTTTTCTCCGCTTTATAACCAAGTCCCCTTACAGTAACTATTCCAAATTCAGGATATTCTGAAAACCTATCTCGTAATCTTTTTATATGAACATCTACTGTACGGTCATCTGCTTCACTATCCATTCCCCAAATCTCATCCATTAATTGTAATCTTGTAAATATAACATTAGGATAAGATAACAACTTAAATAATAAATAAAACTCTTTTTTTGGTAAAGTAAATATTTCTTCTGCTCTTTTAACACTAAGTTCATCATAATCAAGAATAACTTCACCTATAACAAGTTTATGTTCATTTACAATTTTAGAACGTCTTAAAAGTGCTGATACTCTTAATATCATTTCATTAACATCAATAGGTTTAACCATATAATCATCAGTTCCTACTAAAAACCCCTTTTGTTTATCTAAAAAACTTTCTTTAGCAGTTACCATTAAAACAGGAATATTAAAATTAGCTTTACGTAAAGCTTCTGTTAACTCATAACCATCTATATTTGGCATCATTATATCAGAAATCATTAAATCGATATGCTCTTTATCCAAAATTTCAAAAGCTTCCTGTCCATCTATAGCACATATTGGATTATATCCATTTTGTTTAAGTACAGTTGACATTAATTTACGTATATTTTTATCATCTTCAACTACTAAAATATTAAACAATTAAATCACCTCTAAATTCATTTTACCACAAAAATTTTAATATTAAAATATGAACTCAATATGAATTTATATTTAGTGAAGTTTAAAACAAGCTAAAATTTTAAAAACGTTTACTAAACTATGATTTTTAATTTAAAATCAATGTTGGTTCGCACTTAATTTTAAGTGCGAACCAACATTGATTAATACAAATTATTTAGTTTTCACGGACGACCAAAGGTCGCCCCTACTTACTAAAAATAATATTTATTTTTAATTATTTATTTAACACTTCTAATTTTTTTACTCATATACACATATAATTATAAAAAATACTTGCCAATTTGAATTAAAAATTATATTATATACTCATCAAACTTATTCTATAATTAAAGGAGACCTGATATGGCAACTATAAAACCATTCAAAGCAATAAGACCAGTAGATTCATTAGTTAATAAAGTGGCAGCCTTACCATATGATGTTATGGATAGAGAAGAAGCTTATAAATTAGCAAAAGATAATCCGTACTCATTTTTGCATATAGATAAAGCAGAAATTGACTTAGATGAAGATGTTCATATATATGATAAAAAAGTATATGAAAAAGCAAGAGACAATTTAAATAAAATGATAGAAGAAAAAGTTTTTATACAAGATGAAAAACCCTATTTTTATATTTATCGACTTAATATGTATGGTAGAATTCAAATGGGGCTTGTAGTATGTACAAAAATAGATGAATATATTAATGGTACTATTAAGAAACATGAACTTACAAGAGAAGATAAAGAGTTAGATAGAACAAATCATATTGATTATTGTAATGCTAATACAGGACCTATATTTTTAACATATAGAGGACAAGTGACAATAACTAAACTTATTGAAACATGGACGTTACAACATAATCCTAAATATGCTTTTAAATCTGAAGATAAAATATCTCATAAAGTATGGATTATAGATGATGAAACAATTATAAATAAATTAATAAATTTATTTATGAATGTGCCAAATCTTTATATAGCAGATGGACATCACAGAAATGCCGCCGCCGCCGCTGTAGGATTAAAACGGAGAGAATTAAATCCCAATTATACAGGAGAAGAAGAATTTAATTATTATTTATCTGTATTATTTCCAGAAAATCAACTACATATAATGGATTATAATAGATTGGTAAAAGATTTAAATGGATTAACAGAAGAAGAATTTATCTATAAATTAAATGATAAATTTACAGTAGAAATTTTTAATAAAGAAGTAGATAAACCAAATGTTAAACACACTTTTTTTATGTATCTTAATAAAAAGTGGTATTTTTTATCTGCTAAACGTCAATTTATTCATGCAACAGATGAAGTGGCTCTTTTAGATGTATCTATACTTCAAAGTCAAATTTTAGAACCAATATTAGGCATAAAAGATATACGAACAGATAAAAGAATTGATTTTGTTGGTGGTATAAGAGGGTTAGAAGAATTAGTAAAAAGAGTTGATAGTGGAGAAATGAAAGTAGCTTTTGCCATGTGTCCTACCTCTATTGAAGAATTAATAAGAATTGCTGATTTAAATAAAATTATGCCACCAAAGTCAACATGGTTTGAACCAAAGTTAAGAAGTGGGTTATTTATTCATTCCTTAGATTAAAGATAATCTTTTTATATTTAATAAAGTAAAAATTAAACCTAGAAATTATAATCTAGGTTTTTTTATTGACATTAAAAGATTTTTAGTTTATAATATATGAATGATTGTTCATATGAGCTTATATTAAGGAGGAATACAATGATAGACGAAAAATGTCTAAATGAAGAAATTATACTAGAAATAAAAACAAATTTACCTGAAGATGAAATATGTTACGAGTTAGCAGACTTTTTTAAAGTTTTTGGTGATTCAAGCAGAATAAAAATTTTATTGGTATTAGAAAAAAGTGAAATGTGTGTAGGTGATATAGCTATTGTATTAGGAATGACACAATCAGCAGTATCTCATCAATTAAGAGTGCTAAGGCAAAGTAATTTAGTCAAGTTTAGAAAAGATGGGAAGATAACATATTATTCATTAGATGATGACCATGTGTTGACAGTATTACAACAAGGATACTCACATATAAATCATAAGCATTAAAATTTAAAGGGGGATGATTTTATGATAGTAATAGAATTAAAAGGATTACATTGTCCTAATTGTGCAAATAAGATAGAACAAGAAATACAAAAGATAAAAGGAATAAATTTTGCAAATATAAACTTTGCAAATCAAATTATGCTAATAAAATTAGACAGCTCTACAACTATAGAAAACATATTAAAGCAAATAACTACAATAGTTAATTCGCATGAATCACAAGTTACAGTTAGATTAAAAGATAAATCAACTGAAAATGATGTACATAATGATGAAATAAAATTTAAGTTTTTACGTTTTGGTATTGGATTGGTAATATTTATTATTGCAATATTTTTAAATATACCATTTATGAAGTTAACAGCATTCTTAATAGCATATATTATTTTTGGATTTGATGTTGTTATAACTGCACTTAAAAATATATTAAAAGGTGATTTTTTTGATGAAAACTTTTTAATGACAATTGCTACATTTGGAGCTTTTATTTTAGGTGAATATCCTGAAGCTGTAGCTGTAATGTTGTTTTATCAAATAGGGGAAATATTAAACGATATAGCTGTAAATCGTTCAAGAAAATCTATAAGAGCTATAATGGATATACGTCCTGATTCTGCACATAAGATATTAATGGATAAAGTTGAAACTGTAAATCCAGCTGATATTTTAATAGGAGATTTTATATTAGTAAAACCAGGTGAAAGAGTACCTCTTGATGGTATTATTGAGGAAGGAACATCTCAATTAGATACAAAAGCACTCACTGGTGAATCTGTTCCTCGAATAGTGAACAAAGGTGATGAAGTACTAAGCGGTTGTATTAATCAATCAGGTTTATTAAAAATAAAAGTAACAAAGTTATTTTCAGAATCTACAGTAACAAAAATACTTGAACTTGTAGAAAATGCATCAGCTAGAAAAGCACCTACAGAAAAATTCATAACAAAATTTGCGAAACTTTATACACCAATTGTTGTATTTATAGCATTAGCTGTAGCAATTGTACCACCTATTATAACAAATACTGATTTCTCCATTTGGTTTTCAAGAGCTTTAATAATGCTTGTTATATCATGTCCTTGTGCTTTAGTAGTATCTGTACCATTAAGTTTTTTTAGTGGCATAGGAACAGCATCATCTAAAGGAATACTTATAAAAGGAAGTAACTATTTACAAGCATTAAATCTTGTTAGTACAGTTGTTTTTGATAAAACAGGAACTTTAACAGAAGGTGTATTTGAAGTTATAGAAATAAAACCAGAAAATAATATTAGCTCTGAAGAATTATTAAAATATACGGCTATAGCAGAATGTCATTCTACACATCCTATAGCAAAATCAATACTAAATAAATATAATTTAGCAAATGAAATAAATATTAAAAATTATGAAGAAATAGCAGGTATGGGAATTAAAGTGTTAACAGAAGAAAATGTTATATTATCAGGAAACTATAAACTAATGCAAAAAGAAAATATTAATATTGAAAAGGTAAATAGTTCTTCTACAATAGTATATACAGCAGTTAATAATAAATATTTAGGATATATAGTAATAGCAGATAAATTAAAATCAGATAGTAAAACTACTATAAAAAATCTTAATAATCTAAATATAGATACCATAATGTTAACAGGGGATAGAGATACAACAGCAAAAACAGTTGCAAATGAACTTAATATAAATAAATATTATTCTGAATTATTACCAGCACAAAAAGTAGAAAGATTAGAAGAAATAAATTCAAAAGGAAAAATAATTTTTGTAGGAGATGGAATAAATGATGCTCCTGTACTTGCTAGAGCCGATATAGGTTGTGCTATGGGTGGAGCTGGCTCTGATGCAACAATTGAAGTTGCTGATATAGTAATTATGAATGATGAACCATCAAAAATAGTGGAAGCTATTAAAATAGCAAAGCATACTAATAAAATTGTATGGCAAAATATAATCTTTGCACTTTCAGTAAAATTTTTAGTATTAATACTTGGTGGATTAGGTTTTGCTAATATGTGGTTAGCCGTATTTGCAGATGTTGGGGTTACATTATTAGCAGTTATAAATTCTATGAGAAAACAAAAATAAACAAATTAAAAAACCTCTCTAATACTTTTGATTAGGGAAGTTTTTTTAATTTGTTTATTTATTAAATAATTTTATATTTTAAAACTACTTCTTTGAATATTATTATAGTATTTTCAAGTTTTCTTGTTGAAAATGAATATATCATATAGTATAATACTGTAAAAATGTAATTTAATTTATTTATATATAAGAAAGGAGTAGTAAATGGTGAAAAAGAAAAATTCTTTTATTCTAACATTTCTTTTTATTGTCACTTTAACTTTGTTATTAATTTTCTCCATATACACTTTCAAAGACAATTTGGATGAAAGCTTAAATGCAAATGTTCTATTAATGCTTCAGGAAACTTCTAATAATCATACTTCTACTTTAAAATCCAAAATTGAAGGACAAATAGTATTATTAAAATCGATATCTGATTATTTTGCAACTTTTGAAAGTACAGAACTAACACATGAAAATATTGTTAATAATTTAATTTCTTTAAAAAGTATAACTGAATTTAATAGATTAGGTTTGACATTTCCTTCAGCTGTTTGTCATCTAAGCGATGGTGGAATATATGATATATCTGATAGGGATTACTTTCAAAAGGCAATTAAAGGTGAAATTACAATTTCTGAACCATTTGATTCAAAAATAGATGCTATACGAACTGTGGCTATTGCTGTTCCTATTATAAAAAATAATGATATTATTGGTATAATACATGGTTCTTATAGTATGGAAACATTAGATAAAACATTATCTACAGAAAGTTTTAATAATAGAGGCTATGCTCTTGTTGTAGCTGCTAATGGTGAAATAATTGCACGTAGTGGAAGTAATTATTTATTAACACCTTATGGTAATATTTTTGATTTATATTCAAATTTTATTTTTGAAAATGGATTTTCCGTAAACTTAATGAAAGAAGATTTAAAAAATAATGTAAGTGGATTTATGAGCTATAGTTATAATATCGAAGAAAGATTAGCAACATATGCTCCATTAGGAATTAATAATTGGTATATATTTAGCATTGTTCCTAAATTTGTTGTAACAACTCAGTCAGAAGAAATATCATTAAACTTATATTTTTTTATAATTAAAATTGTTATAGGATTTATAGCTTTTGTATTATACATAGTTTTGAGTAATAAAATAAATAGAAAAAAACTACAAAAAGCTTACAATAGCCAAGAAGTAATTAATAAAAGTATTCCCGGAGCTGTTCAAAAATGCTTTATAGATGGGTTTTTTACATTAAAATATGTAAGTGATGGATTTTATGATTTAACAGGGTATACAAGAAAAGAAATGGATGAAAAATTTAATTCTAAATTTATTAATATGATATTTTCACCAGACTTACCATTAATAATAAATACACTAGAAAATAATTTTAATACAGAATATGAATTAGAATATCGTATTTTTAACAAAGATGGTGAATTACTATGGATACATAATAAAGGACAAAGAATTATAGATGATGATGGAGATGAAGTATTTCTTAGTGTTTTATTAGATGTAACCAATGTAAAAGCTGAACAAGAGCGTTTAAAAGTTAGTGAAGAACATATTAGATTAATTTCTGAACAGTCAGATAGTGTTATTTTTGAGTACAATATAAAAAATGATATTTTATCCTATTCTAATAACTTCAAAAGAATTTTTGGTAAAGAACCAACAAAAATTAATTTTATGAAAAGCAAAACTGCCATTGAATTTATCCATAAAGAAGATATTCATTTGTTTTATGCTATTTGTCATGATATAAATAAAAGTAAAAACAAAGAATTAACACAAATAGAAATTAGATTGAAAAAATCAGATGAAACTTTTTTATGGAGTTTAATATCTTTAACAGTCCTTTTAAATAATAAAAATGAACCTTATATAGTGGTAGGTAAAATTACTAACATAAACGAACAAAAATTAGAAACTCAGGTTCTTAAAAGAAAAGCAGAACTTGACCCATTAACAGGAATATATAATAAATTAGTTACTCAAAATCTTATAAATGAGTTTTTAAAATCAAATGAAGCAAATGGAAAACATGCTTTAATGATTATTGATATTGATGATTTTAAAGGAGTTAATGATAATTTAGGTCATGCTTTTGGTGATGCTGTATTAACAGAGATATCAACTAAAATAAAAAAGATATCACGTTCTTCAGATATTATTGGTAGAATAGGAGGAGATGAATTTGTTATATTCTTAAAAAATTTAGATAATAATTTGTTAGATGAAAAAGCAAAAGAAGTTTGTAATACTTTTAGAAAAACTTTTACAGGTGATAATAAAGATTATAAGATATCTGGTAGTATTGGTATTGCAATTTATAAAGAACATGGTAAAAATTTTAAAGAATTATACAACAATGCGGATATTGCTTTATATGCAGCTAAAAATAATGGTAAAGATTGTTATTCTATTTACAATCCCAATTTATCTAAAGTAATAAAATCAAATAAACGTAGAAATAATGATATAATTTTTAATTCAGAAATTAGTAATATGTCAATTGAAAATGATATAAAAACTTATATTTTTGAAATACTTTACAATGCAAGAGATTTAGAAAGTAGTATACGTTTAATACTTGGGATTTTAGGAGAATACTTTAATGTAAGTAGAGTATATATTTTTGAAAATAATTTAGATAATAAATATACTTCAAATACTTTTGAATGGTGTAATAAAGGTATAAGTTCTCATATAAACAATTTACAAAACATACCATATCCAACATCTATGTCAACTAAAGAAATATATGCTTGTAGTAATATAGAAACATTAGAAACTAAACTTTATGAAATTTTAAAACCACAAGAGATTAAATCAATACTTATTGTACCAATAGAAGAAAACCAGCAAAATCGAGGATTTATAGGTTTTGATGATTGTGAAAATAACAGAGAATGGACACAAAAAGAAATTACCATATTTAAAGACTTAGGTAAAATTATTGGCTCATTTTTATTGAAGAAAAGAATATCAGATGAAGTATTAAATTTATATGAAAAACAAAAAAATGTATTAGATAGTATTGAAAATATTATATATGTAATTAATAGTGAAACTTATGAAATTTTATATGCTAACAAAAAAGTAAAAGGAATAGAATCAAATCTGTCCATTGGTGATATATGTTACAAAACCTTTTGGAAAGGTAAAGATAGACCATGTGAAAACTGTCCTGTTAGTCAATTAAAAATATCAGAAAAAAGTACTTCTGTAGAATTTTATAATGATATTTATAATATATGGTGTAGTGTAACTGCTTCAAAAATAGTATGGAATAGTTCTGATAATGCTGTATTAGTTTGTTGTAATGATATTAGTCAATATAAAGAATAAAAAAGGATTATATTCTAGTTGACATTTAATAAAAAAACAGTTATACTATTTAATAATTAATTAAGTCATAAAGTTTCGTGCTAGCCGGGGAGGTAGCGGTTCCTTGTACTCGCAACCCGCTGTAGCGAGGGTGATGCTTACTTTGAGGCTTTATTCTGTGAGGCCTGCCTATTAAAAGTGGTGTTGACGGCTGAGTCTTACGCAACAGGAATTTGTGAACCGTGTCAGGTCTTGACGGAAGCAGCACTAAGCAAAATCTCTTGTGTGCCGTAAGGGTGCTTGGCTCGAGCTAACTGTAATAGTAACGCTTGGAGGATACTGTCGAAAGCAAGTGCACGAATTTATATATAAATAAAGGAAGATATTATCTTCTTTTTTTTTGCTTATATTTAACAAACTTTTAAAAAGGAGTAGAAAATATGTCATATACAACTTTATATAGAAAATGGCGTCCACAAAATTTTAATGACTTAATAGGTCAACAACATATAGTAAAAACATTAAAAACACAAATAATATCAAATAGGTTATCCCATGCATATCTTTTTTGTGGTACTAGAGGAACAGGTAAAACATCTACAGCAAAAATATTTGCTAAAGCAGTTAATTGTATAAATCATGTAGATGGTGAACCATGTAATAAATGTAGTGTATGTATTAATGTATCAAATAATTTAAACATAATAGAAATAGATGCTGCTTCAAATAATGGTGTAGATAGTATAAGAGAATTAAGAGAAGAAGTGAAATATCTACCAACGGAAGGTAAATATAAAGTTTATATTATTGATGAAGTTCATATGCTTTCAACAGGAGCGTTTAATGCATTATTAAAAACATTAGAGGAACCACCAAGCCATATAATATTTATACTAGCAACTACAGACCCTCAAAAAATACCAGCAACTATACTTTCACGATGTCAAAGATACAATTTTAAAAGAATAAGTGTACTTGATATGTCAGCAAAGCTTGCTTATTATATGCAAGAAGAAGAAATACTTGTAGAAGAAAAAGCTTTAAGTTATATATCAAGAATTTCAGATGGAGCTATGAGAGATGCTCTTAGTATATTAGACCAATGTATATCTTTTTATTATGAGGAAGAAATAACATTTGAAAAAGTTTTAAATATAGTAGGAGCTGTAAACAATGAAATTTTCTATAAACTTACTAATGAATTAATCGAAAAAAATACTGCTAAATGTATAAAAATAATTGACGATATTATAAGAGAAGGTAAAGATATATCTCCATTTATTGAAGAACTTATAATTCACTTTAGAAATTTATTAGTAGTGAAAAGTGCAAATACTAATGTGCTTGATTTATCTTTAGAAAATATAAATATATTATCACAACAAGCACAAAATATTACAGAAGATGAACTTATGAATTTTATAAAAGAATTTTCAGTTTTAGAGAATCAAATAAAGTATTCAGGAAATAAAAGAATTTTATTAGAAGTTTTATTTATAAAATTATGTAATCCAGTTAAACCAAGTAACTTAAATTTAGAGGAGTTATTAACTAAAATAAATATTTTAGAACAAAAAATTGCAGATGGTGTAACTGAAAATTTAATAAAATCTCAAAGTATACAACCTAAAAAAGAATATAAAAAAGTCAAAGCATTACCAGAAGATATAAAAGAGGCTTTAAATATTTGGGAAAATATTACTTATAATAGCTTTATTACAGAACCTAGTAAAAGAACACAATTATCTTTAACTGAAGCAGGCTATTTAGGAGATAATTATTATTATATTATATGTAAGGATAATAATGCAATGTCTATGTTAAAAAATAAAGAAGTTATTGATAAATTAACAAAATCATTAGAAGAAAAAACCGGTAAAATATTTCAACTTAAACCTATATTAAAAGAAGATTTTAATTATAAGTATAAATCAATTTATGGTGAACAATATGATTCCAATACTGAAGATTCAAATTTAATAAAGGATTTAAATATAGAGGGTGTTAATATAATTAGTGAAGGTAATGCCTAATAAGTTTAAACTTTAAATAATTTTATAGATTAAAATAAATATAATTGACATTAAATAAGTGATTAACAGAAAGGAGAATGGCTATCCTCTTATGACGAAAGTCATGAGTCTCAAAGCCACTAAATAACTATGAGATTAGTTTTTTTAAATGAAAAACAAATAGGAAAAATTTTAGCTAATCCTATTTATACCACAAGTGGTATGATTTTTATAAGAGAGGGGAATGTCATAACAGCAAATATTTTAGACAAATTAAGAAAAATTGGTGTTTTGACAGTATATATTGAAGATAGTACAGGTATTACTCTTCAAGAAGTAATAGATAGTCAAATTAAAATAGAAATAATAAATGAAATTAAAAATTTCTTAGAAAAGATAAAGAAATATAGAACAATTGATAACAAACAACTTTCATTTATAAAACAAAAAATTATAGATAATATAGATATTTCTGAAAATAGTGTATCTATAGATAATTATGTAAGTATAACTAAGGATAATCTTTCTGAATTAGCACTTCATCTTTTAGATGTAATTATTTATGTTATAAAAATAGCTACAGCAAGGCAAATTCCAGCAATTAAAATAGATACTTTAATATCAAGTGCATTATTACATGATATAGGTAAATTATTTGAGCAATCTGAAAAAACACATTATGAATATGCATATGAATTGATAAAGCTTAATCACAATTTTGGGCCTACAATATTTATTCCAATATTACATTTACATGAGCGTATTGATAGTAAAGGTCCTCTTAATGTGCCAGGAAATAAACTTCTTGAAAATTCGCAAATTTTACATATAGCTAATAACTATTCTAATTTGCTTAAAGAAAACTCAATTCCATATCAAGTAATTGAAAAACTTTCATTAGATGCTTTACAAAAATTTGATAGAGTAATTTTTAAAGATAGTATTAATGCATTTTATAGTTATCCAAATGGTATAGAAGTAATATTGAATGACGGAAGACAAGGAATAGTATTTAAACAAAATAAAGGATTTCCAACTAGGCCTACTATATTTCTCCCATCAAGTACAACACTTATTAATTTAACAGAACATTTAACAATTTTTATTCAAAAAGTTAACCTATAATTAAAAGTTCAATAAATTTATACTGAGAATATAACAGTATATTTTATCCTCTTAATACATATACTTTACAAAAAATATTAATGTATTAGGAGGATTTTTATATGCAAAATATTAAAAGGCGTTATGATAGATTTTTCATTATGTTTAAGCCTGAACTAAATGGATATTCTATAGATGGACGTGAGCCTAATGGTTATTGTAAAATAGAAATAAGAGATGGTAAAGGAAAAATAAATACATCTATACAAGGGTTAAAACCATTAAAAGATGGTAGTATGTATAGAGTTTATTTAATATCAGCTCAAACAGATAAAGCTTTAGGAATACCAATTGGGTGGCTTGATATAGATAGTAAAGGTCGTGCTGAATGTAAATGGGAGTTTAATCCTGATAATGTAGATGGGACAGGATTGGCAATAGAAGATTTTAATGTTTCCGCTATAATATTAAATGGAGATAATATAAGAGAATTAACAATTCCTATTGTAGGATATAAAGAAAAAGAAGTATTATGGAAAAGCCAATTTAAAGATATTTCAGAAGATAGTAAAAAAGTTGAACATAAAGAACCAGAGTTAATACATAAAGATTCAAAGTTTAAAGAAACAATAGAACATAAAGATTCAAAACTTAAAGAAATAATGGAACATAAAGATTTAAAACTTAAAGAAATAACGGAACATAAAGATTTAAAATCTAAAGAAACAATAAAGCATGAAGATTTAAAATCTAAAGAAATAATAAAAAATAATGAACAAGAATTAATTAAATATAAAGAACAAAATAAAGAAATAAAAAATGATTTACAACCAAATAAAGAAATACAACAAAAATCAATTCCCAATGTCCAAAAAGAAAAAGAAATCAAAACAAAACAAGAAAATATATCTAAAGAAGAAAATGAAAAGAAAGAAAAAGAAAGCAATCCTCATAAAATATTTAATGAGATGGTTAATAAATTTTATTCAGAAATGGAGGAACTAGAAAAGTATAAAATACTTAATACAGACAATGTAAAAATGCTAGATTTGGAAGTAAAAGAAATGAATAAAGAAGATTTAGACGATATTTCATATATGTTTAAAATAAATGAAAAAATAATACCATTTGAGAGAGCTAATAAATCAGTACAATGGATAAAAATAGCTCCATTTGAACTTGTAACATTAGATTTACTTATATGGACATATATAAAACATCAATTTATAAATGCAAGTTATAAAAAATATAAACATCTCATACTTGGTCGATACATACAAAATAACTCTTATAAATATATTTTAGGCATTCCTGACCTTTATGATGAAAAATATGTAGATATAGCTAAAGACTTAGGCTTTAAAAAATTTATATGTTGTAGAGGTAAAATGTATAAAAATGGTGAACAAGGTTATTGGATAATGGAGTTATAAAAATACATATTAAAAACCTTAACATATCTTTGTTAGGGTTTTTAATATTAGGTGTATAAAGTAAAATTTCAAGCAGAAATTATATTTGAATATTCTTCTAATTCTTCTGGTATAAACTCTGTAATAATAGGATAGTCTGTTAGTTCTGCAACCTTTACCATAGTGACTATTCCATATTTACTTGAATCTAATAAAAAATATGGTTGAATAGAGTTATTAATAGCAAGTGTTTTAACAACTTTTTCATTAATATCATGGTTTGTAATGCCTGATTTAATAGTCAAACCATTTGCTCCAAGAAAACATTTATTAAAATTAAATTCTTTTAAATTAGCTTCTGCAATTGGACCAATACAAGAATTTGTTGTAGTTTTAATTGTGCCACCAATTATAATGGAAGTAATATCATAAGCGATTAATTGATTAATATGTAATATACTATTTGTAACTACTGTAATATTTTTATCTATTAAATAAGGTATCATTCTATATGTAGTACTTGATGGGTCAATAAAAATTACATCTCCATCTTCAATAAAAGATGCTGCTTTTTTAGCAATTAATTCTTTAGCATCTTTATTTAATTCAAGTTTTGTATTAATGCTAAGTTCAGTTGCTTTTTGTGCAAGCCTTACACCACCTCCATGAAGTAAGACTATTTTATTTTTTTTCTCTAACTTAGATAAATCTCTCCTTAATGTTGAAATCGAAATATTTAAAGTAGACATTAAAGTATCTGCAGATACAATTTCATTGAAAGACAAAATATCAAGTATTTTTTCTTGGCGTAATGCTGGTATCATAATTATTCTAATCTCACTCCTTTTTATGTTCAATGAATTTTAATAAAATAAGAATATTAGAAAAGTATCTTTTTTATTAAATTTATATTATTTATTATATCATGTAATAATAAAAAAGAGAATAATTTTTTTTAAATATAGTATTAAATTATTGTAAAAATGATTTTTTTTGATATAATAAAACAATTTTATAATAATAAAATTCAAATTTTATTCAAATTATATCATAATATTGGGTATTTTAATTACTTTTCTGATTTAACGCAATATATCATAACCAGTACAAACAAATAGTATAAATTAAAATCATTTTAAATTTTTTAAGGTCTAAAAATAAACATTTAAGTTTTTATAAGAAACAATTAATATAGTAAATAAAAAAAGGTTATAACCATTAACTAAATTAGTGGTTATGACCTTTTTAATTTTTTACTTGTAAATAAAATAATAAACATTTATAATAAAATAAATATAAATTTGTCTAACTATTAGAGGTTAAAAACTTAGGAATTTATGTAAATAATAAAAACTAAAAAGACATATGTTACAATGTCACACAATAAGAAAATATCTATAATTAAAGAAAGGAGCCGTTACAAGAAAACGAGTAACATTATAAAAAGTAAAAGCTTTTAAATTATAAGTTAATAAATTTTTATTATAGTTGATATGTTCCATTGGTAAAAAATTTATACCTTAAAACTATCACATTGAACAAAAGTAAGTAATATAAAATCATAAAAAATTAAGAATGGAACAACTTTTTATAAGTTTTTAGTAACAATATATTCAAATGGAAAATAATGAAACTGGTATTCAAAGTGAAACAATAAAAATTGAAGATGAAATAGCTGTATCTGAAATAAAAGAAGTTGAATTAGAAATTGAAAATGAAGCAATTCAAACAGAAGCTAAAACTGATATTAATATTTTAAATATAGAAAATCAAGCTATTATGCAAGAAATTATATCTGAAGATTTTGAAATAAGTAATATTGATAGATTTATTGTAATAATAATAATAGTATCCTTAATATTATTAAGTAGTATTTTGTTAATCTTTCGTTCTATACAAAACACTATAAATATCCAAACAAACATTTATGTTGTTAATGGTAATGAATTAACTAATAAAATCGAACTGTCAGAAAATCTGATGACAAATCCACAAACACTAAGCAATTTTATAACTGAAACTACAGAAGAAATTATTAAAATTGAATCTGAATTAGAAGTACCAACTGAAATAGAAACAACAATAGAAATAGAAACTAGATTGGAAATAGAACCAACAACAGAAATAGAAACTGGATTAGAAGTAGAAACAACAACAGGAACTGAATCTGAAAAGGAAGTGAATACTAAAATGGATTGGAACTTAATACTTGTAAATGAAAATAATCCACTACCATTAGATTTTAGTATAGAAACGAAAACTTTACCTAATGGAAAAGAATTTGATGAAAGAGCATTTCCTTATCTAATGCAAATGCTTGAAGATAGTAAAAAAGATGGTGTAAACCTTGTAGTTTGTTCTGCCTATCGTTCATATGAATATCAGAAAAAATTATTTGATGATTTATTAAAACAATACATAAATATGGGAAAAAATCAAGAAGAAGCTTATAATTTAACAAAAGCAAGAATTGCTGTACCGGGAACTAGTGAACATTCTTTAGGATTAGCAGTAGATATTGTAGCACTTAACTACCAAACATTAGACATAGGATTAGAAAAAACAGCTGAATTTAAATGGCTTATTGAAAATGTACATAAATATGGTTTTATATTAAGATATCCTAAAGATAAAACGGATGTAACAGGTATTATTTATGAACCATGGCATTATAGATATGTGGGGGAAGAAGTAGCTAAAGACATAAAAGAAAGAAATATTTGTCTTGAAGAATATATGGATACTTCTTCTGCAACATCAACTAATACAAAAGATTAAAAATTTGATAGAGATTATGTAAATGAAAGATAAAAGTTTAAAAAAGAAAGGACGATTTAAGGTCGTCCTTTCTTTTTTTATATTATGTACTGTTAGTAATTTATCAAAATTCACATCTTTATAGATTCAATATAATTTAAAATACTATACTTAAATTATAATAAGAGTTGTAAATGCTTTGTTAAGTATTGTTATAGATTTTATAATAAAATTTATATTTAATAAATAATCTTTTTCTTTTAATATAACTCCGGAGTTTTAAATTGTATTCCTTTTTCTTTAGTGTAAAGAA